>NZ_AKFJ01000097.1 GCF_000272475.1 Novosphingobium sp. Rr 2-17
CCTCCAAATACGGCACCTTCTGCGCGGTGCTCAGGGGCAGCAGATAAGGCGCTCTTCGTCGGGCGGGATCGTTATCAATCCTTGAGAGCTGTCTTTCGTTGATAAACGCTACGTACGCCAGGAGTGAACGAAAATAGAACACCTCTGTTGGCGAAACTGCCGCGCGACGATCAGGATGAGAACGCAGCGACAATCAAGGGCTCTTCCGCAGATTTGATGCATGTAGGCTGAGTGGGCGGGGACCGCCCTCCGGCTAATTTTCAGGCAGCGAGCAAGACCCGCTGACGTAATAGCGGGAGGCCCGCACGACCGTACATCTGTCGCTTGATGGCCTTGACCCTGCTGATTTGCCCTTCGACCGGGCTGGTTGTCCAGCGCGTTGTGATCGCCGCCCGGACGGCGTCAACGTCCCGCTTCATACCGTTGGCGAAGCTGGCCAGTTCGCTGGTGGCGGCCTGCTCCAGCCATGTATCGAGACCGGCGGGGTCGTCGCCACTGAGCAACGATACGAACTGTTTCGCCAGATCGGCCGCAGTGCGAAGCTCCGGGGCCTGGGCGAAGAGGTGATCGAGGAACAGTCGATCCTCATCCTCGATCTGGTTGAGGTCCTGGCTCAAATACCACGCGCAGCGACGACGTGACGGGGCTTTCCAAGCCAACCGCGGCTGTGCCGGCACTCCGGCTTTCGCGCGGGCGCGCCTATGGGCGGCCCATCGAGCGACGGTTACTCGGCTTCCTGTGTAGCCCTGTTTCTTCAGTTCGCGCCACAGGTGCTCGCCCACCTTGCACCCGGCCAGCCATTGTTCTTCGAGCCAATCTTCGAACGGCGCGAGAACGGACGAAGGTTTGCGAGGTCGGATATGCTCAGGCTCGCCGCCTGCGGAAAGCCAGCGCTGAACCGTTCGCTGGCTCATCCCGACTTGTCGAGCGATCCGGGACGTCGGCGTTCCCTGCGCATGCAGATCCGAGATTTCCCTCCAGCATTCGCCCCGCGCGGCCTTATGCTCGGCTCGCAACTGGGCAAGTCCAGGTGCAGGCGACGCAGAGATATAGGCTTTTGCGGCCAAGGCGGAGGTCATGATTTGGACAGCGACCTTCACTGCGCCGCGGTGACGCCCGACCGCGCGGCGAAGACTTTTGCCCAAACTATTGAGCAGGTGCCAGCGGTCGGCGACCTGAATGGCGCCAGGAGCGCCACGGCGCGCGCCATCGGCATACAGACCAGCTCGGTCGCGGGCGATAACCTTGATCCCAGGCCAGCATTCAAGCCAGCGCGCGACACTATCGGCATTACGATCGGGAAGCAGATCGAGCACGCGATTGCGCTCCAGGTCGCAGATGATCGTTCCATAGCGTTGGCCACGCCGCCACGCCCAGTCATCGATGCCTACGATCGTCGGTGCTGTGAAATCGGGCACAGGCGCCGAACGGATCATGCGCAACAACGTATCGCCACTCACCGGCATCGCCAGACGATACGTCAGACGCGATCCGGGCTCTCCTCCCGCTACCAGCCCAATAGCGCGCTGGCTTTCGCTCAAACGGGTAGTGCGGCGTGCTCTGGGAGCCACTATATCAGGTAACCGTTCCGTGAAGATTTTCTGGACGCAGTCCTGTCTCCGGCAACGAAAGCGACGAACAGTGAGGTGCAGTTCGACAATCTGCCCGTGCCACGGGAGATCGTTTAACCGCCGATGATAATAGCTGTGGACGCGGTCCGAACATCGACCGCATGCTGGACACCGTGACGAAAGCTCCGCCGGGCTTGCCCTCAACGTGATCTTGCCCTCTCCGTCAGATCGCCCCGTAATTGTTAAACCATCTGGCACTGATGACGTCGAGTTTTGGAACACGCGCGTTTACCACCGCTGACCGCAATCCCAACCCTATGCACTTGCGCGAGTCGCACGTGAATCCCTCACGTGCATCAAATGTGCGGAAGAGCCCCGGATTGTCGCGCCATACGAAACGCTTCTTTGAGCCTGTGTCAGTTCTAGCTGAGGGCGGAATGACACCCTAAGCGTCGGTGTCCTTGGGCCAGAGGTACTCGCCGGTGAGAAAGATGTGCGCCCATCCGAGCGGTGAGATATGGACTAGGAGGTGGTCCGGGGTATCGAGTCCCTCGCGGCGTCTGGCCTCGACGGACATGACCAAGATGCACCGTGTTCCAGTAGATGATGATGGCGGTGAGCAAGTTAAGCCCGGCGATCCGGTAGTGTTGGCTCTCGGTAGTGCGGTCGCGTATTTTGCCCTGGCGGCCAATACGCAAAGCGTTCTTCAGCGCGTGGTGCGCCTCGCCCGTGTTGAGGCCGACCTGTGCGCGGCCCTGCATGCCGGCATCGAGTATCCATTCGATGATGAACAGCGTGCGCTCGATCCGGCCAACCTCGCGCAGAATACTGCCATAACCGCCGCCGGGCATCCTGAACAGTCTTCTCGACCTGCCCTTTCTCCCAGCCTGAGGCCGGATTGCAGAAATCGGTCTCGAACAGATAATGGCGGGCGATGGCGGCGAACCTGGCGTTGACCTGCCGTGCCTTCCCCGTCCCGATCTTGTCGACCGCGGTCCTCATATTGTCGAAGTTTTGTGCCCATACCAGTTATGTGCCGCCACCGCGGACAAGACGTTTCCTCGCGGCGGGGGTAGGCACATATCAATCAGAGCCCAGCGAGCCATTCGAGCAGCTTTGGCTCGCTTTGTCAGACTGGTCTTCGGGGCGGCTCGCCACCATCGGGCCGGTATCGTCGCGAAGAAGACAATGCACTTAGAATTTTGGCTTTAAGCCTCTGACCTGACTCATTCCACGCGAACATTTTCCTTCTTTGGTGTAATTTACAAGGTTGTTTGTCATAAGTGTTTCTCGGATTTCGCCAGAAATGCGACTTATGTTTAAAAGAAGAAATCCGTCCGAGAAAAGCCTCTTGCATGCTACAATAGCACTAGAAACTTTACAATCTTGGGGCCTCACAAGACCTTCTTCATATATATCGACGCTGTAATTATAACGATAAAATTTATTTCCAGAAATACTGTAATGTTCTTTTTCCATGTCTTTACTGTTATTAATTATTGTCGCGCAATCTAAGTAAGAGGCCGTTTGAGAAAAAGAAGGCGAAGTCAATAAAAATATAACCATTGATATTAAAAAACTTAAATTTCGAGATAAAAACATAAAATCCTCCTAATTTTTAACGTGATTATGGAATTTTAGTGAATATCTCAGATGATATGGTAATATACCCTGCACTATGTTTTGATCTATATATATAGATGTGTATATTTTTTTCGATTATAAATATATTTATCATAACAATTTACATCGGTGGCCATCGAGCCTAAATTAATCTTTGCAATATAATTAATTTCCTTATAGGTTATTGTGTTAACGGATTTACTGAGCATTAAGTAATTAAAATCACAATTGCTAATTCATAATTAATTATCGGATCTACTCTAACTACTAAAGAGTAGCTTTCTGAATTTGACTCATGGCGAAATATTATAATTTAGATTTTGCCTCACCAGGCCGTGCCCAAGGTGCTGACCTTCGCATCAGCGCTATTGCGAAAACGGGCTTCCTGAACTGTTGCCAGTCCGAAAAGAAAAGGCTCGCGAAAGCCGCCGCGGGCGGCAGCGCTGCATGGCGCCACAGTGGGAAATCGGCATATAACATCTCCGGTCGGGTTCGGAACTCTTCGGGCACGAAGCATATGCTGAACTCTATTGCATACCGCGTATGTGGTAAGATAACGACCGCACTAAGGGTTACGATGGATACAGTTCGCTTTCTCGACAGACTCTATGAAGCGGCGGCGCTGCCCGATCGCTGGCCCGCCGTGCTCGACGACCTCGCGCGGCTATTTGGGGCAAAAGGGGCTGTCATCTTCGCTGCGGGAGGGGAGGGAGCCGCCTATCACGTGGCATCGCCCGGGATTGACCAGTTTTTCCAGGATTATATCGACCAAGGCTGGATGGAACTTAACGAGCGCGGCACTCCCATGATCGCAGCCCTCCAGCCACGCTTCGTGACGGACACGGATTTTCGGCCAGTGCCTGAGTTGCGGGACATGCCGGTGTATCGAGACTTCCTCATCCCATTGGGCGCGGAAGCGGCAGCGGGCACGGTCGTTCAAGGTGCTTACCACGACCTCAGTGTGATGACGCTGGAGGGCTTCTCATCGCATGAAGCTGCACGAGCTGCGCTGCCGGACTTGGACGCTCTGAGGCCCCACATCGGTCGCGCGCTCAGTTTGATGTCGCGGATGTATCTTGGCCGTGCGAATGCGATGGTTCAGGGCTTGGCTACGTTGGGTGCAGCTGCAGGGGTGGTTGGGCGCAACGGCTTGCTGCGTGCGTTCAATGAAGCTTTCACAGACCGATTTGGCGATCTGATGATCGAACATCGCTCCAGGCTGAGGTTTACTGACAAAGCGTTAGACCAAGCATTCGACGCTGCTCTGGCTGCGAGCGGTCGAACGGACTCAGAGGCAAAGTCCGTTGTTGTACGCCGCACCCCGGATTTCGAACCTTGCGTTGTCCATCTGTTGCCCCTTCGGCGCATCGCCCGGGACTTGTTTGAGGCCGATGGTCTGCTGCTTCTCGCCGCAGCGGGAAAGAACAAGTCACTTCCCAATGCCGACCTTCTGCGGCTGCTGTTTGATCTGACACCGACCGAAGCCCGAATTGCTCGCCGTTTGCTAGAGGGCCTCACACTGGATCAAGCAGCGGCAGCCGAGCGGATTGCCTATGCCACTGCGCGAGTACATCTCCGTTCGGTCTTTAGCAAAACGGGCGTCCATCGTCAGACTGAGCTGGTCCAGCTACTTGGCGGTTATAGCTGAGAGTAGACCAAGTGCCTGTCCTAATTGTCTTAGAATTGCGGTTTGATCTGCCCAAATGGCCGGGCAGGAATATCCGCATTGTAATAAATACATCTCCAATAATTTTCGGATAAAGGCAAGTTTCATTATACTCTAGCAGTCTGAATATCCATTTTCGTCAATGTATACTTGACTGTAAGCCTTGCAGCCGACTACCCCGCCCGGCTTTTCAGAAGCCAGAGTTACATTTGATGACAGCACGCAGCTTTGAACACCTCCATGTTCGTGGAACGTGACCGAGGATCCGGGCTGGCATCCCACCATGCTGCTCCCATACTTGCCGATCGGAGAATAGACCGACAAGGTCGTGCTCCCGATACTAACGATGACGCAAGATTTAACGCCTCCGTCCGGATAGTTTTCAGCAGTCCCATATTTGCAGAAGGACCCGCTATGATTCGCTTTGCGAACGCGCGTTTGCGCTTGAGCGTCGCCGTAACCCGCGACGCAGGTCGCCACTATCGCGATTATGGACAAGATCTTTGTGTTTTTGATTATTAATCTCATGGAGTAATCCTTTTTTCAAAAATCAAATCGTCAAATCGGATATCTTTATTTACATTTACGAGCCGTTTCTTTCCATCGGCCATTCCCCTGGGCCTCGTATTTAAGGATGTATCCATCCGGGCCGCATTTTTCGTCGCCATCATCCCGGCTTCCTGAGTAATTACCCCCCCCACATCTGTTGCTAAAACTTGTACTCCAAGATTTCAGGATCGTATTATAAGTCATAATATAGCCATCCGGGCTGCACTTTTTATCACCGTCAGCTTGTGCGTGGGCTGCGCTGTTCATAACAGAAGGCAATAGGGTTTCTGATCCGCACAAAATTGAAACTGCGGCCAATAAATTGGTGATTTTGTTCATTTTTTGCTCCCGTGATTCACAAATTATTACAAGCAGTACCATTAGGACGCGTGGCTTATTTACGCATCCCTCAAATGGTGTACGCGACGAATGTTTCGTGTTGCTCGAAGATTTTTTGAACGGAAAAACAAAGGGTCATGTCGACAGCGTGCTCTCAAATGAGAGCGCCAATTCCAACCACTCGTGCTAAGTGCTTGAATCAAGCGATACATACAGATGTTCGAGGCGTCGAACTGCGCTCGCAATTGTCTGTTGCGTATTTGGTATGAAGGGTGATCCGTTGAGGATGCCCTGGGTGGGATGGCCATCCCACCCAGGGCGCGGGCAGCCGGACCGTCTCGCAATGGGGCTCTAACGCCCGTCGTCATCTGGGTCGGCTGCCTGCTTCGTTGCAAACGCTTGGTGAGTTGTGAGTGCTGGTCGTAATCTCCCCAAATGTGGGCTCTCCCGCACTTTTGGTGCAGCTGGTGAAACAAACCATGAATCTGAGGGATTCCTGATTGCTCCGTAAATGGAAGCTTCCGAGCCGTGTCCAAACGAATCCTACCGCTCGTTCCTCGCCAGTTGGTTGTGGAGCGTGTCATGCTCTGCCCTGAGAGGGTCGTTATCAAGTGCCGCTCTCGAATGACCGCATCACGTTGCCCGACTTGTCGGCGAAAGTCTGCACGGCTGCACAGCCGATATGAGCGGCGCATCGCAGACATGCCCTGGCAGGGGAGGTTCGTAACCTTGCTCATGCGAGTGCGCCGTCTGCGCTGTTCCAATCGGAGCTGCAAACGGCGGATCTTTGTCGAGCGCGCGGAGCAGGTCGCCACCAGTCACGCCAGACGTTCGGTACGGCTAGGCGAAATCCAGCGCACCATCAGGCTGGCACTTGGAGGCGAAGCTGGGGCGCGGCTTGCTGATCGTATTGGTATGCCGATCAGCGCAGATACGATGATCCGTTTGGTTCGGAAGGACCGGCAGATTATGAAAGGATCGCCCCGGGTTTTGGGTGTCGACGACTGGGCCTGGCGGAAAGGTCATCGTTACGGCACCGTCTTGCTCGATCTCGAGACCAATAAGGTCGTAGACCTGCTACCGGATCGTGAGGGTGGGACGCTTGCCGCCTGGTTGAAATCCCATCCCGGAGCCGAAATCATCGCGCGCGATCGCGGGGGCAGTTACGCCAAAGGTGCTCGTGAAGGGGCACCTCTGGCGCGACAGGTCGCCGATCGCTGGCACATGCTGCGCAATTGTTCGGATGCGGTGCTCAGCGCACTAGAAAAACGCTACAAGCTCGTACGCGAGGTGGGCCAATCGCTCGCGCATGATATGGCACCGATAAGGACGCAGGAAAGCACCACGAGACCAGGGATGTCCACCGCCGCCGCCCAAAAGCGAAACCGCGGTCGCCGACGTCGGCAAGCCATGTTCGATACGGTGGGTGCCCTGCGCAAGAAGGGTTGGACTATATCAGCCATTGCCCAGGAAACCGGTCGTGATCGCAAAACGATCCGGCAATGGCTTCTGAATCGTCGACCGGGTCAATGGGAACGAGCATTCCGGCATCCTGCAAGCACCTTTGACGCCTATGTTCGTTCGCGCTGGGCCGATGGCTGTCGTAATGCCACGCAGCTCTACCGTGAGGTTTGTGAGCTCGGCTACTCGGGCAGCGTGAAGGGGTTCCGTCAGTGGGTGAAAATCCGAATCCGCGACGGAATTGAAGAACCTGCCCCCCGATCTTCTTTGCCACGCTGGAAACCGCCAAGCACGCGGCAGATAGTTCGGCTGCTCGGCACTGCCGACAACATGGTTCACCTGACAGATACGCGCTTCATCGATGCGTTGCGCGCCGCCTCACCTGCCATTGCGCAAGCTGCTGACCTTGGACGCCAGTTCCATGACATGCTGGTGGAGCGCAAAGCTGACGCGCTCGACGGATGGCTGGCATTGGCACTTGAGAGCCCCATCGCATCCTTCGCCCGTGGCCTGGTACGCGATTTAGACGCTGTCCGTGCCGCCATCGAGCTTCCATGGAGTACGGGTCCAGTCGAAGGGAAAATCAACAAGCTCAAACTCATCAAGCGGTCCATGTATGGCCGCGCGGGCTTGGACCTCCTGCGAGCTCGCGTGATGGCCTGACCTGCACCAAAAGTGCGAGAGAGCCCACTTATGGGGAATTTTGAAACAGCATTTACAGTGAGTTGCCAGGGCCGCTCTTGGATGCCCGCAGACAATCGCAAGCCCGGCAAGGATAGACGATCATGCCCGATTCCAACAAGAGCCTGCCGCATGTGATCGGCTGCGATGTCGCCAAGCGCGAGATCGTCGTGTTCGATACCGCGACACAAGCCACCCGCGCCATCGCCAACACTCCCGCCGCGCTCGACGCCTTCGCTCACAGCCTTGATCCAGACTGCCTGGTCGTATGCGAGGCCACCGGCGGCTACGAGAGCGCCCTGCTGGCCGCCTTGTTGGCGCATGGTCGCCCCGCCCATCGCGCCTGCGCGCGGCGGGTCAAGGCGTTCATCCGCTCGCACGGCATCCAGGGCAAGAGCGATGCGATCGATGCCCGCTGGATCGCCCGCTACGGCACCGAACGCCACGACCGGCTCGCCCGCTGGGCGCCGGTCGAAGCCTGGCGCGATCAGTTGCGAGCGATGGCCGGCGCCCGGCGCGACCTCGTGTGCCAGCGCACCGCCATGGGCAACCGCCTCAAGGCTCCGGGCGCACAAGCCGTCGCGCAGCAACTGCGCACCGTCATCGCCGCGCTCGACAAGGCCATCGGCCAGCTCGCCAAGGCGATGACCGATCTCGTGCGCCGGCACACCATGCTCGAAGCCACCGTGCAGACCTTGCGATCGATACCCGGCGTCGGGCCGGTCACCGCGCTGGAACTCACCGCCTTCATGCCCGAGCTGGGAACCCTCTCGTCCCGGCAGGCCGCCGCCCTCGCCGGCCTCGCACCCCATCCACGACAGAGCGGAAACCGCGAGGGCTACCGCAGAACCTGCGGCGGCAGGCAGACCCTCAAGCCCACCTTGTTCATGGCCGCCTTGTCAGCAGCCAGGCATCACCCCCAACTCGCCCAGTTCAATCAACGCCTGCGCGCCAACGGCAAAAAACCCATCGTCGCCATCACCGCTACCATGCGAAACTCATCACCATCGCTAACGCAAAAGTCCGCGACGCGCTGAAACAACTGAGTTGATGACGAAATTGGGATGTTGGCTTTCCACCAGTTTTCGCCGTTGCGGCAGCGCCTGGACGCCTATTGTCGAAATCTTGAAGCGGTCATTCTCGTTTCGCCCCATTTGCGGAAGTTCAAAAGCTAGGGAAGGGCGTGATCTTTTCGCAAGCTGCCAAGGCCTCGCGCGCAAGTTGGTCGAGCCACTCGTCATCTGACGGCTCAGTCCAGGGCCGGAGCACATCGACCAAGGCGGGATCGGCAACCAACGCGGCGGCCTCAAACACGGGCATACTCACCTGTTCGCCAGACAATGCCTCCAGAACTAGCGGCAACGCCAGCCTCGGATCGCGCTGCGCAATACCGACCAGCGCCTCTGCTCTTACTACGTCGTTTTCATCGTTAGCGGCGGATAGCAGTGCCTCCCGGATCTCGGGCGTATCGGCCTCTTCTGATGCAAGAAGCATTGTCGCCCAGTCGCGGTTAGAGAGGTCGTCGTCACGCGTCATCGCGATAAGCTGCCGCATGTTCGCGTCAGCAAAGGCCGAACCTGAAAGCGGCACTTCCTCGGCGACAACTGCCTTTAAAAAATCGGAAGCGGGCTCGTAACGTTCGGTCATCGACACAGCATATCACCAAAGACGAACGGCAGCTAACCACCAAACCCGGTCGTTCCCGATGCAAAAATCAAAAGTTTTGCATCAATGCAGAGGCGCAAAGCAGTCGGTCGGCTGATGATAGAGACCTACGTGTTGCCGCTCATTCGGCTAGCGCGACGCCAGCAATAGGCCCCAAGCGCGAGCGGGACACCGAAAAAGAAAAGGTAGATCATCCAGTGATCCACCAGAATGCCCGGTATCGATGATGGCTCTAGAATTGGCAGAAGTAGCGGAAACAGCATCATCGGCGGCGTGATCCAAAGGGACCACGCTGCCCGCCCCCACAAGGTGGCCGACGAGGGCGGCGTGATGAACCATCGCCAGAACCGCTTGCTCGAAGTGCCGAGACTATTCATTTCATCATTTTACCACGAAGCTCCGCTCATCGCCAATTTTGTCGTTCCCCGTGTGATGCAAAACTCACAAGTTTTGCATCCTGGCGGGACCGGCAGAAATCTGCCGGGTTCCGTGATGCATATCTCTAATGCGCAATGGCCGCTGTGCGTCTCCGGGCGGGTAGCCGTTTCCCGGAAACAGGAATTCAGGACGCAGGCAGCCACCAAATCGACACAACAGCTTATGTCGAAGCCCTCTGATTATGCCGACCCGTCGCATGGCTGATCGACGGGGATTCCCCGCTCAAAAAGGCCATGCGGCATAATCCGGCGCTCGGCATAATGGGTAAGTTCATGCAGGCAGGTACGGTAGTAATTGACCTGATCGCGGAAAGCGGGTTGCGGCGGGACCGCCACGAAATCCGCTTCGGGCGCATAGAAGGCCTTCGCGCCGCCGATCCGGACCTCGACGCCGCTGGCTGCGATGACCGCTTCGGCGACGGGCACGATCTCGCGTTCGGGCAGCGCGACCGGCGCGCGCAGCAGGTCGTCGCGCAGCCCTTCGCACTGGGCCACGTTGAAGACGGTAAAGCGCTTGAGGAAGCCGACGGTGCGGGCATCCTCACCGGATTCGCGCGCCCGTTCTTTCTCGGCCTCGGGGGTGAAGCGGTCGGCGTAGACGATGCCGGTTCCCTGCTCACCCTTGCGCACATGGCCACCGGCCTCGAGGGCCTGCCGGAACGTAAGCCAGCCTTGCGAGGGCCAGCCGTTCTCGATTACAGCACCCCACAGAATAAGGACATTGATGCCAGAATACGCGCGCCGCGTCAGGGCATTGCGCGGAAGACCGGGACTGGGCGCGCAGGATGCGTCGCCTCCGCGCCCGTCCGCTTCGGCACCGGCAGACCCGCCGCCCCTCGCACAAGCCGCGCCGCTCCACGGCTGCACCCAGGGAAGCCGTCCTTGTTCGAGCTGTCCGATGATCCGGGCTGTCACTTCGTCGTAGAGCGACGTACGGCCTTGCGGCGCGGCTTTGCGACCGTCGTTCTCTAGCGACCTTGCACCCCGCGAAACCTTGCGATGGCTGCGCATACCTCACCTCCGTACGCTGCCCCAAAACCACCATGGCCTCCCCCGGAAGGCGGGGGTGGGCGGCCCGGACGACCGACAAGGCCCGCCGCAGGGCGGCGCCTGCACCGCTTGCGGCCGCAACGAAGTGGAGGAGCCGCGCGGACGCGCGGCTTGCAGGCGACGCTGGCGGGCCTAGACGGGCGGCAAGCCCACTCCCGCCGCATCCGGGAGAGGCCCTGAGATAACGCCGCGCGCGGCGAAGACGCGGGCGACCGCGTGAGGGCCGGTCATGACCGGCCCCGCGCACCAGCGATCGTTACCGGCTGGCCGAGACCCGCCATGCGGGGCTTGGTGCCGAACTGCGGATCGACGTGGTCAGCGTTCCGCGTCCGGCATAGAGCGCGATCGCACCGTCAGGTGCGAGGTGCCCGCGTTTGACCGCAGGGAAACGATGTTACGCCCGGACCACCGCCGGCGCCGCCGCGGCCGGACATGGCGCGCGGTGTTATGCGCCCCAAGGAGACCTGTAGAGCCGCATCGGCAAGGGTATCGGGGCTTCGACCAAGGCGTCCAGCAAAGGCGTGATATCGGGAACTCCCGGCAATGCTGACGGCAGGGCGATCAGCAGCGCGGCCCAGACAGGCTCACAGTCCGCCGCGACAATTACGCGTTCATTCCCGCCCACTTCCAGGCCGAAAACCAAGGCCAGGCTCCCGGTTTGACCGTCCATCCGGGCCTGTGATCGATCGATTGGACCTCTCGCCAGGGTATGGCTCGTTCCCGGCTTTCGATCCGGAGCACCAGCACATTGACGCAGGCGTCGGTGATTGTGGTACGGCTAGTGTCAAGATCGCCGACGGATCGGCTGCTTGTGTTCGCAGTGGCACGTCTCATCGTTGCCGCGCGGCCAAAGACCGTCAAGTCCAACCACGGTCAGCCGTCGATGCCGCCGGAGGGTGCGATCACACACCCTTTTGCAGCAGAAGGCGGTAATCCCCTGCCGCCAACGCCCGCGCTTCGCGCACCAGGCGGCGGACTCGCGATCGCAGCGAATCCGAGCCGCGCGCGTCGTCGGCGGCGATGCGCTGCGCGCCGAACAGGACACCTGCGATGTCGTGGAGGCTGGCCCCTTGGGTGACGGCATCGTGAACCCTCAACGCCTCGATCCATCGGCTCATCCTCGGATCGGGCGGGAACAGCGAGCTGACGAAGCGGCGATGGGTGCATAGCGCCAGCAAGCGCCGCAACGGCAACAGCCTGGGACGCAGCGTGTGGGTGCCGGCCAATCTGTAATGCAAGACGACAGGGCCCTTCGCGAGCGATCCGACAACAACGTCCAGGCGTATCCGGCGCTGCCCGTCGCTGATCACGGCATGCTCGCGCCCCCGTCTACCAGACACGAGCGATAACCACGGTTGGAGCGAGGCCGGGTCGATGGCATCGATGTCGTCCCCACCGGCTGGACGGGCAGCGACTTCCAAGGCGCCCGGGTCGAGCTGCGAACACCAGATAAGCTTGGCGCGCGAAGCGGTGACCGCGGGGTCCTCGGGGAAAGTGTAGGCCCCATTGGCGGACTACCTCCCCGCACGAGCCGCTGCGGGTGACCCCACTGGCGCAGGCATACCACTCAACGTAGGCGGGATCACGGCGCAGCCATTCCCACATGAGGCCGGCCCGATCGACGCCGGATAAATCGTCATACGGCGACGTATCGCGCCAATTGACCCCCCGGCTAAACCGGCGCGCGGTCATGAGCGGGGCTCCAGCGTCACGGAACATGACACTTTTGTGACACTGCTAGTCTTGCACAATCGGGGTAAATCAATACTATCCGACGTACTGGGAACCGCGGATCGCCGATGGAATGAGAGCCGTGGGCAGGTTCGCCCTTGAGCAGAAAGGGCGGCTCGACGCGTCCGGGCGGCTTGAGACGCCGCGACGAGCCGTGGTAGCGCATGGGCATCACAGGAGCATACCAAGAATTTCGCGATCTCGTTTTTGAAGCCAAAAATCTCACGGCACTCGGGCACGCACTGTCTCGCATAGCCCAGGCTCTGGAATGCGATTACTACGCCGTGGGCCATCACGTTGACTGGGGCAGGCGCACGCCTAACGCCTTTCGCCTGCAGAACTACCCTGCGCGCTGGGTCGAGTTCTACGATCGCAGTGGTTTTGGCGGACGCGATCCGGTTCACCGGGCTTCGGCAAGAACCCAAAGCGGGTTCTTGTGGCGTGAGGCTGGACACCTGATCGATTTCACCGCCAGCGACGCGCGTCTGATGGCCCTTGCGATGCGCCACGGGATCGCAGACGGCTTCACGGTTCCGGCCAACGTGCCCGGAGAGTTCCAAGGTTCGTGCACGTTTGCCACGGCGCCAGACAACCCACTTACCGAAGAAAGGGTGATGCTGGCCCGGCTGATCGCGCCTCACATATTTGAAGCCGGACGACGCCTGGTCGGCAACGGCCAGTTGATCCGCAACGCCAGGACCGCGCGCCTCACCCATAGACAGCGGACTTGCCTGCTGTGGATCGCGGCGGGAAAATCCGACTGGGAGACCGGGCAAATACTCGGTATCAGCGAAGGGACGGTGCGCCAGCATATCAGCGACAGCTGCAAAAGGCTGGGAATACAGAAGCGAACATTGCTGCTGTTCCTCGCGTTTCGGAATGGAGCCATCAGCTTTCCCGAAGTCCCGTTTCACTGACATCCCCTTTTCCGGGGATATCAGCAAGCAGCCTGAACCCGACAAGATTGCGAACCGTTCACCGGAGGTTCGCGATGATCCATTGCCTTTCCAATGCCCGTGCCGGCACCCAGCACACGGTGCTTCGCAATATGTTCGAGGCCCGCAAGCGCATCTTCATCGATCTCCTGCGCTGGGATCTGCCGGTTCTTGCCGGGCGCTTCGAGGTCGACAGGTTCGACAACGACAAAGCCACCTACATCGTGCTGGCCGATACGGATGGCGCGCACCGCGCTTCTGCCCGCCTCCTCCCCACAACCGAGCCGCACATCCTCGACACGTTGTTCGCGCAGCTGTGCGAGGAGGCCCTGCCTCGCGATCCGACGACGATGGAGATCACCCGTTTCTGCCTCGAGCGAAAGTCGAACGCGGTGGAGCGCCGAGCCGCACGCGATGAGCTCATTCATGCTCTCGTCGCCTTCGGCCTTGCCAACGGCATCAAGCGATACACCGGGGTTGCCGAGGTGCCCTGGCTTCGACAGATCCTGTCGTTTGGATGGCGCTGCCGGCAACTTGGCCGCCCCGCGCTCGTCGGCGGGCGCTGGCTGGGTGCCATGACCATCGAAATCGACGAGGACACCCCCGCGCTGCTGGAACGGGGCGGCGTACCGGTAGTGCCGTGTCGCCGGGGAAGTCGCCATGTCCACTGACGCGCTTTACGGTCAGCCCGAGACCATCGCCGTAGGGCCGCCCGGACGGAAGCAACGGGGATGAATGCCGGGGCCCGGGCCTCGCGGGCGTACGACGAACTCAAGCGCTTGCTCCTCTCGGGCGTGGTGGCCCCGGCCCAGCGGCTCGACCCGATTCGGCTGGCACAAGCGCTGGCAGTCGGAGTGACGCCCGTGCGCGAAGCGCTACTTCGGCTGGTCGGCGAACGCCTTGTGGAGCTACGGATGAATGACGGTTTCCATTTACCGATGGTCACCGAGTCGACCTTGCTCGACCTCTATCGCTGGAACGTGGATATCCTGCGCCTTGCGCTACGATCCATGAGTCCCAAGACCCACCGGCACGCGCCCGCCGTCATCGTGCCTGCTCAGCCCCTCGGGGTGGACAGCTTGTTTCTCGTCATAGCCGAGCGATCGAGGCGGCCCGAACTGCGCGCGCAGATAGCATCGGCAAACGACCGCCTCGCTGTCACCCGAACAGCCGAAACACGCGTGCTAAACGATATCGGCGCAGAAATCGCTGCCTTGCTCGACACGACCAGTACAGACGCCATCGCCCTCTCACGGGCCATTACTCGATACCACCGCACTCGAATAAACAAAGTACGAGAGATAGTATCATCGATCTATCGAATTCCAGACATCTTTGACGGGACGCCTTGAATTATAAAATAGTTATAATTTTTTTATATCGCGAAAGGAGGCCATCATTCCGGTGCCGCAATTGTGCGGCATCAAGCAAGGAGTGAGATATGGACCGTCTACACGACATCATCGACCTCGGCGCCGCCAGTGTCGAGACCAAGGGCCCGATCGGCGAAGGCAGCGACCTCGTCCTGGGCCAGAACCCGGCGGGTCTTTCCGACGACTGAAGCATGGGGATGCGCGGCGCGTCGCCGCGCATCCCTTCGTCGAATGCCATCGGGATTGCCGTCATGACGATTTTGCTGCGCGAGGGACTTTCGTTCTGTCGGTTGGGCAATCGGACCGTCTTCCTCGATCTACCTTCCGACCGCTATTTCGGCCTCTCCCCCGCGACCGAAGCCATCTTTGCGCGTGCCTGTGTCAACCCCGTCACGAGCGCGGCGGATCGCGATGTTCTCACCAAGGCGGGAATCCTCGGGCAAACTGAGGCATCGCTGCCGCTGCGCGAATGCCGGCACCCGGCTGCGACCCGAAGCGGCTTCGATCAGGCACCGCTTGGAGCCAATCCGCTGACGGTTGCCCGTCTTCTGGCCAATCTGTTTGCGGCAAAAAGAAGCCTCCACCGACGGGGGCTTGCTGCGACATTGGCGGACCTGGCCGGGTTGAAACCTCTGGCAGCGAAGGATGACGCCCGCGAAGCCGATATCGTGGCCATCGCGCATGCCCAGCGGATATGCGCCCGCGTCATCGGTTCGCACGATCAATGTCTGGTTTATGCCGTGGCCGTGGCGCGCATCCTGTTCGCCGCTGGCGCGGCAGCGGACCTTGTAATCGGCGTCGCCATGCCGCCGTTTCGCGCCCATGCCTGGGTGCAATGGCGCGACGTGCTCGTAAACGAGCGAGTGGACATTGCGGCGCACTACACCCCGATCAAGGTCGTGTGATGAGGGTGCGCTTCGCAGTCGGCATCGATCTCACCGAGGACGGGCAGGCAGCCCTGCGATACCAAGCCGGCGAAGACGGCGACACAATCTATCTTGATGGCCCCGGTCTATTCGTGGCCGCACCGCCTTATGTACGAACCGTTAGGCTCGGCAAAATCGGCATCGTGCTGGGCGCGCTATTCTCCCGGAACGGTGATCGGCCCGTTACTGCGCTCGCCCCCGAAACCATCGAGGAAATCGTTCGCAATTCTGGGCGATGCCTAATAGAGCGGTATTGGGGCGACTACGTAGCCGTGTTCCGCTTGGCCAGAGATGTGGCAGTCCTCCGCAGCCCGTTCGGCCATCTTGCGTGCCTCTACCGGGGATGGGCCGGCGGCACCGTCGCCGCTTCCGACATCGATCGCCTCGAGCGGGCCACAAAAATCCCCAACACGGTCGCGTTTGACGAGGTCGCCCGGCAACTCATCGTTGGGGACATGCGCAGTTCGAAAACCTCTCTGACCGACGTCTACGAGGTCCGCGGCGGCGAAGTGGCATGCCTTTCACGAAAAATCCGAACGCATGTTGCGCTGTGGTCGCCGTGGAGTATCGCGTGCGACGCAGGCACCTCTCACCATACCGACGCGGAGGGGTCCCGTTTTCGTGATATCGCCGTGGCTTGCGTTGCGGCAAAAACGCATGGGATCGCAAAGCCGCTCGTCCTGCTATCGGGTGGTCTAGATTCCTCCATTGTCACGGCCTGTCTGGCCAACCGCGGCCGAGACTTTGCCTGTCTCAACCTGATTGCGCCCGCCTCAGCAGGCGACGAGCGCATGTATGCCCGCGCCGTCGCAGAGCACATCGGTCGCAAGCTGTTCGAGCGACCCATGCCCGAGAAAGCGCTGGAATTCGGCGCTCTTGCAGCGGTGCGGCTGCCCCGACCCGTGGCGCGAAGCTTCGAGCAGAGGCTCTACCTGGACGCACAGGCCATCGCGAACGAACTGGGATGCGATGGGGTGATCGACGGCGGCGGCGGCGACAACGTCTTTTGCTCGCTGCAGTCGGCCTCGCCTGCCGCCGATTGTCTGCTTGATCCGACTGGCCGCCGGGCGTTCTGGCACACCTGCCACGAGCTTGCGGCATTGACGCACGCGTCCGTCTGGCAGATCGCGTGGAAAGCCCTCCGCCGCGCCGCGACCCGCGCCAGACCCTATAGATGGGCCATGAACGAGCGAATGCTGTCTGCTGATGCCGTGGCATTGCCACACGATCCGCCCTTGCATCCCTGGCTGACGATGGGCACGCCCGGCATGCCGGGCCGCGCCGCCCAGATCGCCATGCTGGTGGCGGCTCAGAGCTTTGTGGAAGACGGCCCGCATGGAGCCAAGACACAGGTCGTCTCCCCGCTGGTGTCGCAGCCCTTGATCGAACACTGCCTGTCGATTCCGAGCTGGCAATGGTTCGACCAGGGATGCAATCGCGCCGTCGCGCGCCACGCCTTTGCGCCGTGGTTACCCCGTCACGTTGTCTGGAGACGTGGCAAAGGCATTCCCGACAGTTTTATCGTCCAGTTGTTCGAAACCAATCGGGCTAGCATCCGCGAGCACCTGATCGACGGCTGGTTGGCCCGCGCAGGCGTCATCGATGTTCCTTCGGTGCTCACGGCTCTCGACGATCCCAATCCATTTGGCAGCAAGGATTTCAGCCGGATCGTCAGGCTGATGGACACGGAAGTTTGGGTTCGGGGCATCATGGGCCGGTAGGGGCGACAGCCTTACGGCGAAGCCCCTGCCATCGCGCATATTGCTCATGTTTGGCAGGGGATGGGTCCTCGTAGCCACGCAGCCAGAAATTGAACCATTCGATATCGCGCTCGTAGATCGCCAACCGGTGCGCTGGCTGCCATTTGTTATGATACTCGTCGGGAAAGACGAAGACGTCGAGCGGCTTGCCCGCTTCAGTCAGTGCCCCGATCGCCGGCAGCCCGAGCAGGGCTTCGCGATCGGCCAACTGCATGAGGATGGGCGTGTCGATCTTGCGGGCATTGACCGAAAGCGAGATCGGCTTCCAGAATTGCCGATCGTTGTCGACGGAGGGCGGCATCCCTGCGCGCCGGTTGGCCTCGCCCCACGCAAAGCCACCCAGGACCGTCGAGGTAAGCAGATCGTCGCAGCAAGTGCTCATGGCCGCTGCGGCGAAACGGCGCGAATTGACGAGCGCGAATTCAATCGTCGAGGCACCATCGCTCAGGCCGGTGATCCCGATCCGTTTGGGGTCGATCGTACCGGTCGCGATCGCGGCGTCGATACCTTTGTCTATCGCCGAGAGCAGACTTTTACGCTCCGCCCAGTCGCGGCTTTCGGCGGCACGGAACTGCTCCCATGTCTTTACGGTCTCGTCGGCATTGGCGACCGACGTTGGCCTCTCGAAGCTCAGCACCGCCAGCCCCTTCGCTGCCATCGGGAAAATCGGATAATCGTCACCAATGCCACCTCGCAGGAAGCCGTTGCTGTGGTACTGCACGATCACCAGGGGCAGTTTGCTCTTGCCGTCGTAATCCGCCGGCAGCACCAAATCGCCCCAAGCCGGAAGACCACGGTCGTTGCTGAACTTGAGGCGCGCGACCGTTCCTAATCGGAGCGAGGCGAACTCCGGATTAGGATTGAAAATCAGGTGATCGCGCCCCGACGCGAGGTCAATCCTGACGATACGGCGCGGCGTCGTAGCGTTCTCGCGCCCACAAATTAGGTCCTCGTCGGTAGAAATGCATCCCGTCAGCGCGTCCGTCGTGCGCAGGATCGTCGACAAACGGTTGGAGGCGGGAAACCAGCGGTGCACGACGAAGTCTTCGTTGTTCCATCCCTCGCGTCCCAGGAAAATCACCGACTTGCCATCACGGTCCCAGAACAGGCGACCGATCCGACCCGTGCAGCGTACGTCTGCGCACGCGGTTTTGAGTCCATCCGCACGCTGGACCCACACCTGGCGCTTGGCATTGGGATGGTCGCTCACCGGCGCCGTCCAGGCTCGGCTTCCATCTCGGCTTTGTACGCTCAGCTCGTACGGAACCCCTGGCCGCGGCGGGGGATTGATGACGGCTTCTTCGTCCGCCGTGGCCGGTCGGACATGCGCATCGGACAGGTCAACAACGAAGCTCTTGCGCACAAGATCGGTCGCCCACGGTTGCGGCTCCCACGATTGCATCGGCAGCACGCTCGAATCGTAGCGCCACCCTGCCCCGGCGTCCCGGGCGATCCGCTCTCGCGCTGCCTGGCGGCCCGGCCGGGTGAAGTAGATCAGACGTTTGCCGTCTGCGGACCACGCGAAGTCCTCGACGTTGTCCTGTTCCTGCGTGACGGTCTGCGCGCCGCCGCCGTCGGCGCCGACCCGAACCAACTGGGTCACCCCGTCGATCAGCTTTCGATAAGCGATCGACGTGCCATCCGGCGACCAAGCCGGAACGATCAGTTCTGGGAAGCCGGTGGTGATGTACAAATCGCGGAAAACCCCTGCGAGGCGCGGGAGGGCCCCGCCCCGGTCGATAATCCGAAGCGGGCCTTTGCCCTTGATCGGCATGACGATCAAAGCCGAGCAGATTGCGTTCGTTCTGGGATCACCACGTGAAATCATAAAGGCCACAGAGCGCCGATCCGGAGACAGGGCATAAGGGCTGCTCGCGTTCGTGACGACATCGGGATCACCGACATCGCGGATTCGCGCCAGATCCATGGTGGACATGGAACGCGAAGCGGATGGGGCGCCTTCGCGCGGGACGATATCCTCGCAAGAAGCGTGGGCCTTGGCCGGAAGGGCAAAGACGCAGGCGATCGCAAGAGCGCTGGCGAAAGACTTTACCATGCCTTGGTCACCGTGAGGCTGACGACGCGACCAAAGGGCGTATAGTTGGTGCTGTCGTAGGGCGTGTCCGTGTACGCGGTCGTCGCGATCGGCGAGGGCTCATCGTTGAACGCGTTCTGGAGCGAGGCGATCGCGTCGATGCCGGCCAGCGGACCTTTCGTTCGATCGAAGTGATATCGGATCGTAAAATCGACGGGCACCATGCCGGCAATGCGGACCGAAGGGTCCGAGCGTGTGTCTTGGACGGGGCCGATGTAGTTGACCGCACCGACCAGCGAAAGCGTGTCATTGCGCCACGAAACCTCGCCTCGCGCCCGCAAGTGCGGTGGATTGAAAAGGGTTCCGGCCATTTGGGTGACCGCCTGTTCGGCACTGATCTGTTGCTGACTTTTGAGGTAGCTTGCGTTCACCAACATCCGCGCCGTCCCCCCGCGAGCGCGAAAATCGTACGTGACCCGCGCATCCACGCCCTGAACGTCCTGCCGCCCGGCATTAACGCTCGAGTTGTCAACGATGGCAATGACGTTGGCGGAATCGTAGGCGGAGCCGGAATAGTTGGTGAAGGTCGTCCCCTTAGCGATCGCCGCCGCTTGTTCAGCAGCATCCGGGTTTGCCGTCACGTATTGCGCATAGGCTGAGCTCGAAAGCGCTTGTGATGTGTACATGATCGGCGTCACGATGCGGTTGCGGTAATGGATGGCGAAGTAGCTGACCTCGAGCGTCAGGCCCGCGAACGCGCGGGGATGAAGATCAAGGGTCGCCGACCAGTTGGTGGAACGTTCCGGTTGCAGATCGGCGTTGCCTCCCGAAACATAGAGTACCGTGCCCCCCGTCGCGCTGCCACCAAAGCTCGATGCGGCATAGAGTGCGGTCGTTGTCGGTCGGTATTGCTCGTACAAGGTCGGGGTGCGGAAGGAGCGCCCCCAGCTTCCCTTGAGCGAGATGTCCTTGGTTGGCGCGTAGATGGCGCCTAACTTCGGCGTTACCACGAAATCGACGTCGGGATAACGCTCGTACCGTGCCGCGAGGCTCAAATCGAGGCTCTCGCCAAGGATGGGTACTTGGCCTGGCGCGAAGACCGGCACGCTCAATTCGCCAAACGCGTAGTAGCTATCCTGCGACGCATCAATGAAGGCACTCGCGCTCGAGCCTGTTCTCGTGAACAGGGTTTGCCGATAGCCCATGCCCAGAGCAGCCTTCACGGTGCCGCCGGGAAGCTCGAACACGTTTCCGTTACCAGACAATTCGACGTTCTGCGTGACGTTTCGGTAGACGCCAGAGTTCGCCGACGACGTGGCTGTGCCGTACGTATAGATTCCTCCGAACTCGGAGCGGTTCCAGCCATAGCTCCCGCCCAAGCTGACTCGCCAGTCCGCCGGCAGCGCCAGGGTGAGCGAGGGAGCTGCCGTCCATGACTGCGACGTACGCGAAAAGTCGGCGCGGCTAACGGTAAGATCGCCCGCGCTATTGAGCGGGAGCGTTTGCGCCCACCACCGCTTGTTGTAGAGAAGATCGACATCGAACGTCAGGTTGTCGAAGATGGACTGACGCGCCACGAGTGCGGCGTTGTGGTGCCGCAGATACGGCGACAACGTCACACCGGGCCGACGGCTCTGGGCATAGTCGCGCTGGCTCGCTTCGACTGCGGTCGTGCGCGCAAATTCGTAGGACAGCGTCGCACTTCCCGATCCCCAGGTCTTCCCTGCCGTTGCGCCATACTGCTGCTGAAAATTGCCGCCATCGGTCGAGCCCCCGAGCCGCGCGCTCGTTTCGAGCCGGTCGAAATCCCGCCGTAGGATGACATTGGCGACGCCCGCGACAGCATCGGAACCGAATAGCGCGGAGGCCCCGTCTGGGACGACATCGATCCGTTCGATCGCGCCGAACGGGATAGCCGAGACATCGATGCCTTGGGTCGCGCCTGCGTAACTCATTCTGCGACCATCGAGTAGCGTCAGGGTGGCATCGCTGCCCAGCCCCCTCAGGTTGATCGTCGCGCCGCCGTCGAGATCCACCCCGTTGCCTGCGGGTACGTTGTAGCCGACGCCTGCATTCTGTCCGCCACCGAAGTTCTGCGGAATGGCACGGATGGCATCGGCCAGCGACGACTGGCCGGCACTGCGCATCTCCTCACGCTGGTAGGTCAATGTCGTCGAAGCGATCGGCGCCCCTCGAATTCTCGATCCCGTCACGACAATGTCGCCTTGGGCACCGCCACTAGCCGACACTTTCTGAATGACCGCCCCGCCCCCCGACAGAGAGGCCGTCAATCCGCTGTTCGCCAGAGCGGCTGCAAGGGCCTCCTCGAACGTCAGCTTAGCGTCGAGGGCTGGTGCGAGCTGCTTCGCCACGAGCGCATCGTCGACGCTGACATTTCGCCCGAACAAGCGGGCAATGTCCTGCAGCGACACCGCGAGAGACTGCGCCGGAAGATGGACGGGAACCCGCGGCTCTGCGCGAGCTGACGCGGGGACGCAAAGGATTGTCGCGGCTGCAGCCATGCTGCAGCACGCCAAGTATGAATAACGCACTGGTGAAAACCTCCGTCCCCGAAGCCCGCCCCTAGCAGGCCCCTCAATGCCGAGACGTCGTGCGCGAAAATTACCCTACGGATATTTCGCGCGGTCGCGCGCTATTGAGGCAACAGCGCCAGGCTGCCATCTTCGCGAGGTTCGACTTTCCAACCCAGGATCACGGCCACCTGCCGAGCAAACCCCTCCGGATCAGAGCGCTTGAAGACGCCCGTCACTTTCGTTGCGCGCGTGGGTGGTTGATCGATTACCACCGGCTTGGTGCTGGTGCGATTGAACGCGGTGATGGCATCGACCAGATCCACACCGGTTAACGTGAGCATATCGGTCGGCCATTGGCGCTGCGCCGCCTCCACCAAGGCTGGCGCACTGATCGCTCCGCCTGAAACGGCAACGCGATGCCCCGCCGCCAGCTCCAAGGTTTGCCCCCCGGTTCGGCTGGCGGTATTTTTCACCTCGACGGCACCTTCGAGCAACGCGACATCGACGGCATTCGGTGTCAATTCAACGTCGAACAGAGTTCCATGGGCGGTGACGCTACCCGCCCCCGCATCCACGACGAAAGGTCGCGGGTCGCCGTGGGCGACAGCAAACCGCCCCCGGCCCGCGAGCAAGCGCAAGCGTCGCAGCTTGGCGTCGAAAGAGACTTGTAGCCGAGCGCCGCGATCGAGGATCGCACTCGAGCCGTCTGGAAACGTTATATGACGCGGGGGCTGATCGAGCGCTACGGCATCCAAGCGCGTCAGCGTGGCGACATGACGGGATGTCGACAAGAACTGGACAAGGAGCGTCGAGCCCAGCACCAGGACAAAAGCGATCGAGGCGACAAGCACCCAAGGCGGAGCGTGAGGCGATCTCGCCGCGGCGAGGCCGAGATTGCGCTCCTTCCCGGTAGGGGTGTTGGCCAGGAACATCGCCGTATCCCAGGCTCGGGCAGTGCGATCATAGGCCAGGGCGTGCGCAGGCACGGCGTACCAGGCCTCGAACGCTTCCCGGAAATTGTCGGCCTCCGGGCCTCGCATACGGGCAAACCAATCGGCCGCTTCCTGATCGAGGCTCACTCGCCACCTCTGCTGAAACATTGATCCATCACACGGCCAAATGCCTGGCAACGTAGGCGATCGCCAGGCTCATATGTTTCTCAACTGTCTTTACGCTCAATCCCGTGCGTGCCGCGATCTCGCCATAACTGAATCCATCGATCCGGTGAGCCAAAAATATCTCGCGGGTCCGCGGTTCCAGCCGGGCAACGGTCGCCTCTAGGCGGGCCAGGATATCCCGGGCTTCGAGCGCCGCGATCGGATCGCTTGCCAACAAGGGCACGTCATCTGCGCAGACGTGGAGATTGGCTGAGCGTCGGCTATCGTGTCGCGCTTCGTCCCGAATGATGTTTAGCGCGGCCTGGCGCAAGTAGGCATCGGGTGCGACGATCGCCAGGTCAGCATGATGACCCTTGGCAGCGAGACGTGCAAACAGCTGTTGGACGATATCGGGTGCGCGATCGGCCTGGATGTGGCGCCCGATGAACCTGACCAGCTTATCGCGATGATGTCGATAAAGCCGATCGAGCCCCACGCCCTGTTGTCTGTTCACCCTGTCCAATGGCGGCAAAGGATCGCCTTCATCGATTGCGATCGGCAAAACGGGACTGATATCATCGGGCTTCAAGCGCATTTGAGCTGCGCTTTCTGGCTCGGACATGCCGAATTCTTGGCGCGCGCCCCAGGCGCGACGACAAAGCCCAAAAGCATGGGCATTCCCCGCAAACATACCGTTCGACCGTGGCCTCGCGGTGCCAATCAGTTCGGAATCGAGTACCTGCGCCTTTAGCCTGTCAGGCCTGGACATTCGCGCTGGCGGCCCGGATGGTAAACACCGAGCGATTATTCCAAAAAGGCGGATGGCTCGCCCTTGCGCGGCCTATGCCGCTGGACAGAGCTTACGGGATTTGAAGGCCAAGGCAAGCAACAGATATTTGCGAAAAGCCCGGGCGTGAGAGGACCAATGCCTTGAGACATGGGTCGAGGCCTTTAGCCGCAGACGGCCTGGACATACGCCTCGACCACCCGGACAGTACATGTGGCACAAAATGTTCGAAACGAGGGTCATATTGCATCTTGGATGTTATCGGTTAGTGCCTGCGCCCTCAAGTCCGGAAGCCCCAGGGTTTGTAACGCCGGCCCCTTACGTCAATTCGACTATAACTCGCCTCGACAACCTGGACGCCTCGAAAAACTCTGGCCCTTGATTCAGGCGTTGTCCTGGTGGCGGGATGACCGAAGCGCAGGGTGCTTTTGCTGGCGGTTTTCGGTCACGGAATTGGGGTATTTCATACCTTTCCCGGAGTTCAGGACAAACTGATGCCCGTGCTTCCCCTCGTTCGTGGAAGATCGGTCGGTCGAAATTGTAAGCCAGGTTAGCCAGCCAGCTTCGCTTCAGCTCGCTTGATACCGATCGTGCGGATGACCAGCCCAAACCGGTTGTTCTGGTGCGCGAACACATGCTCGATCAGCTTCATTTCTGCCAGCTTCCTCTCATTCTCGCTGGAGGCATTTTCACGGACAGGGTCAAATCGCTCTGGAGCCATCCGAAGGGCTGACGCACGGGAGGAAAACAGGGGTCAATTCTTTGTGGAAATTTCCACCCCTGGCGGGACACTTCTCAGTTTAACTCGACCGACTAGGACCATTCAGATCGTCGCGCGCTTACCAATTTGATCGGTCTTCGAGCGGCTAATATCGATACTGACGCCAGAGGGAGAAACTTGAGTTCCTCGCGCTGGATAGCAACGAGCTCTGAACGTCGCATGGCAGCGGTCATGACGATCGCGCAGTGACCACAGGTCTTCGCCGGAGATCGCCGAAATCATCTCGGAAGCGACGGCTGTCTGGCGGCACGCCTCTAGACGATGCTCATATCTATCGGAAAAGATGATTATGCCACAACTTGGACTTTATGTCACAAGATCCAAATTATGGCAGATTGCCTTAGGGATGGCATTCTCGCGTCACTCATGTTATATTGAATAAAATGCCACCTAATAGGTCTGTGAGGTTCATATGACACTGCAAGTCAACATAACACCGAATGGACGCATGAGCCTACCCGCTGATGTGCGCAAGCGTTTGGGGCTTGCGGGCGGCGGTGCAGTCTTCCTTGAGGAAACGGCCGACGGTGTGGTTTTGCGCACTGCAGCGCAGGCCGTGGCACGCGCGCAGGCGTTGGCTCAGCAGTACACCGGCGGCAACCCAGATGCCGGTATCGATGGCTTCCTCGCCCGACGCCGCGAGGACAGCGGAGAATGAGCGAGTTCGTCCTTGATGCTTCAGCGCTGATCGCGATGCTCAAGCAAGAGAAAGGTGCGGTCAAGGTTGCCAAAGCGATTGCTTCCGCCAGAATGTGCGTCGTCAACTATGCCGAAGTCGTCAGTCATTACGCGCACCTTGGAATGCCTCCTGCCGCCCTCGACGCGATGCTCGATCCACTACCGATCACCATCGTCGCCGCCGATAAGGAGATATCGCGCATCGCTGGCCGCCTGCGCGTCGTAACCTCTAGTGCGGGACTTTCGCTGGGTGATCGTTACTGCCTCGCCCTCGCCCAGCGCGACGGTCTTCCCGCTTGGACCAGTGACACACATTGGAATCTTGTCGCCGACGATGTCGGCGTGAAGGTCGTCCAAATCCGCTAATCGCCCGATCGCTAATCCGCTCCAATAATTACAGAGCCCCGTTCAGCACCCTTGGTTGCCGTAAGTCCGCCTCTCCAGAGCCGCACCGGACCGCGCACCAAGGTGGGGTCGAAAGCAATGCGATGCCCCGACTGTGATGCGATGTCGGTCAAGACGCGGTCAAGTGGTCCCGTGTTGACTTTGAAGTTGATCTGTCCCTGCGCCATCGCAAGTGGCGCCGCCATGACCATTGCTGCAGCCACGACCGCACTCACCGAACCCCCGCCGCTGGAGAGCGCTTGCGTATAAGCGCCTTGTGGCGGCGCTCGCCCGGGGTAGTTGCGAGTTGCCCACCATGGCTTGCGCCCCCATATCGGCGGAGCCACAAAATATGCCATCACGCGACTGTGGATGGTTGCGCGGCCTTACTTCGTTTACTGGCTTTGACGATACGACCGCCCCCCGATGGCAGTGATGTGCCATGGTGGGTATGCAACGATCCACACAGGAGAGCGGTCCCATCATCAAAGCCGAC
Organism: Novosphingobium sp. Rr 2-17; assembly: GCF_000272475.1. Lineage (GTDB taxonomy): Bacteria > Pseudomonadota > Alphaproteobacteria > Sphingomonadales > Sphingomonadaceae > Novosphingobium. Next base: position 26,560 of record NZ_AKFJ01000097.1, read on the forward strand.
GAAGCTGGGCAGGAACTCAAATCATATGATAAACGCCCGTGCTGTATCCGCCATCGATGCATATCGTTTGCCCCATCGTGTACCCGGCATGCAGATCAGCAAGATAGAGAGCAGCCTGGATGATCTCCGTCACGGTGCCGATCCGCCGCACCGCGACCTGGCTTCCATTTGCTCATTCAGCATGGGATTTTCCTTCGCAGTAGGTGCGTCTGCTCCCAACCTCGCTATGTCATGCTTGACCCGGTTGGACAGAAGAGCAGGTCGCCGCCCGAGTGCAGTTCGCGCTACCATCACTCAGAATCTGAAGCCTCGCTTGCGCGTCGCGAAGAATTGCTTTGCGTTTGAGCAGTGAGCACATGTTGACACTTCAGCTCTCAATCAAATAAGTAGACAACACAGCGAGTGACTGGCTCGCCCTGTTTCAACCAGTCCGCGGCTTTTGATCGGGAAGCAGCTTGCTCCGCGTTACCAACAGCTAAAGCGCGCGACGCTCAGGCGACTACGCCAGGCTCGTGTTCCCCTCTCGATACGAAGAGGCGGTACAATGCGAAAGACGTTCTAGCTCACACGAAGCAGCGCCGGGCAACCAGCGCCTTAAAAATGCGGTCAGCGGCAATCAAGCGCGGCCGGACGATCTACACCTAGTTGCTCGTCGCTGCCGAGCACGCGCTCGCGTGCCGTAACCGTTCGCTTCCGGCCAGGAAGAACGGCGTGCGCTTGCATTCAGACCATGAGGGTTACCAGTTCATGCCGAAGTTCTCGCCCCGCCACCGTCGGGCGCACGCCGCCGCCTTGCTGCTTGCGACCAGCGCCTTGATCGCGCCCGCGCTCGCCTACGCCGACGAGGGTGCAGCCGCCACTAACGGCGCAGCCACAGCCGCCGAGCCTGCTGCCGATGCCAGCACTGACGATGCCGGCGCGCCCGTCATAACCGTGACCGCCCGACACCGCGAGGAACGGCTGCAGGAAGTGCCGATCGCGATCACGGCCATCTCAGGCGCGGAACTGACGTCCAAGCGCATCGAGCGGGTGAGCGAATTCGCGATCAAGGTGCCCAACTTCAGTGCCTTGCAGCAAAATACCCGCGTTTCCGGCCTCTACATCCGGGGCCTGGGCGGAAATGCCAGCAACGATGGCGCTGAAGGTGGCGTCGGCCTGATCGTCGACAACGTCTTCTTTACCCACGTCGGCTTCTCGTGGCTGGACTTCGTCGATCTGGAAAACATCCAGGTCGTCCGTGGACCGCAAGGCACGCTGCTGGGTAAGAACACCACGATCGGCGCGGTCATCGTCCAAACCCAGAAGCCCAGCTTCGATCCGTCGCTGACGATCCAGGGCACGTACGGCAACCGCGACGCAACGCAGTTGCGGGTGAACGCCACGGGCCCGATCATCGACGATGTGCTGGCCTATCGCCTGACGTTCGCCAACAGCTATGGTGGCGGCTGGATCACGAACCAGTACAATGGCGAAAAACTGCTCGACAATCACCGCTGGTCGGTGCGTGGCCAATTGCTGTTTACCCCTGCCTCCAATATATCGTCGCGCTTGATCGTCGAGCATTACGAGAGCGAGGAGTACAACAACTTCTACCCGCCGGTGGCGGATGTAACCGAGAACCTCGATCCCAACACCGGCCAGGCGATTTCCACGCGCACGAGCTGGAGCAGCAAGCTCAAGAACGCCTTTGGCTATACCGCCAACCTGGATGGCCCCAACAACGCCAACCTCAACAACCAGGACCGCCTGGTCGCGCGCACCGATGGTGTGTCCAACGAGATCAACTGGGACCTGGGCGGCGTCAACCTGACGTCGGTAAGCGCTTGGCGGCGGCTCTATTTCCGTCCGTACAACGACAGCGATTACAGCCCCTACGACATCTATCGCGCCGGCTACGATGTGGACGTGAACCAGTATTCGCAGGAGTTTCGGCTCGCTTCGCAAAGTGGCGGTTCCATCGACTGGCAATTGGGCACGTACTATCTCCATGAAGACTTGCGCAGCAACTTGCGCACGATCTTCGGTTCGGATGCGACGTCATTCTTCCTTTCCACCTCGCTGCCCTCCTCCGTGCTCGACGGGCTGGAATACGATCGCGATGGCCACCTGCATATCGACAGCATCGCGGGCTTTGGACAGTTGACCTGGCACCTCGCGCCGACGTTCTCGGTGACCGGCGGCCTGCGTTACACCTACGAAAAGAAGCAAGTGAGCGTGGATGGCTATAGTGTGGGCGGCGCCACGCTGTCTTCGACGCTGCAAGCCTATCGCACCGCGCTGCTGAACAACTTGGGCGGCACGACCGGAAGTGCCGGCGGCAACTATAGTATCGATGCCCAGGTCAACCGGGGCGCGGTATCCTGGCTGGTCAATCCAGCCTGGCAAGTGACGCCGGACATTCTGGTCTATGCGTCCGCGAGCTACGGTGAAAAGTCGGGCGCGGCCAATACCTCGGCCACTGCTGCACAAGCCAGCCTGGTCATCACCAAGCCCGAAAAATCGACTGATTACGAAGCCGGGATCAAAACCAACTGGCTGGACGGCAAGGTTACGATCAATCTCAATCTCTACAACAACACGATCGAAAACTACCAGGCCTCGCGCGTGGATAGCGCCAACGCCGCCTTCGGCACCTACTTGGCCAACGTCGGCAAGGTTCGCCTGCGCGGTTTCGAACTCGAGACCAGCTTCCAGCCGGTCCCGTCGCTCAGTTTCAACGCCAACCTCGCTCGCAACGACGCCAAGTATCTCGACTACGATGACGCACCGGCACCGGTCGAGTACCAGGCCGCGCTGGGCGGTTCGAACGCATCGCTCAGCTTGACCGGCTACCAAGTCATCGGTGCTCCCAAGTGGACGGTGCAAGGCGGCATCGACCTCGATCAGCCGATCGGCGGTGGCTGGGCGATCACCGGGTTCGTCAACACCAGTTGGCGCAGCAAGACGGCCTTGATCAACCCGCGCTCGATCTACGGTTGGCAGAAGGCCTACGCGCTGACGAACGCGGGCCTGGGACTGCGCAGCGAAAGCGGCCTCTGGCAGTTACAAATCTGGTCCAAGAACCTCACCAACAAGCGTTATGCGCTGGCGTACTCGGCGGCCTCGGCCTCTGCGCCCATTAACGAGGTCTATGGCAATCCGCGCACCTTTGGCGCCACCGTGACGCGCAAGTTCTAACGTCATGGCCAACGCTCAAGCACCGCAGCGGCAAATGAAGCTGGGGGCCTTCCTGTTCGGGGTTGGCCACCACGCTGCTGCCTGGCGACATCCCGACGTGGATCCTCGCGCCCCGTTCCGCTTCGATTACTGGCGCGATCTTGCGCAAAAAGCCGAAGCCGCCAAGTTCGACGCGGTGTTCCTGGCAGACAACGTGGCGCTGTTCGGCGCCAGCCCCGAAGCGATTGCTTACAATCCGCCAGTCTACACCAGCGAACCGCTGACCCAGCTTGCAGCGCTGGCAACCCACACCAGCCGCATCGGGCTAATCGCAACCGTCTCTTCCACGTACCTTGCACCTTACCACGTCGCTCGCAAGTTCGCGGCTCTCGATCAGCTATCAGGCGGCCGTGCCGGTTGGAACCTGGTCACCTCGGGCAGCGATACCGAAGCGGCAAACTTCGGCCTCGATCACCAACTGGCCCACGACAAGCGCTACGAGATCGCGGCAGAGCACGTCGCGGTGGTTCAGGCGCTGTGGGACAGCTTTGACGACGACCCCGTGCTCGCCGATAAGCAAAGCGGTCAGTTCTACGACCCTGCCAAGCTGCGCTACATCGATCATAAGGGCGAACACTTCCAGGTACGTGGTCCTTTGCAGACAGGACGCCCGACCCAGGGCCATCCGGTGATCGTGCAGGCGGGATCGTCCGAAGATGGCCAGAAGCTGGCGGCCGCCACGGCCGAACTGGTGTTCACGGCCCAACAGAGCCTCGAGGCATCACGCGCCTTCGTCCAGGGCCTCAAGGATCGCGCACAAGCCTTGGGGCGTTCACGTGACGATCTGCTGGTGTTGCCCGGCGTCACGATCTACGTCGCCCCCACTCGCGAAGAGGCCGAGGCGAAGCTGGCGTTGCTTCATGCGTTCGTCGATGAAGCCGGTGCCCTGCAGAGCATCAAGGCCTTCCTCGATTGGGATCTCACGCAAGTCGATATCGACGGTCCGCCACCACCGCCGCCGTTCACCGAAGGTTGGCAGAGCCGCCAAAAGCTCTTCTATGATGTCGCCGTCGCCGAGAAGCTGACGGTGCGCCAGTTGATCGCTCGCATGGCTGCCGCTCGTGGTCACCTCGTCCTCGTCGGCACGCCGACAGACGTCGTCGACGAACTGGAAGCCTGGTTCGAGAGCGGCGCGGCGGATGGTTTCAATATCCTGGCGCCCACGTTCCCATACGGGTTGGACGATGTGATCGAGCTTGTCCTGCCCGAATTGCGCCGACGCGGCCTGTTCCGCGAGGACTACGAAGGCTCGACGCTTCGCGAGCATCTGGGCCTCAAGCGCCCCGATGCGGGATTCGTGCGAGCGGCCCAAACCCAAATCGAAGAGACCGCGCCATGAGCACCATAGCCCTTTCTTCCCGGCCGGTCGCCACTGCTCCAACACCCGTGGCGAAGGACACGTCCCCTCCGCTCGGCAAGGGGCGATTGATCGCATTTTCAACGATCGGAATGCCGCTGGCGGCAGTGGAAGTGCCGCTGGGCACCTATGTGCCGCCACTCTATGCCAGCGCCTTCGGGTTCTCGCTCTCGACCATAGGCGTGATATTCCTTCTGGCCCGGCTGTGGGATGCCTTCATCGACCCCGCCATCGGCTTGCTGTCTGATCGCACCCGCAGCCGCTGGGGTCGACGCCGACCCTGGATCGCGATCGGCGCGGTCATCTTTGCCGTGGGCGCGGTGCCGGTCTTCCTGCCGCCGACATGGTTCGGGCCGCTCGCGCTGTCCGCATCGCTCTTTGTCTTGTACTTGGGCTATTCGATGATCGCTACGCCGTTCGCGGCATGGAGCGGCGAACTTTCCAGCGCCTACCACGAACGCACACGGGTCAGCACTTACCTGCAGGCGCTTGTCAGCGTCGGCCTGCTGCTGGCGCTGGTCCTGCCCAGCCTGCTGGTAAAGAAGCTGGAAGGTGAACCCCGCCTGCAGCTTGCCGCGATGGGTGCGATGGTGTTCGTACTTCTTGCCATCTCTGTGCCCCTCACGCTCAAGGCACTGCCCGAACCTTCGATACCGCTAGGCCGCCAGGAACCACTACGCTTGTGGCAGACGCTGCGCCTGGTCTTTGCCGAAGGGCCGTTGTTGCGGGTGCTGGCCTCGAACTTTTCGGTTCGGGTGGCGCAAGGCATTCGTACCGCCCTCTTCGTGTTCTTCGTCAGCTATTACATGGGCAAACCGACTTGGGCGCCGGGCCTGTTCCTGCTGCAGTACGTCTTTGGCATCTTTGCTTGCCCTCTCTGGCTGGCGATCGGCCGCCGCCTGGGCAAGGAACGCGCGGCCATCGCCGGCGAACTGACGCAAGTCACGATAAACCTGTTGCTTCTGCTGCTCACACCCAGCTCCGTGCCGTTGCTGCTGGCGCTGACCATAGCGCAGGGCCTGGCCCAGAGCTCTGGCAATCTGATGCTGCGTTCGATCGTGGCGGACGTTGCCGATCACCACCGGCTCAAGACCGATCAGGATCGCCTCGGCCTGTTTTTTTCTGTGTTCTCTCTATCCGACAAGGCGGGTGTCGCTGTCGCGATCGGCGTAGCGCTGCCACTTGCCGCGTGGCTCGGTTTCGAACCCAGCCATGTCAACCCGCCGGCAGTGCTCGAACACGTGAAGTACTTGTTCGCGATCGGGCCTGCGATTGGACACTTACTGTCTGCTGCAATCATCTTCCGGTTCCCGATCGACGAAAGCAGCCACGGCGAGATTCGCCGCAAGCTGGCGGCGCGAGACGCCGCTGGCCTCATCTCTGACGCGCGGCGCGAGCGCTGGCTCGTCGATCTCGACAACACCTGAAGCTTATCCCCTCCCCCACCGCGCAGCCCCCCTCGCTACATGCGCACACTGCAAGGAGAGTACCCATGACCATCGTTGCCTCCTATCCCAATGCCAAGGACCCCGGCTCCCCGCTCGACATCCGCCCCGTCGGCGGGCGCATCGGCGCCGAAGTTCGCGGCCTCCAGCTCTCCGGCGATCTCGACGCTGACACCGTCGCGGCCATCGAGGCCGCTTTGGTGCGCCACAAGGTTCTGTTCTTTCGCGACCAGAACCTGGACAACGATACCCATGAAGCCGCTGCGGCCCTCTTCGGCGATCCGGTAGCCCACCCCACGGTGCCGGTCGCAGAAGGTTCGAAGTACCTGCTCGAACTCGACAGCAAGGAAGGCTACGCCGCCTCTAGCTGGCACACCGATGTTACCTTCCTCGATGCATATCCAAAGGCTTCGCTGCTGCGCGGGATCACCATCCCCGAAGCTGGCGGCGATACGCTTTGGGCCAACGGCGAGACGGCTTACGAAGGCTTGCCCGAGCCGTTGCGCCAACTGGTGAACCACTTGTGGGCGGTTCACAGCAACGACTACGACTACGCCGCGCAATTGTCTGCATCGGGCGCCTCGGGTGCGGACCGCACTGCGGCAGCGGAACAACTGAAAAAGCACCGCGAGGTCTTCGCCTCGACGATTTACGAGACCGAGCACCCGGTTGTCCGCGTTCACCCCGTCAGTGGTCAGCGCAGCCTCCTGCTGGGCCATTTCGTGAAACGCTTCGTCGGTCTGAGCGAGCAGGATTCCGCCCGCTTGCTGAACGTCCTGCAGGACCACATCACCAAACCGGAAAACACCGTGCGCTGGAGTTGGCGCCCCAACGACCTCGCGATCTGGGACAACCGCGCGACACAGCACCGCGCGATTGCCGACTTCGGCCTTCAGCGCCGCACCTTGCGCCGCGCGACGGTCGCCGGCGACGTGCCCGTCAGCATTGATGGTCGCAAAAGCCGCACCATCCGCGCCGAACGCGCGGTGCAAGGGCAGCCGGCGTAATCGCCCCGTCCTGAAATGAGATTGCCGGCGTGGCGATAGGTGGTTCTCCCGCCACGCTGGCAAGCCCTGCCCGTTATCGAGAAAGAATTTCCCATGGAATTGCTTGCCTCTCCCGGCGCTACGAGCTTTCCCGCTCATGTCATTATCCGCGAACTCGACTTGCCGATTACGGTCCGGCTGTTGCGCCTGGGCACCGGCGGCGATGACTTGGCCCAAGAAACGCCGCTTGGCCGCGTCCCTGCGATCCGGCTGGATGACGGAACCTTGATCGGAGAGAATAGCGCGATCCTGCCGTTCCTTGCCGACCAGCGGCCGGGCACCGATCTGTTCGCCCCAGCCGGCACCGTCGAGCGTGCCCAGATCCAGTCTTGGATCGGTTACGTCAATTCCGAAATCCACGGCGCAGCACAGCGGCCTGGCAACCGGCCTCACCTCTATTCCGACGATCCGTCTGCACACGATGGCATTCGTAAGGCCGCTCGAAAGCGCCTGCGCGAAGCTTATGCGCCGATCGAAGCACGCCTGACAGACCATGATTGGCTGGTTGGCGATCGCTTCACGATTGCCGATGCCTACCTCGGTGTCTTCGTCAGCTACTTGCCGCATTACGGAGAAGCACTCGCCGGGCTGGACGCGCTGACGCGTTTCTCCGCGCGCTTCGAGGCCCGCCCGACCGTGCAAGCGGCGCGCGCCGCCGAAGGACCGCTACCCTTTGGGCCGAGCAACCCGCGCGCGCCCAGCGCCAACCACACTAACTCACAAGAGAAAATATCAGCGTGACACTCGAAATCCGCAAGCACGGGCGCGTCGGCGCCGAAATACTCGGAGTTGACCTCGCAAAGGGGCTGACCGCAGACGAATTCGCCGCGACCCAAGCTGCCTTTGCCGAACATGGCGTGATCTTCTTTCGCGATCAAGCCATCGACGAGAACCAGCACATCGCCTTTGCCAAGCAGTGGGGCGAGATAAACATCAACCGCTTCTTCGCGGCCCACCCGCACTATCCGCAGATCGCACTGGTGGTGAAGGAGCCCGAGCAGCAGCACAACATCGGCGGCGGCTGGCATACGGATCATTCGTATGACACAGAGCCAGCGCTAGGCTCGATCCTGGTCGCGCGCGAACTGCCTCCCCAGGGCGGGGCAACCGCCTTTGCCTCCATGTACGCCGCTTACGATGCCTTGCCGGTGACGTTGAAGGAGCGGATCGAGGGACGCCACGCCGTCCACTCTGCCCGTCATGTCTTTGGCAGCAAGGGTGCGGCGTACCAAGCCGTCCAAGATAACCGTGCCGATGGCCGCATCGGCAATTCCGCAGCAGCCGACGTGCTTGACGATCCGGTTCACCCGGTCGTCATAACTCACCCGTTGAGCGGCAAACGGGCACTCTACGTGAACCCAAGCTTCACGGTCAGCATCCAGGGCCTATCCGAAGAGGCTTCGAAGGACTTGCTGCTCGAGCTTTATGCGCACGCGATAAAGCCAGAGTTCCAGGAGGACTTCCATTGGCACCCTGGTTCGATCGCGTTCTGGGACAACCGTGCGACCTGGCACTACGCCTATAACGACTACCATGGCCATCGCCGCGAGATGCACCGGATCACGATCGAAGGCGGTCCGCTGCAATGACGCCAAACGGGAAGCAGACCTCCCCGCTCCCAAGCCCACACTTGTGTTCCTCACATCTCGGAGATTTCGCGTGACGTCACCCAAATCGTTTGCCCTCGCCCGTGTTTCCGGGATCGCTCTTGCTTTGTTGGGCGCCGGCATCGCCGCGCCGGCGGCATACGCCCAAACGGCGGGATCAGCTGTCGATGGCTCACAGCCTGCCAGTTTCGCGGGGAAAATCGGTCCCAGCCGGGACGAGTCCACGCCGGCATGGCCCGCGCAGCCGACCGCGCCCAAGGGCGCACCCAATGTGCTGATTGTTCTGCTCGACGATGCCGGCTTTGCCGCAACGTCCGCGTTCGGGGGCGCTTCGCGCACGCCCAACATCGAGCGTTATGCCGCCGAAGGTCTGCGCTACAATCGCTTCAACACGACGGCGATTTGCTCGCCCACTCGCGCAGCGCTGCTGACGGGGCGCAACCAACACCAAGTCGGTTTCGGCAACCTGCAAGACGTCGCCGCAGGCTTTCCGGGGTACAACACGATCTGGAACCCGCAAACCGCGAGCATCGCGCGGGTGCTCCAGTTGAACGGCTATTCCACGGCAGCGTTCGGCAAATGGCACAACACGCCTAAGTGGGAAATTTCCGCTGCCGGCCCCTTCAACCACTGGCCCACTGGATTGGGCTTCGATCATTTTTACGGCTTCATGGCCGGGGATGACAACCAGTGGGAGCCGCACCTCTACAACGACACCACGCAGATCGCCAATCCGGGCACGCCCGAAACCGGCTATCACTTGACCACCGATCTTGTGAACAAGGCTGTCGGATGGGTCGATGATCATGATGCGGTCGCTCCAGGCAAGCCCTATTTCCTCTACTTGGCCACGGGCGCCGTGCATATGCCGCACCACGTCGCCCAGGAGTGGATCGACAAGAACAAGGGCCGCTTCGACGAGGGCTGGGACAAATACCGCGAACTCGCCTTCGCCCGTCAGAAAAAGCTGGGTGTGGTGCCAGCGGATGCCAAGCTGACCCCGCGACCCGCCGGTCTTCCCGCTTGGGACAGTTTGAAGCCTGAGGAAAAGCAGCTTTACGCGCATGAAATGGAGGTATTCTCCGCTTACCTCGAGCAGACCGATTTCGAAGTCGGTCGCCTGATCGACACCTTGCGCAAGCGTCCAGGCGGCGACAACCTGCTCGTGTTCTATATCCTGGGCGACAACGGCGGCAGTGCCGAGGGCGACCTGGAAGGCTCGATCTCCAACGAAGCCGCCAATCTCGTCGGCGCACCGCATGACTTTGCCACCGTCAATGCCAAGATCGACGCGTTGGGCGGCCCTGAACTGGCCAATCATTACTCGGCAGGATGGGCCTGGGCCACAACCACGCCGTTCCAATGGATGAAGCAGGTCGCAAGCCACTTTGGTGGCACCCGCAACCCGCTGATCGTTGATTGGCCCGGCCATACCAGCGACTCAAAGAGAGTTCGAGGCCAGTTCGGGCACGTCAACGACATCGCACCCACCATCCTGGATGCCGCCGGCATCGCCTTGCCCGCAACGGTGGATGGCGTCCGCCAGATCCCGTTCGAAGGCAAGAGCCTGGTGCCAACCTTTACCAATGCCGCCGCGCCTGAGACCCACACCGAGCAGTACTTCGAAATCTTCGGCAATCGCGCGATTTACAAGGATGGCTGGGTTGCCGCTGCCAAGCGCAGCTACAACCCGTGGGAGCTGACATCCGGCTTACTCAAGGTCTACCAGGACGACACCGCCACCGACCGCTGGGAGCTTTACAACGTTGCCAACGATTTCAGCGAAGCCAGGGATCTTGCTGCCAGCAACCCTGCCAAGCTGGAGGAATTGAAGGCCGAGTTCGCCCGCGAAGGCAAGCGCAATGGCGTATTCCCGCTTCTGCCCCTGCCCTTCGGCGCGCCCAGCCAGGTCGATCCCGGCAAGACCGATTTCACCTGGCAGAGCGACGTCACCGGCCTGCCGCTTTCGGCACTGCCGACGCTCGCAGGGCGGCCCCACAATCTGACCGTGCGGATTGAAGGCAAGGGGAATGCCGCAAATGGTGTGCTTTTGGCGGAAGGCGGCCGCCTTGGCGGCTTCGTGCTCTATGCGAAAGACGGCAAGCTCTCCTTCGAAAACAACGCCTTCAATCTCAGCCATGAAACGATCGCGGCACCTGACTTGCTACCCGACGGTCCCGTGACGGTTGGGTACTCGTTCACACCCTCGGGATCGGCAGGCGGTTTCCCTGGATTGGTGGCTAAACTGACGGATGGAGTCGTTCGGCTGCTGGTCAACGGGCAAGTCGTTGCCCAAGGCAATGTCAGCCGTTTTCCCAGCAGCGCCGGATCGTTCTCGGAAGGCTTCGACATTGGCCAAGACCGGGGATCGAAAGTCAGCAAGGATCCCATCGCAAGCTCGCCCATCAACCAGCAATTGGGCGAAACCAAGTTGCACGTCGGCGCTTAGGCGCAGACCGATTACATCGGGGGGCGTGGGCCATCTGCGTTGGGTGGCCCACACTTGTGCGCGGCGAACTATTGCCAGCGATGCAGCCCAAGCTCACGGGCTTGTCGCAGGCCAAGCATGATCCGGCCCGCTACCGCGACGAGGACATGGCTGGCCGCTCCCCCCGTTGGTCGGCTTTCTACAATCAGGCTCTAGGAACAATCTGCGGAATTGCGAAAATTTCCACGGGTGGCGGCGTGCCTTCGTATCGTTTAGCTTCAACCAGGCACGTTTGGGCCACGCAACCTTGCGACAAACCGGAGGCGCCGCGATCCAGCGTCAGGACGTTGGGATTGCCGTGCCGCTCGAGGTCCAGACCCGTGGCGGCTGCCGGGGCCGGATCGAACCAGGCCCCGGTCGCCAATCTCGCCACCCCGCGCATGATCGCCTCGCTCAAGATCGCGCCTGCAAGGCAGCGGCCGCGATCGTTGAACAATTCGACCACGTCGCCATCGCCGATCCCGCGCACGGCGGCATCGGCGGGGTTCAGATAGACCGGCTCGCGCCCAGGCTGTAGCTGTCCACACTGCGAGTATAGCCACCCACCTGGTTGTAGAAGCGGTGCAACTGGCTTCGCGCATGGTGAAAGCGCCCCGCGCTCGATCAACCGTAGGAGCCGCCGAAGAACATCGTGGTCTCGGCACGCGACCGGCTGACGGTGCGCTTTCGCAGCGAGCCGATATCGATTAGAACTTCAGCCCGATCCGCGTGTAATAGAAGCCGCCACTCAGGCCAAAGGGCGCAAAGTTGCCGTACTGCCCCGAGCCGTCGTAAGCCACGATGCCGTTCTTGTCTGGATAGGTGTCGAACAGGTTGTTGGCGCCCACGGCCACATCGAGGTTGTCGGTCAATTGATAGCCGACCTCGGTATCGGCGATCCACTTGGCGCCGAACGTCCGGTCGGATGCCGCGACGTTGCTGGACTCGGTGTATCGGCCATAGCGGGTCGCACGCACAAGCGTCTTAATGCGGCCAGACGACCAATTGCTCGTCAGCACCACCTTACTGCGCGGTGTCGCCGCGACGAGATCGCGACGCGCCTGGCGACCGAACAAGGTGACGTTGAGGCTGCTCAGTTCTGAAGGGTTATCCATCACTCGCAGGATCTTGGTCTTGTTGTAGCTATAGGCCGCGCTCAAGCGCAAGGTGCCTAGCGAGGCGGTGTCGAGCGTGTATTCGCCCACCGCGTCGATGCCTCGAGTGCGGGTATCGATAGCGTTGGTGAAGAACTGCGCACTATCCACCCCGGTAACGCCATTGGCCCGCAGGATCGCTGCGACGGCCGAGCCGCCGTTGGAGGAAGTGCCCAGGAACTCGGTCTTCACGATCCGGTCGTCGATACGGATCTGGTAGGCGTCGACGGTCAGCCGCAGCGGGCCGCTTTCGTACGTGATCCCAGCGGTGAAGTTGAGCGACTTTTCCGGCTTGAGCGGCTTGGCGCCCAGCGCCTGCGCGGCGGCGCTATTGACCGGCAGGAACTTCGAGGTCGTCAGCACACGCGTGTCGCCGATCACGGTTACGGTGTTCTGGGTGGTCGAAAAGCCGGTCTGCGCCAGTGACGGCGCGCGAAAGCCGGTGTTGACGCCGCCCCGCAGCGCCAGGCCCGGCGCCAGTTCGATCCGGCTAGACACCTTGGCGCTGAACGTGTCGCCCGCGCTGTCGGTATAGTGCTCGTAGCGACCTGCGAGGCCCACGAACCAACCCTTGGTGACGTCGGTCGAAAGGTCGAGGTAGGCGGCAAGGTTGCTACGGCTCAGGCTGGTCGCGTCCGCGGGCGACGTGCCGGTGAACGAGACCAGACCAGGCGACGGCGAGCGGCCACCATAGAGTTGGCCGAACGGCGTATCGTCGATCGGGATCACATAGCCGCCATCGCGGTAGCTATCGGGTTCTCCCGCGATGTTCTGGAAGCGCTCCCAGCGGTGCTCGACACCCACGGCCACATTGAGTGGCTTGGCGAACCCGAGTTCATACCCGTGGCTGACGTCGAGGTTGTTCACCCACAAATCCTGCTTCTGGCGGCCCATGTAAAAGCTGGTCGGGCTGGTTGGCCCCAGGGACGGGTTGAGGGTGTTCTCCGCGCCCAGTTCGACGCTGTCCTTGCCATAGGTGGAGGAGAGATCGAGATCCCAGTCCGACAATTGCGAACGAATGCCGAGCGCAGCCTGGTAGTCCCACTCCTTGATGCGGCGATAGGCCTGGAAGCCGCCAGGATAGATCTGCGGCAGAACCGAGGAGCCTTGGGTATTGGCCTGCCCGCCATATCCCGTTGCAGCCGCAATCGATGCGCCGCGCGCGTCCTTGATGTCGCGGTAGCTCAAAGTCGAGAACGAATAGAGCGTGGTGTCGTCGTTCAGCGGCAGTTCGGCGTTATAGCTGGTGTTGACGATCTTATCGCGATTGGAACGGCCATAGCCCCCGGCGATGAGGTGGTTGGCGCTCTCCTCGCGCGGGTCCGGTTGGCCGTTCACAAGCGGGTAGATGTACGGGACCGGCTGCGCCGAGGACTTGGCGCGGTCATGATACTTGGCCTCCAGTGCAAAGCGCACGAAGCCGCCATCTCCGCCCAGACGGGTGCCGTAGGAGGCGGATACCTGCGCCAGTTCGCCCCCCTTCGAATAAAGCTGCCCGCCGGTCAGCGACAAGTCACCGCCGCTGGGCGTATCATCCAGGATGATGTTGATGACGCCCGAGATCGCATCCGACCCGTACTGCGCGGCGGCGCCATCGCGCAGGACTTCGATGCGGCCCACCCCGCTGGTCGGGATCAAATCAATATCGACCGGCGTCGAACCGCCGGAAATGCGCGAAAGGTTGTTGATGAGCGAGGTCGTGTGCCGGCGTTTGCCGTTGACGAGGACGAGCACATAGTCGCCCGAAAGGCCCCGGATGGAGATCGGCCGCACGCTGGCGGACGTCCCGCCACCGCCGAGCGCCGGCATCGTCAGCGAGGGAATGATGTTGCCGAGGATTTCCTTGAGGCCCGTGCGGCCGGTGGATTTCAATTCGGCGGCGCCGATGACATCGACCGGAACCGGGCTGTCCGCCACCGAACGCTGGGTTTGCCCGCGGGCACCAGTGACGATGATCGCACCGCCGTCCTCTTCGGGTGTCGAAGCGTCGGTCTCGGGTGCCGACGCCGCGGCTGCTGTTGCCGTTTCATCGGCATAAGCGGCAGAGCTGCACGCAATAGCGGACACGCTCGCGGCAACCGCGAGCGACTTCAATATCTTCATGGAAACGCACCCCTGGAACTATTCTCGTCCCAAGTTTCATGGCATGTCTACCAAATTAGTAGAAATTGATATTCCTGTGCGATGCTTAAGTTTTACTTCAGGCTCGCGCGGCTTCGCAAATGCGCCATCACGCTTGCATTAGGCACTCAATACAAAGGCGTCTTTGAGGGGCCGATCGGATTTAACCTCGCCGAACTGGCGGAAGGTATCCAGCACCACTTGCTGCTGGTCGATGAGCTGCTGGTTGATCGGTGCCCGCAAACGGCTGTTGGTGACCACGGTCTCCTTGGCGATCGGCAGCGGCAGGCCGGTTTCCTGCGAGAGCACTTTGGCATAGGCATCGAGATGCTCGCTCGCCCATGTCAGGGCTTTGGCCTCACGCTGGAGGAAATCGGTCAGCAGCGGCTGCTTGTCCTTGATCGCACCGTCATAGGCGATGTCGAACCCGACGCCTTGGGCAAGGCCCCTGCCCTCGATGGCGATGCGGTCGCCATCCGCCTGGGCCGTGGCGACATAAGGCTGCCAGGTCGACCAGCCATCGACGGCGCCGGCCTGCAACGCTGCCCGCGAATCGCTGGGCGAGAGAAACACCGCCGTCACGTCCTTGAGACCGAGCCCGGCGGAAAGCAGCGCCCGCAACAGCAGATAGTGGCCAACGCTGCCACGGGTGGTGGCGATCCGCTTGCCTTTGAGACCCTTGGCGTCGCGAATGGAAGAAGCGGCAGGCACGATCAGCGCGATCGCACCAGGTTTGCGCTGATCGGCGACTTGGGCGCCGATCGCCTTGATCGGGCTGCCGGCCTGGTAGGCGAACTGAAACGGCGCGTCCCCCACAAGTCCCAGATCGACCGCGCCGCTGCCCAAGGCTTCGAGCAAGTTCTGTGCAGCGGGAAATTCGGACCACTCGACCTTGTACGATATTCCATCAAGCGCACCCGATGCGAGCATCAGCGACTTGGTGCCGCCCTTCTGGCTGCCGACGCGCAACAGTCCGTCATTCGCGCCAGTGCCCCGACCGCATGCGGCTAGGGCACTTGTCACAACCAGAGTAGAACCAAGTTTTGCAAGCAGGTTACGCCGGTCGAGCATCGATTAAAGGTCCGTCCACAAGGGTTCGTCGGAGATCAGAATACGGTGCAGTTCACGCGGGAAATCGCCGTAGTTGCGCACCGCATAATGCACGGCAGCGCGGTTGTCCCAGAACGCCACCGTGCCCGGTCGCCATGAAAAGCGCGCCTGCACGTCGGGCCGCTTGTACTGGCGCAGGACCTCGTCGAGCAACTCGCGGCTTTCGGAAAGTTCGATCCCCAGGATCTGCGGCTGCTGCTGGAAGTTGACCCACAGAATCTTCTGCCCGGTTTCACGATGGGTACGCACCACCTTGTGCGAGACGATCGGGTATTCGTGCCCTGCCAGTTCCAGCGAATCTGAAAAGTTATGGGTGACGTACTTGCCATCCAGGCGCTCCTTCAGGTCATCCGACAGCGTCTCGTACGCCAGGTTTGCATCGACCCAGATGGTATCGCCGCCGACTTCGGGCAAATGCACGTCACGCAGCACCGCACCCCAGGTCGGCACCAGACGCCAACTGGTATCGGTGTGATAGGCATCCCCGGCCTTCAGCTTGCGACCCAGCTTCTTTTCGAATTCGCGGTCGTACTTGGCAGCGATGGCATGGACCGCCTCATTAGCCGCATCGTGGCGGGTGGTCGGGTGGGTGTAGAGCGGGCCGAAGTTTCCGGCGAACGCAGCCTGGCTCGCATCGTCGAGCGACTGGTCGCGGAAGAACACGACCTTGTACGTCAGGACGGCGGCGCGGATCTCGTTACGAAGGTCGTCGGTCAGCGGTTTGGACAAATCGACGCCTTCAATCTCGGCGCCGATGGTGGGCTGAACGGGCCGGATCGCGAGGCCGGCGGCGGACTGGGCGATCGTGGTTTGCGACGTTGCCATGGTGTGTTTATCCCCTCTCAATCGCTCAAGCGGCGGCGCGGGCCGAGCGTGCGGCGGTGTTGCGGTTCACCGGCACGTCGAGGCCCAGGTTTTCGCGGAAGGTCGTACCGGCGTAGTCCTGCTTGTAGATCCCGCGTTGCTGCAGGATCGGGACGACGTGATCGACAAAGACCTCAAGCTGACCCGGCAGGGATTCGAACACGTTGAACCCGTCCGATCCGCGCTGTTCCAGCCACAGTTGGAAGCGGTCCGCGATATGCTCGGGCGTACCGACGAACTCGCCCTTGGGGGTGGCCACCCGCAGCGCGATCTCGCCCAGCGTCAGGCCTTGCTTGGCATAGCCCAGCACGCGCTCGGATGCGCTCTGGTTGCTCTTGCGCCCTTCCTCGGCAACGTGATCCGGGAAGGCGCCATGGGGATCATAGACGCTGAAATTGTGATCGTTGAACGCACGGCCCAGGGCGCGCAACGCGTTCTCGAGGCTGACGAGACCAGCAAGCTCTGTGTGGAGCCGGTCGGCTTCCTCCTCGGTCGAGCCGACCACGGGCCGAGCACCGGGCAGGATGAACAACTTTTCGGGATCGCGCCCGAAGCCGCGAGCGCGCGCCTTGAGGTCGGCATAGAATGCTTGGCCTTCGGCCAAGTCCTCCTGGTGGGTGAAGATCGCCTCGGCATGGCGCGCGGCGAACGTGCGACCGTCCTCGGACGAACCGGCCTGGAAGATCACCGGCTGCCCCTGCGGCGAGCGCGAGATGTTGAGCGGGCCTTTGACCGACAGGAACTCGCCCTTGTGGTTCAACTCGTGCAGCTTGTCGGGATCGAGGAACTGGCCACTGGCCTTGTCGCGCACCAGCGCATCGTCTTCCCAGCTATCCCACAGCCCCTTGACGACATCGAGGTATTCGTCGGCCAGGCGATAGCGCTCGGCATGGCCAAGATGCTCGGACTTGCCGTAGTTGGCGGCGCTGCCCGCCAACCACGAGGTTACCACGTTCCACCCAGCGCGGCCGCCGCTCAAATGGTCGAGCGAGGCGAATTGGCGTGCGAGATTGAACGCCTCGGTATAGCTGACCGTCGCCGTACCGACGAGGCCAATGTGCTGGGTGACGGCGGCCAGGGCCGACAGGATCGTCAGCGGCTCGAAGCGATTGAGATAGTGCGGCGAGGAACGCGCGTTGATCGAAACGCTGTCCGCCACAAACAAATAGTCGAACTTGCCGCGCTCCGCCGCTTGCGCCTGGCGAACGTAGAACGGCAGGCTGGTGCTGGCATCGACCTGCGCGTTCGGGTGGCGCCAGTCGTCCCAACCGGGACCGACACCATGAAGAATGAAACCAAGCTTTAGTTGCCTATCGGCCATCTGACTTACTCCTGATTACTGGAGACAGTCTATGCCTCAAAGCGAAAGGCAACCAACGCGAAGGACTGATACCCAGGTGAGTTCTGTCAAAGCGTTGGTTGCATTTACTTTTAACTTGCCAGCGCTACCTTTTCGGCATTCTTGCGCGCGTCGTGCTCTGCGACTTTGGCGCGCACCAAGGGCAGCAGTTCGCGGCCGTACTGGATCGAGTCGGCCAATGGTTCAAAGCCACGGATCAGGAAGTGGTCGATGCCGATATCGTAGTACTCCAGCATGGCATCCGCCACTTGCTCGGGCGTGCCGACAAGGCCGGTGCTGTTGCCCGCTGCCCCGGTCAGCGCGGCCACGCCCGTCCACAGCCGCGTGTCGCGCCGCTGCGAGCTGGCGGTTTCCAGCAGACGCAGGGAGCCGGCGTTGGGCGGACGATGCCCAGTCGTCGGCAGTCCGGCTGCCTCGCGGTTGGCACGCACTTGCTCGACGATGTCGTCGGCCTTCTTCCAGGCGGCTTCCTCGGTATCGGCGATCACCGGGCGCAGCGAGAGCGAGAAACCGGGTTCGCGACCATGGCGGGCAGCGGCATGGCGCACCGTGCGGACCACTTCGCCAACCTGCTCCAGCGTCTCGCCCCACAAGGCGTAGACGTCGGCATGGCGGCCGGCGACTTCGATCGCCTCGGGCGAGGAGCCGCCGAAGAACACCGGCAGATTATCCGGCTTGATCGCGCTGAAGGCACCGCGCGCCTCGAAGAAGCGGCCGGAATGATCGAACGGCTGCGCCTCGGTCCATTCGCGGCGCAGCACTTGAAGATATTCGTCGGTTCGCTGGTAGCGCTCCGCCTTGAGCGAGTTCACGTCGCCGTCCCGCGCCATTTCCTCGTCGGCCCCGCCGGTGATGATATGCACCGCAACACGGCCACCAGACAATTGATCGAGCGTCGCCAGCTGGCGCGCCGCCAGCGTCGGCTGGGTAAAGCCGGGGCGATGCGCAACCAGGAAGCCGAGCTTGCTGGTGATCGCCGCCGCGTGGGCCGCCACGATCTGGCTTTCGGGTGAGGCCGAACCGAATGGGATCAGGACACGGTCGAAGCCGCCTTCTTCCTGGGCGCGGGCGGCGGCATCCACATAGTCACGGTCGAGCACGCGCGAACGCGTGGCGGCGTGGATTTCGGAATGGTCGTTAAAACCGATGTAGCCAATGAACTTGACGGTCATGTCGGGGGTTTCCTGTTCAGGATAAATCAAATGACGAAGAAGCCATGGGTGCCGTCGCGCTCTAGCTGGGCGACGAGGCCGTATTCCCAATCGAGATAGGCCTGCATGGCGGCAGCGGGATTGTCGGTGCCTTCGTAAGGCCGCTTGTAGCGCCCTTCGGGGCCGCGCGGTGGCGGGGCGCCGTCGGACCCGGTGGCAAGGTCGCCATCGAAACCACCTTCCAGGACCAATACGTCCCAGCCCAGTTGCGCGAGCCAGGATGCGGTCATGTCGGCACGGGGACCAAGGTCGTCCGCCAGGACGATGCGGGCGCCGCGCACGGGCGCGAAGTGATCGGTTTCCTGGACGAGCTGGCCGCCCGGTGCATTGCGGAAACCAGACAAGTGGCCAGCGGCATAGACATCGGGCTGGCGCACGTCGAAGCGGTACAGGGTGCGGTGGCTCTCGGCTTCCAGGTCCGCAAGCTGCCCGGCATCAATGCGGCGCACTCCGGCACGGTAGGCGACTTCGCGCGCGCGCGCCCTCGCCTCGTCCACGCCGTCGCCGACCTCGATGCTTTCCTGCCGGCCATGCTCCAAGTGTTGCCCGGCCAGGGTCCAGCCGATCGTGCCATTGCGCAGCGCGAAGACGCGATTGGGCAGGCCTGCGTTGATAAGCGACTGCGCTCCGATGATCGAACGGGTGCGACCGGCGCAATTGACGATGATCGTCGTATCCGGGTCGGGCGCAGCAACCGGCGCGCGCAGGACCAGCTCCGCCCCCGGCACGCTGCGCCCGGTGGGAATGCTCATCGTTGCATATTCTTCGAAGCGGCGGGCATCGAGGATGGCGATGTCCGCTTTCTCGTCGATCAGCGCCTGAACGTCACCAGCCGGCAGCGACGGCGTGCCGCGCCGGTGCTCGACCAGTTCTCCGAACGCCTTAGAGTAGCTGTTGACGTCCTCGAACAGCTCGTAGCCCGCAGCGCGCCAGCCGCCGAGACCGCCCTCCAGTTCCTCGACCCGCGTGAACCCAAGCTCGCGCAATTGCGCGACGGCCTGGCCGGCAAGCCCCTCGCCATCATCGTAGACCGCGATCGTCACGTCCTTGCGCGGCAAGCGCCACGGGGCCTCTACGGCGATACGCGCCAGCGGGATCTGCGCGGCGAACAGCGGATGGGCGGCGGCAAACGGCGCTTCGTCGCGCACATCGATAATCGCGATTTCGCGGCGCGCCAAAAGAGCGCTGCGCACTTGGGCGGGGGTAATGGTCATGCCGTCCTCGAAAGATCCCAGATGTTGGGAAGCGTGGCGTTTGCGTAGCCCGAAATGAAAGGCCGCTCTTCGCCGTTGGGACGGAACGTCGCGCGCGCAACCGCGCCGATGTTGCCGCCATAGACGTGGATCGAAATCGAGGTGCGATCGGCAAAGGCGTTCTCGACCCGGTGGATATCGCCCTCGCGCGGGTCGATCGCCTCGACTTGCGCTTCGAGCAATTCGCGCGTCGGGCCTTGCTGGACCAGCGAGCCATCGGATTCGCGCTGGTGAAAGCTCTGCACTTTCTCGGCCCCGCGCAGGACGCCGACCAGACCCCAGACGCGATGATCGTGGATCGGGGTTGCTTGTCCCGGTCCCCACACGAAGGACACGACGCTGAAGCGCTCGGCGCTGTCGCAGTGCAGGAGATATTGCTGGTAACGCGCCGGATTTGGCTGGGCGAATTCCTCGGGCAACCAGCCGTCTTGGGCCACCAAGCCTGCCAGCAGCGCTTGCCCGCGCGCCAGGATCTGGTCGAGGTCGTGCGTGCTATCGAGCAGGCCGGCGAAGTCGCCCACGAAGCGGCGCAATGGTGCGGTATTGACCACCGGTTCGGCGTCCATCAACAAGGCGGGGGCAAACGAGGCGGGGGCAAATGTCGCAAGCGCGTTCACAGACGTGCTCCTGCATGCAACGCAACGATGTCCGCCGGACGATCCTCGACCAAAGTGCCCCCCAGCGCGTCCAGCAAGCGCTGGCGCAAGGGTGCAGCGATGAGCGAACGCTCAGCACCGCGTGCGGCGGTAATCCGCTCCTGTGCCACGATCCGCCCACCATCGAGCAGGATCACGCGGTCGGCCAGGGCGATGGCCTCGTCGACGTCATGGGTCACCATCATCACCGCCGGGCGATGGCGGCGCCACAGCGACAACACCAGTTCGTGCATCCGCAGGCGGGTCAGCGCGTCCAGCGCGGCAAAGGGTTCGTCCAGCAGCAGCAATTGCGGTTCACGCACCAGCGCACGGGCCAGCGCGACCCGCTGCGCCTCGCCCCCGGAAAGCGTGAGCGGCCATGCTTCGAGGCGATGGCCAAGGCCGACTTCCTGCAGCGCGTCTTGCGCGGCGGTTCGCGCATCGCCGCCTTTCAGGCCCAGCGCGACGTTACGCCATACCCGTTTCCACGGCAGCAGGCGGGCATCCTGGAATACGACGGCGCGGTGCTCGGGAACGGTTACGTCCTGGCCTTTGACCTCGTCCAGGCCAGCGAGCGTGCGCAACAGCGTCGTCTTGCCCGAACCCGAACGGCCCAGCAGAACGACGAATTCTCCGGCCTCGATCTCAAGATCCAGGCCAGAGATGATGGTGTTTTCCCCGAAGGTGCGCGTGAAGTTCTTGAGCTTCACGACGGCCTCGCGCGTGGTGTGAGCGGCGGAGAAGGCGGTAAACTGGTTCAGTCTGGCGTCCACGGTTCTGTCCTTTGGATCGAAGCGGTACGGCGGATGGAAAATGGCGATAATAAAGTTGGGCAGGAGGCCTTGAGAGTCAGGCCGAGACGATTTCGGGACGCCAGACCAAGGCGCGCCGTTCGATCGCGCGCACCAGCCCATCGGCGGACAGGCCCAGCACGGCGTAGATCATCAGGCACACCAGGATGATGTCGGTCCGCATGAAGTCGCGGGCGTTGTTGATGAGGTAGCCCAAGCCCGCAGAAGCGTTGATCTGTTCGGCCACGACCAGCACCAGCACCGAGATCGACAGCGAATAGCGAAGCCCCACCAGCAGCGACGGCAGCGCGCCGGGCAGGATCACGTGCCAGATCTGCGCCGCACGGCTGAGACCCAGGCTGCGCGCGCCTTCCAGCAAGCGGAGGTCGGTGCTGCGGATGCCGCTGTAAAGGTTGAGGTAGACCGGAAAGATCGACGCGAAGGCGATCAGCGCGATCTTGGGAGTCTCGCCGATGCCGAACCAGACGATGAACAGCGGCGTCAACGCCAGCGTCGGGATCGTCCGCTTGATCTGCATGATCGGATCGACCGCGACTTCACCCTGGCGCGAAAGGCCAGCGACCAGCGCCAGGACCACCCCGACCGAAATACCGATCGATAGCCCCACGAAGATGCGCACGAACGACACCCACAAGTTGTCCGCCAACTCGCCCGAAACGATCATCCCGAACAGCGTCGCCAGCACTTTCGATGGCGCCGCCAGCGTCCGTTCCGGGATCAGGCCCGTGCGCGATCCCAGCTCGAGCGCCAGCAGCAACAGCAGCGGCGAAAGCCAGCGAGCGCCGCCCAGGGATCGGTTCAGTTGCTTCAATACGGACATCGTGAGGCCTTACGGGGTTTGGTTGCCCTAAAGCTGGCACCTGAAACTCTACTCTTTCAATTGAGAAGCTCTGCACGTTGTATTCGCGTCGCTCATACTGAGGCTGCGCAACGCTCAATCGTCGGTGGGAAGTGGCGAAAACGGGGCAAACCCATCTCGGTCAGCAACGCGATGGCGGCGGGACAGAATTGCTACGCCCCGCTAAATGTCTACTATTTTGATTGAGAATCGCTCATAAGTCATGGCAGTTCACATCTAATCCCTCGTGGAAAGTTTCAGCGATGCCCGTGAATCTCCCGACCAACCTCCTGCGCAGCTTCGTGGCGATCGTGGATACCGGCTCGATGCTCCATGCGTCGGAGCGGGTTTTCGTAAGCCAGTCGGCACTCAGTCTGCAGATCAAGCGACTCGAGGAACTGCTTCAGCAATCGCTGTTCCACCGTGAGGGGCGGCGGCTGGCATTGACGGCGCATGGCGACTTGATGCTCGATTACGCGCGCAAGGTGCTGGCGCTGCATGACGAAGCGGTGGCCGCTGTCACCAACAGCCATTTCTCGGGTCCGGCGCGCATCGGCATGGTGCAGGATTTCGCGGAACTGCTGCTGACCGGCTTGCTGGCGCAGTTCGCCGAACTGCACCCGGAGGCCGAACTTTACGCCCGCGTTGCCGGCACCGCCGAACTGCTCGATCTGCTGGAACGCCGCCAGCTTGACATCGTGCTGGGGTTTGCTGCGCCCAGCGACAGCCATGCCGTAACCACAGCGGCCATGGCCTGGTTCGGCAAGGAAGAACTGGCGCTGCTCGATACTCTGCCGATCGCCGTTCTCGAACCGCCCTGCCGCTTTCGCGAGGCCGCGATCCGCACCCTGGAGGACGCTGGGCGTCCCTATCGGATCACCGTCGAAACGCCGAACCTGACAACCTTGCGCGCCTCGGTCGATGCCGGGCTTGGCATTACGTGCCGCACTGGCATGTTCCTGCGCGATGCCCCGCTCGAACACGGTCTGCTGCCGGACTTGCCGCAAGTCTCGTGCATCCTGCACACCGCACCGGGGCTGGACGGTCCGACCAGCCAGCTTGCCGCGCTGGCGCGCGAGGTGGTTACGGCCCTGCCAAACTAATCGGCCAACTGACCGGCCTTATTCGATAATCTCAAGTCGGCGGGAAGGCTTCTCGTTGGTCGCCTGGCGGTGACCGTCTCATAGCGGCAATCGTCATAGATATCGATGAGAGGCCGAGATGACCACTAGCCTGACCGACCGTTTCGCCGCCCTCCAGGCCGAGCGAGACCGTACGTGGAGCCCCGAGCAACTGGAGCGCAACGCATCGCAGCGGCGCGTTCTGGTCGAGCGGCATGACCCAGCCGCGTTGCCGAAAGTCGGCGATCCGGTCGGCCCGTTCACGCTGATCGATCAAGACGGCGGCGAACTGACGCGAGACGAGATCCTGGCCGATGGCTCGGCGGTGCTGGTGTTCTTCCGCTTTGGAGGCTGTCCCGCCTGCAATATCGCCCTGCCCTATTACAATGAGACGCTACTACCGCAGCTTCAGGAACGCGGCATCCGCTTGATCGCGGTCAGCGCGCAAGTGCCGGTGGACCCCGAACTGGTCGGCCGCCATGACCTTGGATTCACGGTGGCAGGCGATCCGGACTATGCCCTGGCGCGCGCACTGAGCATCACCTTCTTGCCCGAGGACCAGCCCGCCATCGTCCCCGGCCAGAACTGGATCGGCGCGACGCTGGGCACCAACAGCTATGAGATCGACAAGCCCGCCGTCCTCGTGCTCGATCAGGACTCGCGCATCCGCTTCCTGGACGTCAGCCCGGACTGGCTCAAGCGCACCGAAAGCGAAGCGATCCTGGCCGCGCTTCCGCATGAAGCAACCCGGACGGTCGAAACCGCCGCGCGCTGAGCGGACGATCTACCAACAGGGGAGCGCCCGGAAGCATTGTTGCTCCGGGCGCTCCCCTGTTGGAGCCTATTCAATATCCGCGAATGCGATCGACGACATCGCTGGGCTGCTCGCCGCGCAAGTAGCGACTGATGTCGTCCTGCACTTTCGCCAGGAGGCGATGGCGAACGCGTTGATAGTTGCTGGAGATGTGCGGCGTCAGGCGCACCTTGGGATGCGTGTATAGCCGATGCCCTTCTGGCAGCGGCTCGGGCTCGGTCACGTCCAGGGTCGCAAATGCCAGGCGGTCTTCGTCGAGCGCGTGCAACAGCGCTTCCTGATCCACCACCGACCCACGGGCCACGTTGATGAGGTGGGCATCGGGACGGACGCGCGACAGGAACTCGGCATCGACCAAATGACGGGTCTCAGCCGTAGCCGGCAGCGCCAAGACGATATGGTTCGCCCGTGCCGCCAGTTCTGCGGTGCTGCCGACCAGTTCGACGCCGGCAAGCCCCGCAGGAAGCCCGGAACGGCGTACGGCGATCACGTTGGCGCCCAGAGCCACTCCGCGCCGTGCGACTGCCGAGCCGATCGCGCCAAGGCCGACGACACCGATGGTCGTGCCCCATACCTGGCCCAGTGGCCGTGGTCCCCAGTCCTCTCTTGCATGGATGGTGGCCGCTTCCAGGCCCTTGGCCTGCGCGTAGATCGCCGCGATCACGTAGTCGGCGATTTCCTCGGACGCGACGCCGCGACCGCACGTCACGAGCGGCGCGTCGAGCAGCCATTCGGGGTAGAAATCCACCCCCGCCGAGCCGCAGTAGACCCATTTGAGCCGACCAGGCCACAAGTGCGGACGTGGCGAAGGGCGACGGCGCCATGTCGGCGATGGCACGACGAGCAGGACATCGGCGTCGTTGGCGGCGGTCCATGGCTCGTCATCGGCGACGCCGACGACCACCGGGCGCGAGGGATGCTGCGCCAGGCCGTCGTTGAATGCAGGATCGAGCTGGCTGGCGATGACGAGCGACATCGCTCAGACCCCAAGACCGGCGCGACCGGCGCCGACCAGTACCGTGTCGGCCTGGGGCGAGTGAATCCGGCTGCACAGGACGTCGCGATAATGCCGCTCCAACGGATTGCGGCGGCTGATGCCGGGATTGCCGGTCAGCTCCAGACCGATGGCGACCGCCTGGATCGCATTGGTGTTGGCGATGTGCTTGAGCAGGTTCGACTCGACTGGTGACGGTACTTGCCCGCGATCGGCAGCCTCAGCCGCCGTGTCGATCAGCACGCGATTGGCATAGAGCAGCGCCTCGATCTCGCCGAACTTTTCCTGCACGCGCGGCAATGTCGCCAGCGCCGCACCCAGGTTGGTGGGCACGCGGTCGTTCAGATACCCGGCCAGCCAATCGCGCGCAGCCCGCGCGACGCCGTCATAGATGGTCGCGATAGCCAGGGCGTTCCACAGCATCTGACCATTAGCGCTGCCCGGTTGCGGCACCCATTCCTCTGGCCGACGCACGTCGACGCCATAATCGAGCGGCGTCAGGACATCGTCGAACACCACCTTGTGACTGACAGTCGCGCGCATGCCGAGGTGATCCCACTCGGGCACGATCGTGATGCCGGGAGTGGCGGGATCGACCAGGAAGGTGCCGACCTGCGGCTGTTCGTCATCGGTTCGTGCCCAGACCGCGAACCAATCCAGCCCGGTCGAGCCGGTCGAATAGATCTTTTCGCCGCTGATCCGCCATCCTTCGGGAGTACGTCGCGCGGTGGTCTTCGGCAGGCCGCCACGCACTGGCGTGCCAAGCTCGGGCTCGACCCGGAAGGTGCCGATCAGGCCGCGCCCGTCCACGGCTTCGCGCGCCAACTGGCGGTAGAGCGCCGCCGGCCAGCGCCCGTTCTTTTCGGGCGCGGCATGAAACGCATACGTCATGACCAGAATCAGCGCGGTGGACGGCTCGCCCTTGGCGACCGCGCCCAGCACCCGCACCGCATCGCGATAACCGCCGCCATGCCCGCCCAAGGCGGTGTCCACCGTCAGGCTGATCAGCCCCTCACGGGCGAGCAGATCGAAGTTCGCGCGCGGAAACTCACCCGAACGATCGTAGTGCTCGGCGCTCAGTGCCAATTCATCGGTGATCGCGCGCAGGGTTTCGTTGCTCGGCGATGTCGGGGTGCGAATGGGAGATGCTAGCGCAACCATCTCAAGCCTCCTTGGCGATGACGGAATTGAAGCTGTCGACCCACAACTGGCGGACGTCGACGTGCTTGGGAATGAGGCCGGCTTGGGTGAACACGTCCGCGACTTCCTGCTGCGATCGGATCGCCTCGCTGGTAACGGGCCGCAGTTCGAAGTCGGCGCTGCGGTTATGGAACTGATCGCGGACGTAGGCCACTTCCACGCCGATTTCAGCCGCAACGATATCCGCCCATCGATCCTTGTTCTCCCTCGCCCAGTGATAAGCCTGCTGCAACAGGCCCAGGTAGCTGGCGATCCATTCAGACTTCTGCTTGTCGGCGATGGCATCGACATGGGCGGACATGATGTAGTTGCCGGACAGGAACCCGAGTGCGGTCTTGAGCACCCGCGCGCCTTCGGTCGCCAGCGCCCGCTGGATCGGAAAGCCATAAATCGCCCAGGCATCGAGAGACCCGCGCGAGAACGCGGCGGCGCCATCGGGCACGGTCATCGCCACCGGCTCGATATCGGCCCAGCCAAGACCGACCGAGGACAGCATGCGGATCAGGAAATACTGCGAGGTCGTCGCCCGCACATAGCCGACGCGCTTGCCCTTGAGATCGGCCAGGGTCTTGATCGACGATCCCTTGGGGACGAGCACGACCTGGTTGTTCACGTCTCCGCGTAGCACCGCGATCTGGCGAAAGCTCTGGACCGTGGACGCGGCGGCGAACACCGGCGGGATTTCGCTGGTTCCGCCAAAATCGAGCGATCCCGAATTGAACGCCTCGACCACCAGATGGCCCGATTGAAACTCCGAATACGTGACGGGGAAGGCCGGTTTGAGCCCGGCGTGCTTGAACAGTAGGCGCGTGTCGCTTTCACCCTTTCCAGTGATCGGGATACGCAGGCCTTCGCTGCTGCTGCCCTTCGTGGAGCAGCCGGCCAGCCCCATCGCCAGCAGGGCAGCACTGCCCCACAGCATCGCGCGCCGGTCGAAATGTCCTGTGTACGCGTTCATTCTGAGCGAGCTTCCTCAAGGTCATCGATCCGCCGACCTGTGGGGAGGCTTGCCGGTGACGACAAATGAGTTCTCGTGCACAGCAGTTGAGCGTTGCCAATCGAGCCGGCTTGTGGGCGTTGCTGTTCGCCCAGTCTGCCTTACAATCCCTCGCCTTCCACCCAATGCGCATTGGTGAGGTAGCGCGCCAGGTTCCACACTTGCCGGCGGATGTCAGGCACGGCGACGATCTCCCAGGCCTCGCCCTTGGTGATCGGACCGACAGCAAAAAGATCCTCCTGCCGCTCGCCGTTCGCGTCGCGGACATTGCCTGCATGCGAGACGTCCAGGCCAAGGCGATGGGCATCTGCGCGAACCCGCCCTTGCTGCAGGAGGTCTCGGACCAACGGATCGGATGCCCTGGTCAAATCGCCGTCCGGGCCGGTGCAAGTGGCGATGAGACCGACCCGCCGGCTTTCCTCTTCGTCGGTCCCTCTGGGCCGCCAGGTCACGCACGCGCCGCCGCTGTCGGGCGTGGCGCGCAGCAGCTTGCCGGCAACGAACTGCAGCCGCCCTTCCCGCTCCAGCGCGGCGATCTGTTCCCCGATTTCCGGGGCGAGGCGATGGCGATGGACGTCCCAGTAGGGGCGCAGGTGGCGCAGGAAGCGCGCTTGGGCTGCATGATCGTGCCGACGCCAGATGTTCTGGGTATAGGGGCGAAGTTCGTCCACCGCAGCCCGCCAGCCCACCTGTGAAGCGCGAGCGCGTACGTGGCTGAGAAGATGCGAACCCCGCGCTTCCGGCTCGGCGACCCGCGCCACTGCCGGACCAGTCGGTGCATGGTGTCGCGGCTTGAGGCCGCGCCGGGACAGCGCTGTGTAGCGCCCGCGATAGCCCGCGCGCTCCAGCGACAGCACGCCGTCGATCGCGGTCAGTCCGCTTCCCAGAAGCAGCACCTCGCGCACCTCGTCGAGCTTGGGATAGGCGGCGGCCTGCCACGGATTGGTGAAGCAAATGTCCAGTGGCAAGTCGGACAAAGCCGGATGGAGCGAGGGCGGAAAGTTGCCCAGCGCCAGCACCAGCGCACGGCAGGCCAATTCCTCACCGCTATTCAGGGTGAGCACCACGCGATCGTCCTTGAACCGGGCTGCGACGGCCTCGCCGGCCCTGATCTCGCCGCGACCCGGCGCACCAGCCAGCGTTTCTGCGAGCAAGTTACGCAGATATTCGCCGTACGTGCGGCGGGGAACGAACCGGTTCACCGCGTCGCTTCCCGAGACGCCCAGCCAGCGCACGAAGTGGTCGAGATCGTCGGGAAACGCGCTCATGTTCGCCGCTCGCACGTTGAGCAAGTGCTCCGGCCGCGACGTGCCGAATGCGAGCCCGGTTGCCATCTGCGCCACCGCGCGTTCGACCAGCACGACACGGGCGCCATGGCGCAACAAGTTGATCGTCAGCAGCGTGCCACTGAAACCACCTCCCACGATCGCAACCGGCAGTGTCTCACGCGCTGGGGACAATGGCATACGGTGCTGCTTTCCTTTTTTAGCGAGCCCTTGCGGCCTTGGAAGCCATCGGACCAACGGTGCCCATTGTCACTCGTTCCGCATGATTATGGCAACCGCGCTACGATCTGTCGCTGTTTGCGGCATCTGAACGGCGATCTGCTGCGTAACCGCCGATGGTTGAGCGCATCTCATCGGCAGTTTGGAACTCGTCATTTGATGCAGATCAGGGGCTCTACTATCGGCAAGGCGAACTTCGAAAAGATCGGCCCCGATGCCGGCTTCATGCGGGTGATCGGTCGCTAACGTCCGCCACTGCCTGCATCGTCACCTGCTCGCGCTGACAGCACCCGCACGCGCGGACCTGCCCGGCATGACGGAAGGCCTCGGCTCGCTACCGCGATCCCATCGGAAATCGTGGTGGGCTTCCGCACGCCGACCGCTTGCTGCCGCTTCGGCGGAAGCGCGCCTTCGCCCATTCCATTCGACAAGACCAACGAAAGACCAAGGGGAATTATGTCATCCGTGCTTCTGCGCTCCGCCCTGCTGGCGGCGACCGCATCGATCGTTCCGGCCACTGCGTCGGCCGCCGACGCCACTCCTGCTGAACCCATCGCGGCAGACGCTTCCTCCGCATCGGCAGCCACGGAGATCGTCGTGACTGGTCGCTACAAAGGCGACGACGTCAGCAAAGTGCCGATCGCAATCACGGCACTGACGTCGCAGCAGATCGATTCGGTCCCCGGCGATTTCAACATCCGCACCTTGCAGCGCTTCTCGCCCAGCTTGTCGGTGCAAGGCTTCAGTGTGCGCAATCAGACGATCACGATCAGAGGTCTGGGCACCAACAGCGGTCAGGCCAACGAAGGTCTGGACCAAGGCGTGGGCATCTACATCGACGGGGTCTATTACGCGCGTACCGGCACCGCCGTTTCGGACCTGCTTGACGTGCAGAGCCTCCAGGTCCTGCGCGGACCACAGGGCACCCTGTTCGGCAAGAACACCGTCGCCGGTGCGATCGACATCCGCACCCGCGAGCCCAGCTTCACCCCCGAAGGTTCGTTCAGCCTGACTTACGGCAACTACAATTATGTGCGCGCACAAGCATCCGCATCGGTGCCGATCTCGGACAAGCTGGCGATCCGCATCGCGGGTTCGTCGAACGTACGCGACGGGACGATCCAGAACACCACGTACAACGACAAGTGGGACAACCGGCACAGCTATTCGGGCAAGCTCGACGTGCTGTGGAAACCGACCGATACCACCAAGGTCCGCGTGATCGGTGACTACGGCACGCTGTATGGAACGATCGGCTTCACCACTGTCGCCGGCGTCCTGTCCGGCACGCTGGCGAACGGCACCACCGTTGCGCGTGATTTCTACGCCAAGGCAGCCTCGGTCGGCTACACTCTGCCCGACAAAGGCGAGTACGATCGCACCACCGACATCGATGGCAACCACAATCAGAAGCTGAACACCGGCGGCGCCTCGCTGCATGTCGAGCAGGAATTGGGCAATGCGATCCTGACTTCGATCACGGCCTACCGGTTCTGGAATTATTTCCCGCACTACGACGGCGACCAGACCGGCGCCGACGTCTACAGCAACTCCACCGTCGGGCCGCACCAGAAGCAATTCAGCCAGGAACTTCGCATCAGTTCGGCCGAGCCAGGGCCGCTGCAGTATACCGCCGGTCTCTACTATTTCTGGCAGAAGCAGACGAACTACCAGAACACCACTTACGGCAAGGACGCCGCAAAGTGGTTGGTCAGCGCGTCCGCGCCCGATGCGCTGCTGGACGGGCTGGAGGCCAACTCCATCACCAAGCCGGAAACCAACAGCTATGCCGCGTTCGGCCAGTTGACCTGGACCTTCACTCCCAAGTTGAGCGTGACCGGCGGCTTGCGCTATACCTGGGAGAAGAAGAGCGGCAGCTACTCCGCCACGCAGGACGGCGATGTGGCTGATGTCTCGACGCTGGGCGCCTATGCCGCCACCGCCCAATCGATCCGCAATTCCTACGCCCCGTCGGGCGGAGACTATTACGCATCCAAGAGCGGCGGCAACGTCTCGGGCCTCCTCACCCTGAACTATCAGGCGACCGACAACGCCAGCCTCTACGCCACGTATTCGCGCGGCTATAAATCGGCGGCGATCAACCTGGTGCGCCAAAGCGCCGGCCTCGACGTGTTCATCAAGCCGGAGAAGGTGGATGCGTTCGAATTGGGCCTCAAGACCCAGCTTTTCGAGAACAAGCTGACCTTCAACACCGCGCTGTTCTGGACCAATGTCAACAATTACCAAGCCAATATCTATGACACCGAAAACCGCGTCACGTATCTCAGCAACGCCGGCAAAGTGCGCTCGCGCGGCGTCGAGGTGGACATTCGCGCCAACCCGGTCGAGGGCCTGACCTTTACCGCGTCGGGTGCTTTCACCGATGCGAAGTACGTGCGCTACACCAATGCGCTATGCCCCTACGCGCAGTCCTACCAGAGCTACTGCGACATCTCGGGCCAGCGCCTGAGCGGCGTATCGAAGTGGGTCGGCTCGATCTGGGGCGAATATGCGCAACCGATCGGGGGAGACAAGACCGCTTATGTCGGCGGCGACGTTGCCTATCGTTCGTCGTTCTATTCGACGGTAAACGACGATCCGTACGCCAAAATCTCGGCCTACACGCTAGTCGGGGCACGCGTCGGCGTCCGCGCGGACAAGGGCAACTGGGACGTGTCGCTGTGGGCCTCGAACTTGTTCAACGAGAAGTACTGGAACACCTTGTCGGTCAGCAGCACCGTGGGCATCGTCCAAGGCGTGCTGGGTGATCCGCGCACGTACGGCGTGACGCTGCGCACCAACTTCTAAGACGGAAGGGGGGCGAGCCGGCGCAGAAAGCGTCGGCTCGCCCCCCTTCGTTATTTGATCTCACACACGAAAAGGCCCGCCGCCCTTCATGGGGCAGCGGGCCTGATTGTTTTTGGCATTCGCTAATCAGGCAGCGTCGCGTCGTGCTGCCTCTATTTCGTAACGGTTTTGCGGGACGGACAAGCCAAGGTTGCCGCGTAAGGTCTCGGCTTCGTATTCGGTGCGGAACAAGCCGCGCTCCTGAAGGATCGGCACCACCTCGCCCACGAAGCGACGGAACTGCTCGGGGTGGCCGAAGTGAACGTTCAGGCCATCGAGCGCGCGGCCTTCGAACCAGCGCTGAATCTCGTTGGCCACCGTCTGCGCCGATCCGGCGAAGGGACTACCACGCCCGGCCCGCGCCCGTTCCACCGCCTGCCGCAAGGTCAGCCCTTGATCGACGGCCAGGTCGGTAATGATCTTGGCATGGGTGTAAAAGCTGCTTTTGGCATACTCCAGCGCCTCGACCGGGAAAGGGGCATCGGGATCGTACTGGCGGAAATCGTGCCAGCCGAACGGCCGCCCGAACTCGGCCAGGGCCTGCTCGAAGCTTTGATCGACGCTGCGATAGTGGCGCTCGATCTCCTTGCCATGCTCGTCGGTGTCCCCGACGAAAACCGAGAAGCCGGGCAGAATGACGATCTGGTCGGGATCGCGGCCCAGCCGGGCGGCGCGGCCTTTGAGGTCGGCGTAGAATGCCTGCCCTTGTTCGATCGTGGCGGCATGGGTGAAGATCGCATCGGCGATGTTCGCACCCAGATCGCGCCCCTGATCGCTATCGCCCGCCTGGAAGATCACCGGCTCACCCTGGGGCGAACGCTGGATGTTGAGCGGGCCGACCACCTGGAAGAACTCGCCCTTGTGGTCCAGCCGGTGCAGCTTGTCTGCATCGAGGAACTGGCCGGTCGCGCGGTCGCGAACGAGCGCGCCGTCCTCCCATGACGACCACAGCCCGCGGGCAACGTCGAGGAACTCGGTCGCCCGGCGATAGCGGGTGTCGTAGTCGAAATGCTCGGGCTGGCTGAAGTTGCCTGCCGTCCCCGCATCACCGCTGGTGACGACGTTCCACCCTGCCCGGCCCTTGCTGATGAGATCGAGCGAGGCGAACCTGCGAGCGACACTGAACGGATCGTTGTACGACGTCGTCAACGTCCCGACGAGACCTATGCGGCTGGTGGCCGTCGCCAGTGCCGACAACACCGTCAGCGGTTCCAGCCGATTGAGGTAGTGCGGCGGCGAATTGGCCGTGATGAACTGGCTGTCGACAATGAAGACCAGGTCGAACTTGGCCGCCTCGGCCTGACGCACTACGTCGATGTACCAGTCGATATTGACGCTAGCGTCCACGGGGATCTCGGGGTCCAGCCACCGGTTGCTGTCGCCGGGGCCGCCGACCCCGGTGGGCACGAGGCCCAGTTTCAATTGGCGTTGCTTGGTCATGGCGATCGTTTCCTTGTCAGGCGTCGAAGCCAGGGAGTTGGCGAGCAGCCTTGCGCAGGGCCGCTTCCCATACGAGGTCGTAATGCGACTTCTCGCCCTCGGATGGTGCCCGCACGCGGCCGACCTGGCGGCGGACTTCTTCCTGTGCGGCCTCAGGCGCGATCAGCACGTTGTCACGACCGATGCTGAGGGTGCGGACTTGGGCACTGCAGGCCGCTTCCAACTGATATATGCCGCTGAACGCCTCTCCGATCGATGCGCCCAAGGCCAGCGTGCCGTGGTTGCGCAAGAGCATGACGTTAGTGTCGCCGAGATCCGCTACCAACCGCTCGCGCTCGTCCAGGTTGAGCGCGACGCCTTCGTAGTCATGATAGGACAAACGTGGGATCAGCGCGAGCGAGCGCTGGTTGAGCGGCAGCAGCCCTTCCGCGTGGGCCGAAACGGCCATGCCGTCAGCGGTGTGGAAATGGGCAATGAACAGCGCATCCTCGCGCGCGGCGTGGATGGCGGAATGGATCACGTAGCCGGCATAGTTGATGCCGTACTCGCTCTCACCGATGACGTTGCCGTCGAGGTCTACTTTGACCAGGCTCGATGCGGTGATCTCGTCAAAGGTCAGGCCGAACGGATTGATAAGAAAGTGGTGGTCCGGGCCCGGCACGCGCGCCGAGATGTGGGTGTAGATGAAATCGTCCCAGCCGTAGATCGCGGACAAACGATAGAACGCGGCAAGATCGACGCGGACCTTCCACTCCGCTTCGCTGATGCCGGCATTGCGGAAACGGTTGTCCTTGAAAAGTGTGGCCATGAGGGGGGCTCCGTTGATCGAGGTTTCGGGGGAAGGGGTCAGGCGGTGAAGATGCCCGTGTCGACGATCTTGGCGAGATCGACATGGGCGGGCATTTCACCATCGGCATAGAAGCGGTCCGCCACCCGTTGCAGCGGCGCGAGCGCGGCAGGCGTCGGGGCGACCATCGGCCCGTTTTGACGCTGGACCAGCGCCAGCGACAGCTTGGGGTCGAGCTTGGTGACGTCTGCGAAGATCTTGGCATAGGCCACCGGATTGGCGATCACCCAATCCTTGGCCCGCGTCTGCCGGGCGATCACATCCTTGATCGCGGCGCGCTTGGCTGGATCGGTCAGCGACGCTTCGTTCGCGGCTATCAGCAGAAGGTTGGAATTGATCCCGGTGCCATCGCGCAAGACGCGGGCTCCGGTCGTTTCTGCAGCCAATTGATAAGTGCCGAAGATCGCCCAGGCGTCGATCTTGTTCGATGCGAACGCGGCGGCGGCATCGTTGGGCAGCATGAAGCCGATCGTGACGTCCTTGCGATCGACCTTCGCCTCCTTCAGCGCTTCGAGCAGCAGATAATGCGAGATGCTGCCTCGTGCGCTGGAGACGATGACCTGCCGCCCCTTGAGTTCCGCCACCGACTTGATCGCCGAGCGGGCCGGCACGATGATGGCGATGTCGCGCGGCGAACCGACCGACGCGGCGACGATCTTGAGCGGAGAGCCGGCGGCGGCGGCCAGCACCACCGGAAGGTCGCCGGCTGGCGCGGTATCCACGGCACCGGCGGACAAGGCCTCCAGCAACGGTGCGGCACCTGAAAAGCTGGCCCACTCATAATCATAGGGCACGTCTTTCAGCGCACCTGCCGCCTCGAGTTGCGACTGGATCAGGTGAAGTTGGTCGCCCAGGACCAGCTTGGTCCGCCCGCTGTTGCCACCTCCGCTGCAAGCCGCCAGCCCGAAGGCAACCGCGACAGCGCCCACCCCTGCCAGCACCGAGCGCCGGTCAGCAGAGCCGATCCGACCAGCAAGCGCGTTCGCAAACGCATGATCCACCATGGGCTATCCTTTGAGAAACTTTGGGATGTGCCCACCATGATTTCCAGCTCAGGACAATTTGGTATTTCTCGTCCGGACCGCGCAATAATTCATAAGGAGATTGCGGATAGGCACGGGAAGGCCCCCCAATCCAGCAACCTTGCGCGGAACCGATCACGAGCACGGATTGCACGCCATGTGATCAGCCGCCCCTCATCGTCTCGATAGACACTGGAGGACGACACGACCACCAGCGCGCCGACGCTATGCTGCACTTCAACGAGCTGGCGACCTTCGGCAGGGCCATAAGCAGTTACGCCGATCAGCGTATTGGCACCATCGCCCAAGGCGCGGGCCAGCGCGCGTGGGTTTTCCCGATCAAGCGCTACGATATTTGCGCCGAGGGCGACGAAATCTTCTGGCAATGTGCGCAGGCCCCGAGAGGCGATCGACACGCCCACCTGGCAGCGAGCAAGGTGCTGGCTACCGCGCGGCCAATTTGGCCTGTTCCGCCAAGAATGAAGGCATCACGCGCCACGATCAGTTCCTATTCAGTGCTCATTGCCGCAGGACATTTTCAACCAAGGCGACCCGCTCAGTCGTGGCGGCCCTTTCGGGATCACCGGTGTGGAACGGCGGCTGTGGATCATATTGCATGCTGAGCTGGATGGCCTCGACGATCTTGCGGCCAGCGATGGCACCGCATAGATACAGCCCCATGTCGAGGCCGGCGGAGACACCCGCGCTGGTCACATACTTACCATCGATTGTTACGCATTTGGCGGAATAATCGACGCCGTATCGGGCCAGCGCGCTTTTGGCGCGCCAGTGTGTCGAGGCCGATCGTCCCGCGAGCACACCTGAAGCCGCAAGAATGAGCGATCCCGTGCAAACCGATGTGGTCCAGCGGCTTCCAGCATCGATCGCGCTCAACCAGTCCTGAACGTCGCGATCGGGGATCGTTGCGGCGATTCCCCGTCTATGGCCGCCGGGAACAATAAGAAGATCGGCGGCGCGCACCGATGCGATGTCAGCATCCGCATAGAGCCCGAGAAAGACATCTCCCGTTCGCACCGGGCCGATCGTCTTCGCTACAAATTGCACCGTGACACGGCGAGCCTCGCGAGGGATTCATAGGAGCCGATAGCATCGAGGGCCGTAAGAGTCTGTTTGAGAATGCTCATGGATGGACAATTCTTCGAAGCATGAGGCTGCCGAGAGCAACATGGATCATGGGTTCCGAGACGTCGATCCGCTGCTCGTAATCACGAACTAGCCGCTTCCAGCGGGTCATCCAACCGAATGTGCGCTCGACGACCAGCGTCTTAGCAGCACCTTGAAGCCGGGCTCTTTGCCGGAGCGGCGGATGATCTCGAGGACAAAGTCCTGATAAGTCGCGGCGTCCATAAGGCGGGTGCGGTCGTAGGCGCCGTCGGCGAACAGGTGCTTTAGCCAGGGCCATCGCTTGCGAACAGCCGCGACGATCGCTTGAGCGCCAGCGCTGTCGGAGATGTCGGCAGTGGTCAGATTGACCATGAGCAGTCGGCCATCGGTATCGACGGCAATATGCCTTTTACGACCGACAACCTTCTTGCCTGCATCAAAGCCTCGCTTTTGCGCCGCTGGTGCCTTGATGGACTGGCTATCCACGACGGCCGCCGTGGGGCTCTGCTCACGCCCCTCCCGTTCACGGTGGAGCATGAGGGTGAAATCATGGATCGTGCGGAACAGTAGCCGGCGCACGAAGCGGCGAAACCACCAATACACCGTCTGCCAGGGCGGGAAGTCGTTCGGCAACATCCGCCATCCACCCCCCGTTCGTGCCAGATAGCGAAGCGCATCGAGCACATCGCGCAGGTCTGTCGCCGGCTTGCGACTGCGTTTGGCCACGGGCGGCAGGAACTGCTGAATGAACAACCACTCTTCGTCTGTCAGATCAGTCGGGTAGCGCTTCGATCGCTTTTCAAATCCAGTCATCCGGCTACGGCTCGCTCGGGTCCACATTCCAAGCTTGAATCACACCCGCGCCGCCGCAGCAACCCATTCTCAAACGGTCTCTAAGATGCCTCCCAAACTTCATCCGCCCCTCTTGCAGTTGGGGCAGGCCAACTTGCTTAGTTGGGCGAAATCAACTGCCCCGCCCCGTCAAGCTGGTCAGACCTTACCAGTTCAAGCCAGCGCGCACGTAGATGTAGCGGCCGTTGAAGCCAAACGGCGAGTAGTACGGGAAGGCCGTGACCCCCGTGGTGTTGAGCGATGCCGGTGTCTGCTTGGGGTAGACATCCAACAGGTTGTTGGCACCGATCGCAAGGTTGAGCGCGCTTTCCTTGGGCTGATAACGCAGTTCGAAGTCGGTGATCGCCCGCTTGCCTGTGTGAATGTCCGCCGCCGCCGTGGTACCCGGCTGGAGGACGTCGCCGTAGTAGGTGACGCGCGCCGTGGCGCCGATCCCGCCGAGCGACCAAGCGACGCTTCCCGTCACCTTCTGCCGCGGCGTGCCCTTCTCGATCGTCAGAATACGGCTGCGTGCAAACAAGGTGGGCGCGTTGGGTAGAGTGGAGGTGGTAGTAGGAACTTTGGTTACGTCGATATCGTTCAGGTTGCCTGCCAGCGTGAGATCGAACGTGCCCGCTGCGTTGGTGACGATCTTGTAGTTCGCCACCGCGTCGATGCCTTTGGTCGTCGTCGCCAGCCCGTTGATGAAGAAGCGCACGGCTGACACGTCAGCCGCATCTGGATTTGCTGCCTTATAAGCGGTCAGCGCAGCGGCGACCGCAGTGTTGCTGGTGGAAAGGTTCTCCGACAAGCCAAGCTGGTTTCGGACATGGATGCGATAGCCGTCGACCGTCAACGAGAAACCACCGCTGCGCACGACGAAGCCTGCGGACAAGTTGGTTGATTTCTCCGGTTCCAACGCCTTGCCGCCAAGCGCACCAGCAATCGAGGAGTTCGACGGATACGTGCCGGTATCCACCTGATTACCGTTCTGAATCACGGAGGAGACTGAGGTGTAGTATTGCTGGATCAGGCTGGGCGCGCGAAAGCCGGTCGATGCCGTGGCGCGGACGCCGAAGGCTGGGCTGAAGTCGTAACGTGCGGACGCCTTCCCGTTCACCGTGTTGCCGAAATCAGAATAATGCTCACCCCGGCCCGCCAGACCGATCAGCAGCTTGTCGGTCACTTGCGCTTCGAGGTCGAGATAGATCGATCCGTTGGTGCGGTGTTCGTTGACCTCGTTGTCGGGCGAGAAGCCGCCGAAGCCTTGTGCACCTGGCGAGGCCGTAGGATAGGCCGTGCCATAGCCATAGGACGCATATTCACCGGCATTGATCTGATAGCCTTCCCGCCGCCCCTCCACGCCCCAAGCGACATTCAATGACTGGAATATGTCGAACTTCTTGGAGAAATCGGCGCCCAAGACCCACTGGTCGTAGATCACGTTACCATCGTAGAAATCGGTCTGCGAGCCGGCACCATAGGTATAGTTGGCGGAATCCCGGGTCCAGTAAGATATCTTGTTACGGCCGTAGCTCAGGTTGATGTCGGCATTCCAACCCGCGATCTCGCCACGCAGGCCGCCCGTTGCGGTCAAATCACGCGAATGCGTGTTGATCTTGGGCAGGAACCCATCGAGACCATAGGCCGAAGCAGCGGAATCGAGCCGGGGAAAGGCAGCGGACGTGCTGTTGCGGTACTGGTAGCCCCCGAAACCATAGATCTCCCAGACATCGCCGATCGGCTTGGCGGCGTTTACGTAGCCAGAATAGCTGGTTACCTCCGGGTCGCCAAAGCGGTTGTCCACCACGGGTGTGCTGAGGCGCGGATCGACATCACCACGACTGGTGGGATTGCGGTGCGTGTATTCGCCAGAGATGGTGATGAAACCGTCTTGCCCCAGCTTGGCACCTTGCCATCCAGCGACGGTGACGGTGCTTTCGCCCGTGACGTGGCGGCTATCGCGCGCGGTATCTACCTGGGTATCGTAGATTCCGTAAGTGACAGTGGCACCACCGCCCGAATCCGCCTTGCGCAAGCGCAGGTTGATTACCCCGGCAATCGCGTCAGAACCATATTGCGCGGACGCACCATCGCGCAGGACCTCGATCGACTCCAGTGCGGTCGACGGGATGGTGTTGAGATCGACTGCCGCCGAGCCGCGGCCTACCGAACCATTAGTGTTAAGCTGCGCGGACGTATGCGCCCGCACCCCGTTGATGAGGACCAGCGTCTGATCGGGGGACATGCCGCGTAACGTCGCAGGACGTATTGCATCGGTGCCGTCCGTGGCGGACGGGCGGGGAAAGTCGATCGACGGTACGATATTGGCAAGTGCGGTGCCCAACTCGGTCGTGCCTTGTTGACGCAGATCTTGCGCGGTGACCACATCGACAGGCGACGCGCTACTGAGCTTGGAGCGGCCTTGGGAACGAGTACCGGTCACGATGATGGTATCTGCAAGATTATCGGATGCCGCCTCGGGCGTGCGATCTTGGGCGAAAGCAGATTGTGCATTGGCGATCGCGGCAACGGACGTCGCGGCCAGCAGCAGAGCGTCGCTCGGCTTCATCGTTATCTCCTCTTGTGACGATCGAGCACTTGGGCTCGCCGCCTCTGTTCCTGAACCTTGTGATTGTCCGCTGCCCTCGTGGGCTGGCGTCATCGCCACGCTTTCAAACCGAGTACCTCGGTCGCAAAATGTACGACATTTGTGTGCGAATGATGGTTCGCACCGTACCAAATTGCAATATAAATGCTATATTTCGAGACGAAGAATTACTTGTGTCGCCAAGGCCTTGGGACCTTCGGGGGCAGGCTGTCGGGTTTCGCAGCCCGGCACCTGGGCTGCGAAGTCAGATAGTGAAAAACCCGGACCATGACAAAGTCAGCTAGTCGCACCCAAAAAGGGAGGGTTTCGTCCAGCGCGATTGCAACCTATTGTATTGCGGCATCAAGCGCTTGCCTGAGGTCGGCCAATATGTCGTCTATGTGCTCAAGGCCAACCGAAAGACGAACATACCCTTCGGACACGCCCGTAGCGACTTGCTCCTCAAGCGAAAGTTGCGAATGGGTAGTCGAGGCCGGATGTATCGCGAGGCTACGCGCATCACCGATATTTGCGACATGGTAGAAGAGTTTAAGGGCATTTATAAAGTTGCGCCCTGCATTTGCTCCGCCCTCGAGTTCAAAACCGACCAAGCCACCATGCCCTGAGGTTAGATAGCGTGCTGTGCGTTCGGCCTGAAGACCGCTGTGGATAGATGGATGAATGATCCGAGTCACATCTTTGCGACTTTTGAGAAAGGTGACGACCTTGGCGGCGTTTTCACAATGACGCGGCATGCGCAGCGGCAGCGTTTCGAGCCCCTGAAGAATCTGAAACGCATTGAACGGAGAGAGCGCCGCGCCCAAATCGCGCAGCAGAACGGTTCGCGCCCGCAAAATATAGGCGATGGGCCCCAAGGGCTTGGCTGCCTCGCTCCACACGACACCATGGTAGCTGGAATCTGGGGTGTTGAGCAAAGGCTGGCGCTCGGGGAACTGATCCCACTCGAACGTGCCCCCATCGACGATCATGCCGCCGATCGAAGTGCCGTGACCACCGATATACTTGGTAGTCGAGTAGACCACGATGGCTGCGCCATGATCAAGCGGTCGCGCAATCAAGGGTGCCGCGGTGTTATCCACGATCAACGGAATACCGAGTGGTCGGCCAAGCCCGGCGATCTCGCTGATAGGCGCGACGATTAGCTTCGGATTGGGCAAGGTCTCGATATACCACGCGCGGGTGCGGCCGTCTGTGGCGCGGACAAAGGCGTCCGGATCGGCTGGATCCACGAAGCGAACCTCGATGCCTTGGAGTTTCAGGGTATTGGCAAACAAGTTCCAGGTGCCCCCGTACAGATCGGTGCCGCTGACGATATTGTCGCCAACCTGCGCCAAATTCTGCACGGCATAGGCCGAGGCCGCCTGACCCGACGCCACGGCCAAGGCGGCGGCGCCCCCCTCGATCGCCGCAATGCGCTGCTCCAATATATCGGTCGTCGGGTTGCCAATCCGGGTGTAGATATTGCCTAGCTCTTTTAACGCGAAGAGATCGGCGGCGTGATCCGTGTCTCGAAACTGGTAGGAAGTAGTCTGGTAGATCGGCGGAGCGACCGCGCCAGTCGACGGGTCCGAACGCCAACCCGCGTGAAGGGCCAAAGTCTCGGGATGCAGTGTGTCCGTCATGATTATCTCCGTCGAGCAAGCCTGGGTTTGTGCGCCGATGCTAATCCTCCGGAGCGCGATGTGGAGAAAGAATAACTTTCCAGCGCCGAACCGCCCAAGGCAAATCTCCTCGCGAAATCCGTTGATTTCTGAAGCGCTACATCGCCCGCGAAATCTATCGGCATCGCTGCACGGGCAATCACCCGACGATACCCTGCGTAAAAGGCGCTTGACCAACATAGGAGCATCAATGCAGCCGTCGAGAAGTCCTTCAAATCCTTGAAGGCCGAACTCATCTGGCGGCAGAGCTGGCCGACGCGGCGTCAGGCAGAAGCCGCCATCTTTCAGTACATCAATGGCTTCTACAACACCCGCCGCCGCCATTCATATCTGGGCGGCATCAGCCCACTCGCGTTCGAAGCCAAGGTGGCATAATGAGATAGGTGACCGGCAGGAACGGTTAAAAGTCCACAGGGCCGGCAGCACTGGCTGGAACATTGCTTCTACGCGGCTTCACCCTTTGGTTACCGCTCCTTCGTGGACTGATGCTCGTGCGGGGATCGTTCAGACATCAACACCCGTCACAAAAACATTGATCGGAAAGAGTACCGCCCTCCCCCCAGGCTGAGTAGTTTCCGATGCTCCCGAAAGAAGCTCCGCAAGGGCACTATCAATCGGTGGCACCGGACAAGCCCGTGCGGCTGCCAGCTTGGCATGGCCTTTCGGCTAAGCGGCCAAAAGGAGAAGCTTCATGCCTTACAGGACGCTCATCGCGCATCTCGATGTCGGCAAATCAAATCAAGAACTGCTGCGGGTCGCTATGGATCTTGGCGCCAGGTGCGATGCCCGGCTGGTCGGCATTGCCGCCTGTCAGCCGATCCAATTTACCTACGGCGACGACTATATTGACGGTAGAACAATGGCCGCTTGCCAGGATGAGCTTCGGGCCGAGCTACGCACCGCCGAAGCCGAGTTTCGGGAGGCCCTGAAAGACAACCCACTGCCGGTAGAATGGCGATCAAGCTACACCATCGATGCGCTCCCTGATTATCTGGCCAGTGAGGCACGTTGTGCCGATCTGATCGTCACCAGCCTGGCGGCCGCCGATCCGTTCGATTCCTCTCGCCACACGAGCATCGGCGACCTCGTTGTGCGCGCCGGCAGGCCCCTTCTCGCGGTGCCGCATAGCGGCGCGCGAATCCCGTTCGACAGGATCTTGGTCGCTTGGAAAGACACGCGGGAGGCCAGGCGTGCCGTCGCCGAGGCCTTGCCGCTGCTGGCGTTGGCAAAGCATGTCACCGTTCTGGAAATCGCGGAACAGGACGATGTCCCGACCGCGCTTAGCAGGGTGCAGGATGTAACGCAGTGGCTTGCGCTGCACCGGGTCAAGGCGGTTCCGTTGGCCGTCGCATCGAACGGGGCCGATGCCGTCCAACTCGGCAGTATCTTGAACGAACAGGAGACCGATCTCGTCGTCGCAGGGGCCTATGGCCATAATCGCTTGCGCGAATGGGCGTTCGGCGGCGTGACGCACGCTCTTTTGCAGGGTGGCCGATGCGCCCTGCTCTCCCATTGAACGCGTAGACCGACCATGCACGCAATGGTGATGAACACCGTGGGCGGCCCGCTGATCTAGACAGAACTGCCTGATCGCCAGCCTGGCCCCGGCCAAATTCGAGTGTCGATCGCCGCGTGCGGAGTCTGTCGTACCGACCTGCATGTCCTGGACGGCGAATTGCCCGATCAGCACGTGCCGATCATCCCTGGGCACGAGATCGTCGGTCGGATCGATGCGCTCGGCGAGGGTGCCGGCTCGCTGAAGCTGGGCGAGCGGGTTGGCATACCGTGGCTGGGGCATACCTGCGGAGGTTGCCCCTACTGCACCGCGCAGAAGGAAAATCTCTGCGACCACCCGCTGTTCACTGGCTACACCCGCGATGGCGGGTTTGCCACGTCCGTCATCGCTGACGCTCGCTTCGCTTTTCCGCTGGGCGACATTGGCGAGGACGTGGCGCTGGCACCGCTGTTGTGCGCGGGGCTCATTGGCTGGCGCTCCCTGGTGATCGCCAGCCCTGCGAAGCGCCTGGGCCTCTATGGTTTTGGGGCTGCAGCCCACATCGTCGCGCAGGTCGCCGCATGGCAGGGCCGATCGGTCTATGCCTTTACCCGACCCGGTGACACGGCGGCGCAAGACTTTGCGCGGAGTCTGGGCGCGGTCTGGGCAGGCGGTTCGGATGAACGACCGCCCGAGCTGCTTGACGCGGCGATCATCTACGCCACCGTCGGCGATCTTGTCCCGCTTGCTTTGAAGGCCGTCGCCAAAGGTGGTGTCGTGGTGTGCGCAGGCATCCACATGAGTGATGTACCATCGTTTCCCTACGTGCTGCTGTGGGAGGAACGCCGGCTCGTCTCGGTTGCCAATCTGACTCGCCAGGACGGCCTGGACTTTCTGGCCCTGGCGCCGAAGATCGGCATCGTCACTCGCACGACCACCTATCCGCTCCGGCAGGCGAACGAGGCGCTCGCGGACCTGCGGGCAGGACACTTCGAAGGCGCCGCAGTACTCGTTCCTTGAGGGCCTGCGGGAACGACAAAGCGGCCTTGGCGCAGTCTTGCGGAAGCCCGGCGGTGAGTAGTTTCCGACTCTGACTGCCAATCTCCACAAGACTAACATCGAGATACTGGAGACAAGCGGCTGTCCGACGTCGAACACGTTCAAGCACCGCTTCCAGATGACTGCGCCTCGAAGCCCTGCGACCGTCTTGTTGCACCGCTTGTCTCGCCTAAACATAGGAAAAACCATGTCTCAGGATCGTCAACTTCAGGAAGCCGTTCTCGCTGAATTTTTGTGGGAGCCCAGCATCAACGCGGCGCATATCGGCGTCACGGCTAGGCTCAGGACTCATTGA
>NZ_AKFJ01000098.1 GCF_000272475.1 Novosphingobium sp. Rr 2-17
CGCAAAAGCCTGACCGCCCGGAAATTTGCCCCGCTTACTTGACCATGAC
The DNA here is from genome assembly GCF_000272475.1 of Novosphingobium sp. Rr 2-17. Classification (GTDB taxonomy): domain Bacteria; phylum Pseudomonadota; class Alphaproteobacteria; order Sphingomonadales; family Sphingomonadaceae; genus Novosphingobium. The sequence goes on from NZ_AKFJ01000098.1 coordinate 50, forward strand.
GCTAACAGCTTGAGATCGTGAAATTTCGGCGTCGCAAGCCGGCCGCGCTAGAGGCTATTGCACAAACGCCACAGCAGCGAAGCGGTTGCAAGAACGCTACGTACCACTCCACGGTACTCGGCGCCGTTCGCGACTCGCAGATGGTTTGATCTTGCAGAAATCGCCGGGGTGCGAACGCGGGCTCAACGTATTGACGAGCTGAAACAGGCCGAACTGGTCCGTTGGCCTATTAGTCGAGATATCATGCGGTTTAGGTCGGGTAGCGGAAGTCAAATCCCTTAATTTCTAATTATTTTCAAAATTTAGAAGATAGAGACCGAGACAACCCCAATCAATCCCGGGGATCTTTTGGCTGTAATTGGACCACCACGGATGAGGATGGCTGTGACCAAGCCATGTCAATCGCTTAGAGATCTAGTGGCAGGGGAAAGAATTTTTACAACTTTTCCCGCATTTAATGAAAAGCGGTCGGACTTAAATGACCGGGTCTGGGACACTGCGTAATTGATTTAGCCACCCTCGTGCAGGGTACGAAGTCGCCTTGGCACTTCAATGCGGGAGGGTGACCGATGTCGATTTGTGCAGGATTGGATGTGAGTGACAAGACGACGCATATCTGCGTGGTCGATGTCGACGGTAAGGTGTTGCGGCGCGACGTTGTCGCAAGCGATCCGTTTGCCACCGTAGCTGCCAGGCCGGCGATTGTAGCCGATCTGTGCCATGATCCCCGCCAACTTGATCAATCCGGCAACGCGCTTGCGGCAGCAGGCTTCGCCCTGATCCAATAGGTCGTCGTACAGCTTGCGGTAGCCATAGATTCCGCCGCTGTCGTTCCAGGCTTGCCGGATCAACTTGGTCTGCCGAGCATCTTCCTGCGCTCGCTGGCTCAGCGGGTTCTTCTGCCAGGCATGAAAACCACTGGGTTGGATGCGCAGGCACCGACACATCGATCGAACCCGGAACTGAAAATCGAAGCTGATCGGCCCCAGCGGCGATCACTTAGAAGATGCTTTGTGCGTCACATCAACCGTGCGCCATCCTGACAAGGGGCACTTTTCTGCGCCGATGAGGGGCTCCATTTGCACGCCGATTGACAGTTATGTCGTCGAGCAGGCCATAAGTCCTGTGGCGCGACTGGCGGAGCGTCTCCCTCGTGCCGATGGCGAAGCGAGATGCGCGCCGTCGCGCGATTGCGGAAGAAGTTCGAGGAACGCTCGATCGAATGAACGCTTTGCCTCACGATCCGGAAGAGGCTGCCCGCATTGTCGAGGGAGACATGCGGTGGCGCGTACGTCACTCGGGTGCTGCAATGTGAGCCGGGCGGTTTCGGATAATAACGCGCGGCCAAATCATCCGTATTGTCCTGTACTCCGGAGTTAGTTAGGGCAACGCAGTTACAAAATTTGCGGTCACTGCCGCGGAAGAAGTCCCGTAAGACTGAGGAACAAATGAAGAAAAGCCTGATGTGGCGAGGTGCCGGGCCGCGCCTGCAGATACTCGTTGGTGCCCTTATGCTCATCTGCCCAACAATTGCGACCGCGCAGACGGAGCCGGATGGCTTAGTCACCCACGTCGAGGTGCCTTTGGACAATGCACTGCCCGAGACGCTGACCGGACCCGCTTCCTTCGAGCCGATGCCCCCGTCCGGTCCCCTGTCGGAAATGCGCCGATCACTAAATGCCGCGGGCTTCGATCTGGGCGTGCTTTTTGCCAATCTATTCCAATATGCTCCAAGTTATGGGCTCACGCCTGGTAAAACCGCCAATTTTGGGGCTGTTAGTTTTACAGCGACGGCTGATCTTGAGGCGCTCATCAGCGTTCCGCATACTCGATTAAAAATTATCGAGACGGTGAATTTCCCTACTCACAATGCGGATACGTTTCTTTTTACTCTATCGAACGCGTTCAATCCCTCGCCTGTGGTAGACTCGCGCACTGATCTAACTCGCTTTACCATTCAAACGGACCTGCTGAACGACCGGCTGCACATCGAGGGTGGTCGCATGGGCTTGGCGATCGACTTCATGAAGCGTGGCACCTGTGGGGGGCTGGGCTGCTTTAACTCAACACAGGCGGTGAGCGTTGGCTTGCCGGGCGTGGCGCTTGCTAGCTGGGGCGGTCGCGTCGCCTACGATTTGTCGTCCACGCTCACAACGCAGTTCGGCATCATAGATGATAATGAGACGAATTGGCAAAATGGCTCGGGTTGGGATTGGGGGCGCGGGAACTCTCAGGGTTACATCGCTATATGGAACCTATCGCGTTCGTCTGACTTTATGAGGGATCGGCTGCCACTTACGTACGAGGTTGGCGCTTTCCGTCGCTCTGCATCCTATGTGGACCCGGTCAGCAACACCGATGGCAGTTCGCACGTGTTGAACCCTGGTGGAACGCCTAGAACCTATTCGGGGGGAACAAACGGCGTCTACGGTCAGGCCCGTAAGGTGATATGGCGGACGCCCGCATCCGATGAGCCTATATTTCCTGAGAATATAGCTATATATGGCGGCGCCTTCTCTGTGTTTGGCGAAGGACAGGCATATCCATTTGAAGGCTTTGCCGGCATCGATTGGGGTGGTTTCTGGAGCAAGAATCCAGTTGCGAACGTAGGCGTTTCGGTACATCTTCTGCGGCTGAGTGAAGAGCGTGCCCAATATGAGCGCGAGATACGCTTGGTAACGAGTGGGCTCGATCAGCGACAGCCGAAAAATACATACGCACTAGAGGCACATGGCAGGCTAGGTTTGGGTCGTTGGGCGATTGCCGAATTGGCAGCGGACTACTATATAAATCCGAACAACTCGGTCATTCCCGGTCCTAGGCAAAGCGACGGCTGGATGTTGACCTCGGCGCTTATTGTGGACATCGGCTCGGCGCTAGGACTGGCGCCAGCCTCTCGATAAGCTTCACGTCGGGGTATGGGTTCGCGCCGCTGAGCCTACCGCGAGATCGCATTGTGCAAATCCGTCTAAATAGGACCTGATCTGCTTCGCTGAGTGGCCCAAAGACTATAATAGTTTGGATCACGACAGGGACATTGAATGGCGAGCAAGAGCACAAGCTGGAAGAGATTATCGGTGACCTAACCGTTTTTCATCCAGAGGCAACCAGAGGCCGGCCCTTGTTGTCGCGCAGGAGCGCGGGTGAAGCAACGGTCGGGTTTAAACCCGACCGTTGCTTTTCGAGTTCGGCGGCGAATGCCGCCGGCGTTGCGTAGCCGAGCGAGAAGTGCGGCAGCTCGGTGTTATAGTCGTGGACCCAGCGCGCGAGGATCGCGCGCGCCTGGCGGACCGGGAAGAACAGCGTCTCGTTGAGCAGCTCGTCGCGCGTGCGACCATTGAAGCTCTCGACGAACCCGTTCTGCGTCGGCTTCCCCGGCGCAATATAGCGCCACTCGATGCCAGCATCTCCCGACCACGCGAGCACCGCGTTCGAGGTCAGCTCGGTCCCGTAGCACATTGGGAAGCGCCGGTCGGGAGCCGCGACGGCCCTGATGAAGACAAGGCCGCGTAGCGGCCGCAGGCTTCATCAGGGCAAGCCATGGCCGGCCAGCAGGTGTCTAAAGTGAAGTTGTCGAGACAACACTTTGGAGGCCGACCGACCATGACCAAGCTCTGTTCTACACCCGCCGGCGCTGTGCTGGTAGCGATCGATATGTCCAAGAACCGGCAGGAGGTCCTCATCGAGCGACCGGAAGGCGGCCGGCGCCGACGTATGACCGTCATGGCGACCAAAGAGGACTATGACGGTTTTGCCGAACAACTCGCTGCCATCGGTCGCCCCATCGTTGTCGGGTTCGAGGCGACCGGCAACTATCACCGGACCCTCGCGCACCGCCTGCTGACCGCGGGGTTCGAGCTGCGCCTCATCTCATCGGTTGCCTTGGCCCGAACCCGCGAGGCGTTGCACAACGGCTGGGACAAGAACGATTCGAAGGACGCGCAGGTCATTCTGCACATGCTCCGCATTGGCGCTACCCAGCGCTATGTCGATCCGCTCGCCGCCGGCATCAACGATCTTCAGGAGCTGTCCAAGACCCACGAGGCTGTTTCCAAGATGAAGACCCAGACCTGGCATCGGATCCTGACCCATTACCTGCCGCTCTACTTCCCCGAGATCGCCCGCTTTGCCGGCAACAGCCGGTCAGACTGGTTCCTGGCGCTGATCGAGCGGTTCCCGACCCCGGCCAGCATCACCGCACTTGATCGGGAAGCCTTCTCCGCGGAGGCATGGCCACTGATCGGACGTAAAGTCTCCAAGGCCCGGCTGATCAACGACGTTTATGAGACCGCCTGCAGTTCTGCGGCGTTGCCGATGCCCGAGGACTCGGCCGCGATCACCATGTTTCGCATGGTGATCGCGCAAGGTCGCAGCCTCATTCACCAGCGCGACGAGATCGAACGGCTCGCCCATGCCCGGCTCGCAGAGCATGTCGATTACCAACTGCTGCGCAATATCCCCGGCATCGGACCGATCAACGCACTGACGATCCTGGCTGAGGCAGGCGACCTTCGCCGCTTCAACCATCACCGCCAGTTCCTTAAGTTCTGCGGCCTCGATCTCGCAACCTGCCAGTCCGGCACGTTCCGCGGTCGCACGAAGCTATCCAAGTACGGCAATGCGCGATTGCGTCGTACATTCTGGATGGCCGCCCAGGTCGCCGCGCGTCAGCGCGACAACAGCTTCCGCGACAAGCTCGGACGTTATACCGCCGGGCACGCGGACGATGCCGATCGCCGCCGCAAGGCGATGACGGCGCTCACCGCCAAGATGGCGCGCGTGGCTCACGCCGTCATCAAGACGGGAACACAGTACCGGCCGTTCCTCGAACGGTCGGATGCCAGGTGGAAGGCCCCCTCTCTGATGTGCCGTGAGGGCGCGAGAGCGACCCTGTAGATAATGTTCGGGCCTTCCACCTGGGTGCATATCTCGTTTTAAGGACGGTGAGGACCACGGCTGCTCCGGCACCGCTGGATCCTGTGTTTGCTATGGCAGGGAGCGATCCCGTTGACGGTGGAAGCCATCTGGCTCAGAATGCATGCCGCGCCGATGGTTGTCGGCGCATAGATATCTGCTGGCCAAAACCCGCCGCTGCTTCCCGACATAGGACGTTGTCGCTGACGATCATTTTCGACGCGTCGCGCTCGGCAATCAGATCGGCGAGTTCGCGCACCACCCGCCGACCTGAGATCGACGTGTCGAGCACCGCTCGCAAACACTCGCGCGTCACGTCATCGACGATGTTGAGGATGCGGAACCGCCGCCCCGTGGCTATCTGATCATGGACGAAGTCCAGGCTCCAGCGCCGTCTGGAGATGCGCGACCGCTTCCCGCTGCGCGGCGGGCGTCACCATTTTTTTGAAAGCAGGTCCTTCACCCGCGTTGTCGAGCATCGTGTCCGCCAGCAGCCGCTTGAGCCGGGCGTTCTCCTCCTCGAGCGCCCGCAGCCGCTTCGCATCGGATACCTCAAGGCCGCCGAACTTGGCCTTCCCTGCGTAGTAGGTCGCGCTCGACATGCCATGCCGCCACCACAGATCCGTAACCACCGCCCGCCTCGGCCTCCTTCAGGATGCCAATGATCTGCTCTTCCGAAAACTGCTTCCGCTTCATCTGTCCGTCCCTTCTTTGGGTCGGACTCTAGCTCCAAACGGAGGAAAAATCGGGGGTCAGGTCAGATATCGAACCGCGCATCTCGGTTAGCTTTAGCCAATGCCTCAGTAAAACGCGCCTGGTCTAGAAGACCGTCGTTCCATGCGGATCGCCAGCATAAAGATACGTTGCGTCGAATTTGGCGCGATGTTTCAGGTGTTCCAGGTCATGTATATCGACGATCCCAGAGCGGAAGGTGCACAGCCTATCCTCCCGCAACTGTCGTATTACCCTGTTAACGTGCACGCTCGTTAGGCCGCAAATTTCAGCGAGGTCCGCCTGCGTGAGCGCTAGGCGGAACTGAAGGCCATTGCTGAGGCCGGCCGATAGCAACCGAACGTTCGTCTCGCACAGGAAATGCGCGACACGGCCGATCGCGTCAAGGCAGCCGAGGCGAAACAGCCACGCCTGATGGATCGAAGCGTCAAGCAGGATCGAATGCCACAGCTTGCGCTCGAGTGCCGGCTGGTCGCGTCCAATCTCGTCAAGCGCCTCATGCGGCACGACCGCCACGATCGCGTTGATCAGCGTATCAATGCTATACTCGACTGCCTTGAAAGGGTGGGCGTGAAGATCGACAAATTCGCCGGGGACATGGATAGCAACGATCTGGCGCAGGCCACGGTGATCGATGTAGCGGCACATGATTCCCTCTACCAGCAGCAGGCTGCGATCAAGCCTTTCCCCGGCACGGACGGCGCAGACACGTGATTTCAGGTAACGGACCTCGGCGACCGATCGTTCGAGGCGCGCGCGTTCGTCGATAGTAAGCGTCACGTTGCGACGGTTCCGAAGAAATCGTTCGGTCAACGCGGTGGCTCCCGCGCTCGACCCATCGTGAGGCCGATTCATTGATGGTGCACACGACTGGTACAGAGATGGCATTCGCGGTCATTGGAGGAGCCGCCGGCATTCTCCCGGCAAACGATCCTTCTCATGCGCACGGGTTTGTCGCGTGGTTATCATCCTGCATCAAACCGCTCGATACCGACGGGCTTTGATTGCGCAGCGACAACGCCGCTTCGAAATGACCGAAGGTTTTAACTGCGCCGCAAATGATGCGATCAAATCGAGCATTGTCAGCGGGTAAGCGATTGAGCTTCGCCGAATAGATTGACCATTGCGACTTGGTCGCCCGACCATCACCATGGAAGAACTGGCCGCCGTCCAGTTCTGTAACGCCCAGATTATCGGCAGCCATCTTGAAAATGAGCTTGCCGCCCAGCGCCGACCCGCGCATCACATATTCGCAGCCGATCGTTTCATCAGCGTGGCCCAAGGCGAACGATAGTGCGCGGTAATCGCGATTGACGACGGTGAGGGCGCGTAAATCTTTTTCCAGCCGGTCGATCTGCAATCTGGCATAGCGGGCAACGTCATAGGCGCCATTGCCCGACAGCCGATGAAGTTCGTTCCGGATGCCACAATAGATGTTGTGCATCATTGCCAACATACTGGCGTAGGCGTCGCGTCGGCTAGTGGCTGCAGCCAAGTCGAAGGCGTGCTCGACGCGCTGATGCGCCTCGGCGGTCTCAAGTTTCAGTCGCGCATGAAGAGACGGCGGGGGCGGGACTGCGTTGGAGATGTCGCGCTTTGATGGAGCGAGCGGCTGACCATCTGATCCGGCAGCTTGGGCGGGCTCAAGCGGGCGCATTGTTTAGCACTCGCTGGACGGCGCGGGCGAGATGATCGCGTTCATATGGCTTCTGAATGACAAGCTCTCCGCTCTCGCGTCGCCCAAGTGCCACCTCGTCTCCGTAGCCGGTCGCGAATATGAACGGCGTTCCCGCTTCTCTGAGTTTCGTCGCTAAATCGTAACTCGTGCCGCGACCGACGTTGATGTCGAGCATCGCAAATTGGAAGCTGTGCACGGTAAGCAGCCGTTCTGCGTCGGTGATCGTCGAGGCGAGCGCAACATGGCTGGCGCCAAGCTCACACAGCATGTCCTCCGCCTCTAGTGCGATAAGCATATTATCTTCGACCAGCAGGACATTCGCGTTGTGCAGCAATTGCGCTGGCGGGGTGCCGGTTGCCTTTTCGGCGTCGCTGCGAAGGATGGCTTCGGTTGTGACGGACACATAGTGGTGTGGGATAAAGAAATCCGCTTCCAGCCCAGCCAACAGGAACCGGACTTCCGCCGCCCCCTGCAGGTCGAATGGGATAGTTCGCTCGACGATCACCGATCCGAAGCCGCGCCGCGTGGGTGCGACTACGGCAGGTCCGCCGATTTCCTTCCACCGTATATAAATGCCTTCACCGTCGACCGCTTCGATGGATACTTCGACACGGCCTGTAGACGATAGCGCACCGTGCTTGCAGCTGTTTGTGACGAGTTCGTGGACGACCAGCGCTACGGTCGAAATCGCCTGCGCCTGGAGTAGGACGTTCGGTCCCGACAAGGTGAACCGACCCCGCGCACCATCATGCGCGGCCATCTCGTCTTCGAACAGGCCCGCCAGTGGCGCCGGGCCCCAGCTTTGGCGGGTGACGCGGTCATGGGCTCTAGCCAGTGCCTGAACACGTCCACCAAGCGAGTCGACGTAGCTGGCCACGTCGCTCGCGGCTTGGCTCGTCTTTGTCATGAGGCTGCGGATCAGGGCGAGGATGTTCCGGACACGATGGTTGAGTTCGGCAATTAGTACCTCTTGGCGTTCCGAGGCCCGCCGCCGCTCGTCGCTGGCGCCATCGGAATAGCGCAAGATGACTTCGATGAGCGCTTGCCGAATGGCCTCGCCGATCCTTTGGTCACGGTCGGAAAATGGCACGGCCTTGCCGCGAACCAACTGAGCAAAGGCGGCAAAGCTCTTGCGGGGAGAAATGCGCTCCCCGTTCGGGCTCGCTTCGATGACCTTTGCCGGATCGCCGCCCCATCTGATCTCGCTAAGGCGCTCCTTGCGGAACAACAGGATGTAGTCTCGTGGAACACGCGAAATCGGAATCGACATCATTCCGGCGGTGCGATCTGCTGTCTCGCCACAAGGTGCGTGGACCGAGCCCAAGTTATCAGTTGTGAATACCCGGCTCGGCGATGCCGCGTTCAGATGGTGTGCCAGGGCGACAACATGCTCTTCCGAAGGCGTTGCGCCGTGAAGATAGGTGTTCCCGCCGCGGTAGATAGCGACGCCGTCACAGTCGATCATGTCGCGCGTCATGTCCTGCAGCCAATGCGCGTTTTCCATGAGCGCTTCGTCGCCTGCGATCATGGTAATGATGCGATCGGCCATGACGCGCGCGCGCTGCTCATGCTCTTCGCTGCCGCGCCGAAGGCGGCTTTCGAGCATCATCGAATACATTGCGCCGAACAGTTCAGATGCGGTCCGCATGATGAAGCTCGGCAGGCGTGGGCCATTGGCATGGCAGGCGATAAGCCCCCACAGCTGTTCCTCGACCACGATCGAGATCGATAGGGAGGCATCGACCCCCATGTTGCGCAGATACTCGACATGGACGGGGGACACGGCGCGGCTGATAGACAGCGACAGGTCTAGTGGGGGCGTTACGGCGTCGGCGGGCGGCAGCAACGCTACGGTCGGCGCCGCGACGTCAGCAATAATTCGGAAGGGGTTGAGCAGATACAGTTCTCGCGCCTGTTGCGGAATGTCAGATGAGGGATAATGGAGCCCCAGGAAGCTTTCCATGCCCGTGCGTGTCGATTCTGCGATGACATCGCCATGCCCGTCGCTGTCGAACTGATAGATCATAACGCGATCAAAGCCTGTGATCGCCAGCACCTGCCGAGCCGCATCATGGTGAAATTTGGCGATGGTTGGCGCTTTGCCGAGACGCGCAGCCATCGCGCGAACCATCGAGGCCGCCTCCATTCGTTCTGCTTTCTGCGTCCGCTCGCCTTCGATAATCAGCAGATCGCCTTGGAAATGGATCGAAAGATCGACGGCAGGCAACCCTTGCACCAATCTCAGGTCGAAAATTCGCTCGCCTGTGGTCGAAGCCAATATCGTCATCCGGTTACGGATGTCATGGAGTGCGGTCTCGCTGATCCACTTGTCGAAGCGGGTGCCGAGCAGCCTTTCCGGTGTGGCCTTGAAAAACTTGTCGCAATTCTCGGATGCGCGGACGATCGTCCAATCGTTCGCCATGGCGACCAGGAAGGCAAAATCCTGAATTTGATCAAGCCGAGTGATGGGCTCGCGATCGCACAAAGTCAGGTCCGGATTGCTGTCGCTATTCATTGGTGGCCCCCGCCTGTTAATGTCGTAAACGATATTTCAGCGGAGACGAACCCATCACCCCATGAAACGCCCGTCGGAATTGTGGCGCGCCCCTATAGCCCACTGAGGCTGCGATAGCCTCGATTGATAGGTCACTATGGGTCAGCAGGTTCACAGCGCGCGCGATACGCTGGCGCTGGACGAACACATGCGGATTCTCCCCGGTTGTAGCCTTGAACGCGCGCGAAAAATGAAATCGGCTCAGTCCGGCGACGCCAGCCAGTTCCCCCAGCCCGATTGCTTCGTGAAGATGGCCCTCAACGAAGTCGGTTACCATCTTGACCTGGCGGTCCGACAGCCGCCCCTGCTTGTCAGCCATGACGCCGAAGACCTCCAGCGAGGCCAGCAAGCAAACGCTTTCGGCATGAAGTTTGTCTACTTCAGGCGCCCTGACGAGCGCCCCAAGCTTTTTGAGTGTGGCGCGTAATTGCGGGTCGCGCGAATAAGCGAACGGTGTTGGATCGCGTTCAGCGTAACGCGTGCCGAGGTCTTCCCGGATCGCTTCTGGATCAAAATACATCGCAATGAAGCTGTTGAGGCGCGGCTCAGGCTCCGACCAGCCGTCAATTCCGCAGCCCTTGGGCACGAATGTGATCGTATCACGCAAATCCCGCACGCGGAGGGTCGGCATGCCATCGACCGTCATCTCACCGTCGGTGAGAGCGATGTCATGCAAGGCGAGATAATGCCTGTCGCCACGATTCTTGAAGGCATACGGGTCAGCGCTGCCCAGTTCTACATATTCCGCCGAGAATCCATCCAATCGCGGGGCTCTCGGCGCTAAGGTCGGATCGGCAAAGATTATCTCAAGGGAGCCACAAGACGCCATATCGCACGATAGCACAGTATTTGCTGAAGCGAACTAAATTTGCGCCTTTATCTGCGGGCTGATGCCCGCCTTCGTCGCCGGTTGAGTATCCAAGAAGACCCATGAATTTACCCATCACGACGATCTGGTCACCTAGGGGCCAGATGCCTGCCGAAGCACGCAGCACACCAATCAGGAGACAGTCACGGTCAGCATTATGTGTGGATCGGCAGCGTCAGCACGGCGGGTCGACAAGCTTTTGCCCGATGTCTCGAGAACCTTGCAAATTCGCTTACTTCAAATCCTCCACAATTCGTACTTTCTGGGGCTTCAGCGTTCTTCCCGGGCGACCTGCTACGCACGCGCCGTTGGATCCTGATGGAGCCAGTATGTCGCAGCAGCCGCCCTGTCGATTACATTGAGCCCCAATGCTCGACCAGTTTGCCCTTGGATATGCGAAATGCATTGAAGGCGTAGCTTGGCGAAGTGGAACCCGGTCCCGGAGGTGCTTCGGACATCCACATAACGTAGTCGCGGTTGCCGACGAACTGTAGGTCCTTTGGCATTCCACCTGCGCCCGGGGGCGGGCCGCCTGCACCAGGAGGCCGTCCGCCCGCGCCCGGCGGCGCATTGAAATTAAACTTCGTCATGGCGGTGATGTAGCCTTCACGTCCCGGCGGGAAGGCGCTGGAGTGCTGGATATAATCGGCAGCCATGTAGCGCTCTGCGACCGCGCGGATCTTGGCTGCGTCCCCGGTCATCATCGCTGCTCTGAGATCCGAGAGAAAGCGTTTGACGATCGCGACGTTTGCTTCGCCTTCATCGATCTGCGTCGCGGCGTCCTGGGAAGGTGCTGCAAGCACGGTTCCTGGAAGAGCCATTGCCGGCATTCCCAGCCAGAGCGCCAGAGATGATTTTCGTGTCATTTTGTCCTCGCTTGTGCGGTGCTGGGGATTGCCCTTGACCAGTCCACGGCGGGCTTGCCGGCCTTGAGGCGATCGAGGCAGATGTCCTCCTCGATGCGGGTATCGTCCGGCAGGCGCTTGAAGCGCAGCACCGTGGTCCAGGGACGGGTGAAGGTCTGCGGATCGACGATGGTCACCCGATCGACTAGCGTCTGACCGCCATCTGCCAGCGTCATTCGCTCCTCTACGCTTATCTTGTCGCTGTGGGGCATGCCGGCCGCATCGAGGAAGGTATTGTCCGCCCGCAGACCGCGCGTTTCGACGATCATCTGGCCACCTTCGATCCGACCGGACGATACGCCCAGTGCCAGCGGATAAGGGGCTTCCTGCTTGCGACCGGTGAGATCGACCCGGCGGTTCCAGTAGTTCCACTGGAACAGGTACAGGATCTTGTCCGGTCGCTGCATGATCTGGAACGGATAGGGCAGGGTCAGGATCCGCGGCAGGCCGGGTGACACGCAGCGGGCCGTGGGATCGAAGGAGAGATTGCCGGCAGCAAGCTTGGCCTTGGTCTTGGCATAGGCTTTTGCTGCGACGGGTTTGAGCGGCGGCGTGGCTCCTTCCTGCGTCTTCAATTGCCTGAGGTCGCCTTCGACTGCCCAGACGCCGCTGACGTCGATCGATGTCTGGGCGCCGGCGATTGCCGGGATAGCGCCGATTGCCAGGGCTCCTGCAAGCAGCTGGCTGTTACGAAGTGTCATAGCGTGCGCCCTCATTTCGGCAGCCCGCCGCGCATGTCGATCGCAGGGCCATACAGGGTTCGTCCATCAACCAGGCGCACGGAATACATCGTACCGGCCGGTGTGCCGTCACGCATCGGCGCGATCTTCATGGACAGCCTGTCGCCCCGCTTGATGTCGGTGCTTTTCCATCCGTGGCGAATGTTGATGTTCGGAGTGCCGCATTCGATGTTCCAGACGACCTGCTTATTCCCGGAGCCCTTGACCATGACCTTTACAAACATGTGGGGATTGGTCCACTGGAATGCCGTTACGGTGCCTTCGAGCACCTGTTCCTTCGAGTAGTCATAGGCTGCGGTCGAGTGATGCGCGCTGGCGGTAGTCGCTAGCGCCAGCGCCGCGACGCAAAAGCCAAAAGAAATTGCTCGCATTGTAACCTCCATAAATAGCTCTTGCGCGTCATTCGCTGACGTCGAGCCCTTCCATTGCGCCCTCTAGATTTTCCTCGCATTGGAATTCCAACATCTGAACGTCGGGATTCCAGCGGGAATAGGCTGTGTCTGTTATCGGTCGGGTGTAGATCAGAGGATCTTCGGTAGTCGTGATAATCTCCAGCCGTTGTCCATTGTCGATTTTGCGCACGCGCATGATGACATGGGCCTTCTCAGAGATCTTGTCGTCCCGGCCATTGAAGCCGATCGTGTCTATGACAAGCGTATCGCCCTCCCATCGACCGACAGAATCGCCAAAATAGCTAGGCGCTAGGCCCTTTGGGTGTTCACGATCGAGATAGACGTTCAGGCGGGTTCGATGCTCTTCGTTGAGAAAGATTACCTGATGGTCGTTTTGGGTGACTTCCCCCGGAAAGAGGTCGCTGCCGAGTGCAAACGTAGGTTGCGGACGGCAGATCGCCGCCAGACCGCCGGTAGGTTTGCCTTCAGCCATGCGTTGGCGGTCCCGTGCCTGGCGCTCCTGCGCTGCGGGCGTTAGCGGCAGCGAATTGTTGAAGAACTGGGGCATCGTCTCCGACGTATAGACGCCTTCGAAATTGCGTGGGTTGGACGAAGGTGCGCGGGACCCCGGCTTTGGCGGCGGCAGTGGCTTGAGCATCTTCATGTCCGGAGGACCTGCCCCGGCGGCACCGGGGGGCGGGCCGCCCGCAGGGAACCCGGGAGGAGGAGCGCCCTGCGGGAAGCCCGCGGGGGCAGCCCCTTGGGGGAAGCCGTTCGGGCGAGAACCTTGAGGGAAACCAGGAGGAGGAGTGCCCTGAGGAAATCCTGGGGGTGGGGCATCCTGCTTTGGAGGCGGCGGCGGATTCTCCGTTGAGGAATCAGCGGGTGGCTGCGCCAGTGAGGGGGCGGACGCAAGCAGTACGGCAAGGGCGATAGCTCCACGGGCCGGGCTGCCCCTCAAGAGACCCAAGAAACGTCGGGGACCTCCAAGTATCATTGATTTTTCCTTCATAAGATCCTTCATGCAAAAGGCGCTGAACATCAGTAGCGTACCGTTGCGACAAGTCCATATGTGCGGGGGGCGGACAGGTTTGTCGAAACGGAGTTCAAGCCGCCCGTGGAACTGATGTCGGGGATCACGTTGCTTTTGAATTTTTCATTGAAGATGTTGCGCACGTATCCAGAGATCGAGAACGTGTTGTTGCGCGATGTCCAGGCGATGTTGGCGTTGCCCAAGACGATGGGCTTCTGGCTGAAGTAGCCAGCCGCGCCCGCAGCCGCAGTGGTGGGAGAGTAGGCACCAACGTTGTATCGACCGCGATAGTTGGCTTCCAGATTGACGTTCACGTTGGAGCCGTTCG
>NZ_AKFJ01000099.1 GCF_000272475.1 Novosphingobium sp. Rr 2-17
GTAAGCGCAAATTTCGACGCACATGGTCGGCACCCGAGGCATGTTGCGTGTTGAGTTTGTGGTAGGGATTGGCTGAGATCTGCGGACTTGGCAGATCAGGTTGTGTTTTCAGCGGGCGCGGCGTCTTTTGGCCGCGAAGTTGAACGGGAACAGGTCCTCGATGTCGGCGTCTGGTCCGCGTTGGGGCAGTTGGGTCAGGACATGAGCCAGCCAGTCGTGCGGATCAACGGCGCATGCCCTGCACGTAAGCATGAGGCTGTAGATGGTGGCGCTTGACTTGGCGCCGGCCGTTGTATCGCTGAATAGCCAGTTTTTTCTGCCGGTTACAAAGACTCTTATGTCGCGTTCCAGCAAATTGTTATCGATCGGCGCGCGCCCATTGCTGGCATAACGGGTCAGATAATCCCATTGGTTGCAGGCGTAAGCGATTGCCTCGCCGGTGTAGCTTTTGGGCAGGACCTGCGGGGCCAGCTCGTCGAGCCATTCCTTGAACGCGGCCCGCACCGGCACGCTGTGCTGTTGGCGCAACCGCAGGGTATACTGCTCGCGCGTTTCGCCTTCGGGCAGCGTCTGCCGTGCCAGTCGCTCGACTTCACATAAAGCCTCAAAGAATTTGAGCGCCTCGACCGCTGGGCCACCTGGCTTTTTCCTGCCCTTGATCGCGTCGGTAAATTTCCTGCGCGCATGGGCCATACAGCCCAGATGGGTGGCCCCCTCCAGCGTGCGCCAAGCGTCATATCCATCGGTCATCAGCAGACCGTTGTATCCGGCCAGAAAAGCTTGTGGGTACTGCTGGCCGCGGCCGGGCTGGTATTCGAACAGCACGATCGGTTCCTGGCTGTCTGCGGCGCTGCGATAACCCCACATGTACGATTTGGTCTGAGCGTGGCGATCCTTCTCCTTCAGAACCTGGACCCAGGTTTCGTCGCCGTGAACGAGGTCCTGACCCCGTAGCTTTTCTTTCAGGCCGTCATATATCCGTTCAAGGTGCAGTTCGCTCGCGTTGATCACCCAGTTGCCCAGTGTGCCACGGCTGATGCTGACATTGGCGCGCTCGAGGGATTGCGACAGCCGGTACAGCGGCATGCCATCGACAAATTTGCTGGCGAGTATCAGCGCCAGTGTCGACGCCGTGGCGATGCTGCCCGGCAAGGGTTGTACCGGCATCGGCGCGATCACGACCGGCGTGTTGATCCCGTTGCGCTCACAGTGACGGCACGCATATTTGAACCGCGCATTCTGCAACACCGTGGCCTTGATCTCGATGTGCAACTGCTCGGTGAGGTTCTCTCCCATCCGGTGCATCGCATGGCTGCAGCACGGACAGGATTTCTGGTCCTCGGGCAGGTCATATTCGATCCGCGTGCGAGGGATACCCGCTGGAAGCGGCTTGCGGCCGCGCTTGTTGGGTTCGGGCTTCTCGCCTGCCGGCAGATCTGTATCCGGAACGGCGGATGCTTCGGCCCCATCTGCTTGCCCATCATCACCATCGGCTTCTTCGGCGGCAACCTGCTCGGCTTCGTTGAAGATGCGCTCCTTCATCTTTTCGCTGCGCGGCGCATAACGGCGCGCACGTTCCAGGCGCAATTCTTCCTCAAGCGCGACAATCACCAGCCCCAGTTGCTGAACCTGGGCCTTCAGCGCCGCGTTCTCGGCCGCTTGGGCGGCAATCGTCTTTTCCAGATCCGTCGTTGGCGGGGCGCGGCGCATCGGGACTCTGAATCGACATTGCGATTGTGCGTCAAGTGGGTCAGCCCATGCTGCGATAAAAACGTTCTGGATGGCGGCGCACCGCAGCAAGGTCGA
The DNA here is from genome assembly GCF_000272475.1 of Novosphingobium sp. Rr 2-17. Lineage (GTDB taxonomy): Bacteria > Pseudomonadota > Alphaproteobacteria > Sphingomonadales > Sphingomonadaceae > Novosphingobium. Next base: position 1,807 of record NZ_AKFJ01000099.1, read on the forward strand.
TACCGTCCAGCAGCCAGTGCAACTGCTCTGTTGTCAGCGTCAGGATCGCCTCGTCCCCCTTCGGCCAAAAAAACCGATCTTCCTCAAGACGCTTCAAAACGAGCAAAAACCCCGAGCGATCGTACAGCAAGAACTTCACCCGATTGCGGCTGCGATTGCAAAATGCGTACACCGCTCGCGCCATCGGATTGAGCCCCATCGATTGCTCGACCAAAATCGCAAGGCTGTTGATCCCGCACCTGAAGTCGATCGGATCGCGGTGCAGATAGACGCACACGTCAGCCGACAGACGGAACATCGCAGCGCCCCAATGTATCAATCATGACTGCCAGCAACTGCGGGTCGCAACCATCGAGCAACAGCGTCACTCCGTTGGGCATCGTCGCCTGCAACCTTGGCGGAACCAACGCCTGCGCCGGTTGAAACGTCAGCGATCCGCCGCGCGGCGCCCTGGATACTGGCGACGTTTCAACACGGACAAATGCGCCCGGCCCCGGCAACTGCGCCACCCCAGCGCCAGGCGGCACGATCTCGTGTTGAAGCTGTCGCCGCCTCGCAACCCATTTGCGCAACAGATTGGCATTGACCCCGTGCTGCAGCGCCAGTCCCGCAAGCGAAACTCCAGGCCGAAGGCACGCCTCGATCAAGCGCTCCTTGCTTGCCGGTTCGTAGCGCCGACGACCATCGCGCCTCACGCACTCTATTTCCAAACCCTGCGGACCAATCCGCGTCATCGTCATAGGTGTCCACCTCCTGTAGGTGGACACCTTGTCACAGCGCCTCACTCACCTGCATAGGTGCGCCGAAATTCGCGCTTACAGTTCGACGACCACCTCGGGCAAGGCCGCAGGGTCGGGTGCGAAGCGCAACCGCAATGCCGCCATGTCGGGCAAGCGACCGGCAGCAAGGCCCTCGGTCAGCAGTTCGGCCAGTTCCGCCTCACAGGCGCGCTCGTGCGCCATGCTGAGCAGCTCGACCGCCTGTCGGCAGGCAGCACGTTCGCCCACCGCTTCAAGCAACAGCTCGAAGGTTTGCCTGTAAGCATCGCGCGGGAACAGCTGGTTGCGGTAAACCAGCTTCAGCAATGCCATAGGTTTGCGCCGCAGGCTGTGGATGACATGCCGATAATCGACGACATGGGCATGCGTGGCATGATCGGCCGACCGACCGCGCGGTAGCGTCATCAGCCGGGTGCCGCCAATGAACAGGTCAAGCCGATCGTCATAAAGCCGGACCCGTAACCGGTGCCCGATCAGCCGCGAAGGCACGGTGTAGAACACTTTTCTGAGCGTGAAGCTGCTGGTCGACGTAACGGTGGCGATCACTTCATAATCGCCGGTGCGCGCCTGTGGCAGGAGCTGCAACACCGCGCGCGCGCTGTCGATGCGGGCACCGTTGCGGCGGTTCTTGCGTGCAACGATCTCGTCGATGAAGTGGCGATAGGCGGCCAGATCATCGAAGTCGCATGTCCCGCGCAACAGTAGCGCGTCACGCACAGCAGCCTTGAGATGGCCGTGCGAACTCTCGATTGAACCATTCTCGTGCGCAACGCCGCGATTGTTGCGTGTCGGCACCATGCCATAATGCTCGCACAATGCGTCATAGCGCGTGGTCAAGTCCGTGCGCGCGTCGGCATCCAGGTTGCGGAACGCGGCCGACAGGCTGTCGCTGCGATGCTCGGTCGGTGCGCCACCCACAGCCCACAGGGCATTTTGCAGCCCTTCGGCCAGCGCGACATAGCTCTCGCCCCCCAGGATGACATGGGCATGTTCAAAGCCCGACCAGATCAGGCGGAAGTGATAAAGCCGGTGGTCGAGCAACACTCCCGCGACCGTAACGGCCAGATCGCCCATATCGGTGAAGTCCGACAGGCCAAGCCGACCGGGCTCATGGACTTGCCGGAAGATGACCTCCTGATTAGGGCCATGCAGCGCGCGCCACGATCGGACCCGGCGCTCCAGCGTCCGCCTGATCCCCGGGTCGATATCGGGATGCCGCCGGCGGATCTCCTCAAAGATCGCCACCGCACGCACCCCCGGTGCCGCCTCCAGCAAAGGCACGATCTCGGTATCAAATATATCCGCTAGTGGGTCGGGTCGTCGCCGTTCGCATGGTTTTTCTGCGTTGGGAGGGCAGGCTTGGATCTGCGTTGATCCGGTATGCACTCGCCATGCTGATCCCGGCCTTCGCGGCGGCTACCGGCACCGAATTGGTCTGCTTGAACTTCATATAAAGCCTCATCTGATGATCGTTGATATGGCAGCTCGGCACCCGCATCCCTTCCAAACGAAGCGATGCGCGTCTTACCGGGCCGACCACGACCCTCAGAACCCCATGGGAAAGAGGCCTCGACGCTTGGAACGGCTACGGGCTACGCCCTACGCCGTTCCAGCAAGCGTCGATTCTCACCTTGATTGTCGCTGCGTTCTCATCCTGATCGTCGCGCGGCAGACGAGAACGGCAAGCTGAAGCGGCTCCTGGCCGACAGCATTCTGGACAACGCAATCTTGAAGGATCTGCTGGGAAAGGGCTGACGGCGCCTGGCCAGCGGCGTGACGTGGCGCTCGGTGTGATGCGGGATTATCAGATCTCGCAGCGCCGCGCCTGCGTGCTGATTGGCGTCGATCCCAAGACGGTTGCGTGTTTCGGAAATTCCCGGACAGGGATTTCAGTAAGTCCCGGACACGCGTTTCAGTAAATGCGGGACAGAGATTTCGCTAAATCCGGGACAGTGTTCCGTGCGGGATTGAAGTTGGGTTTTCGAGTGCGCCGGTCTGGCATTGTTCCTTTTCACCGTTGCGATGGGAGGGGTGATGCCGAGACGGAAGCAAGCGAGACGAACCGACGTGAAGGATATGCGATCGATCCTCCGGCTGACCTACGAGCAAGGTTTGTCTGTGCGGGCAGTGTCGGAACGGCTGAAGCTCAGCAAGACGACGGTATCGAGTTATGTGCTGCGTGCACGCGAAGTCGGACTGACGGGTTGGCCGTTGCCGCCAGGTTATGACGATGATGCGGCGATCGAACGCTTGGTATTCCGGCGCGTTGGCCGACCACCGCAAGATCTGGATGAGCCCGACTGGCCAGTTATTGCGCAGGAAATCAAGCGCAAGGGCGTGACGCTGGTATTGCTGTGGCCGGAGTACCGGGCAGCCCATCCCAATGGCTATGGCTATACATGGTTCTGCGACCGGTTCCTGGCATTCCAGCGCCGCACCCATGTGAGCTTTCGCAATCGGCATGAGGCGGGCGCTGTCATGCAAACCGATTACGCCGGTCATACCGTGCCGCTGGTTGATCCGGTGACCGGGGAAATCACCGAGGCGCAAATTTTCGTGGCAGTTCTGGGGCCTTCTCCTTCACGTTCGCAATGGCGAGCCTGAGCCGGCAGCTGCCCGACTGGATCGATGCCCAGTGCCGTGCACTGAACTTTATCGGCGGCGTTCCGCGCGCGATCGTGTGCGACAATTTGAAGGCGGGCGTTGTCAAAGCGCTGTGGTTCGAGCCGACGCTCAACGCGACCTTTGCGGCGATGGCGGAGCATTATGATACGACGATCCTGCCTACCCGTAGCCGTCGCCCGCGTGACAAGGGGAAGGTCGAAGGCGCGGTGTTGATCGTAGAGCGCTGGATCCTGGCACGGCTGCGCGATCGGCGGTTCTTCAGTTTGGCGGAGCTCAACGCCGCAATCGCGCTGTTGCTGATCGATCTCAATGATCGCCCGATGCGCCATGTCGGCAAATCCCGGCGCGCAATTTTCGAGGAAATCGAGCGATCAGCGCTCGCGGCCTTGCCGTCGGCGCCGTTCGAATATGCCGAGTGGAAAACGGCGAAGGTCCATCCTGATTATCATGTCGAGGTCGACAAGACCTTCTACTCGGTGCCGCACCGGTTGATCGGGCGGCGGGTGGATGTCCGGCTGACGCATCGGGTGGTCGAGATATTCTACGATCATGCGCGGGTCGCCAGTCATATGCGGACATCCCAGCGCCGCGGGTATGTCACGGTGAACGAACATATGCCCAAGGCGCATCAGCGCTACGCGAACATGACGCCAGCATGCCTGATCAACCGGGCTGGCAAGACGGGCCCCAGCACAGCGACGTTCGTGGAAAGGCTGATGCGCGACAAGCCGCATCCCGAACAGGGATATCGCTCCGCCGTGGGGATCCTCTCGCTGGCCCGGCGCTATGAACGTGATCGGCTCGAAGCTGCTTGCGATCGGGCACTGACAATCGGAGCCGTCTCCTACTCATCAGTGAACGCCATCCTCAAAGCCGGGCTCGACAAGGTCCCGCCGGCGACAAGGCCAGCCAAGCCCACACCTGCCCACGGCAACATCCGTGGCGGTTCCTATTACCAGTAACGAAAGGACTGCATCCATGCTGACACATCCTACTCTCGATCAAATGCATATCCTCGGGCTTGCCGGTATGGCGGCGGCGTGGCGCGACATCGCCGACCAGGACACTGCTGGCGATCTCACCCGGGAAGAGTGGCTCGGGCTGATGCTGGACCGCGAGATCGCGACCCGAGCAGATCGGCGTCTGACCAACCGTCTTGCCAGCGCAAAGCTGCGCTTTGTCGATGCCTGTATCGAGAATATCGACTTTACCGCGCACCGAGGCATCGACCGTCGCAATATCCTCTCGCTCGCCCAGGGCGCTTGGCTCAAAGCCAATGAAAATCTGATCATTACCGGCCAAACCGGCACCGGAAAAACCTGGTTGGGATGCGCGTTCGGGCGGCAGGCGGCGCGCCAGGATCACTCCGTCCTGTATCTGCGCGTACCCCGCCTGTTCGAAGACCTTGGACTTGCACGCCTCGATGGCCGGTTCCCGCGCCTTGTCGATAAGCTCGCCCGCGTCCAGCTGCTCATTCTGGACGACTGGGGCACCCACAGCCTCAACGATCAGCAGCGCCTCGATCTCTTCGAAATCTTTGAAGAACGCTACCGCCGAAAATCCACGCTGATCACCGCCCAGCTCCCAGTAGCTGCATGGCATGACATGATCGGCGAACCGACCATTGCCGACGCCATCCTCGATCGCATCATCCACAATGCTCACCGCATCACCCTGAAAGGCGACAGCATGCGAAGACAGAAAACACCTTCAAGCTTGACCGACGATGCAAATCCGCAAATCACTCAACCCTGACAGCAAACAGGCACCCAACGCCTAACCTCAGCTGTCCCGGATTTAGCGAAGCCAATGTCCGGATTTAGCGAAACGACTGTCCGGTCTTCGCGAAATGCGCAGACGGTCAGGCGCGAACGCCCGCCGGACCATGGAGCCATCCGCGAAGCCATGCGGGAGATCGCAGGGCAGCGCCGTCGGTTCGGCTTCGCCGGATCGGTGTTATGCTGGAGCGCAAGGGCATGAGCATGAACCACAAGAAGCTGGAGACCCGCAAAAAC
>NZ_AKFJ01000100.1 GCF_000272475.1 Novosphingobium sp. Rr 2-17
CCAGACCGGCCAGATGCTCGCTGCCCTGCTCGGGCGTCCGCAAGGCACGTTCGCCAGCAAGGTCGAAGTCGATGGCGATCACGTTTCCGTGACGCGCGAAGTCGATGGTGGCCTGGAGACGGTCAAGCTGTCGCTGCCCGCGATCGTCACCACCGATCTTCGCTTGAACGAGCCGCGCTACGCTTCGCTGCCCAACATCATGAAGGCCAAGAAGAAGCCGCTCGATGTGAAGAGCCCAGCCGATTACGGCGTCGATGTCGCCCCGCGCCTCAAGACACTCAAGGTTACCGAACCGCCGGTGCGCTCGGCGGGCATCAAGGTCGCGGACGTCGATGCCCTGGTCGCCAAGCTCAAAGAATTGGGAGTCGCCTGATGAAGACGCTCGTTTGGGTCGAACACGACAACGCGTCGGTCAAGGACGCAACGCTCCACGTCGTCACTGCCGCGGCCAAGCTGGGTGAGGTTCACCTCCTCGTCGCCGGATCAGGCTGCGCCGCCGTGGCCGAAGCTGCCGCGAAGATCGAAGGCGTGGGCAAAGTCCATCTCGCCGACGATGCCGCTTACGCACACGCGCTGGCCGAAAACCTGGCGCCGCTGATCGTCGACCTCATGGGGCATCACGATGCCTTCCTGGCGCCGGCGACCACCATCGGCAAAAACGTCGCCCCGCGCGTCGCCGCGCTGCTCGACGTGATGCAGATCTCGGACATCCTCTCGGTCGAAGGCGACAAGACCTTCACGCGTCCGATCTATGCCGGCAACGCTATCGCCACGGTCGAGTCAAGCGATGCCAAGCTGGTCATCACCGTGCGCGGCACCGCCTTTGCCAAAGCAGCCGAGACCGGCGGCTCGGGCACGGTCGAGGCCGTCGCCACCACCGGCGAGGCCGGCCTCTCCAGCTTCGTCGGCTCCGAGATCGCCGCGTCGGAACGCCCGGAACTGACCAGCGCCAAAGTCATCGTGTCCGGCGGTCGCGCCCTCAAGGACGAGGAAACCTTCGCGTCCACCATCCTGCCGCTGGCCGACAAGCTGGGTGCCGCCGTCGGCGCCAGCCGCGCCGCGGTGGACGCAGGCTACGTGCCCAACGACTACCAGGTCGGCCAGACCGGCAAGATCGTCGCCCCGGACGTCTACATCGCCGTCGGCATCTCCGGCGCGATCCAGCACTTGGCCGGCATGAAGGACTCCAAGACCATCATCGCGATCAACAAGGACGAAGACGCCCCGATCTTCCAGGTCGCCGATATCGGCCTCGTCGCGGACTTGTTCACCGCCGTGCCGGAATTGACCGGCAAGCTGTGAGATAGCGCGCAACTTGCGATTGCAAGAGCGTAGTCAGATAGCTTTTCAACAAATCAGACGCATCGCTGGCCATCGCCAGCTCGGATCAAACGTGTCGGCCGACTAGAAGATTGAGGTGCGCATCCATTCTGCGATCGCTGACTTTCGTTACCGGATGCATCGCGAGGCAAGTTGCATGTTGTCCTTGGAAAATGCCGGGCTGAGTAGCGCCTAGTTTTCTAGACGCCTTCTGCTTTCAGAATCTGCTGCCGTTCGAACTGGGCGGGTGACAGCATTCCGTTCCTGGCCTGCTTGCGCACCGGGTTGT
>NZ_AKFJ01000101.1 GCF_000272475.1 Novosphingobium sp. Rr 2-17
CGGCGCGCGTTCGCTTGGCGAAGCGCTGCGCAACATCCCCGGCATCCGGGCGGAATACGCCGGCGGCGAAGGCAATGCCAGCTATTCGATCCGCGGCCTGCCGCTCGCGTCATCGGGCTCCAAGTTCCTGCAGCTCCAGGAAGATGGCATGCCGGTGCTCGAATTCGGTGATATGCAGACTTTCGCGCCCGACATGTACATGCGCTTTGACCTCAACGTAGCGCAGATCGAGGCCATTCGCGGCGGCTCGGCCTCAACCTTCGCGTCGAACTCGCCCGGCGGCGTCATCAACCTGTTGTCGAAGACCGGCGATGTCGAAGGCGGGTCGGTGCAGACCACGCTCGGCTTGAACTATGGCGAGCATCGCATCGATGCCGATTATGGCCACAAAATCAGCGATACGCTGCGCTTCCATATCGGCGGCTTCTACCGCCAGGGCGAAGGCCCCCGCACCGTCGGTTACGACGCGTACAAGGGCGGCCAGATCAAGCTCAACGTCACCAAGACATTCGCCAACGGCTTTGTCCGCGTTTATGGCAAATATCTCGACGATCGCACGCCGTCCTACCAGCAAATTCCGCTGATGGTCTCGGGTACTGATGCCAAGCCGATCTTTACCAGCATCCCAGGCGTCGACATCAAGACGGGCTCGCTGCTATCGCCGAATATCGTTAAGCTCGATGCTCTCAATGACCCGAAGAACGCCAATCGCGATACCGTTCGCGACGGCCAGCACTCGGTCGTCAAGTCGGTCGGCTTTGACGCGCAGTTCGATTTCGGCGGATGGACAGTCAGCGAGAAATTCCGCTTTGCCGACATCACGGGCGGCAACATCTCGGTCATTCCGCTCCTCACTTCTTCGGCAACCGCGATGGCAGTCGTCAATGGTGGCCCCGGCGCCACGCTCAGCTACGCCACCGGACCGTTGGCCGGGCAAACGATCGCCAACCCGTCGACGCTCAACGGCAACGGCCTGCTCATGTCGGCTCTAGACACCAACGACACGGCCAACAGCCTGCGCAACATCACCAACGACCTGCGCGTAAGCCGAGTATGGAAGGTCGGCAAAGGCGATCTCACGGTCACCGCCGGCTTCTACAAATCTTCGCAAAACTATAATTCTGACTGGGCGTTCCTCAACCTCTTGTCCGACGTCAATGGTGAAGGGCATGCCGCGCTGGTCGACATCAAGACCGCAGCAGGCGTGGCGGTCACCAAGGATGGCTATATCAGTCTGGGCGACGGGAGCGAATTCCACCGCAAGCATGACGTCAATTACGCAATCAATGCGCCTTATGGTTCCATCAACTACCACATCGGCAAGTTGGCGATCGGCGGCAGCGTCCGGTATGACATGGGTAAAGTCAAGGGAACGGTGAGCGGAACCGGACTTCCCTATACGGGGACCGGCCCGGGTAAGGTCGATTACGACTATCATTATCTGAGCTATTCGGGGGGCGTCAATTTTCGCATCGCGGAGCCGCTGGCGGTATTCGGTCGCTATAGCCGCGGTGGCCGCGCCGCCGCCGACAGGATCCTTTTTTCGCAAGCCATCGACTATGCAACCGGCAGTCTGCGCGATAGTTCGTTAGGCTTCGACGAGGTGACGCAATCCGAGCTCGGCCTCAAGTTCCGCCACTCGGGCGTAACGGTCAACGTCACCGGCTTCTCGGCCAAGACGTCCGAGCACAACGTGCAGGTCAACAGCGCGGCCGACGGCACGCTCCGCGTGGAGAACATCATTCGTGGTTACCGCGCCAAGGGCGTCGAGCTGGAGGCCGGGGTTCGCCGCGGCATCTTCGGCCTGACAGTCGGCGGCACGTACACCAGCGCGAAGATCGGAAGCGACCCGTTGCACCCTGAATTGCTCGACAACACGCCGCGCCACCAGGCAAGCTTAATTTTCGAAGCGACGCCCCAGGTCGAAACCGAACACCTGACCGTCGGCGCCAACTTCATCGGCACGACGAGCAGCTATGCGCAGGACGTCAACCAGCTCAAACTGCCAGGCTACACGCTGGTCAATGCCTTCGTTCAGGTGCGGCCAATCGCCCGAGTCCAGTTGATGGCCAACATCAACAACCTGTTCAACAAGCTTGCCTTCGCCGAAATAGCACAAGGCACCATCCCTGCCGGCGGTGTCGTGCTGGGCCGTGCTTACGCCGGTCGCACGGTCTCCGCGACGGCGCGCTACTCGTTCTAAATCGATCCGCCCGCCCGCGAAAACCGCGGGCGGGCGAAGCTTCGGGGCGCAGCCGATACAAATACCGATTGAGGGTATGCGATGTTCAAATCTATGAAGATTCCTAAGAAGTTGGCGCTGTCCTTTCTTGTAGTCTGCATCTCGGCTGCAGCGATGATGGTGGTGTTTTTCACGAACATCACGGCGATCCGTAATGCATCCAACAGCAATAATCTGAGCCAGACGATCCACGCGAAGGCGCTGACGCTGGAAACCTCCCTGCTGCGCCAGAACAGCCAGATGCGCGGCTTTCTAGTCACAGCCGACCCCACTTATCTTAAGTCCTACGAAGAAGCGCGCGACGACTACGACAGCGCGTCGCGCGACCTTGAATCGCTGCTTCCCGAGCCGGCGCTGCACGCAGCCCTCCTCAAGTCACGCGCCGCCACGCTCGACTGGCGCAAGGAGTGGGGCGATCGCCTGATAGCGCGCGTCAAGCAAGGCGATCGGGATGCCGCGCAGGCCGAGGTCCGTGCCGCCGGCAAGGCTGTGCTGACAAGTGCCGCTGTGCTGCCGCTCCGCGACATTCGCGATGCAGAGGTCGCGCTGATCGAAAAGAATTCCTTGCTCCAGCAAACCGCAATCAGAAGCGCGGTCATGGTGCTTGTGATTGGCGGCATCGTGTTGATCGGGATCGCGATCACGCTTGCGTTCGTGCTCAGCCGGCTGATCGCGCAGCCGATATCGCGGCTCACCAAGACAATGGGTGACTTGGCTGCGGGCAGAAATGATCTGACGGTACCGGACCTGGATCGTCGAGACGAACTCGGCGACATGGCACGCGCCGTGCTCGTTTTCCGTGACGCAGCGGTTGCCAAGGAGGCTTCTGACACGGCAGCGGCTAAAGCCGAAGCAGACCAGAAAATGGTGGTCGATACCGTCTCTCAGCATCTTTCGGAGGTGGCCGAAGGCAATCTTACTGCCGAAATCAGCCGCGATTTCCCGAGCGCTTATGCGGCGGTGAAGGCAAACTTCAACACCGCCGTGGCATCATTGCGCGAACTGATCTCCTCGGTGCGGGAATCGACGGAATCGATCCGTGCGGGATCGGGCGAGATCGCGCAGGCGTCGGAAGACCTGGCGCGCCGGACCGAGACCAATGCTGCAACGCTTGAGGAAACTTCAGCGGCGGTGGTTCAGATGGACAGTCGCTTGAAGGCGACGGCTGAAGCCGCCGGCCGCACCGCCGAGCGAGCGAATGGTACCATGACCACGGTTACTGAGGGCAGGACAACCGCAGAGCAAGCGGTCCACGCGATGAGCCGGGTTGCGGATAGTACAAAAGTTATCGACAGCGTCATCGCGGCGCTCGACAAAATCGCGTTTCAGACGCGAGTGCTCGCGATGAATGCGGCAGTTGAGGCAGGTCGTGCCGGGGAAGCCGGCCGAGGGTTTGCCGTGGTCGCCGATCTCGTATCGGCGCTCGCAATGCGAGCCGAAGAAGAGGCCGGTCGCGCACGCGAACAGCTCACCGCGACCCAGACCGATATCTTCACCGCGGTCGAGGCTGTGCACAGTGTTGACGGAGCACTTGCCGAAATTTCCGTTGGTGTGGGTAATGTGAACGGGCTGCTAAATGACATCGCAGCGGACAACCAAGCGCAGTCGAGTGCCATCACCCAGATCAGTGCCGCCATCTCCACGATGGATGAGGCTACCCAGCAGAATGCCGCGATGGTGGAGGAAACGTCCGCTGCGGCGCGCAACCTCGCTACCGAAGTCAACGGTCTGTCCGAAAGCGCGGGCCGCTTCAACGTCGGACTGCCCGCAGCCGTTGCCCATCGTTCAATCCAGTCACGCTTTGTGGGCAGGGTCAGGCAACTGCCCCCAGTTGCAGTGGCGGCGCTCGCCCCACCGTCTTCTACGGTGGATGATACTTGGCAGTCATTCTGATAGCCGTGCTTCGGCGCGCTGTTTCCGGTCGTCATAAGGCGTTCTCTCTTGCGAGGGATCGCCAGATACCCAGCCCCCGCGAGGGTCACGGAATATGAACATGTACGCGACGATCCCGAAACATGGCGAGTTATGGCGACACGCCCAGATAGCCCGCGATCTCGGTTCGCCCTTTGTTGCGGCGGTGCTTGAGGCGGGGGAGCGTCAGTTGTTGCGCGGTCCGCTGACTGCCGCGCTCGTTTCGAACTGGCCCGGAGATCCAGCCGAAGATGCGATGGCAATCCGTTTCAACGCTGCACTCCACGCGCTCGCCAGGCAGGGGAAGCAGCCTGAGCTTAGCGCCCTTTACGAAAATGCTCATGATGATTTCGACGGAGCGATTGGCGCGGCGTTGGCCGCGCAGGATGGTTTCATAGCATCGTCGATGCGCAACACGCCGCAAACCAACGAGGTTGGCCGGTCGGGCGCGATCGCTGCTGCACTCATGGTCGTGGGGCAGGAGTTTGGCTTGCCCTTCGAGCTCATGGAGATCGGTGCGAGCTGCGGGCTCCATCTCAATCTCGGCCATTATGGGTACCAACTTGCCACCACCAGGGCGGGCGTGGACGATTCGCCGGTTCAGATCGCTCCCGCCTGGCGTGGCGCACCACCTGCCTGGTCCGCGATTGAGATCATCGCCGCACGCGGTGTGGATCTCAATCCTCTTCGGGCGAATGATTTGGCCACCCGGGAACGCTTGCTGTCTTATGTGTGGGCCGATCAGCCGCAGCGCGCGCGGCGGCTTGAGCAGGCCTTGCTGCTCGCGCAGCGCTATCCACCACGCGTCGACCGGGATAATGCCATCCCGTGGCTGGCCGCGCAGTTGGAAAGCCCCCAACAGGAAGGCACATGCCGGGTCGTCTTCCATTCGATGGTCTTGCAGTATCTAGCGGAGAAGGACCGTCACGCTGTCGCCGCCATGATCCTCCAGGCCGGCACGCGCGCCAGTATTCGGCAACCTCTTGCCCGTATAAGTTTCGAATGGACACCGATCCGCGACGAAGTGCAGTTGCGCCTGACATGCTGGCCGGGTGGGCACACTCGCCTCCTCGCGACATGTCATGCGTATGGGGACTGGGTCGATTGGCAGCACGAGAGTTCGTAGGAAATCCTGGGCAACCCGCACGCGCATTCGGTTCAAGCATTATCCCGCCGCCTGCATACGCGCATCAAATTTACGTCACGCGCCGCTTGAACGAATACGCGTCCGCCTGCGCCCACCAGCGCGCGGATTGCTCGTGGCGCACGCCGGCCAACAATTCCCCCGGTTCGACGAAGGGATAGAGCTGATCCATCGATCGCATTTCGACGGCGCTGATGCGCTGACGCAGGCCGTCGGGCGTGAATTCGTCAGGCGTTTCCAAACCGCATGCGACGACGATGTCATGCAAGGCATCCAGGGTAGCGCGTTGAAAGCGGGCCACCCGTTCAGCCTTTTCAGGGATTACCAGGCCGCGCTGGCGGGCGGGTGACTGGGTTGCCACTCCGGTCGGGCAAGTATCGGTATGGCATCGCATCGATTGGACGCATCCCAGCGAAAACATGAATGCCCGGGCTGCATTGCACCAGTCCGCACCCAGCGCCGCGTTCATCGCGATGCTCGCGCCCGAGGTCACTTTGCCCGAAGCGGCCAGTTTGACGCGGCCTTTCAGGTTGGTGCCGACCAGCGCGTTGCGCGCCAAGATCAGGCCTTCGCGCAGGGGCATGCCGACGCTGTCCGACAATTCGGTGGGAGCCGCCCCAGTGCCGCCTTCAGCGCCGTCGATAACGATGAAATCGAGGACGATACCCGTTTCGAGCATTGCCTTCGTAACCGCGAACAATTCGTGCGGGTATCCTACGCACAGCTTGATCCCCACAGGCTTGCCACCGGACAGATCCCGCATCTTCGCCGCGAACTGGACCAATTCGATCGGCGTCGAAAATGCACTATGGCCGGGCGGCGACAGGCAGTCTTCGCCTTGCGGCACGTCGCGGGTCTGGGCGATCTCGCGGGTGACTTTCGGCCCCGGCAAAAGGCCGCCGTGACCCGGCTTGGCGCCTTGGCTGAGCTTGATCTCGGTCATCTTCACCGCATCGTGCGCCGCACGCTCGGCAAAGTGGCCGGGATCGAAGCTACCGTCCCGGTTGCGGCAGCCGAAATAGCCCGAGCCGATCTCCCACACCACATCGCCGCCGTGCTTAAGGTGATAGGGCGACAGGCCACCCTCGCCGGTATCGTGATAAAACCCGCCCAGCTTTGCGCCCAGGTTCAACGCCTCGATCGCATTGGCGCCAAGCGCGCCGAAGCTCATCGCCGAGATATTGAGGCGCGCCGCCTCGTAAGGGCGGGAGCATTGCTCTGTTCCCACCGTCACGCGGGTTTCCTTCGGGGCATGGCGCGAAGGGGCGATGCTATGCGCGAGCCATTGGTACTCGTCCGAATAGACGTCCAGTTCGGTGCCAAACGGGTGAGCCGACACATCGCCCTTCGCCCTGGCGTACACCAGCGCGCGCTCGTCGTGGCTGAAGGGGCGACCGTCGAGATCGCTTTCCACGATATAAGCCCGCAGGAATGGACGCAGCCATTCGAACAACCAGCGGAAGCGGGCGGAAGCGGGATAATTGCGGCGCAGCGAGTGGTGCGGCTGGAATAAGTCGATCAGCGCCAGCACCAGAATAGGGACGAAGACCAGCAAGGTCCACAGCGCGTCCGGGTGGCGCGGTGCGATGGCGAGCGCGCCCACGGTGCCCGCCAATCCCGCCAGCAGCAAGATATTGCGCGATAACGCACTATCGCGGGTAAGCGCCGCGCCCAGGTTTTGCATGGCGTTCATGAAAGCAGGTTGCGGATCACGCCGGCAACGTCGTGGCCTCGGCCACTGAGCACGGCTTTGGCGGAATAGAGCGCCATGCCCGCAACTTGCCCGGGCGCAATTTTGGGCGGCATCACCAGTTCGAACCTGTCTGTCACCACGTCCAGCAGCGCCGGCCCCGGAGTCACGAGCCAATCGCGCACGGCACCCTCCAGTTCCTCGGCTTGCTCCACCCGGCGACCCCACAAGCCCATGGCCTCTGCCACGCGCCCGAAGTCAGGATTGAGAAGATCGGTGTAGGTATCGAGCAGGCCCTCGACCTTTTGCTCGATCTCCACGAAATCGAGTGCGCTGTTGTTGAACACCGCGACCTTGATCGGCAGCTTTTCCTGCACTGCGGTCAACAAGTCGCCTAGCAGCATGGCAATCCCGCCATCGCCCGACAGCGAGATCACGGTCCGCTCGGGGAAGGCCGCCTTTGCGCCCAAGGCTTGCGGCATGGCATTCGCCATAGTGCCATGGCTGAGGCTGACGACCGTGCGGTTTTGCCCCGTCGAAGCCACGTGGCGCAGGCACCAGACCATCGGCGAGCCGCCGTCCGCGGTGTAGATGGCGTCGGGCGGGGCGAGGCGCGAAATCACCTCGGTCAGATACTGAGGGTGGATGGCGCCCCCCTTTCCGACATTTGCATGTTTGCCCTGATCTTCGATCGTCTTGGCGTGCCGAGCGAGGCAATCGTCCAGGAAACTACGATCCGAACGCGAAGCGATGCGGGGTAGCAGCGCCCCCAAGGTGGCGCCGATATCCCCGACTACGCCCAGATCGACCGGATGACGCCTCCCCAGATGAGTACCGTCGAGATCGACCTGGATGATTTTCGCGTCGCTGGGATAGAACTGCCGCCAGGCGAAATCGCAGCCGAGCAGGAGCAGCGTGTCGCAGGCCATCAAGGTATGGTAGCCGGCCTCACCGCCGAAAATGCCGGTCATGCCGACGTCGAACGGATTGTCGTGTTCCAGAAAGTCTTTCGCACGCGAGGTATGCGCGACGGGCGCCTTGAGTGCGTGGGCCAAAGCCACCACCTCGTCATGTGCCTTTTCACAGCCCGAACCGCCGTAAATGGCAATTTTCTTGCCTTGCCCGAGGATGGCCGCGATACGATCGAGTTCTTCATCGGATGGGCGTACGACCGGCTGCGCGCGATGCACCATGAAGTCCGGTTCTTCCGACGCCTTGGCGCTCGATACGTCCGAAGGCACGATCAATACCGCAACCCCGCGCTTTGCGAGTGCAGCTTGCGCGGCCATCGCCGTCATACGGCGAGCCTGCGCCGGAGTGCGGATTTCCTCGCAGAAGACGCTGCCGCTTTCATAGACCGAGCGGAAATCCACTTCTTGCGGGAAATCGAAGCCGAGTTCATCGCGCACGATCTGGCTGGCGATCAGGACCACCGGCGCCCGGTTGCGATGCGATTCGAACAGACCGTTGATGAAGTGGAGACTGCCGGGACCGCACGATCCCGCACAAAGAGCGAGTTCACCCGTCAGCATCGCATCGGCGCCGGCGGCGAATCCTCCCGCTTCCTCGTGGCGCACATGAACCCAGCGGATACCGCTGGTACGGATAGCGTCGGTCACATGATTGAGCGTATCGCCCGGCACCCCATAACAGCGGCGTGCGCCTGCGGCTTCGAGGGTTTCTACGATTACCTGCGCCACTGTCTTCATCGACGTATCCTGTCCATTGCGACCCAAGCGCGCAAACGTGCCAGGGGGCGGGGTGTTCCGGCTTCTGATCCCTCAGGCGCGCAGGACACTGAACATCATCTGACGGCTCGATCATCGCGGCCACAAAGAAGGAGAGCTAAGCGATTATCCGTCAGTCGTGACTGCTGGATTGCGAGCTGTTGCGCTGCTGCGTCGCGCGGCGTTGAACGATGTAGTCGACCACCCCTTGCGGCTCATATGGACGCGCGAGATGGGGGCCGCTGTCGCATAAGTTGGCAGCTACTTTCGTCGCCCCTTCTACGCTTGCTGCCAGTCGGACTTCCAGCTCGGGTCGGTTTCGGCGGACCCACATTGCCAGTTCGAACCCGGTCAGTGAGCCGGCGACGGCTGTGTCGCACAAGACCACATCGACCGACAGGCTGGTTTCGCCAAGAGCGAGCAAGGCCTCGTCACTACTCGCGGCTTCGACGACGCGGTATCCGCAATGGCGAAGGTAATCCCCCAGTGCGTTGCGAACGATGATGTCGCTATCGACGATCAGGATCGAAGCTCCGGTGTTGGAAGTGGAAACGAGATCCATCAATTCGGTCCCGCCAAGCTGGCCTGGATGAGCCTTATGACGTCTTCCAGGCTGTAGGGCTTTGGCAGGAAGCCAGCCGCTCCTGCTTGTAGTGCTAGTTGAGGGTCCATGTGCCCGGATGAAACGATCACCGGCACGCCTGGAAGCGCGCGCCGGGCGAATGCCAGCAGAGCGAGGCCGTCCGTCCGGCCGGGCATACGCACGTCCGTAAAGATCAAATCGACTGGGGCACCGGACTGGATGAAGGTGATTGCCTCGGCACCACTCGCTGCTTCGACGACGCACTGGCCATTTTCGCGCAGTTCATCGACCAGCGCCATCCGGATCAGCCATTCATCTTCGACGACTAAGATAACGGGGCGCACACTGCTGTCTGCGGCGGGCGTCGGCTTTGCATGGTTCATGGAGACTGGCTTGGCTCCCTTATAAACACGAAGGAAAAGGTCGTTCAGAGGTTCCGAAAATCGTCGCGGAGATTTATATCGCTTTGCGTTGTTTGACCTGTGGGTCGCCCTGCGCCCGAACGGTCAGGCTAGGGTTTTGCGGCTATAGACAATGCTCTATATAGGATAAGCGACACGCCAACTTCCAATGTGCGGCGCGAGATAGATTGTGTTTATCGCTAGCAGTGGCGGTTTGTCGCTGTTCCGGGCAAGCGCCATCGGCTGTCTGTGTCCACCAACCTAGGCTGATCTGAATGTCCGAACATCACCACGCGCACCCCAGCGCCTTGCGTCGCTTTCTGGATGCTCAGTCGTCCGCAGGTCTGGTGCTGATGGCCGCTGCGGCAGCGGCGCTGGTGATCGCCAATTCGCCGCTCGGTCCCAGCTACGAAGCGCTGCTGCATGTGTATGTCGGACCACTATCGTTAAGCCACTGGATCAACGACGCATTCATGGCCGTGTTTTTTCTACTGGTCGGGCTGGAGATCAAGCGGGAGATACTCGACGGCCAGTTATCGAGCTGGTCACGCCGCGTTCTGCCGGGCATTGCCGCAGCGGGAGGCATGGCGGTTCCTGCCTTGGTGTTTGTCGCCTTCAACCAAGGCGGAGCGATACATGGCTGGGCCATCCCCGCAGCAACCGATATTGCCTTTGCGCTGGGCGTCATATCCCTCCTCGGCAAGCGCGTGCCCGCGTCGCTGCGCATTTTCCTGACAGCCCTTGCCATCATCGATGACCTGGGTGCGGTTATTATCATTGCCTTCTTTTACACCGCCAACTTGTCGATCCTCGATCTAGCCGGTGCCGCGGCGGTGGTGGCCGTGCTCATCGGCATGAATCGTTTCGGCGTGCGCAGTCTCACCCCCTACCTGTTGCTGGGAGCGGTACTGTGGGTGCTGGTCTTCCGCTCAGGGATACATGCGACCCTGGCCGGTGTGGTGCTGGCGCTGACGATCCCCATGGACCGAACCCCAAGCCGGCCCGATGGCGACACGCGCAGCCCTTTGCACCAGTTGGAGCACTTTCTGCATCTGCCGGTCGGCTTCGTCATCGTACCGATCTTTGGGCTTGCGAACGCGGGAGTAGCGGTTCTCAGCCTGCCTGCCGAAGCGTTTGCCGCGCCAGTGACGCTCGGCGTGGCTCTCGGACTTCTGGTAGGCAAGGTCGTCGGAGTGTTCGGGCTGTCCATGCTCGCGATCAGACTTGGGCTTGCCGATGCGCCAGCCCATGCTAGCCGCGCTCAAATGCTAGGCGTCGCATTTCTGTGCGGGATCGGCTTCACGATGAGCCTGTTTATCACCTTGCTGGCGTTTCCGGGCGAGGCTCTGCTTCAATCGGAGGCCAAGATCGGCATCCTGGCAGGCTCTTTCCTGTCCGGGGTGGTGGGCTATGTAATCTTGCGTAGGGCTAAACCTGAGCAGCGAGCCGCCCACTGCTGAGCAATTGCCAAGCGGACAAACCCATGAGGCGTGGACGACCCCGAACTCATCAGTCTTTCGCAAGTCATGTCACGAAGCGCTTGCTTCCAAGCCGAATCCGGATCGCGGTACGCCTTCACAGCCCGGAAGCAACGGTGTGGCAATGTCGGGCCGGGCAAGTCTGCCCGGCCCGTAGTGCGATCAACGGCAGCGGATGTCGCTGTTGTTCTGATCGACCGATTTTCCGATCAGGGCGCCCAGTGCCCCACCGATCAGCGTTCCGGCAACGCGGTTGCGGCCACCATCGATGACATTGCCGGCAACTGCGCCGCCGATGCCGCCGATGACTAGGCCCGTCGTTCCGTCGTTGCGCTTGCAGTAATAGCGGCCATCGGAACCGCGATAGACTTCATCGTTCGCCCCTAGGCGTCGTTCGCGATAGCTCGGACCGTCGCGATAGTAACGCGAGGCGTCGTAGTCGGTAGCGTACGGGTCGTCACGCCGCGGCCCGCCGTCGTAATACCCAGTATCGCGCCGGGACCAACTGATGTTACGGCTGGCATCGTCGAGCCGCTCGTCCAGCGCCATCGCATCGCGCTTGATACCGTCCAGCTCTCGTTGCGCACGATCTGCTTCGCGCTGATCCAGGCTGCCATCGGCCACTCCGCGATCGATCCGCTGCTGGAGCCAGTCGACCCGCTCGCGAATACCGTTCGGCGCACCGCGCCAGAAGATGTCGCGATTCCAGGCGTCACCCGGTCGCCAGTCCTGTGGGATCGGCTGAGCGATACTGGGAGTTGCCGATCCCAGAGTCACGCATGCGACTGCGAGCAGGACAGGCCCCATGATACGATTGGAAAGCTTCGCCATTTTAGTGCTCCTGCCTTTTTAACCTTTAAGAGCCAGCAGTTCCCTATTCCGTCGCACTGGCGGAATAGGGCTGGCATCTTGTAATTCCAACTTGCCGAAGGCGGTGGTTCCGCAAACGGCAGGCCCGGAATGGATGCCTTGATGGAGGTGAACGGTCGCTGACAGCGAGGCGACCTTGCTTGATGTTTGCCAGGATGCGCGGATTTCGCGCAATGGCTGTACTGCGTCGATAAAAACGACCTACTGGCGCGCAAGAATTTAAAAAGGCGCCTCGTTTGATCTCGACCGCGCTGGCATCTTAGCGGCAAAAACCGATCAACGGAGGGCGGACAGAACAACAGGGGAGCACCATCACGGTGCTTTGCCCGCGCTGCCCCGGACGATCAGTTCGTGCTTCAACATCAGCCGCTGGGCGTGGTCCGCGCCTTGCTTTCGAAACGCCGGGTCGGTCAATATATCGACTGCCGCTGACGCCATTTCGGCTTTTGGCTGACGGATGGTCGTAATCTGCGGCCACGCCGCGCGCGAGGTGGCAGCATCGTCAAAGCCGCAGATGGAAAGCTGTTCGGGCACGGCGATCCCCCGCTTCATGGCAGTGATAAGGACGCCAAGCGCCATGTCGTCGTTGCTGGCGAAAATCGCGGTCAGAGCACAAGGCAACTCGAGCAATACATCCCCTAGTTCCAGGCCCGACCGGAAGCTGAAATCGCCGCGCAGCATCGCACTTTCATCGACGACGATGCCGGCTTCGGCCATTGCCGCCCGAAAGCCCTGCTCCCGGCGTGCCGAGGCGCTGTGGCTGAGCGGCCCACGAATGAACCCGACCTGTCGATGACCAAGATCCAGCAGGTACTGCGTCATCTCCTGCGCGGCACGGCGGTCGTCCATCCATACCGCGCCCGAGGTTTCCGGCTGGGTCGACGGCGCGATGAGCACATGGGGTATGCCCGCCCGCACGAAAACGTCCAGCAGTTCGGCGTCGTCGCAAATGGGCGGCGCGATGATCGCCCCGTCGAGCCGCAGGCCAGAGATGCTGTCGCGAACGTGCCCCTCCCAACCCTCTCGCTGAAGATCGACGGGCTCGACCACGAGGTGGTAGCCGCGTTCCCGGCAACGCAGCAAAGCGCCGTGTTGGACTTCAGCGGCATAGCCGGAGACCGGATCGTCGATGAAGAGACCAAGCAGGTAGGAGCGCGAACTCGACAAGCTGCGCGCGAAGGCGTTGGGCCGATAGTTCAGCTCAGCCACCACTTTCTGCACCGCGTCGCGGATTTCGGGGCGGACGTGGTCCTCGCCATTGATGACGCGCGAGACGGTCTTAGGGGAAACGCCAGCGCGCGCGGCAACGTCCTTGATCGTGACCATTTTCATGAACGGGTCTCCGATATCCGCGCACAAAGCGAGGCGAAACAGGCAATGAACAAGTAGCAGGCCGCTGGAACCATCAGCGACGGCAACAACGCGCCGGCGTCGGCGACTGCCCCCGTCACCAGCGGCACAACTGCGCCGCCCACCACGGCCATGCACAACCACATCGAGGCGATTGGCGCTTGGCGATCATCTTCAGGGAGGGCCAGCGCATAGATCGTCGGGTACATGATCGAATTGCATAAGCCGACTGCAATAAGCGCGAAGGCTGCGACGCTTCCCGGCAGCACGACCGCGGCGAGGGTCAACGCGACGGCGCCCGCGGCCGCGCCCGCAAGCAGCCTCGCCTCGTTCACCTTTGTCATAGCCCAGGCGCCCGCGAAACGGCCAAGCATCGCGCCGCCCCAGTAAAGGCTCACCAGTTGTCCCGCCGCGACCGGGCCTGCACCGAGCCGGTCCGGCAGCATAAGCACGCTAGGCAGCAGCGCGCCGATCGTGACTTCCGCACCCACGTAGACGAAGATCGCCGCCGTTCCCCAGCGCAGCCGGCGCACTTGCGCGAAGATGCCGAACATCTGCCGTATGGAAACGAAGGGCGAGGCGGTCCTGGCTTCATCGCGGGCAAGAAGCGCGCGGTGGCGGAAATAGGCGAGAGCGAGCAAAGCGGTGATGGCAGCCGTCCCGGCGAACGGCAGCGTCGCGGTTAGCGTCCACGAAGTGGACCCCTCGCGCCCGGCCAGCAGGAGCGGTGCGCTGATCATCGGCCCGGCCACCGTGCCAAGCGAGTTGAACCCCTGCAGCAGCGTCAGCCGCCGCGCTGCGCCGGGTGAAGGCCCTATGACCGTGACGACGGTATTGGACGCCATTTGCAGGAACGTCTGCCCCGCCGACAGCAGCAGCAGCGCGCCTAGCACCAGCGCGAATGACAGCGCGTGCTGCGCGATCGCCAGCGAGAGACATCCCGCCGCCATGATCGCCAGCCCCGCCGCGATCGCCCGCATGTAGCCCGCGGCGACGATGAAGGCGGTTATCGGCAGCGCGAACAGCAGGTAGCTTGCATGGAACGCCATCTGGACGAGGAGGGCCTGGGTATAGTCGAGCGCCAGCATCAGCTTGAGCTGCGGGACCAGCAGGCTGACCGACGATGTCAGGAAACCGCCGATGAAGAACACGCCGACCGACAGCCGAAACAGGCGCCTTGCGGCGCCTTCGCCGTGCGATTCGGAAGGGGAATTGTCGGCTTCGGCCATCAGCGCAGTCATTGTCTCGCGGCATCCTACCGCGCATTTCGGCGGCGGGAAAGCATGCCTTTGTAGATTTTGACAACGATGTCAAAATTTGATTGACATCGTTGTCAACGTGCGATGTATATAGGGGTGAGAGCAGGTTCAAATGCTTCAACAGGGAGAGAGATGATGAAGAGGTACGCGCTCGTCGCGGGCACTGCGCTTGCGACTGCATTTTGTGGAATCGCGCCAGCCTTGGCGCAGAATGCCGCCCCCCAAACCGCCCCAACTGCGCCGCAATCGCAGGCCGACACCGGCGAAATCATCGTCACCGCCACCCGCCGCGAAACCACCCTTCAGTCGACGCCAATCGCGGTGTCCGCCTTCAGCCAGGCCACGCTGGACAAGCAGCAGGTCAAGGACGTCACCGACCTCGCCAAGTTCGTCCCCTCGCTGCAGTTCAACCAGCAGGGCGACCAATCGGCGGTCCTGCTGACCCTGCGCGGCATAGGCAACGACAGCGCCTATACCGAAGTCGCCGACCCCGAGGTCGCGATCTATGTCGACGGCATCTATTCCCCGCGCTCGCAGGGCGCATCGGTGCTCATGTACGACATGGAACGCGTCGAAGTCCTGCGCGGCCCTCAGGGTACGCTGTTCGGTCGCAACGCCACGGTCGGCGCGCTCAGCCTGATTTCAGCCAAGCCCAAGCTCGGTAAGTTCGAAGGCAACGTCGAAGTTACCGGCGGCAACTACAATCGCCTGGGCGTGCGCGGCGCGATCAACATTCCCATCTCCGAGACGCTGGCGATGCGCGTCGCCTTCGTGACTGACCGGCATGACGGCTATGCCGACTTCCAGGCTGCCCCCGACGTGGCAGGCATCAACCGCTCCGCTTTCGTCACCACGGGCAAGAAGTATTACGCCGCCGACCAGCAGTCGGGCCGCGTCTCGCTGCTGTGGCAGCCGAGCGAACGGTTTAGCTGGAACCTGTCAGGCGAAGTCTTCCTCGACAACGGAGCCCCGGTGATCGGCCTGCTGCAGACGGCCCGCGCCGGCACCGACCGCTGGTCCACGCTGAGCGACACTGCGCCCGACACCGACCGCTACTCGGTCGCGGTGCGCAGCACGATGAACTACGATGTGACCGACGCCGTCCAGCTCAGCTATATCGCGGGCTGGTCGCGCATCGGCGGCTCTACCCAGACCGACGCCGATGCCGGCGCTCTGCCGCCAACGGGCACCACGGACGCGTCCGGCAACGATCTGCCGCTGGGCGCTTTCGGCGAGAACCGCACGCTGTCCTCGCGCTATGACTTCCAGAGCCACGAGCTTCAGCTCAAGTCGAGCGGCAAGCAGACGATCGACTGGATTGTCGGCGCCTACTACAGCCATGAAAAGAACCGCATCCGTTTCGATATCGATCAGCGCAACGGTTACCGCGACGGCACCTTCAGTTGGGCGGGCAGCTTCATCCAGGCCAACCGCCAGATCGACAGCCGCGCGGTCTTCGGACAGGCGGTGTGGCACGCCACCGACCACCTGCGCGTAACCGGCGGTTTGCGCTACACGTCCGACAAAAAGCAGGACATCGGCGGTCGCAACGTGACGTACTCGGGCGATGGCTGCTCGGCTGCGGACCTCGCGCCCGGCGGCGCCTGCCAGGCCGGTATCTTCGGTGCTTATCCCGGCGCCACTGCAGAAGAACTGGTGAACTTGTTGCCGGGATATTCGATCTCCAGCAACGATGTGAAGGGCAAATGGGACAAGCTGACCTACCTTGCCCGGGTCGATGCCGACCTTGCGCAGGATACGCTGGGTTACGCCAGCATCAGCACCGGCTTCAAATCCGGCAACATCCAGGACAACGCCGGCCTGACCGACCCCGAAACGCTGACCAACTACGAAGTCGGTCTCAAGACCCGTATGTTCGACCGCCGCGTGACGCTGAACCTCGCCGCCTACTACAGCGACTTCAAGGACTATCAGGTCAATCAGGCGGTCACGTACCGCGACGATGCCGGCAACGTCATCCGTAGCCAGATCGTGACCCAGAACGCCAAAGGCGCGACGGCCTACGGTCTGGAAGCGGAACTGACCGCAAACCTGACAGACAATGATCGCCTGCAGTTCTCGGGCACGTTCCAGAAGACCAAGCTGGACGATCTGGAAAGCGTAGACGGTCGGCTTTATGATGGCGGCAAGGCGTCTTCCATCGTGCAGCTAAAGGGCAACGAACTCGCCCACGCTCCGCGCTTCTCGGCCACGGCGAGTTATGAGCACGAATTCGAACTGGCCAGCGGGGCTACGATCACCCCGCGCATCTCCACCCACTACGAAACGAAGAGCTGGCTCAGCTACTTCAACGGAGATGCCAACCCGTTCGTGAACGCCAACGATCCGGCGGACAATATGCCCGATCGCGGTACCAACGGTACTGACTGGGATCGCCAGAAGGCCTACTTCCGCTCGGATGCGTCGCTGCGCTACACCTCGGCGAGCCAGAACTACTCGGTCGAGGCGTTCATCCAGAACATCGAAGACGGCAAGATCCGCACCAACGCCACTGCCTTCGGCACCCCGCGCTACGATCCGGTGTTCCTGTCGAACCTGCAACCGCCCCGCACCTGGGGCGTGCGCGCCAAGGCCAACTTCTGACACCCGGTGACGTCCAGCCGAGCCTCCTCCCTCGGCAGGACGTCATACTGGACGGCGGCGGACCACGCTGGCCCGCCGCCGTCCGCACTTTCCGCATGCCGGACGATCGACGGCGAGCGCTGACTAAATCGCCCGGCTTCGACGTCCATCGCGGCAAGTTCTTTACTTTGAAAGTTGCCATGACCCGCCAAGCTCTCGCCGCCATTCTCCTCTTCAGCAGCACTCTGGCAGGACCGATCGCCGCGCAGTCCACGCTTCCAGCCACTGCCGCCGGCAGCGACCTTGCGCTCTCTGCCCAAGCGCGCGCCAAGGCCCTGGTCGCCGCGATGACGAGGGACGAGAAGCTGGCGATCATCCATGGCTACTTCCCGCCGATGGCCAAGCCCGCCCGACCGATTGCGATGATCCCCTCGGCTGGTCATATTCCCGGAATTCCGCGTCTCGGCATTCCCACTTTGCGGGAGAGCGATGCGAGCCTGGGCGTTGCCAACCAGATCGAACAGCGCAAGGGCGATACCGCTACCGCGCTGCCCGCCAGTCTCGCGACAGCCGCCACCTTCGACCCCCGCATCGCCTATGCCGGCGGCGCGATGATCGGAGCGGAAGCCCGAGCCAAGACCTTCAACGTGCTACTGGCCGGTGGCGTCAACCTGACCCGCGACCCGTGGAATGGCCGAAATTTCGAATATATGGGCGAAGACCCGCTGCTGTCAGGGGTGATGGCGGGCGAACACATTCGCGGTGTCCAGAGCAATCACATTATCTCGACCATCAAGCACTTCGCATTGAATGCGCAGGAAACCGGGCGCACCGTGCTCGATGCGCGGATCGACAAGGCGCAACTGCGCGAAAGCGATTTGCTGGCGTTTCAGATCGCGACCGAGATCGGAAACCCCGCCTCGGTCATGTGCGCCTACAACAAGGTCAACGGCGACTACGCGTGTGAGAACGACTGGCTGCTGAACACCGTGCTCAAGCAGGACTGGGGCTACAAGGGCTTCGTCATGTCGGACTGGGGCGCCGTCCATTCCACCCAGAAGGCAGCGCTGAGCGGGCTCGACCAGGAATCGGGGCAGGAACTGGACGATGCCATCCACTTCGGCCAGCCGTTCGACGATGCCGTCAAGGCCGGGCGCATCCCCACGGCACGTCTTGACGACATGGTAACCCGCATCCTCCACGGCGTCATCGCCGCAGGCCTGATGGACGATCCGGTTCCCGAAAGCCCGCGCGAGATCGACTATGCTGCCCACGCCGACGTGGCCCAGCGCGCGGCGGAACAAGGCATCGTCCTGCTCAAAAACGAGGGCGACCTGCTACCCCTCGCCAAGACCGCGCGGCGGATCGTGCTGATCGGCGGCCATGCCGACGTCGGCGTGCTGTCAGGTGGCGGTTCCTCGCAAGTCCGCTCGGTGGGCGGTGCGCCGGTCGAAATTTCGCTGACCAAGGGCGCCGCAGCTTCCTTCGCGCGGATGACCTGGCACGCATCCTCGCCGCTCAAAGCGATCCAGGCGCTCGTGCCCCAGGCAGAGGTCGTCTACGTCGATGGCAGCGACCTCAAGGCCGCCGCGCAGGCGGCAAGGGACGCCGACATTGCCATCATCTTCGCCTGGCAGTGGCAGACCGAAGCCCAAGACGCCGAAACCATGCGGCTGCCCGACAACCAGGATGCGATGATCGACGCAGTGGCATCTGCCAACCGCAAGACGATCGTCGTGCTGGAAACCGGCGGCCCGGTCGAGATGCCGTGGCTGGCCAAAATCCCTGCGCTGGTCGAGGCGTGGTATCCGGGACAAAGAGGCGGGGAAGCGATCGCCAATGTCCTGATGGGTGACGTCAATCCTTCGGGCAAGCTTCCTATCACCTTCCCGGTCAGCGCAGAACAGGCCCCCCGCTCGCAGCCCGCTGGTCTGCCAGAGCTCCACGCCGCAGAGGCCCGCCGCGCGGCGGGAGATACCGCCAATTACGGCATGACCGGCGGCGTGGCGCCGTTTGCGGTCGATTATTCCGAAGGCGCGGAAATCGGCTACCGCTGGTACGCGATGAAGCAGCGCAAGCCCCTGTTCCCGTTCGGCTATGGCCTCAGTTACACGCGCTTCGCCTATGCCAATCTCAAGATACAGGACGGCGCTGCGCTCACCGTCAGCTTCGACGTAACCAACATCGGCGCCCGCGCCGGAGCGGATGCGCCGCAACTTTATGTGGAGGCCAAGGGCAGCGCAGGCATTGCCGCCCGGCGCCTGGCCGGCTTCGACAAGCTGACCCTATCGCCGGGAGAAACCCGCCGCGTGTCGATGACAGTCGACCCCCGCGTGATCGCGCGGTTCGACGAGGCTGGCCGCAAATGGCATCTCGACGGTGGCGCTTATGCCGTGACGGTCGGCCACTTCGCGGGCGATAGCGCCTTGCGCGGCGTCGCCACCTTGCAACCGCAAACACTCAAGCCCTGACGCTTACACAAGGACGCGACATGACCGCCCTCTCCCGCATCTCGCTTTCCGCTCTTTGCATCGGCCTGCTCGCGGCACCCATCGCCGCGCAGGAGCTGTCCTCAACGGCAAACCCGGCGATCTGGCCTGCCGTGAAGGCGATGCCGCAGCGGGACGCCAAAGTGGAGAAGCGGATCGACGCGCTGCTGCGCGCCATGTCGATCGAGGACAAGGTGGGCCAGTTGATCCAGGTCGATATAGGCTCGATCACCCCGGCGGACGTGCGCACCACGAAGATCGGCTCGGTGCTCAACGGCGGCAATTCGGGGCCTTATGGCGACGAATACGCGTCCCCTGCCAAATGGCTGAAGCTGGCCGACGAGTACTACGACGCCTCGATGGCCCGCACGGACAACGGGCCGAAAATCCCTATCATCTGGGGTACGGATTCGGTCCATGGCAATAATAACATCGTTGGCGCCACCCTCTTCCCGCATAATATCGGGCTGGGCGCCGCGCGCGATCCTGAACTCATCCGCGAGATTGGCCGCGTAACCGCGCTGGAGACCGCCGCCGCCGGCCTCGACTGGACCTTTGCGCCCACCCTGGCGGTGGTGCAGGACGACCGCTGGGGCCGTACCTATGAGAGCTACGGCGAGGAACCGCAGATCGCCGCCGACTACGCCGGCGCGATGATCGAGGGCGTACAGGGCAAAGTCGGCACGAAAGACTTCCTCGCACCGGACCACTTGATCGCGACGACCAAGCACTTTCTGGGCGACGGCGGCACGGGTGGGCGCGACCAGGGCGACACGCGCGTCTCGGAGGAAACCCTGCGTGACGTGCATCTCGGCGGCTACCCGGCAGCGATCGCGGCGGGCACACAGTCGGTGATGGCCAGCTTCTCCAGTTGGAACGGCGAGAAGATGAGCGGCAACAAGTCACTGCTGACAGGTGTGCTGAAAGAGCGCATGGGCTTCGACGGCTTCGTGGTCGGCGACTGGAACAGCCATGGTCAGGTCAAAGGTTGCTCCAACGAAGACTGCCCGCAGGCGATCAATGCGGGGCTCGACATGTTCATGTATTCCGGGCCGGCCTGGAAGCAGCTTTACGACAACACCCTGCGCGAGGCTAAGGACAGGACGATCCCCGCCGCCCGGCTCGACGACGCGGTGCGCCGCATCCTGCGCGTGAAGATTCGCGCAGGCACATTCGATCGTGGTCGCCCGTCTTCGCGCCCGTTTGCAGGCAAATTCGCGGTATTCGGATCGGCCACGCATCGCGATGTCGCTCGCCGGGCCGTGCGGGAATCGTTGGTTCTGCTCAAGAACCAGGGCGTGCTGCCGCTCAAGCCGAACGCGAATATTCTCGTGGCAGGCGAGGCGGCGAACAGCATCAGCCAGCAGGCCGGAGGCTGGTCGATCACCTGGCAGGGCATCGACGTGCCGGATTCCGCCTTCCCCAACGCTCAGTCGATCTGGAAGGGGATCGAGGAAACCGTCAAGGCTGGCGGCGGGAGTGCGACTTACGCACCCGACGGCAAGTTTGCCGCCAAGCCCGACGTCGCCATCGTCGTCTTCGGCGAAAAGCCTTACGCCGAGTTCAAGGGTGACATCACCAATCTGGAATACAGCCCCGGTGACAAGCACGACCTCGAAATGCTCAAACGTTTCAAGGCGGCGGGGGTGCCGGTGGTGGCGGTATTCCTTTCGGGTCGCCCGCTTTGGACCAACTCCGAAATCAATGCCTCCAACGCATTCGTCGCCGCGTTCCTGCCCGGCAGCGAGGGCGGCGGCGTCGCCGATGTCCTGTTCGCTGGCGCCGATGGCAAACCGCGCTACGATTTTCGCGGCAAACTGAGCTTTTCATGGCCCAAGCGCCCCGACCAATATGTTCTGAACCGGCGCGATCCCGGCTACGATCCGCTGTTCGCGTTCGGCTACGGCCTTAGCTACGCGCGGCCCGGCAAGGTGCCCCAACTCGACGAGACGCGCCCGGCTGGCATGGCTGAGGCGAATCTCAGCGTCTTCTTCGGTCGGGGCCAAACCCCGCCGGGCTGGTCGATCGAGGCGGAGGGAGCGAAGCAATCGGGTGTCGACCGGCGCGCGCAGGAGGATGCAAAGCGCCTGACGTCGACAGGGGCCACCCGGATCGCCTTCACCGCGCCGCGTCCCCTGGACCTTTCGCGCGAGAGCAACGGGGAAATCAGCCTGGTGTTGGAATACCGCGTCGAGGCCAATCCGACCGGCACCATCACCGCAGGCCTGCAGAGCGGTGACAAGCTGGCGCAAGTCCCGATCTCCGGCCTGCTTTCAGCGACCGCGCGCGGGACATGGGGCCGCCTCGCCATTCCGCTGCAGTGCTTTGCTGCGCGCGGCGCGAACATGCAGGCAGTCTCCGCACCACTCGTCCTTGAAGCGACCGGAGCATTAGACATCAGCATCTCCGACGTCAGGCTCGACTACGTCTCCATGCCGATGAGCAAATGCGGAGACCAAGGATAGTCGCAACGAAAAATGCCTTCAGGCAGAAATCAACGGTGCCGATTGTGTTGTCAGGAGCACACGTCCCCCCTTCGGTCCGACCGGTCGGGCATGGCGCTTAAGGGGGCGGAAAGACGACGAGTGGGCATCGCATTTCATTCGTAGCGCAGCGCGCGCCAAGGTTCGCTGCGCGCAACCCGCCAAGTCTGACCCAGGATCGTTGCGACCGCGATGGTCGCGGTCAGCGCAACCCCGCCGACAAAGAGCGCGGGCGACAGCGCCACCCGGTCGTCGAACCCCGCCAGCCAACGCCGCATCGCCAGATAGGCGAGCGGCACCGCGATGAGGTTGGCGAACAAGACGGGCTTCAGGAACTGTCCGATCAACAGCCGCAGAACCTCGGCGGTGGATGCGCCCAGGGCCTTGCGGATGCCGATTTCCTTGACGCGGCGCGCGGTGTCGAACGCGGCGAGCCCATAGAGCCCGATACAGCCGATGACGACCGCCAGCACCGCGCCGATCATGAACAACTGCGCACGCTGGGCGTCTGCGCGATAATACGCGTCGTACAATTGTCGATCGACCGGCTGCGCGGCGAACGGGACTGCGGGAGCTATGCGACGCCACTGCGTCTCCATCGTGTCGAGCATGCGCTCGCCGTCGCCGGTATGGCGCACCGAAAGCACGGGCGTGGAGAGACCGTGATCGCGTTGCGTATAGGCCTGAGGCTCGACCGCATCGCGCGGCGATTTGAAGCGCATGTCGTCGATCACGCCAACGATAGTTGCGGAACCATCCTTGCCGTCTTCGAGGGTACGACCGACCGCTGCAGTGGGGCTGGCGAAGCCCAGCAGGCGAACGGCGGTACGGTTCAGCACGATAGCCTTTGGCCCCGGCGCCTTGCGGTCGGCATCGTCGCTGCGATAGCGGCTCGTGTCGAGAAGACGCCCGGCGAGCAGACGCGCGCCATAGGTCTCGAAGAAGCCAGGGCCCACCTCGGCCCGCACGATCATCGGATCGGCACCAGTCGCGCCTTCGCGGTGCATCGGAGCGATCCCGAAGCTGCCTCCGGTCGGGGCGACCGCAGATTGCGAGATCGCCACAACACCGGGCATGCGTGCGACTGCGGCCGTAAAGGCGCGGCGCTGGCTGTCGTCGAGCGTGCTATCGCCAAAGCTGCGTACCGCGAGCAACCCTGATCGATCGAACCCTATGTCGGAAGCCTGAAGATGCCGGGTCTGCGCGAGAAGGACGGCAGTGCCGATCAGCAGCGCGGTGGCAGTCGTGAACTGGATCACGACCATCGCACGGCGCAGCAGCCCGCCTGAGCGCTGCCCACCCGGCGCTCGGACCGCGGCGAGCACTGCCGCAGGCTGGAACCGCGCCAGCACAACGGCCGGATAAAACCCCGCCGCCAATCCAATCACAAGGATCAGCAGCAGGAGCGGGGGTAGGATTGATCCCGTACCCAGATAGGCGATGGCGAGCGATGAGCCACCCGCGCCGTTGACGAACGGCAGCGCCAGTTCCGCCAATGCCAGCCCGACCAAACCGGCGGCTGCCGCCGTCAGCATCGCCTCGCCTACAAATTGGCCGACCAGCGCCCCACGGGTGGCGCCGACGACTTTGCGGATCGCCACCTCGCGCGCGCGAAGCCCGGCACGCGCGGTTGCCAGGTTCACATAGTTGACGATCGCAACCAGTAGCGCCAGCACCCCGACCAATCCCAGCGCGCCGACGACCGCGCGGTCATGCGGGTCGGCGAGATGCATCGCGGGCAGCGGAACGAGCGATTGCTTTACGACATCGCGCGGCAAGTTGGACATGGCGGGATCGGGATGGCGGCGGGACAGCGCTGGGAAGTCCGCGACCCGACCCCCGGCGGTGCGGGCATCGGCGAAGCGCAGGAAGGTCGTCAGCATACCGTTCGGGCTTGCGCTTGCTTTACCAGAGGCTGGCAACGCGATGAAGATCGCATTGCGGTAGAAGCTGGCAGCGGGCGGCTCGGCGATGACAGCGCCTACCCGGAACGGCGTCGGTTTGCCGGCAATGACCAAAGTCAGCGTCCGGCCCACGGCGGCACCTTTGCCCAGATAGGTTTCGGCCACGCGCTGAGTCACCACGGCACCATCGGGGGCCGACAGCGCCGTAGCCGGATTCCCAGCGATCCCTGGCAGCGGGAACAGCGCAAAATAGCTCGGATCGACGCGCGCGACCTTCTCGGTGACGAGCGCCACGCCGTCTTGCACGGGTATTTCATCCGCCAGCATCCGTGCGCCACCGACGTCGGGCCAGTCGCTGCGGATCTGCGCCAGTAAGTCGGTCGAGGACGGTATGGCCACCTCGGGCGAAGCGGGAAACTGCATCGTTCGCTTGACGACCCAGACCCGGTCCCACCCCGGCAATACGCGGTCGTATCCCGTTTCGAACCGCACGAAGAGGTACAACACCAGAAAAACCGCGATGCCGAGCGCAAGTCCGCCGATGTTGAGGATGGCGTAAAGGCGGTGTCGCGTGAGCGAGCGATAGAGTGTCAAAAGCGCGAAGGGCATGGCAATTGCGATCCTGGCCTATTCGTGACGTAGTGCGCGGGCGGGTTCGGCGCGGGCGACGCGCCAGGCCTGGCCGAACACGGTGGCGGCAGCGATCAGGATCGCGATGAGCGTCGCGCTGACGAAGAACAGCGGCGACAGGGCGATCCGGTCGTCGAACCCGCCAAGCCAGCGCCGCATCGCGACGTAGGCGAGCGGCCACGCCACTAGGTTCGCCAGGAGTACCGGCCGCATGAATTGTCCGATCAGCAGTCTCAGCACTTCGGCGGTCGAGGCGCCGAGCGTCTTGCGGATACCGATTTCCTTGACGCGCCGAGCAGTGTCGAACGCTGCAAGCCCATAGAGGCCGATACAACCGATCAGGATCGCAAGCACCGCACCGATCGTGAACAGCCGCGATCGCTGCGCATCCGCCTTGTAATAGCGCTCAAACAGGTTGTCTTCGACCGAGCGCGGCTGGAACGGAACACCCGGCACGACGCGCTTCCACGTGGTCTCCAGCGCGGTCGCCATCGCCTTCGCGTCCTGGCCCGCGTAGCGCACTGCGGCGAAGGGCGAGATGATGTCGACCGTGTTGTAGAAATAGGCGACGGGATCGACCGGATCGCGGGGGCTTCTGAAGCGCACATCATCAACCACGCCGATGATCGTCGATGGTCGGTTGCCGTCGCTGACCGTCTGTCCGAGCGCTGCCATCGGCGACGCGAAACCGAACGCGGTCACCGCCCGCCGATTGATCACGATATTCGGGCCGGTGCGCTTGCGCTCCTCAGGCGTCAGCAGGCCGCGATCGTCAGCATGCGCCGCATCGAACAAGCGGCCAGCAATCAAACGTGCGGCATAGACCGAGAAATAGTCACGCCCCGTGCCCACACCCATCACCGATATCTGGCGCTCTGGTGCGTCTGGGCGGCTATACCCAGAGAAATTCGTCGTGCTCTGATCTCCCGGCGCGTTGTTGCCGATCGTCACGCCGGTAACGCCCGGCATGGCAGCGAAGGCACGCAAGACTGCCTCCCGCTGCGCGGCATCGACACCGCCCGTATTGAAAGAGCGAACGATCATCAGCCCTTCGCGGCGGAAGCCGAGGTCGGCATCGCGCATATGCGCCGTTTGCGCCAGCATCGTAGTCGTCGCGATCGCAAAGGCGATGGCGATGGCGAACTGGACTACGACGAGCGCGCCGCGCAGCCGCGCACCGGCGCGGCCACCGCCCGGAGCGCGCGTGGAGGCGAGCACTGCAGCGGGGCGGAAGCCCGACAGTACGAACGCAGGATACAAGCCCGCGACCAGCGCGATCGCCAGCACCAGCGCAACCAGCGGCAGGACGATGCCACTCGCCCCGAAATATCGGATCGCGAGCGTCGTGCCGCCAAGTGCATTGATGAACGGCAGCGCGATTTCCGCGAGCGCCAATCCGATCAGCGCCGCCACCGCCACGGTCGCCAGTGCTTCTCCCAGGAACTGCCGAACGAGCGCGCGCCGCGTGCCGCCGAGCACTTTTCGCATCGCCACTTCGCGCGCCCTCAGTCCGGCGCGGGCGGTTGCCAGGTTCACGTAGTTGACGATCGCGATGAGCAGGGTGAGCAGCCCGACGCCCCCAAGCGTGGTTACGATCGCGCGATCTCCGGCGCCGTAAAGGTGCATCGCGGTCAATGGTCGCAGCGACTGGAAATACTCGCCCTTCTTGATGTTGTTGCTGGCATAGGCGTGACGATCGAGGAACGATGGCAATTGCGCTTCGAACGCGCGCGCCGCCGCAGTATCGGGAAAGCGCAGCAAGGTGGTGAGCGATGCGCTACCCCAATGATCCCACCATTCGTTGCCGAAGCGCGTGCGCACCAACTGGGCGAACATCTCGTTCTTGAAGGTCACGTTATCGGGCATGTTGCGCAGCACCGCGCCGATCCGATAGGAATAGATTTTGCCATCGACCGAAAGCTGCAACGTCTGGCCGATCGCTGGCTGGCTGCCGAAATATTTGCGCGCGGCGGCTTGCGTGACGACCAAGCCATTCGGATCGGCGAGCGTCGCGGTTGGATCTCCCTCGACTGCCGGAAAGCGCATCAGGTCGAAGAAGTTCGGATCGACAGTGCCGAGCTCTTCGGCAGTTGCTTGCGCACCCTGCCGGACCGCCACGGAAGTCACCATGTAGCGGGTGCCGACCAGTTGGGGATAATCGGCGCGCAACAAGGTAAGCTCACTGCCCAGCGTGTTCGGATTGGTGTCGGTTGGATAGCCCGGCATCACATAGCGTTCTTCCAAAACCCACAGCCGATCCTGGGCCGGTAACACGCGGTCGAACCCGGTCTCGAACCGCACAAACAGGAACAGGATGAGGAAAGTCGCGATGCCGAGCGCGAGCCCGCCAACATTAAGCGCCGCGAAAAGCCGGTGATGCAATAACGAGCGATAGAGCGATGTCAGCATCTCACGCTGCCCGGCGCGCAGACGACAGGATGCGACCGTCAAGCATGTGTACCGTGCGTTTGGCGACGTCGGCATGGGCCGGGCTATGCGTGACCATGACGATCGTCGCGCCTTCCGCGTTCAACTGGCGCAGGATGTCCATTACTTGTGCGCCGTTCTCCGTATCGAGATTGCCGGTCGGCTCGTCGGCGAGGATCAGTCGCGGCTCGCCGACGATCGCGCGTGCGATCGCCGCGCGCTGCTGCTGCCCACCTGACAATTGATGGGGGTGATGTCGCTGGCGATGGGCGATGCCGACGCGATCCATGGCGGCTGCCACGCGCTCTTTCTTCTCCCGTGCGGGCATCGTGCGATAGGCGAGCCCGAGCGCGACGTTCTCGGCAATGGTCAGCTCGTCGATCAGATTGAAGCTCTGGAACACAAAGCCAAGTCGATCGCGCCGCAGCTTGGCAAGGTTCGCCTCAGGCGCGCGAGCAATGTCGACCCCCTCGAACAAATAGCACCCGCCACTGGGCCGATCGATCGTGCCGATGATGTTCAGCAAGGTCGACTTGCCGCACCCCGACGGCCCCATGATCGCGACGAATTCACCTGCCTCCACGGCCAGTTCGATGCCGCCCAGCGCGGTCGTCTCGATCTCTTCGGAGGCATACGTGCGGCTGACGTCCTGAAGCTGGATCACGGGCAAATCCTATTTGATGAGGAGGGTCTGAAACGGGGCGTATGTCGTCAGCGCGGTCGTCACGATCCGCTCGCCGGGAGCGAGCCCCGAGACGATCTCGACTTGATCGGGATTGCGCCGCCCGGTGACGATCGCGCGGCGCACGGCCTTGGAGTTCCCGTCGAGCACGAAGGCAGTGGTGCCGCCTGCGTCAAGCCAGCCGCCGTTGGGGGCGACGACGGCGGGCCGGTCCGCGCCCAGGACGAGACGGACATCAAGCGTCTGCCCACGGTTAAGCTCGGCTGGCGGCGAACCACGGAACGCGAGCTCGACGCGGAAGCGGCCATCCGTCACTTGCGGCAGAACTTTCAAGACAGCCATTGGATAGCTGCGCCCGTCGAGATCCGCGATCGCGCCAAGGCCGGTACGGACCCGACCCAGATAGAATTGATCGACGTCGGCGGTCAGTTTCCACTGGCCTTCAGAATCGATCTGACCGACCGGATCGCCACTTTTGAGCGTTTGCCCTGGCTGTAGCGTGAAGGCGGTGAGCCGTCCGCCGACCGGCGCGCGCAGGACCAGCGCGGATAAGCTGGCGCGGACCATTGCCAAGCTTTCGCGAAGCTGTTGCGCGGTCGCGGCAATGCCCGAGGATTGATCGGCGAGTGTCGCGCCCGCTTCCGCCGTGCCGCGTTCGAGCGCGCTCACGCGCGCGCGCTGATAGGCAAGGTCCTCACGCGCCGGATCGATCGCCGGGCGCGTAATGATACCCTTATCAAACAAGACCTGCTTTTGCGTCAGCAAGGTCTGCGCCTTCGACAGCGCGTTGCGCGCGTCGGCCAGGTCGCGCGCGCCGGTCTGCCGGGTGTTCTGGACCGACAAGCGCTGTCCGCTGATCGCGCTCAACTGCCCGGCGATGTCCGCCGAACGGCTGGCGACATCTAGCTCCAGTGCGGGGTTGGAAAGCCTGGCCAGCGGCGTACCGGCCACCACCATCGCCCCGTCTGCAGTGGCTAGTTCGGCGACCTGCCCGCCCGAGATTGCGGTGACGAACACGGTGCGCAAAGGCGCGACCTCTGCGCGAAGCGGTACGAAGTCGCGGAATGGCGCGCGCGTCACTTCGCCCGTTCGGATCGCGGCGGCATCGACCGTCAGCGAGTTGGCACTCGGCATCATCAACCACAGCACGGCCGCCGCTACGATCACCGCCACGCCGATCGCAATACGCACCATCAGCCGCCGCCGTTTGGCGTGTGGGCGCTCGATACGCCGATCCATCGCGGCGCCGGTTCCGGCAAGAGACGTCTGCGTCATCCGGACACTGTACCCGACGCCATGCTCGAAAACTAAACCACTGAGAATTATATATATTTATCGAATAAACAAAGGCGCGGCCAAGCAATCTGTACCGACTGTCCGTTTCCGGACACTATGCAGAACCATGTCAACCGAATCACCTCGCATTCTGGTCATCGACGACGATGTCGATATCGCGAAAGCCGCCCGGCTTCTGCTCGAACGCCAGGGCATGACGGTTTCGACCGCCGCAGACCCGCCCGCGGCGTGGGTCCGGCTGGCGGAGGCGCCGGTCGATGTCATTCTGCTGGACCTGAATTTCGCGCGCGGACGAACGAACGGGGCCGAGGGTTTCGCGCTGCTGGACCGGCTGATCGCGGCGGATCGCCATGCCGTAGTCATCGTCGTCACTGGCCATAGCGGTATCGCGGTCGCAGTGCAGGCGATGCGCAGCGGGGCGACCGATTTCGTCATCAAGCCATGGAACAACGAACGCCTGCTCGCGACCGTCGAACGCGGCGTTGCTCTGCGCCGCGCGAAACTGGATGCAGCCACTGCGCCGCCGGTCGTCGATGGTGCCCTGCTCGGCGAGAGCGCGAAAATCACTCGGTTGCGAGACCTGATCGCCCGCGTCGCACCGACCGAGGCGCCGGTGCTGGTTGCCGGTCCAACAGGCACCGGCAAGACCCTGGTTGCCCAGTTGATCCACCAGAGTTCCGCTCGGGCCGATAGCCCGCTGGTTACGCTTGATGCACAAGTGGCCGATAGCGCCATGATCGCGACGCAAGTCGCCGCTTCGATGGGTGGCTCACTGGTAATCGATCAGGTCGATCGTCTTCCGCGCGCGCTGCACGGCGAATTGGCGCGACGGATCGACGGCCCCCGCGTGATCGCAACGACGCGGCTCGATCGCGCCGGGATGCGCGCTGCGGTCGGTGAGGATCTGCTCTACCGCCTCAACACGATCGAGATCGACCTGCCGCCACTTGCCGAGCGCGACGGTGACGCGCTCTTGCTCGCGCGGCACTTTCTGGCAGTGTTCGCCCATCGTCACGGCAGACCTGCTCGTCCGATCGCACAAGATGCAGAACAAGCGATTGCGCGCATTGGCTGGCCAGACAATGTCCGGGGACTTCGCCTGGCGATGGAGCGTGCGGTGCTGCTGGGCAATGGCGCCACGTACGAGCTTGACGATATCGCGCTGCGACCCGCTACCGACCCGGGTCATCTGGCCCCGCCAGAACT
Source organism: Novosphingobium sp. Rr 2-17 (assembly GCF_000272475.1). GTDB lineage: Bacteria > Pseudomonadota > Alphaproteobacteria > Sphingomonadales > Sphingomonadaceae > Novosphingobium. The sequence continues at coordinate 30,356 of NZ_AKFJ01000101.1, forward strand.
GTCGCTGGCCCGAAACGAGAAGACGATGATCGACGCGGCGCTCAAGCGGCACGCATTCAACGTCAGCCGCGCCGCTCTCGAACTTGGTCTGACGCGCGCGGCATTGTACCGGCGCATGGCGCGTTATGGGCTCTGAGCGCGCGCGCCGCATCGTCCACGCGCTGACGCTGTGCATCGCGGGCGGGGCCGTCGCGTTGGCGGCGATCCGCGGCCTGTACGCCACCGGATTGCTTGCGGCGTTGATTGCGATCTGGGTCGCCGCGCTCGGCTTGGTCGATCGGAGCCTCCCGGCGCCGGTGCTCGCGCCGCCGCCTGGCGCCGTCCCCGATGAGGAGGAACGTCGACGCCTGATTGCTTATCTCGATCTCTCGCCGGCCCCGCTGGTCGCGCTTGACGACAATCGGCTTTCCGCGGTCAATCGCGCAGCGCGGGTGCTGCTGGGGGTAGGCGACCTCGTACCCGACCCGCCAGCCACACTCCTTGCCGCGCTGTCGGATACCCGCCCCGGTCGCACTGCCACGATCGATCTGGGCAAAGGCGGCGACATCAGGAGCTTTGCGCTTACCACCGGCGATCTCGCGCTGTCAGGCCGCCGGACGCGGATCGGGGCGCTGATCGATATCGATGCCGAGTTGAAGGCGGCGGAAGCGGCAGCGCTGCGCGAACTCGTCCAGGTGCTCAGCCACGAGACCGTCAATGCGCTGACCCCGATCGTCTCGCTCGCCGATACCGCGGTAACGATGCTCGACGATCCGGTGCCCCCGTTACCGCAAATTCGCGAAGCGATCGAAACGGTCGCACGGCGGGCGGCCAGCTTGCATCGCTTCGGCGAAAGCTACCGTTCGCTGGCTCGCTTGCCGCCGCCCGCGCCACAGCGGATCGCGGTCCTGCAGTTTGCAAGCGATCTGGCAAAGCTGTTCGCAACGCGCTGGCCTGCGATCGCATTGACGGTGGAAACGCAAAATGCGCCGGCCTACCTGATTGCGGACCCGGATCAGTTGACGGCAGCACTCTGGGCAATCTTGCAGAACGCGGCCGAGGCGCTGCATGAAACCCGCAACGCTCGCATCGTACTCGATGTCACAGCTCATGTCGGTCGGACGGTGATAACGATCGTAGACAACGGTCCGGGGATATCATCGACCGACGAGACCGACATTTTTCGCCCCTTCTTCACGACCAAGTCGCAGGGCACCGGTATCGGTTTGTCACTAGCCCGCCAGATCCTGCGCGGACACAGCGGCGACCTCACTCTGGCATCATCATCCCCGGGCAAGACCGCGTTCGAAGCGACCATTCCCGGTTAACCGGCTTCTGATCGACGCCGTCCTAAACGACCGCGTTGAAGCGTCATGCCGTCCGCGTTTTCGCGCGTGCACGGTGTTTGCCGACAGACTTCATGACTGCGAACGTCAACGCCAACGTGTCAGTATTTAAATTTGAGTATTAAACCAAAGTTTCGCGAATCGCTGAGGGTGTTGGGGGAGGAAGACTGACCTCGGTTGCGCACGGGCTTGTATTGATCGGGTGGGTGCCCGACATCGCGGACTGGATCGCGCCAGAGGAGACCTGAAATGAGCGTAGCTTTTCGCCGCGAAAGTGACGAGGAACACCTAGAACCCAAGTTCGAACTGCCGATCCCGCCTGGGCCGAACCTTGTCACTGGGCGCGGGCTGGCACAGATCCGTACCCGCGTTGCCGAACTGGAAGCCACGCTGTCGGGACTGGTGGACGAAGACGCGATCAAAGCTGCGCGACGCGAGTTGCGTTACTGGAGCACGCGGCAATCGACTGCGCAACTGATGGACAAGGCCGATGGCTCTCGCGTCGCTTTTGGCTGCACGGTCACCTTCCAGATGAACCGCAGGGAGCGCGTTATCACCATCGTCGGCGATGACGAGGCCGATCCCGCCGCGGGCCTGATCTCCTTCTCGGCCCCACTAAGCCGAGCGCTAATGGACGCCGTGCCAGGAGAGAAGCTGGACTTCGCACAGCAGGAGGACGCCATCGAAGTCATTGCGATCGGCGTCCCTGCCGCACCTAGCCCTTCGACCGAAGAGAGCCTAGACTGGCAATGCGAGTCAGAATGCATGCCTCGCCAGGGTAAGGAACCGTTGTGACGCTGCCAGACTTTCTCTCGCCGACTTATGTGCAGATGTTGAAGGCGCTGTCGGCCTGGCTTGCCAAGGCGGAGGCACAAACGCCGGACAGCGGAGCCGAGGCGCTTTTATCAGCGCGACTTGCCCCTGATATGTTTCCGCTGGCCACGCAGATCCGCTTCGCCTGTGTGCAGGCACAGGAGGGCGTATTCCGGCTTCGAGGTCAGCCGTTTCCGCCTTCTGTGGACATGCTGTTGCACGAGGGACGCAACGCAATCGAGCGTCCCGGCTCCATGGCGGACGCGCAGGCGAGAATACAGGAAACGTTAGCTCTGGTGGAGATGATCGCGTCGGAACCCTTCGATGTGGATCCGACAATGCCGATTGCGCACGAGCTACCCATGGGCATGATCTTCGACCTTACGGCCGAGCAGTACGCGCGCGACTGGGCGCTGCCGCAATTCTATTTTCACGTGATGACCGCCTATGCGATTCTTCGCGCCGAAGGCATCTCGCTTGGAAAGGCTGACTTCGTTGCACACATGTTTGCCTATTTGCGGCCCGGCACGATGCCGTCGCAGTAAGGTGGGCGGGGCAGCCAGTCCCCGCCAACTGAACATGCCTGAACGGCATGACCCCGGTAGGATCATGGGGCGGGGCTGAAGCCACCCGCGTTCGTTCCCACATCTTTTGCCATTGTCACCGATCGTCAATGGAAAGCATCGACGAGATCTCGGGCAGGACACATTTATATCAGTAGCTTAGCGGACGACGCACGACATGGATGGGCGGGAATTATTTATAATTCTCGCGGGGCATCTAACGTCTTCCGATAAATTCTTGAACTACTAGAGCCTGTTCGAGACACCCGAACCCATGTTTAGAACCGACCCTACCGCGACCGCCTGCCGAATTGCCCGGCATTGGCGCTTTCTTCGGCAGTGAGTTTGCGCCAGCGGTCGAAGCGGAGCGAGGTTAGGGTGCCATCGGCGATCGCGGCGCGTACTGCACAGCCGGGTTCGCCGCCGTGGCCGCAGTTCGAGAAGCGGCAGCTTTGTGCGGTCAGGATGAAGTCGTCGAACACTTCCGATATTCCGGAGGCGGCGTCCGAAAGTTGCAGTTCGCGCATGCCGGGGGTGTCGAGCAGCCAGCCGCCTTGGTCGAGCCGATGCATTTCGCGCACGGTGGTGGTGTGCCGCCCTTTGCCGTCAGCTTCGCGAACCGCCTGCGTGGCGATGCTGTTCGACCCGCGCAACGTGTTGACGAGGGTGGATTTGCCGACGCCCGAGGAGCCCAGAAGAGCGACGGTTTCGCCAACTCCGCACCACGCTGCAAGCCGTGCGGCGCTGGTCGGATCGCGGCCATTGACGGTTTCCACCCGCAGACCCGGTTCGAGCGCGCGCGCCGCATCCGCGAACGTCTCGGGGTCGTCGATCAGGTCGGTCTTGGTGAGGACGACCACCGGGTGGACGCCAACTTCGCGCGCGAGCACGAGATAGCGCTCCAACCGCGCGACGCTGAAATCCTGGTTGCACGAAGCAACGATGAAGAGGGTCTCGACATTGGCGGCGATCATCTGCTCCTTGCGAGCATCCGCAACCGCGCGCCGCTTGAACAAGTTCATCCGTTGGAGAACGCGCACGGGCTGCAGCGTATCGCGGTCGATCAGCAACCAGTCGCCCACGGTGGGATGATCGTCCGACGGTTTGGCGCCGGAAATGTAGGGCGTGATGAAACGCTGCGGCCCTGCGCCCGCTACCGCGATCTGGCCGCGATGGACGGCCATGACGCGAACCGGCTGGCACTGCTGTGCTTCCTCGTCCGAGACCTGCTCGCTGAAGTGGGCTTTCCAGCCGAGGTCTTCCAAAGTCTCATGGGTTGCATTCATACAGATTACAGCAGCATCTTTCGTTCTGGCCCGACGACGCGAAATTCGGCGTGTCGGGGCACCAAGCGGAGCCGCCCTTACCATGCTCTGGCGAGAATCCGTAACCCGGGATGCTTCGAACGCGCCGACCATAGCCAGGCGCCCTGGAGCTCACATGGCCAACGGGTCGAGCGTGCCCAGCAGGCCGACGCAAAGCAGAACGGCGAATCCCAGTGCCAGTTCGATCGCCACGCTGGTCCGCAATCGCGCCAAGGCAAAGCTCGGCACGAAGCGAAAGCGGTTGAGCGCGGCAAGACCCAGCATCATCGCGAACAGCAAGAGCTTGGCGATCAGCAAGCGCCCGTAGAGAGTGGAAGCCATGATCGGCCATTGGCGCGGGCTGGCGAGGAACAAGGTGTTAGCCAAGCCTGTGGCTATCAAGATCGCAACCAGGGCGCTGCCTATCCTGGAAAACCGGGCGAGCGCAGCGACGGCGCGGGCCGGGTCTACGGGACGGGCTACTGGGGCGAACAGCATCGCCACGAACAGAACCAACGCGCCGATCCAAGCCGATGCGGCCAGCAGGTGGAGCATGTCTCCGCCAAGCTGGACCGCAGACAGCGCACCTTCGCCGGCTGCCGCATGGCCGGACCAAGCAAGGCTGGCGACGGCGATACCCCCTGCCGCAACGGCCGAGCCCAAGCGATCCGATCCGGCGACCCATAGCCCGGTTACCGCTACAAGCGCTGCAAGCCGAGCCAGGAACGCCCAGCCCAGCGCGCTCTGGGTGATGAGGCTGCGGGCGATTTCCCAGTCCAAATCGGCAAGGCCGGTACCCGCCATCTGAGCCACCAGCAGCAGGTAACCCCAGACCGAGAGCGCAAGCCCCGCAAGGGCCGCTGCGACAAGCCACCCCCGCAAACGCGGAAGCGCAAAACGCGCTGCCGTGAGCCAGGCTGCCGCCGGCACGCCGAACACCACGCCCAAATCGGCGTAAAGCAGCCAGCGCGCCAGTGCGAGCATCGTCACTTATGCGGCGCCGTCAGCCGACCTTGAAGCTGACCTTGCCGGTCATGCGGTGGGTATCATCGCCAACCGCGTGCCAGTTCACATCGTAGCTGCCCGCCGGTAGCGGCTTGGCCAGAGTTGCGACCAGGCTCTTGTTGTCGGCGCTGGGCGCAACCTTTACCCCGGTCACCTTCATCGGCGCATGGCCTGCCATGCCGGGCATCGCGGTCATCACGATCTCCAGGCCAGACAGCTTAGGCATGAAGGCCTCGTTGAAGGTGAGCGTTACCGTCTTCACCGCCTTGGCGCTGGCCCCGGCAGCCGGCGTGGACGAAACGATGCGGGTGTGCGCCGATGCCGGCATGGCGAGCACAAGGCCCATGGAAGCGGCGAGAAGGGCGAGGGACCGAAGAGGCTTCATGTTCTGCTCCTAGCAGGTGATATCAAGGGCGTTTACGCAAGGCATCGGCCTATCCCTCAGCCCGCCGCGCAAAATATTGGCCAGAATTTTTCGCTCGCCAGAATTTTCGAGGGTTCGGTCGCCCTCGCGCGTAAAAGCCAGCATAGCTATGACCTGGATAGCCATGACATGAACCACGGAAATGCCCCATGAACGACATCGACGACATGCTCTTGCGCATCCGCGATTTGCCGATCGACCCGCGCCTGGCGGCGATCGACGCTGCCGTGCTCGACGGGCTGGCGGCGCGCGAGCGGACGGAGTTCTCGGCGCGCGGTCTGGCGATGGTGGCGGGGTTGTCGCTGGTGATCGGGCTGGCGGGATCGCTGGTGCCGCAACCCTCGTCCGCGAGCCCGACCGCGCTGGTGGCTTCCACCGCGCTGGCGCCATCGACGCTGCTGGGCGGCGGCGAATGAGCCCTCGCCCCGTGATTTCGGGTGCGCGGTGGGCGCTGGTTGCCATCGTGGCGTTCGGCGCGGCTTTGGGCGGGGTGCTGGCGGGACGGGCGTGGATCGCCCCGCCACAGCCGGTCGAGACCGAAATCCATCAGCTTTTGCACGATGAACTGGTTCTCGACCCCAGCCAGACCAGCCGGATCGAGGCCATCGAGGCACATTACGCCCAGCGGCGTCAGGCGCTCGAAGGCGAACTGCGCGCCGATAACGCCCGCCTCGCCGCCGCGATCGAAGCGGAGCACGGCTATGGCCCGCAAGTGCGCGATGCGGTGGATCGGTCGCACCACGCGATGGGCGAACTGCAGAAAGTGACGCTCGAACACATCTTCGCCATGCGCGGGGTGCTGCGGCCAGACCAGGCGGCCCGGTTCGACGCGGCGGTCGTCAAGGCGCTAAACCCTAAGCACACCTGATGCGCGATCTTGCCGCAGCGAGCGATGGCGAGTTGGCGGCGCTGGCCGGCCACGCCGCAACGGCGCAGGCGGCCTATCGCGCACTCATGGACCGCCACCGCGCCGCCGCTTTCCGTCTGGCGCGGCATCACTGCGGCAACGACGACGCTGCACTCGACGTGACCCAGCAAAGCTTCATCGCCGCGTTCGCCGCGCTGCACCGTTACGACCCGGCCCGTCCGTTCTTTCACTGGCTGGCGCGGATCGTGCTGAACAAGAGCCGCGACTGGGCGAGACGGCGCAAGGTGCATCGCCTGCTGACGTTCGCACGGCCGATTGAGGACGCCCACGATCTTGCGGCTTGCACGCCCGATCCCGAGCGCGAAGTGGCCGATCGACAGCAGTTGACCCGCGCGCTCGCCGCCGTGGTGCGGTTGCCAACCCGGCTGAAAGACGTGCTGGTGCTGCGTACGTTGGACGGGATGACCCAGACCGAAACCGCAGCGCTGCTGGGCATCACCGAAAAGGCGGTGGAGACCCGGCTCTATCGAGCCCGCGCGAAATTGTCGGAAATGCTGAGGGATTAAACCTGATCGACGGGCGCGCGCCTTATCAGTTCGATGTCGAGGGCACCGCGTTTCTGTTGGACAAAGGCCAGCTTACGGCACCGATCAACGCGGCCTCAAAGACGCGCGAGCATTTGCAGCGATGCGGCGAAGTAGTCCGTATCTAGCGTCGCAGGCGGGGCGGTTCCCAGCAAGCGACCGGCAATCGCCGCACCGCCGTTCGAGACCGGGTAAGGCGCCTGCTCGCCGGTGACAACGTCGATCCAGGCGGGGATGGGCTGGTGCTGCGCCACGCAGGAACGCCACCAGTCGCTTACCGGCGTCACCAGGCCGGTACGATGGCCAAGCACGGCGTAGAGCGCGATGCGGATGGCGTCGAACCCGAAGCGCGGGGGCTTTCCGGGAGTAGGCAGGATCTGGTCCTTGCCCGTCATCGTGATCCAGTCGGTCGGCAACTTATGCGGCCCGAAGCGTGCCGCCCGCGTGATCGCTTCGCAATCGCGGATGACCGCCCCCCACACCGAGTTACCATCCTGTTTGGCGAAATGATCGAGCGCGGGCCAGACGAAATAGGACGGATTCAACGTCACTTGTCCCGCCTCGGCAAAGCCTATCATGCCCGGTAGCAGCAATTGGCGATCGTAGCGCGACACCACGCAATGCTGGCGGATCGCGGCGCGAATGCGGCGCGCGCGCGCCGTCCAGTCCGAATTCGACCATCGCGCGCCGGCCAGCGCCAGCGCCCAGGCGATAACGATGTCGCCATCGGTGGCGTTATTGGGATCGGATACCGGCACGGACTGGTGCGGGTCGTATCGCCAGGCGTGCAAGTCCACATCGTCGCGGGCCAGCGTCGCCTGTGTCCAATTGGCGATCCGCTCGAACGTGTCGCGGTCGCTCGCGTTGTAGGCCAGGATCAACCCGTAGCTCTGCCCTTCGGAGTGGCTGATGCGGTTGTTGCCGGTATCGATCACGCGGCCTTGCGGATCGACGAAGCGGTCGCGCCATTGCGTCCACAGTCCCTCGACCGGCTGGGCGCGGCCTTCGTTGCTACCCGTGTTGCAAGCCGCCGTCAGTGCCACCAGTACTCCCAGCGAAAACGTCCGTCGATCGACGGACCAACGATCATCGGCCATGACGCAACTCGACGGTGTTCCCCTTCCACTGGGCCGTGGTCGTCAAGGCCGGGCCACTGCCCAGCACCCGGAACCAGCCGTCGTAGGCGCCTTCCAGAACCGCGAGCAGCATCATCGCCCAATGCCCCTCGGAGTCAGCCGCGATATTGTTCGGCAGATCCCGGTGCTCCACGATGATCGAGTCCTTGCCGACCGCCAGGTCAACTTCGCCCCAATCGAGCGCCTGCCAGAATGCGTTGATCCGCGCGCGCAGCACCGAGGCGTCGTTCACGCCCTCCAGTGGTTCCAATGCCCCCATCCGCTTGCCGATCGCATGGAAGAACCCGCGCGCCTGCTCTTCGGGCACGCCTTCGCAAACCTCGGCAGCGGTGGACAGGGCCAGCAGGGCGAGGCCGCCGACGCCGACTTCACCCGCGTTCTGGCGAGCCTGGGGAAATGCCTGCATCTTCATTACTTGGTGCTCCCGAGGCTCTGGCGGACGCCGAGCATGCTGCGGAATTCTTTATAGCTGCCGAACGTGCTGTAGTTCGCCTCGCCACCGATCCGGGTGTTATCCCCGATCTTGTAATACGCCGATCCACCCGCGGACAGTGCGAAGCCGGTCTTGCTCAAGCTGTCGTAGTACGACCGCACATCGCTGTTGAGCGCCTTGAGGTTGTCCAGTTCCGCCTGTGCCACCAGGTCAGTGGGGTAGAGCGAGGTCTGCTCTTCCTTGTAGCTTTGGAAACCCGGAGTGAAGTTGGCGTGGGCTTCCAACTGCTGGTTCTCGTAGTTGTAGTTCACCGGGAAGCCGACCGAGATGAAGCTTTGCGGGCTGAAATAGCCGCCGTGGCCATAGGTGAAGTAGTTCTGGCTGTTGTCGTAGCTTTGGTAGTTCACATTCAGGCCGGCGGTCACGCTGGAGTGCGTGCCCTTATAGGCGCGCAGATAGCCGCCCATGTTGGCCTCGTAGCCAGTGTTGTTGCGCACGTTCTCGCCGCGTAGGCGGTAATAGCGGCCTTCTGCGTAAACGCCGGTGCCATCGCGATCGTAGGACAGACCCAGCCCGCCCGCCGTGCGCATGACTTGCCCCCAGCGCTCGCCCGTCACCGGATCGCGGGTGCCGGCGTAAGAGATCACCGAATCGGTTACCGGCTTACGCTCGACGAAGGCTGTGACGCGGGTGTTCTCGCCCAGCTTGGGCGATACGGCGGCGCGGCCTGTGAACTTGGTGCTGCCCATGCCGACCGGCGTCGTTCCAGCTTCCAACTGTACCGTATCGTCCTCGTACCCGGCCGCGAAAGCCACGCCCGAGGCTTGTTGGGTATCGGCGTTGACGAGCGCGCTGGTCTCTTTGTCGACGATCGCTTGCGCCTCGATCGTGGCATTGCGGCCGAAACGGGCAAGGCCCGAGCCGGTGGGACGGCCGGAATCGGCCACCGTGGCCTCTGCTTTGGCATAGACCCGTCCGCCGAGCAGGCTCGTCGACATCTTGGCCGACCCCTTGATCTCGTTCAGCTTGCTCAAGCCGGTTTCGCCCGAACGCGACCGATAGTCGGTACGCACATCGACGCGCGGGCCTGAATCCTGCGCCAGGGAAGCGATTTCGGTCTGGATCTGGTTCATCACCGGATCGCCGCTATAGACGGTCTGCTGCGGCGCTGCGCCTGCATCAACGACCGGAGCGTCATAGGTATTCGCGCCTTGCACGCCCGCTGCACTCCAGCCGCCCTGAGCCTGGGAATAGCTTGCTGCCGACGCCGCTTGGGGAGCGGCATAAGTGCCTTGCGCGTAGTTTGTTTGGCCATAAGTCGGGGTAGCAGAGGTGGGCGGCAAAGCTGGTCCCGAAGCCGGCTGCGGATAGGCTGCCTGGCCATACGCGGGCTGCGCATAAGCGGGCTGCGCATAAGCGGGCTGGGCATAGGCTGCCGGCGTAGGCAGACGCGAACCGCTGCCGAGCGCGAACGGGTTGAGCTGGGGAGCTGGTGCTGCCGATGCCTGGTTGCGGAACGGATTGCCGCCGCCCTGTCCCATTGCCGCACCCGGAGCGGCAAAGCCGGCGAACGGGTTCGCGCCGGCCACTGCCGTGGTTTGGCTGCGGGTGTAGAGCGCTCGCGCATCTTTCAGCAGGCCGATCGCTGCGCGTTCGTTACCCCGCGCGCGCTCGACCGAAGCCAGCATCATGCGTACTTGGTAGTCCTGCGGGTACTGGCGGAGCAACTGGCGCTGTGCCTGCTGCGACATTTCGCGATCGCCCGCGGCTTGTGCAGTGTCCGCGAGGCCAAGCAGCGCGTCCTTGTCACCAGGCCGGCGCTGGAGCACCATCTGGAAGCTCTGCGCCGCCTTTCCGGGCATGCCGCCGCTCTGGTACAGTCGGGCAATGCCCATCAGGATTTCGGGGTTGTCCGGCGCAGCGCCATAGGCGGACTGCAGAATGTCGAAACTTTCGGCATAGCGGCCCGCCAGACGCGCGTTGTCCGCCTGGCTGACCATCATTCCTGCGTTGATGCGGGCATAGGCGCGCTGACCGTCCGGGCTGTTGCCGGCAAGCTGGGCGGCGCGCGCGAGCGCCTGCTGGGCAAGGTCGGTGCGGCCAGCGCGGGCCAGCACGCCGATCAGGCCTTCGTAATCCTCGATATTGGTGATCTGCCCATCGAGCGCATTCTGCGCGACTTGCGCGGCCCCCGCCTGGTCGCCAAGGTCGAACAATGCGGTAGCGACGCCCGCCTGCTTGCCCGGAGGAACCGCCGCCATCGACCCCAACTGACGAAGGGCCGCAATCGCCTGCTGCTGCTGCCCGGTCTTGGCCAGAGCCCGCGCCCGCGTGATCGCGTTATCGGTTTTCACCCCGATCGCCAGGTTGCGCATCGGCGCCGTGCGCTGGGTTTCGGGGATCATCGAGATCAGCCGCTCGGCCTCGGCGGGGCGCTTGAGATCGTTGTTGAGCAGCGCGGCGGCGTAAAGAGACTCCGCGCTACCGTTGTTCGCCAGCGATTGCATCAGCGATTCCGCCTCCGGAACCCGCCCGCGCTTAATCATGAATTCGGCGAATTCGTAGCGGATCCACGGGTCTTGCGGATCGATGACGATGCCGTTCTGAAATTCCCGCATGGCGCCCATGTCGTCGCCGCGCTCGGCAGCGGCAAGCGCGCGACCGCGGGTGGCGCGCAAGGCGAGCCGCTTTTCGTCGGTAGCACCAACTTTTCCGGCTTGCCCCGCCTGGCTGTACAGATCAGCCGCATCGGCGAAACGCCCCTGCTTTTCGTAAATGTCCGCCAGCAGTTCGAGCGCCGGCGACGTGTCCTTGTAGCCCGAGCGGATCAGCGCTTCGGCCTGGCTTTGGGCGTCGCTCACGCGGCCCTGGGCCAGCGCGGTGCGCGCCGCGCCCAGATCGGCGAAGAAGCGGGCGGAAGCGAGACCTTCGGCCCACTGGCTGGCCTTGCCCAGGCGCGAGGCCTGCTCGAGATAGTCCGATGCTTGCGCGAAATTGCCTTGGCGCAAACGCACCAGGCCCAACCCACCCAGCGCATCGGGATCGCGGCGATTAACCGTCAGGGCGCGCTGGAACTGCGCTTCGGCAGACGCGAGATTGCCATCGTCCAGTGCGTCGAAACCCGCCATGCGGGCTTGACCCGCACGGTTGGCAGAGCTGACGGGGGGCGGCGCCGATGGCTTGGCCGGGGCGGGACGCTCAACCGCCGCGACTGGCCGCGCAGGTTCGGCCCGAACGCGCTCCGGCACCGGCGCGGGCTTGGAGCGGGGCGCGGCTGCGGGTTTGGGGGCCGGGGCCGGCGCTGACAGGCTTTTGAGCGAGGGATGGTTGGGATCGATCGCGCGAGCACGGCGAATGGCTTGTTGAGCCAGATCCTCACGCCCCTTCGAACGCCAATACTTCGCCTGCTGCACCAGAGCCTCGACGCCCGCGCTTTGCGCCCAAACCGGCTGGGGCACAGCCATCGGCGCGACCGCGACGACCGATGCCGACAGCATCAGCGCCATTCCCGGCTTGGACGCCCGGCGGAAAGGACGCGTCAAATTCTTGGCAGAAGTCATGAATGGTCGTCCTGACGGCCGAGACGGCGCTGGGCCTGACGGCGGAAGTAGAGATAGGCGGGTCCGGCAAGGATCGTCGCGAGGAAGAGCGTGAACAGTCCCAGCATCCAGGGGCGCTGGCTGGTCCAATAGGCCAGCTTCATCCAGATCGGCAGCGAGCCGACCCAATAGCGATCGCCGATCGCGAAGCTGGTCATGCCGTCGCCGCGCGTTACGGCCAGATCGCCCTGGATCGCGGCGTTGATCTTGGCGTCTGACATGCCCTCGACCAGCGCGGGGAGCGCAGCGCCGTCGTCGGAGATCAGCGCCACCACGGTGCGATCGGCGGTGTAGGGAGAGCGGAAGCTGACGATGCCCGAAAACCCGCGCGAGTCATAGACGACCGGCGCGGCCATCGCAGGATCGTCACGCCCCGAGCCGCCGAACAAGGCGGTCACGTTCTGCAGCGGCGAACGTTCGGTCACCCGCAGGCGGCCATTCTGGAAATGAACCGGCGCATTCTCGAACAAGCCATCTGCGCCGGCGAGACTGACGTTGCCGATCACCAGGATGTCCTGATAGGCAAGCTGGTCTGCATCGATCGCCGAGGTCACCGTCAGTCCCGTGACCGGAACCCCGGTAGAATCTCCGAAGCGGCCCATCAGTTGGAGGAACGCCTCGATCGAGGGCAGCGAAGGGTTGTCGGCCATGACCACGGTGGTTTCCGCCAGGTCCGGTGCGGCGGTGAAGGGGAAGCCGGCGCCGGCAAAGGTGGCAAGGTCCGGCATCAGGATCGCGTGGTAGGCGCTGGTCAGGTCGATCGTGCTGGTGGGATCGACGGAGACGCGCACATTGTCCGGCAAAGTGCCGGTGCATTTCTTCTTGTCGGCGATGATGAGGTTGTAATCGAAGGTCAGCTCGTTCTGGCCGAACAAGTTGTAGCGCGGCAGGACGACGCTGGCGGTGGAATCCTGGCTCTTGGCACCCGAGTTGCCGAACAGTTCGCTCCACCAACTTGCGCCCAGCGGCAAGGTCTTGAGGTATTGCCCGTTGATCGACACGTCCAGGCGCGAGGCGCGCTTATCCAGCCACTGCGCCACCGGATAACGGTAGCCAAGGTTCAGCTTGCCGCCGTCGCGCGGCCAGAAGAACAAGTCCGGCGAAACGCGGAAGCGCGTTGTCAGCGGGCCGGGCGGGATGCCCATGCCCAGTAGTTCGTACCCTTGCGCGATCGAGCCGAGCTGCACTTCCTTGTCGGTCGAAATCCAGCGCAGCGCGCCGTAACGCGCCCAGGTGGGAATGCGCACGCCGTCGAAAGACATGCGCTGTCCGCCGAACACGCCGCGGCCCAGCGCGATCGCGGCGGCGGCAGTGCGCAAATCATCGTCGTTACGGCCCATGATGACCAGCAGCGTGCCTGCCGGATCGACCGGGTTGGTGACGGCAGCGGCGGTAGGGCCCGAGGCGGGCGCGATGTTCAGGCCCGGGATCGACTGGCCAGACTTGAGGAAGACGATGGCATTGCCGCGCGGCAGCGAGCCGATGACCGGCTTGAACGAGAACCCGCGATAGCTGGACAGCGCGCCCAGCCACGAAGCCGTCGAGGCTGCCGCTTCCAGTTCACCGGGATGAGGTTGGCCGGCAAAGACGAAGGGGATCTGCAGCTTGAGGTTCTGACCCTTGTCGAAGAACGGCAGCGGCAGCCGCGACAAATCCGGCTTGAACGGAAGCGGTTGATAATTGAAATCCACCCATGAGCGGGTGTTGCTGACATTGGCCCATAGCGAGGAATGGAACGGATCTTCGCAATCGCGGGCGTAGTGGCCGATCAAACGCAGGTTGATCTGGTTGTCGCCCGGCAGGAACAACGCCGGATTTACGGGAATATCCAGGACCTGGCCGGAAGAGTTGGCGCGGGTCAACGGCATCGTCTGGACCACTTCGCCGTTGACGATCACCACCAGTTGGCTGAGATCATCCAGCATCGCAGGCGACCACGCCATCTGCACATGCAGCACGGCGCCAGTCACGACGCGGTCCTGCCGCATGCCGAACGGGATGCCGATCTCGCCTTTGGTGCCTTGCAGACGGATCGGGCGCGAAATGCGCAGATCCTTGAACGTGAGCCGCTCGGACGTGGCACTACCCGTCGTGGGCGCGCTGTCGGCGTCGGCGCCCGTTGCTGATCGGGTCGCCGATGTCACGGGCGCTGCATGGACTTGCGAAGTGCCGATCACCAATCCGGCCACGCCCAAAACCAGGACGGCCATGATCGCGGCAGCGCGGGCAACGGGAACGAACGCTTTGGCCTCAGCAGCCTTATGCGCCTTGTGCTCGGCTTCGCTTTCCTTGCGATGCGCTGCTGCGGAAGCCGATTCCACGCGCTGGATGACCCGGCGCTCTGCGACATTGAGCCGCAGCATCCGCTTGAGCGTCACCATGTCCACCTTGATGATATCGATGAGCGAGCGCAGGCCGCTGACGGGGGCGTAAGCGGCGGAGGCCTGCCAGGCGTCGGCCCGTCCCATCACCGCGCGCACCAGATGGCGGCCCGCGAGCTGATCGAGCTGTTCGAAGCGAACGTAGGCATTGGTTTCGTTCACGCGCACGGTCTCGACCGGGATCGACAAGACTTCGTCGCCCATAGCCATCGTGATGTGGCTGACGGTCCGGTCGCGCGTCGGCATGTCCGAAGGCAGCGCCAGCGCTGCGCCACCCATCGAAATATCGATCGTGCGCGCCGGCACGGTGTGGCCCGATGCGAGGTAAGCCGTAACCGGTAAGCTAACGGGAACGCGGATGTGCTGGCGTGCCTGGCGCGTTTCACGAGCGACGGAAACCGCCGCCAGCAAGATGATGAGGCTGAACGATGCCCATGCCACGTTCAACACAAGCGTATCGGTCTGGACGTTGAACATATAGGGGAAGAACATCCATTTCACCACCGCCATGGAGATACCGATGACGATGAGTGCGATGCAGATCAAGTGTGGCTTGACAATTCCCCAGTCAAAATACGTTTTGTCGAGCAATTCGCCCTTGTCCGTGACGTTGAACTTGCCCTTACGCGGCTGAAACCAGGTCGCGACCGTCGGTTTCACCAGATGGAACGCCAGGATCGTCTCGTAGACCTCACCCCAGAAAGGACGACGATCGCCGCCCTGGGTGCGCTCGTTAGCTACCGACGAGCAGAACAAGTGCGGCATGGCGTACGAGAAGATCAGTCCGGCTGAGGCCTGGATGATGTTCTGGCCGAAGATCAGATAGGCCAGCGGGCTGGTAAGAAAGACGATGCGGGGCAGCGGATACTGGAAGTGCAGCATCGCGTTGAGGTAGCACAAGCGTTGCTGCCACTTCAGGCCCCGGCCTAGCAGCGGATTGTCGATGCGCATGATCTGGGTCATGCCGCGCGCCCAGCGGATGCGCTGGCCGACGTGGAGGACAAGGCGTTCGGTGGCAAGACCGGCCGACAAGCGCGCGCTGATGTAGGCGGTATTCCACCCCATCCGCTGCAGCTTGAGCGCGGTATGCGCGTCCTCGGTCACGGTTTCGCCGGCAAAGCCGTTGGTTTGCTGCAGCGCTTCGCGGCGGATAATCGCGCACGAACCGCAAAAGAAGGTCGCGTTCCACAAGTCGTTGCCGCCCTGGACGGCGCCGTAGAACAGATCGCCCTCACCTGGCATGTCACCCATGGTCGAGGCCAGGTTGCGCTGAACCGGATCGGGCGAATACATGTGGTGCGGGGTCTGGATCAGGGCGAGGCGCTGATCCTGCTGGAACCAGCCGATGGTCAGTTGCAGAAAAGCGCGGGTCGGAACGTGATCGCAGTCGAAGATCGCGATCAGCTCGCCGTCGGTCTTTTTCATCGCTGCGTTGAGGTTGCCCGCCTTAGCGTGCAGGTTGTTGTCGCGAGTGATGTAACCGCAGCCCGCTTCCTTGGCAAACGCGCGAAATTCGGGGCGCTTGCCGTCGTCGAGGATGAAGACCCGGTAGCGATCGATCGGGTAATCGAGGTCTTGTGCAGCGAACACCGTGTTACGCACGATGTCGAGGCTCTCGTTGTAGGTCGGGATATAGATATCGACCACGGGCCAAGTGCCCGGCTCGCCGGTAGGCTCGATCACTTGGCGATCCAGCGGATAGCTCGTCTGCAAGAATCCCAGCAAAAGGATGGCCCAGGCGTACAACTCTGCCAGGTAAAGCCCGGTGCCGAACACGAATTCGGGCAGCGTGCCGAAGGCGAGCGTCTGCGTCGTGCGCCAGAAGATGTAGCGCGTAGACACCAGGACTGCGAGGATGCCGAGCGCGAGCGCGCCTTGCTTGCCCTTCCAGCGCTTGAGGACGAGCGCGCCGAGCATCGTGACGCCGGCGCAGGTCCACTGCGACACACCGTCCAGTGGCACGCCGATCGCCAGCGCGGCGATCAGCACGATCGGCACCAGCGCGGCGTAGCGCACCAGTCGGTTGGAGGGCAGGTTCAAGATCATGCCGCGCGGCTCGCGGTGCTGTCAGCCTGCGATTCGCGTGCCACCCAGGGCCGGCCGGGATTTTCGAGCGCGGGGACCATCGCCGCACCCACGGCACGGATGTCGGCCAGCGCTGCGCTGGACGGTGCATACTTGGACAAGGGCTGGAGCGAGGCGATCGCTTCGGGCACCGCTTCGTCGAGCCGGACCCGGCCCAACAGGCGCGGGCCGACCAGCTCGCGCAGGAACGCGGCGCTGTGACGCGACAAGCGGCGCGTCTCATCGAGCCCGTTGATCACGAACGAGGTCCGTGCGATGTTTTCGAAGCTCGCCTCGTCCAGCGCTTGCGGCATCATCGCGAGGCTATCGGGCGCGGCATTGAGCACGCACAGGTGACCGCTCGAATGCGGGATCAGGGCCTGCGCTAGGGCGATATTTCCCGCCGGCACATCTATCACCATGACCCGGTCGTGGCCGGTTTCGAAATAGCCCATATCGCGCAAGGCCGGCACGAAGTCCGGGTCGTCCGATGCCCGCAAGTGGCTGCGCAAGTCGATCCCCGCAGCGACAACCGCATCTTCGGCAGGCGCAAAGATCGAAGGCAGGGTCAGCGCCGGCGGCAACCCGAAGTGGAGCGGCAAGGTATCGCGGTGCGCCACGGTCAGCACCGTGACCTCAGCGCCGGCTTCGGACAAGCTCATGGCCAGGTGCGCGGCGACGAAGGTGACGCCGGCACCGCCCTTGACGGAATGACAGACGATGACAGCCATCAGATTTCCCCCCGCGAGCCGAGATCGGACAAGTGCCGCAACATGGCCCGAACATCCTGCGGCTGGCCGCGACGCTCGAACACGGCATCGGCGACTGGCGCGCTGCCGTAACGACCGAACAAACTGCTGAGCGGCTCGGACAGTGGGACGGTCTGGGCGGTTGCGCTGGGAACAGGTTCGGGAGCGCTCATCGCGCCTTCCGCCTGGTCGATCGCCTGCAAGCGCGGATCGCGCAGCAGCGCCTCCAGGAGGGGCCACAGCTCAAGCTCGGTAAAACGATCTTCGAATTCCTTGTAGGCGAAATCGTTTCTACCCAGCCGGTCGAGCAGATTTTTGGCGTCGATACGCATATAAACCCCCGTGATTACTCGTAAAGGAATCACCTAAATTGGTTAATATACCGTATCGGTAGTTGTGTCGGGGCTGCGGCATAAACCCTAGAAACACGAAATTGCGTGTGTTTCGAAGGCTTCCCTAGCCCCAGCGTAGACCCGGATAGGTCCCGCGGTCGTTTTGTGTGTTTACTATCACACTTAAATCCTTCGGAGTCGTTGCCGCGTAGAGGGATCAGGCTACCGCTGGTTCCAGCAAGCGAATCGTGCCCAAGTCCGCGTCGATTTGCGCCAGGCCGCCCACTGGCAGGCTGATTTGTCCGGCGATATGGCCGAACGAAGCACCCTGGAAAGCAGGTACGCCCAGACGGGTCAGCGCGCGGTCCAGCACCTCGTAAACCGTGAAATTGGACCAGCCGCCATCGGGATTGGTGCAATTGGTGCATTGTCCGAAGACCACACCCGCCACTTTGCCCAGGACGCCGGACAGCGCGAGCTGGGTCAGCATGCGGTCGATGCGGTATTCCGATTCGTTGGTTTCCTCCAGGAACAGGATGCTGCCGGTGAAGTCAGGCAAGTACGGCGTGCCCACCAGCGCCGAAAGCACCGAGAGGTTGCCGCCGAGCAACCGGCCTTGCGCCTTGCCGCCGCGAAAGGTCCGCAAGTCCGACCGGCGCGGCCCCAGATCGGCACCGGAATACGTCGCCACCGCATATGTCGGCGTCTCGCCCGCGAACGCGACCCGTCGGAACGAATCCCACGCGGCCGGCGGCCACGAGGCGGCCACGTTGGGCCCGTGGATACTGACCAGCCCGGTCTTCGCGGCAAGCGCCAGGCAAATCGCGGTGTTGTCGCTGAACCCGGCGAACAGCTTGGGGCTGCGCGCGATCGCGGCGAAATCCAGATAAGGCAGCAATCGCGCCGAGCCCCAGCCGCCGCGCACGGCCATGATCCCGCGCACTTGTGGGTCTGCGAACATGGCCATCAGATCCCCCGCGCGGACTTCGTCGGACCCGGCGAGATAGCCTTCGCGCGCGGTCAGGTGCGGGGCAAGGCGCGGGACGAGACCCATGGCGCGTACGGTGGCGGAGATTTCCTCCAGCCCGAAACGGTCGCCAACAAAGCCCGCCGGCGCGACCACGCCCAGCACGTCGCCAGGGCGCAGGCGTGGCGGTTTGATCGAGGCCGGTGCAGGTTGCACTGCAGGTTGCCGCGCGCGCGCAGACGCACCGACGCCCGTCGATGCGACGGCGGCTATACCGAACCCGGCCAAAGCATCGCGGCGGTTCATCATGCGGAAGGCTTGCGTCATCACCATCAGCCTAGCGCAGCGATGCAGCCCGCGCGAGCCCATGCGACACCGCGTGTGACAGCGGCGACAATATCTGCACTCGACGAAAAGCTCGCCAGTCTCCATGATATGTCGAATGACTGAAGAAGAGAACAAAGACCTCACCAAGCGCCGTTTCTACAAGGCCGAGCAGGAAGCCTCCTTTGCCGAACAGCAGGAGGACACGCAGCAGACCGAACACCCCGCCTACCGGCTGGCGTTCAACGATCCCGACTTCCTGCTGCGCGACGAACTGCGCCCGGTGCGCTTCCAACTGGAACTGCTCAAGCCCGAGATGCTGCTGGAAGAAGCCGAGATCGGCTCGACCATGGTGTTCTACGGCTCGGCCCGCATCCCCTCGCCCGACAAGGCCGAGGCGATCCGCGCCGCCGCCACCAGCGAATACCAGAAGACCGTGGCCGAACGCCTGGCCGCCAAGGCCAAGTATTACGATGAGGCGCGCGAACTGGCCCGTCTCGTCAGCGAATGTGCCATCGTCGAAAAGGGCATGCGCCAGTTCGTGGTGTGCTCGGGCGGCGGACCTTCGATCATGGAGGCGGCCAACCGCGGGGCTACCGATGTCGGCGCGGAATCGCTTGGCCTCAACATCGTCCTGCCGCACGAACAAGCGCCCAACCCTTACGTCACCCCGCGCTTGTCGTTCCAGTTTCACTACTTCGCGCTGCGCAAGATGCACTTCCTGCTGCGCGCCCGCGCGGTGGCGGTGTTCCCCGGCGGGTTCGGCACCTTCGACGAGTTCTTCGAACTGCTGACCCTGATCCAGACCGGCAAGATGAAGCCGATCCCGATCCTGCTCTACGGTCGCGAATTCTGGGAGCGCATCATCAACTTCGAGGCCCTGGCCGAGGAAGGCGTGATCAACCGCAAGGACTTGGACTTGTTCCACTGGTGCGAAACCGCCCAGGACGGCTGGAGCCACGTCCGCAAGTTCTACGATCTGGATTGCGGGTAAGAGGGCTGGAGCCGCAGCGGGCCAAGAGGCGCGATCGGGAACCGACCGCGCCTCGCTTACTGTCCCCGGCGCCTCCTATCCTTGCTTGCAGTTTTCACACTTACTTCGTCATTGCGAGCGCAGCGAAGCAATCCAGGGCAGCGTAAACCGCCCTGGATTGCTTCGCTGCGCTCGCAATGACGAAGGAGTTGATGAAGAACGCTGCCGTTTCAGCGCCAGCGGGCGGCGACCGCGGCGTAATCACAGCCTTGGGTGTCGAGCCCGGCCAGTATATCGTAAAAGGGCACCCGTCCCAGGGCGTGCCCCATCGGGCCGTGCCCCCCGCCAAAGCCCGGCGCGGCGGCGATGGCCTGGCCGACGAAGGCGATGGCCCGTTCCACGGCAACGTCGAGGCGCAATGCCGCGCCCAGCCCGGTAGCGATCGCGCTGGCCAGCGTGCAGCCGGTGCCGTGGGTGTGCGGCGTGTCGATGCGGGGCGACCAAAAGCTATATTCGCCGCCCTCGGCATAGAGCACGTCCTCGATCTGACCGCCTTTGCCGTGGCCGCCCTTGACCAGCAGGTTCGCGGTGCGGGCACGCACGGCGGGTAGCCCGCCCAACGCTTCGAGTTCCGGCAGGTTCGGCGTCGTCAACGTTGCCAGCGCCATCAGCCGCTCGAACGCCGCGACCGTTGCGGCGTCGGCCAGCACCGAGCCGCTGGTTGCGACCATGACGGGATCGAACACCACCGGCACCCCACCGAGGCGCTCCAACGCATCGGCCACCGCGTGCGCGATCCGCGCCGAGCCCAGCATCCCGATCTTCACCGCATCGACGCCGATGTCGCCCACGCAAGCCTCGATTTGTGCCGTCACCATCTCGGGCGAGAGGGTCTCCACTTTGGTTACGCCCAGCGAGTTCTGCGCGGTGATCGCAGTGATGGCGGTCATCGCGTAGCCGCCAAGCATCGTGATGGTCTTGATGTCGGCCTGGATGCCGGCGCCGCCCGAACTGTCGGAACCGGCGATGACTAGGATACGAGGCGATTTGGTCATGGGTCCGCCATAATCGCCTCGCGCCCATGGCGATAGCCGGCGCGCTCGATGAACGGCCGCCCCGGATCGGCGCGGATCGACGCGCAGCGATTCTCCCCTTGCCCCCGCCGCGCCGCGCGATAGGCTCTGCCCCATCGCCCATCTTGCGTGAATCCGGCGCGGAAGGCTTGTACAAGGGACACGTCCGACATGCTCGAAACCGACCGGCGCGGCGCGCTCGAAAGCGCGATCGCCCTTGCCGCCGCCCTCCCGTTCGCCTCCTCGCTTGCCGCACCCGCGTTTGCGGCCGAGGGCGCCCCAGGAGCAAAGGCGGCATGGGATCTGGCCGATCTCTACCCCAACCTTGCCGCCTGGGATGCCGCGCGCAAGGACGTCGTTGCTGCCCTGCCGCGGCTCGCCGCCTACAAGGGCACGCTGGGCCAGAGCGCCGAGGCGATGGCCAAGGCGCTGTCGGACATTTCAGCGGTAACGCTCAAGCTGACCCGCGTCGGCGTCTACGCCTCGCTGCGCGCGGACGAGGATGTGCGCGTTTCCGCCGAGCAGGAACGGCAAGCCCAGGTTACCGACCTTTACTCCGCGTTCGGCGAAGCGACCGCGTGGACTTCGCCCGAAGTGCTGACGATCGGCCAGGACAAGGTCGAGCGCTTCATCGCCGCCAATCCCACGTTGAAGCGCTTGTTCGCCTTTTCCTTGCGCAACATCGTGCGCGAGGCTGCCCACACGCTCGACGCGCAAGGCGAAGCGCTGATGGCGGCGATGTCCGCGACGCTGTCGGGGCCGCAGACCATCCGCGAACAATTGTTCAGCTCCGACATCCCCTGGCCGACGATCACATTGTCGGACGGGCGCAGCCAGCGACTGGATGCGCAGGGCTATACCCTCACCCGCGATGCCCCCAATCGCGCGGATCGCAAGAAAGTGTTCGACGCCTTCTTCGGCGAGATCGGCGCGTTCCAGAACTCGCTGGGCGCGGCGATGGCTTCCAAGCTGAAAGGCGACGTATTCGAGACCCGCGCGCGCAAGTACGCCAACTCGCTGGCGATGGGCGTGTCGAGCGACAACGTGCCCGAAGGCGTCTACCGCACCCTGGTGAGCGAGACCAACGCCGGGCTGCCCCAGTTGCACCGCTACTTCCAGCTACGCCGCAAGATGCTCAAGCTGCCCGACATCCATTACTACGACATCTACCCGCCGCTGGTCAGCATGGACCGCACGTTCACTCTCACCGACATGCGCAACATCACGCTGAAAGCCCTGGCCCCGCTCGGCCCGGATTACGTCAAGACGCTGGGCGCGGCGACGGCGGCGAAGTGGATGGACCCGTTCCCACGCCCCGGCAAATCGGCAGGCGCCTACATGAACGGCTCGGCCTATGACGTGCATCCCTATCTACTGCTCAACCTGGGGGAGAACTACGAAGGCTTGACCACGTACGCGCATGAGTGGGGCCATGCGATGCACTCGCTGCTGACCAAGAGCGCGCAGCCGTTCGAACTGTCGGACTACCCGATCTTCACCGCCGAAATCGCCTCGACCTGCAACGAAGTGCTGCTGGCCGAATACATGCTGGGCCAGGCCAAGACCACGCAGGAAAAGATCTATTACCTCGGTATGCGGCTGGAAAACATGCGCGGCACCTACTTCCGCCAGACCATGTTCGCCGAGTTCGAGCTGAAGATGCACGAGATGGCGGAAGCCGGCGAAGGCACCTCGGGCGAAAGCCTGAGCCGCGCCTACCTCAATCTGCTCAAGCGCTACCACGGGCCGGACTTCGTGATCGACGCGCCGTATGCGATCGAGTGGGCGTACATCCCGCACTTCTACCGCATGTTCTATGTCTACCAGTACGCCACTTCTATCACCGCCGGCACCTGGTTCGCGGACTCGATCCTCAAGGGCGGCAAGGCCGAGCGCGAGCGTTATCTCGACGTGCTGCGCGCAGGCGGATCGGACTATCCGGTCGACCTGCTCAAGCGCGCCGGGCTCGATATGACCAGCCCCGAGCCTTACCGGCGCCTTATCGCCGATTTCGGGGCCACTATCGACGAGATCGAAACGCTGCTGGGCTGATGCTCGGTGCGAATGTTCACCCCATTTCCGGTCGGAGCCTGATTGCCATGCCTTATGAAACGCTGATTTCGATCGCGGCCCTGCACGACCTGATCGCTGGCGGGCAGCCCGTTCTCCTGCTCGATTGCGCCTACGAACTGGGCAATCCCGGCAAGGGCGCGGCGCTCTACCGGGAAGGCCATATCCCGGCTGCGCGCCATGCCGACATCGACCACGACCTTGCCTCACCCCCCGATGGCAGCAACGGTCGCCACCCACTGCCAGCGCCGGTCGTCCTGGCCGCCTGGCTCCGCGATCAGGGTTTGCGCAAGGGAATGCAAGTCGTCGCCTATGACGCGGCGGGCGGTGCATGGGCAGCGCGGGCGTGGTGGCTGCTGCGCTGGCTGGGGCATCGCAATGTCGCGGTGCTGGACGGCGGCCTGCCGGCGTGGATCGAGGCCGGATTGCCGCTGGAGACCGGCGACGCGTCCGTAGTCCCCGGCGGCGATTTCGAGCCAGCCGAACCCCTGGTGCCGCCGCCCGTCACCGCGCACGACGTGCTGGCGAACATCGCTTCGGGCAACACCCAAGTGCTCGACGCGCGCGACCCGGTTCGTTTTGCCGGAAACCCCAACCCGGTCGATCCCGTCGCCGGCCATATTCCAGGGGCGCGCAACCGGTTCTTTCGCGACAACCTTGGCCCCGATGGCCACTTTCGCGGGCCTGGGGAACTGGCCGCCGCCTTCGCGCCCCTGCTGGGCGAAAAGCCGGCGATCCTCAGTTGTGGCTCGGGTGTCACCGCTTGTCACAATGCGCTGGCGATGGCGGTGGCGGGGCTGCCGGCTGCGCAGCTTTATCCCGGCTCATGGAGCGAATGGATCGCCGATCCGCAACGCCCGGTGGAGCGCGATCCCGGCGTCAATGCGGCTGGTTGAGCACCGGCGATACCCAGTCCGGATCGTGCACGAAGGGTAGCGGCGCATCGTCGCGCAAGGCTGCCAGGATCGCGGCGAAGTCCGTCCGCGCCCGCCAGCCCAGCACGCGCTCAGCCTTGGTGGGATCGTAGACCCGCTCGATCCGCTCGGGCAGCACCCAGCCGCGCGCGGCGTAGAGCGCGCTCACTTCGGGAAAATGCCGAGCGACCACGGCGCCGGCATCGCGTGCCAGTTCCTCCGCTTCGTCTCGCGCGAACGGCGGCGGCGCGCTGATGACGAAGGTCTCGCAGCCCTCAGCCCGTTCCAGCGCCGCAAGATGGGCCAGCGCGGCATCGCTCACAGTCAGCCGGCGGTTGAGGAACTCGTTGGCTTTCAGGTTGGGGCCGGACGGCACGGTATGGGTATCGTCGTCTTCGGGAAAGAAGCGCCCGGTGCGCAGGATCGCCACCGCCATGCCGCTTTCGCCCGCGACGAGGCGGCACATGTTTTCCGCTGCCAGCTTGGTGATGCCATAGACGTTGCGCGGCGCCAGCGGGCCGAAATCCTCATCCATCCACCATGCCCCGTCCCGGCCCGCACCGGCTCGGACATCGCTGCGCACCATCAGCGAGGTCGTCGACGTGAACACGAACCGCGCATGGCCCGCCGCCACCGCCGCTTCCAGCAGGTTGAGCGTACCGCTGAGGTTGACGTCCACGAACGCCTGGCGAGGGAACCGCGCAATGTCCGGCTTATGCAAGGCGCCGCTGTGGACGATCGCCTCGATTCCGAAGTGGGCCACGGTCTGGTCGATCAGGCTCCGATCGGCGACGGAGCCGAGCACGCGTGTGTGCGTGCCCGGCGTCACGTCCAAGCCGATGACCTCATGGCCCCGGCTTTCCAGCAAGGGCGCAAGGTGCCTGCCGAGCCAGCCTGACGAGCCGGTTAGCAGGACTTTCATGGTCTTAGGCGATGTAGTGGGCGGTGGTCTTGGCCGCCACTTCGTCCGCCGTCACGCCCGGCGCCACCTCGATCAGCCGGAACGGGCTGGCGTGGTCGGGGCGCTGGAACACGGCGAGGTCGGTGACGATCATGTCCACCACGTTGCGGCCCGTCAGCGGCAGGGTGCAGGCGGGGACGAACTTGGGCTCGCCGTTCTTGCTGGTGTGCTCCATGACGACGATGATCTTCTTCACGCCAGCGACGAGATCCATCGCGCCGCCCATGCCCTTGATCATCTTGCCCGGGATCATCCAGTTCGCGATGTCGCCGTTCTCGGCCACTTCCATCGCGCCCAGCACGGTCAGGTCGATGTGGCCGCCACGAATCATGCCAAAGCTGGTGGCGCTGTCGAAGTAGGCCGACTGCGGCAGTTCGCTGATCGTCTGCTTGCCCGCGTTGATGAGGTCAGGATCGACTTCGTCCGGGTAGGGGAACGGGCCGATGCCCAGCATTCCGTTTTCGCTCTGCAGCGTCACGGTCATGCCCGAAGGCACGTAGTTCGCCACTAGCGTGGGGATGCCGATGCCCAGGTTGACGTAAAACCCGTCTTCCAGCTCACGCGCGGCGCGCGCGGCCATTTCGTTGCGGCTCCAGGGCATTATGCGGCCTCCCTCTCACGAGTCGTCGTAAATTCGATCTTCTTGTCGTAAGGCGCGCCCAGCACGATCCGCTGGACGAAGACGCCCGGCAAGTGGATGCTATCGGGATCGAGGCTGCCGGTGGGCACGATCTCTTCCACTTCGACGACGCAGATCTTGCCGCAAGTGGCCGCCGGCACGTTGAAGTTACGGGCAGTCTTGCGGAACACGACGTTGCCGGTCTCGTCCGCCTTCCACGCCTTGACGATCGCAAGGTCGGCGAAAATGCCTTCTTCGAGGATGTATTCCTGGCCGCCGAAGGTCTTCACTTCCTTGCCTTCTGCCACCAAGGTGCCGACGCCGGTCTTGGTGTAGAAGCCCGGAATGCCGGCGCCGCCAGCGCGCATACGCTCTGCCAAGGTGCCTTGGGGGCAGAATTCAACCTCCAGCTCACCCGAGAGATACTGGCGCTCGAACTCCTTGTTCTCGCCCACGTAGGACGAGATCATCTTCTTGACCTGCTGGGTGCGCAGGAGCTTGCCGATGCCCTCGTTGTCGATGCCGGCGTTGTTAGAGGCGAAGGTCAGGTCCTTTACGCCCGAGGCGCGGATCGCATCCAGAAGTCGGTCGGGAATGCCGCAAAGGCCGAAGCCGCCGCTGGCGATCAGCAAGCCGTCGCGCAATACGCCGTCTAGCGCCGCCTCGGCGCTGGGATAGATTTTTTTCATTTCAGACGATTCCTCTCACAGGTTCGCTTAGCGCTGAGCCTAGACAAGTGATTTTATTACGAATAGCGATTGTTTTTTATCAATTTCGATAGATGTTAGTGATGAAACGAATTGCACTGTTCCACCTCGAAACGCTGATGTGGATCGAACGGCTGGGCACGTTCGCCGCCGCTGCCCAGCGACTCAATACGACGCAGCCGGCAATTTCCGCACGGGTGCGCGAAATCGAAGACCAACTGGGCGTCTCGCTATTTCAGCGTGAAGGGCGGCGCATGGTGCTCACCGCGCGCGGGCGCCGGTTGGTGCAGGCCAGCGAGCCCCTGTTTCGCGGGCTCGAACATGTGTTGCTGGAAGCGAGCGACTTCGCCGGCGCCATCGCCGCAGTGCGGATCGGCGCCGGAGAGATCGCCGCAGCGACCTGCCTGCCCGCCTTCATCCAGGCGATCGAGCGCGAGCGACCTGGCGTGACGATGGAGGTCGAGCTGGACCTTACTGTCCCGATGCTTCAGCAATTGCTGGCCGGAACGCGCGACATTGCGTTCCTGGCCGGCCCCGTGGCGGGGCCCGGCCTGCGCACTGCGCCGATCGGTTCGGTCGCACTGGTGTGGGCAGCAGGCCCCGCCGTCATCGCGCGCGGCGGATTTTCCCAGACTTTGCCAGTGTGGTCGCTGCCCGAGCATTCGCCGCTCCACGCGGTGACGATGGCGACGCTGGAGGAGCATGGCCTCGCCCCGCGCGCCTTGCACACGTGCAACAACGTACGCACCCTGATCGAGATTGTCGCCCATGGCGAAGGCGCGGCGGTTCTGCCTGAAACGATGGTTTGCGGCCACCTTGCGACCGGCGCGCTTGCCGAGATCCTTCCCCGCCCTCGTCAGGCTGTGCATTTCGAAGCCGCCATCCGCACGCGCGAACGCGATCCGGTGATCCTCGACCTGTTCGACCGCGCCTGCCGCTTGAGGATCGAGACGATACCGGATGATATGGAACCGGCCTGAACCCCAGCCGTTTTGGCTATAGGCCGCTTTGCATAAACGCCGTGCCCTTGATCAAGATCATGGTCGAGATTCCTGACACGAGCCAATATCCGGCCGAATTTCGGGAGAATTAGACATGCGCTCGATACTCGTCATGGCCGACCACAAGCCCGGCAGCGAAGCCTGCCTCGAAGCTGCGATCGAACTCGCACGCCAACGCGACGGGCACCTGACTGTGCTGGTCGATACACCGTTCTCGCGCTTCATCGCGACCGACCCGATGGGCGGCAACTACATCCTCGCCGAAGCGCTCGACAAAGCGCGCAAAGAAGACGACGCGTTCGCCGCGGCCATCGAAGAGCGGATTGCGCGCAGTGGCATTCCGTTCGATGTGGTGCGCAGCGAAGATGATCAAGTGAGCGCGCTTGCCGCTGCCGCGCGCTTGTCGGATCTCGTGGTGGTATCGCGATCGAGCGGGCAGGCGGGCGAACTGGCGCTGGTTTCGCGCACGCCGGTGCTGGCACTGCCCGATGCATCGCACTTGGCTTTGCCCATCCGCCGCGCTTGCGTCGCTTGGGATGGGGGCGAACAAGCAGCAGCGGCTCTACGCGGCGCGGTTCCCTTGCTCAAGACTTGCGAATTGGTCAAAGTCATCAGCGTCACCGAAAAGGCAGGCGGCTTTCCCGCCACCGACGCCCTGCGCTATCTTTCGCGCCATGGCATCCATGCAGACTATGAAGAATACGAGCGGCAAGCGTCTACCGAAGAGACGCTGGCGATCGCGGTTACCCAGTCCCATGCCGAACTGCTCGTGATGGGCGCTTACGGCAAAAGCCGAATGCGTGAGTTCCTGTTCGGCGGCGTCACTGCCTATTTCCTGAAGGAGGCCACTGCTCCGGCCTTGCTGCTCCAACACTGAGCCACGTCTTCGCAACGGTACGCATCACGTCGATTCGAATCGATTGCGAAGAAATGGCGCATTGCAGCACGCGGAACGGCTGATGGGAGTACGCCCAGAAAGCGATTTGCACGCGCGACCGGTGATCGTCCGTCCGCTATATATTATATCTCGTTTATAATCAGATCGTTGTGCGCGTTAATAAAAAATGTCAGTTTGATGATACGCAACTTAAAGTGCAGTTTTTGCAACATTGCGCGGGCGTTTCGCACTTGCACAAAAACGTCTCTGAGGTCATACAGACAGTGCCTTTCAGGCATCCTCTCCCAAAACTTTTATAGCCCGGTCGGAAACGATCGGGCTTTTTTCTTGCCTTGATTCAGCGCTCGAACAAGCCTGCTGCCCAGCGTGCCCAAACGGGCCGCGCACTCGCTCGGTTTGAAATATCCCTTGGCGATACCTAGTTCGCTCTCGTCACCCGATCGCTCGCGCCGTCTCATTCGGCCCAGCACAACAGGGTCAGGGGTCGGAAAGGGAATCGATGGCAGACACGGACACCCAAGTGCAGGAGCGCACGGCCAGGCTGCAAGTCGCTGCCGCACGGCAAGAGGAAAGCGGCCACGGCATCGCCCGCCTCTCGCGCGGGGCGCTGGGTTCGATCGGCGCGCTGGAAGGCGACGTGCTGGAGATCACCGGTAAGTCGGTGACGGTGGCGCGAGCTGTCCTGGCATACCCTGAGGACGAAGGGTTGGAAGTGATCCGCCTCGACGGCCTGCAGCGTGGCAACGCCGAAGTCGGCTCGGGCGATCACGTCACCGTGCGCAAGGCCGAATCGCGCCCTGCGCAGCGCGTGGTCTTCGCCCCGGCTCAAAAGGATATGCGCCTGCAAGGTCCGTCCGCCGCGCTCAAGCGCAACTTTGCGGGCCGCCCGATGGTGCAGGGCGATCTGGTCGCCACCACCGGCCAGCAGCAAGTCGCGGACATTCCGCCGCAGTTGCACCGCATGTTCAACGCGCCCGCCTTTGCGCTGACGCAGATCCGCCTCAACGTCGTCTCCACCACGCCGCGCGGCATCGTCCATATCGACGAGAACACCGAGGTCGAACTGCGCGAGACGTTCGAAGAAGCGCACGATGCCCGCGGTGACGTCAATTATGACGACGTCGGCGGCATGAGCGAGACCATCCGCCAGTTGCGTGAGATGGTGGAACTGCCGCTGCGCTATCCCGAGTTGTTCACTCGGCTAGGCGTCGCTCCGCCCAAGGGCGTGCTGCTGCACGGTCCGCCGGGCACCGGCAAGACGCGGTTGGCTCAGGCTGTCGCTAACGAAAGCGAAGCGTCGTTCTTCTCGATCAACGGACCCGAAATAATGGGTTCGGGCTACGGCGAGAGCGAAAAGCATCTGCGCGAAATCTTCGAGGAAGCGACCAAGGCGGCCCCGGCCATCGTCTTCATCGACGAAATCGATTCGATCGCCCCCAAGCGCGACCAAGTCCACGGCGAGGCGGAAAAGCGCCTCGTCGCTCAGTTGCTCACCCTGATGGACGGCCTCAACAGCCGCGCCCACGTCGTCGTCATTGCCGCCACCAACCGGCCCGATGCGATCGACGAGGCGCTGCGCCGTCCCGGTCGGTTCGACCGCGAGATCGTCATCGGCGTGCCCGACGAGAGCGGGCGGCGCGAGATCCTGGGCATCCACACCCGTGGCATGCCGCTGGGCGAGCGCGTCGATCTGAACGAACTGGCCCGCACCACCCACGGCTTCGTCGGCGCCGACTTGGCCGCCTTGGCCCGCGAGGCCGCGATCGAGGCGGTGCGGCGGATCATGCCCAAGCTCGACCTGGAAGCGCGCACCATTCCCGCAGACGTGCTGGAAAGCCTGCAAGTCATCCGCGAGGATTTCCTGGCCGCGCTCAAGCGGGTGCAGCCCAGCGCCATGCGCGAAGTGATGGTGCAAGTGCCGAACATCGGTTGGGCCGACATCGGCGGGCTGGACGAAGCGCAGCTCAAGCTGAAGGAAGGGGTTGAGCTGCCGCTCAAGAACCCTGAGGCTTTCCACAAGCTGGGCATCCGTCCGGCCAAGGGCTTCCTGCTCTATGGCCCGCCCGGCACCGGCAAGACCCTGCTGGCCAAGGCAGTCGCCAAGGAAGCGGAGGCGAACTTCATCTCGATCAAGTCGTCCGACCTGCTGAGCAAATGGTACGGCGAAAGCGAGCAGCAGATCGCCCGCCTGTTTGCCCGCGCCCGGCAGGTTGCCCCTTGCGTGATCTTCATCGACGAGATCGACAGCCTCGTGCCCGCACGCGGCATGGGCGGGTCCGGCGGTGAGCCGCAAGTCACGGCGCGCGTGGTCAATACGATTCTGGCCGAGATGGACGGGATGGAGGAATTGCAGTCGATCGTCCTGATCGGGGCCACCAACCGTCCGGGGCTGGTCGATCCGGCACTACTGCGACCGGGCCGGTTTGACGAACTGGTCTACGTCGGCACCCCGGACGAGGCGGGGCGCGAGCATATTCTGGGCATTCACACCGCCAAGATGCCGCTCGACAAGGACGTGTCGCTGGCGAAGATCGCTGCCGAAACGGCGCGCTTTACCGGCGCGGACCTGGAAGACGTGGTGCGCCGGGCTGGTCTTGTCGCCATTCGCAAGCACGGCGCCAGCGTGACGACGGTCACGGCCCAGGACTTCGTCGAGGCCCTGGAAGACAGCCGCGCCACGGTGACCGAGGAGATGGAAGACGAATACCGGCGCATGAAGGGTGAGTTGAAGAAGCGCGCCATGGAAGTGACCCCGATCGGCTTCATTGCCCCCGGCATGGTGGAGAGCCGGCGCGAGCGCAAGCACGGAGCCTGACTGAACGACCCCGCCCGCCCCTGTGTTTCAGGGCGGGCGGTGGTCGAGTGCCACGACGCTCTTGCGCGCACGATCGGCTTGGCGCACCTGAGCGCCATGATCGCATCTCCTCTTTCGACTCTGCGGCTTTCAACTCTGGGCCGCCGCGCCTTGCGTTCCCTTTGGGCGCTGGCGGCGATAACCGCCCCGACTTTCGCATCGGCGGCTCCGGTGCCGGTCTGTGGCTACAAGATCGTCGCATCGTTCCCTCACGATCCCACGGCCTTTACCGAAGGGCTCTTGTACGCCGACGGACTGCTCTACGAGAGCACCGGCGAGCGCGGCACGTCGCGGATCGTCATCCGCACCCTGGCGAACGCGAAGCCGATCAAGCAGGCGGACATCGATCCGACCTATTTCGGCGAAGGCCTTGTAGATTGGGGCGACCAGCTCATCAGCCTCACCTGGCGCGACGGCGCTGGATATCGCTGGGACCGCAAGACGCTGGCCCCGCGCGGCACGTTTACCTACGAGGGCGAAGGCTGGGGCATGACCCGCCACGGCCAGGTCATCTACCAAAGCGACGGCTCGGCCACCCTGCGCCTGCGCGATCCCGCCACGATGCGCCAGACCGGATCGCTGCCGGTGCGCGCCGATGGACAGCCAGTTATCTATCTCAACGAGCTGGAATGGATCGACGGTGAAATCTGGGCCAACGTGTGGACTACCAGCCGCATCGCCCGGATCGATCCGGCGACCGGCAACGTCAAAGCCTGGGTCGATCTGGCTGGTTTGCGGGCGCAGGCCGGTGCGACGCGGAGTGACGATTCGGTGCTCAATGGCATCGCCTGGGACGCCAAGGGCCACCGTCTCTTCGTGACCGGCAAGAACTGGAGCCGGATTTTCCAGATCACGCCTCAGTGTCCCAAGGGCGCATAGTCAGGCGCAGAAGGGGTTGTCCGGCGTTAGGCGGTGGGGCCGGCACCTGCGGCAGCGCCGCCGATCGCCTCCAACATCGACGGTGTGCCCCCCAGTTCCATCGGCGCGACTTGCAGAGTGCGTCGGCGGGCCAGCGCCTCGGGCATTTCGCGGCGAATCCAGTCCATCACGCCCTCGCGAATTTCGCAGCGCAAGTCGAACAGCGTGGGGCCGTCCTTGGCGCTCATCAACAACCGGATTTCCAGCGTCTCATCGCGGCAGTCGGTGACTTGCAGGATCTGCGCCCGCTTGTCCCACAGGCGGTGCCCCTGGATCTGGCGGGTGTATTCCTCGCGGATGCGGCCAACGTCGGCCGCATGATCGAGATAGAGCATCACGGTGCCGATCAGTTGTGAGCTGGTCTTGGTCCAGTTCTGGAAGGTCTCTTCGAGGAACCGGGTGGTCGGCACCACCAAGCGACGCTGGTCCCACAGAGCGACGACCACGTAGGTCGTGCGGATTTCCTCTATCCGGCCCCATTCGCCATCGATGATGACGACATCGTCGATCGAGATCGGCTCGGTCAGCGCCATCTGGAACCCGGCGATCAGCGCTTTGAGGGCCGGCTGCGCCGCCGCGCCGACTGCCAACGCGGCCAGACCCGCCGAGGCCATCAGCGTCGCCCCGACTTTGGCGACGCCTGGGATCGCCATCAGGATCAAAGCGATGGTATTGAACACGATCACGAACGTGAGAATGCGGCTGACGATCGCCAAACGCGTGCGACGCCGACGAGCGTCGCGGTTATCCTCTACGGTGATGTCCGCACGCAACGTCATCGCATCGACGAAAGAGCGCACGATCGCAACCGCGCTCCAGCCCATCAACACCGGCATTACGAAGCCGGAGATGCTGTCCCAGAACTCCATGAGCGCAGGCGCCTGCCGGGCTGCGACCACGATGCCCAGTACTACGAACGACCAGCGCGTGGGCCGAGCGATGCGTCGCACGACCATGTCGTCCGACAAGCTGGCGCTGTGCTCGGCAATCCGACGCAAGATGCGGAACAGTAGTGCGTGGAGCAGGTAGGCGCCCACCGCCCCCAGGGTCCCGGCGATCAGCGCAACGCCCCACTGCTGTGCCCACTCCGGAAGGCCGTGAACATGGCTTTCGAGATATTTTATCATGGCCGTCCAACGATGCTGCGGCGTGGCGTTTTACTGGGTTTCGCGCGACGGGGATAGCGTGGCAGTATCAATGCGCCGCGCCCCAGCTTTTGCCGAAGCCGATCTCGACGCCCAGCGGCACGTCGAGGGTCACCGCCGGCAGCGCCGCTTCGCTCATCACCGCGTGGATCACCGGCGTTGCCGCTTCGACGTCAGCCTCCGGCAGTTCGAACACCAGTTCGTCGTGGACCTGCAGCAGCATCCGCACATGGCCCAGTCCCGCTTGCGCCAGCGCCGGGTTCATCCGCGCCATCGCACGTTTGATGATGTCGGCGCTGGTGCCCTGGATCGGAGCATTGATCGCGGCGCGTTCGCTGCCCTGGCGCTCCGCCTGGTTCTTCGAGGTGATGCGCGGAAACCACGTCTTGCGACCAAACAGCGTCTCGGAATACCCCTTGGCACGCACGCTCTCCAGCGTCTCGTGGATATAGCGCTGGATGCCGGGGAAGCGCTCGAAATAGCGGTCGATCATGGCTTGCGCCTCGTCCGCCTCGGTCCCGAGCCGCCCCGCGAGGCCCCAGCGCGAGATGCCGTAAAGGATCGCGAAGTTGATCGTCTTGGCCCGCCCGCGCGTATCGCGATCGACGGTGCCGAACATTTCCATCGCGGTGCGCGAGTGGATGTCCTCTCCAGCGGCGAAGGCTTCCTTCAGGCTGGGCACGTCGGCCATATGCGCGGCGAGGCGCAGCTCGATCTGCGAATAGTCGGCGGCGAGCAGGACGTTGCCCGGCTCGGCCACGAAGCAATGGCGGATCTGGCGGCCGATCTCGGTGCGGATCGGGATGTTCTGCAAGTTGGGATCGGTGGACGAGAGTCGCCCGGTTTGTGCGCCGACCAGGCTGTAGCTGGTGTGGACGCGACCCGTCGCCGGGTTGATCGCGGCCTGCAGCGCCTCGGTGTACGTCGAGCGCAGCTTGGAAAGCTGGCGCCATTCGAGCACTTTGGAGGCGACCACAGCGCCTTGCCCGGCCAGGCCTTCCAGGATCGCCTGGTCAGTCGAATACTGGCCGCTCTTGCCCTTGCGACCGCCCTTGTAGCCCAGCTTATCGAACAAGATGTCGCCAAGCTGCTTGGGGCTGCCGATGGTGAAGGGCTGGCCGACCAGCTCGAAGATCTCCGCTTCCAGCGCCCCGATCGCCTCGGCGAACTGGCTGGACAAGCCGGCAAGCTGCTCGCGATCGACCTTGATGCCGTGCCGTTCCATCCCGGCCACGACCGGGATCAGCGGGCGATCGACGCGCTCGTAGATGCGGGTGCCGCCTTCGAACGACAGCCGCGGTTTCAACGTTTGGTGCAAGCGCCACGTCACATCCGCGTCCTCGGCGGCGTATTGCGTAGCGCGATCGAGCGGCACTTCGCCGAAGGGGATCGCCTTCTTGCCGGTGCCGCAGATGTCCTTGAAGGTGAGCGTCGTGTGCGACAAATGCCGCTGAGACAGCTCGTCCATGCCATGGCCGCCGCCAATCCCGTCCAGCGAACGCCCGGCGTCCAGGCAGAAGCTCAGGATCATGGTATCATCGATCGGCGCGACGTGGATGCCGTGGCGGGCCAATACGTTGAGGTCGTACTTGATGTTCTGGCCGACCTTGAGCACCGCATCGCTTTCCAGCAGCGGCTTGAGCCGGGCGAGTGCGTTCTGGATCGGCACTTGCTCGGGCCGCTCGGCGAACATGTCGGTGCCCCCGTGGCCGAGCGGGATGTAGCATGCCTCGTTGGGGCCTACCGCCAGGCTGATCCCGGCCAGATCCGCGCGCATCGCATCGAGCGCGGAGGTTTCGGTGTCGATCGCCACCACATGCGCGGCAGCGGCGCGGGCGATCCAGCGATCGAGCTGCGCCTCGGTCGTCACGCATTCGTACAAGCTGCGGTCGACCGCCGGCATTTCGGGCGCAGGCTGACGCGCGGCGCCTTCGGTCGGGTTGGCGCCGCCTGTCACCGGCTTGGCGGGGTGCAACTGCGTCGTCATCGCGGGGCTGCCGCTGCCCGCGCCCAGGCGCTTGAGCAGGCTGGTGAAGCCGTGGCGGCCCAGGAACGCGGCCAGCGGATCGGGCGGGATCGCGTCCAGCTTGAAATCGTCCAGCGCCATCGGCAGCGCGCAGTCTTCTTTGAGCGTAACAAGCACCTTGGACAGTCGCGCCATCTCGGCCTGCTCGATCAGCCGTTCCTGCAGCTTGCCCTTCTTCATTTCGGGTGCGGCGGCGAGCACCGATTCGAGATCGCCGTAGTCCTGGATCAGCTTGCTCGCGGTCTTGGGGCCGACGCCGTAGACGCCCGGCACATTGTCCACCGAATCGCCCATCAGCGCCAGCACGTCGCCCACCTTATCGGGCACCACGCCGAACTTCTCGACCACTTCGGCCACGTCGATGCGCTGGTTCTTCATGGTATCGAGCATGTCGACGCAGCCGCCTTCGATGACCGCGCCATCGGGGCCGGGATGTGGCTGCGCACATTTGCCGACGAGCTGCATCAAGTCCTTGTCGGACGACACGATCGTCACGTCCCAGCCGCGCCGCGTCGCCTCGCGGGCGTAGGAGGCGATCAGATCGTCCGCTTCGTAGCCTGCCTCTTCGATGCACGGCAGGGAGAAGGCGCGGGTGGCATCGCGGATCAGCGGAAACTGCGGCACCAAGTCTTCCGGCGGCGGCGGTCGGTTGGCCTTGTACTTGTCGTAGATGTCGTTGCGGAACGAGATCGAGCCGGCGTCCAGGATCACTGCCAGGTGCGTCGGCCCGTCCGCCTTGTTGAGATCTTCGGCCAGCTTCCACAACATCGTCGTATAGCCGTAGACCGCGCCGACCGGCGTGCCTTCCGGGTTCGTCAACGGTGGCAGGCGGTGATAGGCGCGGAAGATATAGGCCGACCCGTCGACCAGGTAGAGGTGCTGCTTGGAATCCATAGTCCTCCCCTAGAACGTGCGCGCGCCGGAAGGAACCGGCCAATTAGTGGCCGCTGCGGAACATACACCCTCCGAAAGCGTTTTGCCGACCGGGCTTGTAACGCCGCGACGTGCCACTTATCGGTTATCAGCCGGGAGAGGCTCTTTGCGCGGCGCGACGGCCGCTCAGGATACACCTGCAGAACGAGGGATTTACAAGACAATGCGCAAGATCGTTATCGCTGCCACCGCAGCCGCCACCGCCCTGGCGTTGGCCGCCTGCTCGCAGAACACGCAAGACGCCACCGAGGCCGCAGCTTCGTCTGCCGGCAGCGACGTCGAAGCCGTCGCGTCAGACGCGGGTGACGCCATTAGCAACCTGGGCGCCAAGGCCAGCGACGCTGCGGACGACAGCGCCGATGCCGCCAAGGATGCGACTAAGGACGCGGCTAAGTCGGCCGAAAAAACCACTGACGACATCGCTGCCGACGCCGACAAGGCCGCCGCCGACGTCAAGGCGGAAATCAACCGTCGCACTGACGGCGATCCCAAGACCAACTGAGCAAAACCGTTCGGTTCGACACACGAGGCGCTCCGGGAAACCGGGGCGCCTTTTTCGTTGGGCGGCATCGAACACGCGCCAGGAAGGGTTAGAAACGGGGAGACGCGTCCATCGTGGTTATTTTTCCCGTGCTTCCATCCACTCCCGACAACAAAAAGCCCCGCCGGATCGCTCCGGCGGGGCCTTTTGTTTTGCCCGGGGGCGACGCGGCTTATTCGGCTGCGTCGTTCGGGGTTTCGTCACTCTTGATCAGGTAGTCGCCGGCGTCCGCGTCGGTGCCGTGGGTTTCACCCTCGACTGCGGCGAGCGGGCTGTCGCCCACGTCGTCGCGGATGTCGCGAGCCAGTTCCGCCTTGCGCTCTTCCGCCGCCGTGTTGGCGAGGATGAGCGATTCCTGCAGGCGCTTGGTGGACGCGCGCAGGGCGGCATCGCGGCTGGAGGCAGCCACGCGGACCCGGTTCATGCCCGCGCCGGTACCGGCAGGGATGAGACGACCGACGATGACGTTCTCCTTGAGGCCGATCAGCGAGTCCGTCTTGCCTTCGACCGCCGCCTGCGTGAGCACGCGGGTGGTTTCCTGGAACGACGCTGCCGAGATGAACGAACGGGTCTGGAGCGACGCCTTGGTGATGCCCAGCAGGACCGGCTTGCCTTCAGCCGGCTTCTGACCGGGGCTCAGCCTGGCGTTGTACTCGTTCATTTCCTCGTAGTCGACTTGCTCGGCCGCCAGCAGCGTGGTGTCGCCGCCGTCGGTGATCTCGACCTTCTGCAGCATCTGGCGAACGATCACCTCGATGTGCTTGTCGTTGATCTTAACGCCCTGCAGACGGTAGACTTCCTGGATTTCCGCCACGAGGTATTCCGCCAGCGCTTCCACGCCGAGGACTTCGAGGATGTCGTGCGGATCGGGCGAGCCCGAAACCAGGTTGTCGCCCTTCTTGACCCAGTCGCCTTCCTGAACGTCCACGACCTTGGACTTGGCGATCAGGTATTCTACCGGCTCGCCTTCCTCGGGAATGATCGCGATCTTGCGCTTGGCCTTGTAGTCGCGAACGAACTCGACGCGGCCCGAGACCTTGGCGATGACCGCGTTGTCCTTGGGCTTGCGCGCTTCGAACAGTTCGGCAACGCGCGGCAGACCACCGGTGATGTCGCGGGTCTTGGCAGCTTCGCGCGACGCACGGGCAACGATGTCGCCCGCCTCGATGCGCTGGCCGTCCTCGACCGACAACGTCGTACCGGGTGCGAGCATGTAACGCGCCATTTCGCCCGAGCTTTCGTCGAGAAGAGTAATGCGCGGACGCAAATCCTCTTTCTTCTTGGCACTGCGCGAGGACCGATCCTCGGTGACGACGCGGCTGGTCATGCCGGTGGCGTCATCGACGTGCTCGGTCAGCGTGCGGGTGTCGATCAGATCCTGATACTTCACGATACCGGACGTTTCGGTGATGATCGGCAGGGTGAACGGATCCCACTCGGCCAGACGCTCGCCTTCCTTCACCGATGCGCCGTTCTTGTGGAGCAGCACGGTGCCGTAAGGTACGCGGTGGATGGCGCGCTCGCGGCCCTCGGTGTCGATCACCACGATCTCGCCGTTGCGGGCAAGGCTGAGGAGACGGTCACGCTTGTCGACGATCGTGGGGATGTCACGGTATTCGACCGTGCCTTCGCTGATCGCTTCGAGGTGGCTGGTTTCGTTGAGCTGCGCCGCACCGCCGATGTGGAAGGTACGCATGGTGAGCTGGGTGCCCGGCTCACCGATCGACTGCGCGGCGATAACGCCGACAGCCTCACCGATGTTCACCGGCGTACCGCGTGCGAGGTCACGCCCGTAGCACTTGGCGCACACGCCCTGCTCCGCCGAGCAGACCAGCGGCGAACGAATGCGCGCGGCCTGCAGGCCGGTCGCTTCGATCGCAGCGACTGCCGCTTCGTCGAGCAACTGCCCGTTCGAGGCGACGACGTTGCCTTCCTTGTCGACGATATCCTGGGCCAGCGTACGGCCAAGGATGCGCTCGGCCAGCGAGGCGATGGTGGCGCCGCCCTGGATGATCGAACGCATTTCCAGCGCCCGCTCGGTCCCGCAATCGTCGATGACGACCACGCAGTCCTGCGACACGTCGACCAGACGACGAGTCAGGTAACCCGAGTTCGCCGTCTTGAGCGCGGTGTCCGCCAGACCCTTACGAGCGCCGTGGGTGGAGTTGAAGTATTCAAGGACGGTCAGGCCTTCCTTGAAGTTCGAGATGATCGGGGTCTCGATGATCTCGCCCGACGGCTTGGCCATGAGGCCGCGCATACCGGCGAGCTGCTTCATCTGCGCCGGGCTACCACGGGCACCCGAGTGGCTCATCATGTAGATCGAGTTGATCTGGGCCATGCGGCCCGTCTCGGGATCGATCGGCTGGGCGCGGATCTCGTCCATCATGGCGTTCGCCACCTGATCGCCGCAACGGCTCCAGGCGTCGATGACCTTGTTGTACTTTTCCTGCTGGGTGATGAGGCCGTCCTGGTACTGCTGCTCGTAGTCGGCAACCAGTTCCTTGGTCTCGTTGACCAGGGCCACCTTCGAATCCGGGATGATCATGTCATCCTTGCCGAAGGAGATGCCGGCCTTGAACGCGTTGCGGAAGCCCAGCGACATGATCGCGTCGGCGAACAGCACCGTGTCCTTCTGGCCGGTGTGGCGGTAGACCTGATCGATAACGTCACCGATTTCCTTCTTGGTGAGAAGGCGGTTGACGACATCGAAGGGCACCGTGTGGCTCTTGGGCAGGCACTCGCCCAGCAGCATGCGGCCCGGCGTGGTCTGGAACCGCTTCATGTACTGCTTACCGGTTTCATCGGTCTGCGGCACGCGGGCTTCGATCTTCGAGTGCAGGGTCACAACGCCATGGAACAGCGCCTGGTGAACTTCGGCCATGTCGCCGAACTTCATGCCTTCGCCCGGCTCACCATCGCGGTCGAGCGACAGGTAGTACAGACCCAGGACCATGTCCTGCGAAGGCACGATGATCGGCTTGCCGTTGGCAGGCGATAGGATGTTGTTGGTCGACATCATCAGCACGCGCGCTTCAAGCTGGGCTTCCAGCGAGAGCGGCACGTGGACGGCCATCTGGTCACCATCGAAGTCGGCGTTGAAGGCCGAGCAGACGAGCGGGTGGAGCTGGATCGCCTTGCCTTCGATCAGCACGGGCTCAAAAGCCTGGATGCCGAGACGGTGAAGCGTGGGCGCGCGGTTCAGCAGAACCGGGTGCTCGCGGATCACTTCGTCCAGGATGTCCCAGACTTCCTTGCGCTCCTTCTCGACCCACTTCTTCGCCTGCTTGAGGGTCATGGACAGACCCTTGGCATCGAGGCGGGCGTAGATGAACGGCTTGAACAGTTCGAGCGCCATCTTCTTGGGCAAGCCGCACTGGTGCAGCTTGAGCTCCGGCCCGGTCACGATGACCGAACGGCCCGAATAGTCGACGCGCTTGCCGAGCAGGTTCTGACGGAAGCGGCCCTGCTTGCCCTTGAGCATGTCGGACAGCGACTTGAGCGGACGCTTGTTGGCGCCGGTGATGACGCGGCCGCGACGACCGTTGTCGAACAAGGCGTCGACGGCTTCCTGCAGCATGCGCTTTTCGTTGCGCACGATGATGTCAGGCGCGCGCAGTTCGATCAGGCGCTTCAAGCGGTTGTTGCGGTTGATGACGCGGCGATACAGATCGTTGAGATCCGAGGTCGCGAAGCGGCCACCGTCCAGCGGCACCAGCGGGCGCAGTTCTGGCGGGATGACCGGCACGACGTCAAGGATCATCCATTCGGGACGGTTGCCCGAATCGATGAACGATTCCACGACCTTGAGGCGCTTGATGATCTTCTTGGGCTTGAGTTCCGACTTGGTCGTCTCAAGCTCCTGCAGCAGATCCGCGCGCTCTTGCACGAGGTCGAGGTTCATCAGCATGTGCTTGACGGCCTCGGCGCCGATGCTGGCGGTGAAGGCATCTTCACCGTACTCGTCCTGCGCGTCGAGCATCTCGTCTTCGGTGAGAAGCTGGTACTTCTCCAGCGGGGTCAGGCCCGGCTCGGTGACGATGTAGCTTTCGAAGTACAGCACGCGCTCAAGCAGCTTGAGCTGCATGTCGAGCAGCAGGCCGATGCGCGAAGGCAGCGACTTGAGGAACCAGATGTGCGCGACCGGCGCAGCCAGCTCGATGTGGCCCATGCGCTCGCGGCGCACCTTGGTGACGGTCACTTCGACGCCGCACTTTTCGCAGACGACGCCCTTGTACTTCATGCGCTTGTACTTGCCGCACAAGCACTCGTAGTCCTTCACAGGGCCAAAGATGCGCGCGCAGAACAAGCCGTCACGCTCAGGCTTGAACGTGCGGTAGTTGATGGTTTCCGGCTTCTTGATCTCGCCGAAGGACCAGGAGCGAATGCGCTCGGGGCTCGCCAGACCGATCTGGATCTGGTCGAACGTCTCGGTCTTGGCCATCTGGTTCGTGAATTTGGTCAGGTCGTTCATATTTTCAGTCCCTCTGAAGGGTCAAATTTCGTGGGCGGAACGAAGGGGCGCTGTCCTAGAGAAACAGCGCCCCCACGGTTCATTCCGCCGCGATCGCCACACCGTCGTCGTCGGTTTCGATCGACGACAGCTCGACGTTGAGACCAAGCGAGCGCATTTCCTTGACGAGCACGTTGAAGCTCTCGGGAATGCCGGCCTCGAAGGTGTCGTCACCCTTGACGATCGCTTCGTAGACCTTGGTGCGGCCGACGACGTCGTCGGACTTCACCGTCAGCATTTCCTGCAAGGTGTACGCGGCGCCGTAGGCCTGGAGCGCCCAGACCTCCATCTCACCGAAGCGCTGGCCACCGAACTGCGCCTTACCGCCCAGCGGCTGCTGGGTGACGAGGCTGTACGGCCCGATCGAACGTGCGTGGATCTTGTCGTCCACAAGGTGGTGCAGCTTGAGCATGTAGATGATGCCCACGGTCACCTTACGGTCGAACGCCTCGCCAGTGCGGCCATCGTAGAGGGTCGACTGACCCGAACGGGCCAGGCCCGCCAGATCCAGCATTTCCGCAACGTCCGCCTCGACCGCGCCGTCGAACACCGGGGTGCCCATCGGAACGCCCTTGGTGACGTTGTTCGCCAGTTCCAGCAGCGATTCCGTGTCGCGGTTCTGGATGTCTTCGGCGTAGTGCGCGCCGTAGATGATCTTCAGACGTTCGCGCACTGCTTCGGGCGGAGCTGCGGTTTCCGGATCGGGGTTGGCATGGCGCCAGTCTTCCAGGGCCTGCTTGACCTGCTGGCCCAAGCCGCGTGCGGCCCAGCCCAGGTGGGTCTCGAAGATCTGGCCGACGTTCATGCGCGAAGGCACGCCCAACGGGTTGAGCACGAGATCGACAGGCGTACCGTCCTCAAGGAACGGCATGTCTTCCTGCGGCAGGATGCGGCTGATGACACCCTTGTTGCCGTGACGGCCCGCCATCTTGTCACCCGGCTGCAGCTTGCGCTTCACCGCGACGAAGACCTTGACCATCTTGAGCACGCCGGGAGCCAGCTCGTCGCCGCGCTCCAGCTTCTCCTTGCGATCCTCGAACTTCTCCTGGATCGCCTTTACGGTGGCGTCGTACTGGACCTTAACGGCTTCCAATTGCGACTGCATGTGATCGTCCGCAACTGCAAACTTCCACCACTCGTGACGCTCGGCCTCTTCGAGAACCGACTCGTCGATCTCGACGCCCTTCTTGATGCCCTTGGGCGCAGACGCGGCGGTCTGGCCCAGCAGCATGTCGCGCAAGCGGTTGTAGGTGGCGCGGTTGAGGATCGCACGCTCGTCCTCACGGTCCTTGGCGAGGCGTTCGATTTCCTCGTTCTGGATCGCACGGGTACGGTCGTCGATCTCGATGCCGTGGCGGTTGAACACGCGCACATCGACGATCGTGCCCGAGACGCCCGGCGGCAGACGCAGCGAAGTATCGCGCACGTCGCTGGCCTTTTCACCGAAGATCGCGCGGAGGAGCTTCTCTTCCGGGGTCATCGGCGATTCACCCTTGGGGGTGATCTTGCCGACCAGGATGTCGCCCGGATGCACTTCGGCGCCGACGTAGACGATGCCCGCTTCGTCCAGGCTGCGCAGAGCTTCCTCGCCGACGTTCGGGATGTCGCGGGTGATGTCTTCCGGACCCAGCTTGGTGTCGCGGGCCATCACCTCGAACTCGTCGATGTGGATCGAGGTGAAGACGTCGTCCTTCACGATCCGCTCGGAGATCAGGATCGAGTCCTCGTAGTTGTAGCCGTTCCACGGCATGAACGCGACGAGGCTGTTACGACCCAGCGCCAGCTCGCCCAGCTCGGTCGAGGGACCATCCG
Source organism: Novosphingobium sp. Rr 2-17 (assembly GCF_000272475.1). GTDB lineage: Bacteria > Pseudomonadota > Alphaproteobacteria > Sphingomonadales > Sphingomonadaceae > Novosphingobium. Next base: position 73,185 of record NZ_AKFJ01000101.1, read on the forward strand.
CGAGGATGTCGCCCTTGCCGATCACGTCGCCCACCTTCACCAGCGGACGCTGGTTGATGCAGGTCGACTGGTTGGAACGCTCGAACTTCTGCAGACGGTAGATATCGACGCCCGACTTGCCCGGCTCGATGTCACCGCTGGCGCGGATGACGATACGGGTTGCATCGACCTGATCGACCACTCCGGCACGCAACGCCGAGATCGCAGCGCCCGAATCGCGCGCCACGGTCTCTTCCATGCCGGTGCCCACGAACGGTGCATCGGCCTGGACCAACGGCACTGCCTGGCGCTGCATGTTCGAGCCCATCAAGGCGCGGTTGGCGTCATCGTTTTCCAGGAACGGGATCAGCGATGCGGCGACCGAGACGAGCTGTTTGGGCGAAACGTCCATCAGCGTGACCTGATCGCGTGGGCTCATCACGAACTCGCCGTTCTGGCGAGCCGAAACCAGTTCCTCGGCGAAGCTGCCGTCCTCATTGGTGGCGGCCGAAGCCTGCGCGACGGTGTGCTTCTGCTCTTCCATGGCGGAGAGATAGACCACGTCGCCGGTCACCTTGCCGTCGATCACTTTACGATACGGCGTCTCGATGAAGCCGTACTTGTTGACGCGGGCGAAGGTTGACAGCGAGTTGATCAGACCGATGTTCGGGCCTTCCGGCGTTTCGATCGGGCAGATGCGGCCATAGTGGGTCGGGTGAACGTCGCGGACTTCAAAGCCGGCGCGCTCACGCGTGAGACCGCCTGGGCCCAATGCCGAAACGCGGCGCTTGTGGGTGACTTCCGACAGCGGGTTGGTCTGATCCATGAACTGCGAGAGCTGCGAGGAACCGAAGAACTCGCGAACGGCGGCCACGGCGGGCTTGGCGTTGATGAGATCGTTCGGCATCACGGTCGACACGTCGACCGAGCTCATGCGCTCCTTCACGGCGCGCTCCATGCGGAGCAGACCGACGCGGTACTGGTTTTCCAGCAGCTCGCCCACCGAACGCACGCGGCGGTTGCCGAGGTTGTCGATGTCGTCGATCTCGCCCTTGCCGTCCTTGAGGCTTACCAGTTCCTTGACCACGGCGAGGATGTCGTCAACGCGCAGGGTGGTGACGGTGTCCTCGACGTCGAGGCCCATGCGCATGTTCAGCTTAACGCGGCCCACGGCGGACAAGTCGTAACGGTCGGGATCGAAGAACAAGCCGGCGAACAGCGATTCCGCCGTTTCCTTCGTCGGCGGCTCACCTGGGCGCATGACCTTGTAGATCGCTTCCAGGCCCATGTCGCGATTGTCGGCCTTGTCGGCCTTCATCGTGTTGCGAATCCACGGACCGGTGTTGATGTCGTCGATATCGAGCAAGGCGATCTGGTCGATGCCTGCCTTGTCGAGCGCTTCCAGGTTCTCGGGCGAAACTTCGTCGCCTGCTTCGATCCAGATGCGGCCGGTCGTCTCGTCGATCAGATCGACGGCCGAATAACGACCGAAGATTTCCTCGGTCGGGATCAGCAGTTCTTCGAGACCGTCCTTCTGCGCCTTGTTGGCAGCGCGCGGCGAGATCTTGGTGCCAGCGGCGAACACGACTTCACCCGACTTGGCATCGACGATGTCGAAGGTCGGCTTCGCACCGCGCCACGCTTCGGGGGTGTACGGCAGACGCCAGCCACCTTCGCCACGCTTCCAAGTGACGGTCTCGTAAAAGTAGTCAAGGATCTGCTCGGAATCGAGGCCCAGCGCATAGAGCAGCGAGGTCACCGGCAGCTTGCGCTTGCGGTCGATACGGACGTTGACGATGTCCTTGGCGTCGAACTCGAAGTCCAGCCACGAACCGCGATACGGGATCACGCGTGCGGCGAACAGGAACTTGCCCGAAGCGTGGGTCTTGCCGCGATCATGGTCGAACAGCACGCCCGGCGAACGGTGCATCTGCGAGACGATCACGCGCTCGGTGCCGTTGATGAAGAAGGTGCCGTTCTCCGTCATCAGGGGCATGTCGCCCATGTAGACGTCCTGCTCCTTGATATCGAGGACCGAGCGAGTTTCGGTCTCGGCGTCCACCTCGAACACGATCAGGCGCAGCGTGACCTTCATCGGCGCGGCGTACGTGATGCCGCGCTGGCGGCACTCGGTCACGTCGAACTTGGGATCTTCCAGCTCGTAGTGGACGAAGTCCAGCTCGCTGGTGCCGGCGAAGTCGCGGATCGGGAACACCGAGCGCAGCGTCTTTTCCAGGCCGGAGACATAGCCGGTGGCCGGGTCGGAACGCAGGAACTGCTCGTAGCTCTCACGCTGAACCTCGATCAGGTTCGGCATCTGGACGACTTCGTGGATGTCGCCGAAGATCTTGCGGATGCGCTTCTTCGCCGAACGGGCGGCGATGTCGACGGGCTTGGTGGCCATGAGCTGGTCTATGCCTCTTCGCTTCAGGAGGCTGCGTCCGATTCGAAAACGGGACGAGCCGAAAAATTCGTATGCGGGAACGGGCCATTCCGAAGCACGAAAAGGCCGCCTTGCGCATACGAAATCCCTGGCGGGAGCCCGATGCGACCGGCAGCCTGTGCGTCAGATGGAACCTTGATCGCTTCCTTCCCGGGCTGATCCCCACGCTTGGACCCGCCTTGCTCGAAGCGATCGAGCGATGTCGCATATAGGGGGGGAGCAGTCTCGTGTCAAACCCGCCTGCCCTTAGCAAGCCTGCAGATGCTAAGAGATGGCGCTATCCTCAACGATCGATCCGGACAGACATTCACGCTTCAGAAATGTTCAGACAATCGTCGATCTCGTTGTCGCGAGTAATACAGGTGTCGGTTCATCGCAGGAAGGGTGTCGACTTGCCCCGTATTACGGATATTGCGCCACGAAATCGCCCCGCGTGCCTTTGTGTATCATGGAACATGCATCGCACTGCTCGCCCCGCGCCCTGACCGCGATTGCGGTCATTGTAGCGCTATCCGCAATCCCGGCGCTAGCCCAGGAAACTGCCACCGCAGCGTCATCCGCCCAGCCCACCGCATCCGCGACGCCACCCTCGCGGGCCGCCACGCCGCGTGCCGCCCGCGAGGCGCCGGCAGCATCTGTCCCTACGGCGCGGTCGCACTTGGCGTCGCAGGGTAACAGCGCACAAAGCCCGCTGGCCGATGGCCCGGTGCCTGCCGCACCGTTAACGAGTAACGACGTCAACCCACCCGCCGCGCCAGTGCAGGACAATACGCTTCCCACTGCCGGCGTCGTGGGATTGCTTGCGGCCTTCGGCATCGCTGGCGTTGGAATAGCAAGAATGCGGTCTCACCGCCGCCGCGACGTCGATTACGGAAAGCCGGACACGGCTTATCCGCCCGCTCCCGACGACCCAGCGACGCCTGCCCTCCCCGAAGTCGCCGGAAATCGCGCAACCACGGTTCAAAATCTCACCGACGCCTGACCGTTCGACCTCACGTTGGGTATCAGCAGGCGGCTCGAATGGTCCGCCCTTTTCGTCGCGTCGCGCGCCTGTAATATCGTTTATCAATAATATCATTGCTAACGACGACATTCGAGCATATTGAATTTCGATATGGTCAATATCGGAGAACAATCAATGATTCGGCAAAAGGAAGCTCGGCATGGCTTGATCGTGTTACTTCTCATGGCAGTGGCCACTATCGCCCCTCTCGTTGCAATAGACGTTTCGCTGCACCAAACCGCGCAGGTGAAGGTGCTTGTCATCGGCCTGCCCGCACCAGCGATGATGTAGGAATGGCCATGATCACGCTGACCCGCGACCCTATGCTCACCGCCGCCCGCATCTTCATCCTCTTCGCGATGGGCGTTACGGCGCTCGGCGGCGGCATATTGCTGCTTGCAGCACCGATAATGGTGATAGGGCGCTATGTCTTGTTAGTACACGCCAGCGCTTTTTTAGCGTTCGCTGGGCTAGTGCTAATTGCTGCCGCAATGGCCGCGCTGTTCTTCCTGCTTCTACGCCATCTCCTGCACATCGTCGAAACAGTGGGACAAGGCGATCCGTTCGTCCCTGCCAACGCCACGCGGCTTACGAGTATGGCTTGGTTGTCCCTCCTCATCGAGGCTGCCAGGCTCCCTGCCGGAGCTATCATTTTCTGGCTGAGCGAAGTTTCCAACGAGAAGATCGAGATCAACTTCGATATCTCGTTCGGCGGGGTGTTGCTGTCTGCGATCCTGTTCGTCCTTTCCCGAGTGTTTCGCAAAGGCGCAGAAATGCGCGCGGACCTAGAGGGCATGATTTGATGGGCGAGGATACCATGGAGGGAGGCTGGATCGTTGTTAAGCTCGACGATCTGCTTCACCACCGCCGCATGACGCTCACCGAACTGGCTGAACGTATCGGCATCACGATAGCAAACCTTTCGATCCTCAAAACCGGCAAAGCCAAGGCCATTCGTTTTTCGACACTCGCGGCAATTTGTCGTGAGCTTGGTTGTCAGCCTGGAGACCTGCTGAGCTACCAGCCGGGGCGTTCTGATCGAGACTAGCGTTCCGCCACCTGGTGATCGTCATCTCCCTCGTTTCCGCGGCAGAGGGGCTGTACCATGCCCTAGCCGAGCGTCATGCCGCAATGAGCGTGCTGATTTTGCGTTCGTCTTCTTGCGCCGCCGGCGATCGCGGTGGGGATCGCGCTGTCAGTTGCCGCGCGCAGCGCAGGTCGCTTACCGCCAAGCTTGACTTCGCCGCGCTTTCTCGCCATTGGCCCGCGCTGACCGACGCGGTGATTCTGCGTCGTTCATCCGTCCAAGACCGTTGCTGGGGGTTTCCCCCTTAATTTGCAGCCTAGACGGGGAACAGGAAATTACCCGGCCCCTAACTCATCTGAGCGTGGTGCCAAGCTCGCGTGTTCGCACGTGAAACTCCTTCCCCTTCGACGGACTCGCCCATGGTGCTGTTGCGCCATGGACAAACGTAGCCGGCTGCGAAGGGCTCGCCCCTTGCGGCCATTGTGAAGGAGTAAGGCATGGATCGTTCGCAGAAAGCCGATTCGGTCGCCACTCTCAACGCGGTCTTCAACGAGGTTGGTGTGGTGGTCGTCACCCGCAACCTCGGCATGACGGTGGCTCAGTCCACTGCCCTGCGTGGTAAGATCCGCGATGCGGGTGCGACCTACAAGGTTGCGAAGAACCGTCTTGCCAAGCTTGCCATCGCGGACACCGACTATGTCGGTATCGGCGACTTCCTGACCGGCCCGACGGCCATCGCCACCTCGGTGGACCCCGTCGCAGCCGCAAAGGCCGTCGTCGACTTCGCCAAGACGACCGACAAGATCGAGATCGTCGGCGGCGCGATGGGTTCGTTGGTTCTGAACGCGGACGGTATCAAGGCTCTCGCCTCGATGCCCTCGCTCGACGAACTGCGCGCCAAGCTCATCGGCCTCGTCCAGGCACCGGCGACCAAGATCGCTCAGCTTTCGACCGCTCCGGCGGCCAAGCTGGCACGCGTTTTTGCCGCCTACGCCGAGAAGGACGCCGCCTGAGCCGCGAGCCCGAGCGATTTCCAGTCGGGCTTGCCCGGTCCTGGGCCTCGCGACGGCCAAGCTAAGCATTGCGTTTCTAACGATTTATTCCGCCGTTCGGCATGAGGCCGGCGGTGGACCACAGATCAGGAGTTAAAAATCATGGCCGATATCGCCAAGCTTGTAGAAGAACTGTCGCAGCTGACCGTCCTCGAGGCCGCTGACCTCGCCAAGGCGCTTGAAGAAGCATGGGGCGTTTCCGCCGCTGCTGCCGTTGCCGTTGCCGCCCCTACGGGCGACGCTCCGGCTGCTGCTGAAGAGAAGACCGAATTCGACGTGATCCTCACCGGCGACGGTGGCAAGAAGATCCAGGTCATCAAGGAAGTCCGTGCGATCACGCAGCTGGGCCTCGCTGAAGCCAAGGCTCTCGTTGAAGGCGCTCCCAAGGCCGTCAAGGAAGGCGTCAACAAGGCTGAAGCCGAAGAAATCAAGAAGAAGATCGAAGAAGCCGGCGGCACCGTCGAAATCAAGTAATCTTCTTTTCGGCTTCTGCCGGACAGATACAGGAAGGGCGGCTCCGCAAAGGGCCGCCCTTTTTGTTTGGACACAAGCGGCAAGCCGCCACCTGTCCGGTCTGGTAATCGAGCGTTCAGCTTTCCGGAGTCAATTTCGCGTTTCGCGAATGGGACTTATAACGGAAGGAGGTTTGCCCCTATGCGAATGCTCTCGAAGAAATACTTGATCGGCGCCGCTGCACTTGCCGTGCTGGGTGCCGGCGTAGCCCGGGCCGCCAGCGACCAACTGCACACCATGCAGGTCAGTGCGGCTGATGGTTCTGTGGTTCATGTCCAGTATTCCGGAGATGTCGCCCCCAAGGTCGAAGTCGTGCCGGTGACTGCAGCGATGCCTGCCGCGATGCCAGCGTCCGCCATCTTGGATCCGTTTGCTCAGATGGAGCAGGTTTCAGCGATGATGGACGCGCAGATGACTGCCATGATGCAGCGCGCGGCGATGCTGCAACAGCATGCAGCGCAAATGCAGCAGCACGCGGTTGCAAACGGACAAGTCACGCAAATCGCACCGGGCGTGACTTTGGCTGGCACGGCGCCGCAGGGCGTCCACGTCACGTATTATTCCTCCAGCACGGACGCCAACGGCTGCACGCGCTCGGTGTCGTACAGCTCTGATGGCACGGACGCCGCGCCCAAGATGACGCAGGCCGCCTCCGACGGCTGCGATGCGAATCGGGCCGCGACCAACGCCATTCCGGCCAAGCTGGACAAGGCTGCGAACGAACATCCTGCTTCCGGCCGGAAAGTCTAAAACCAACTGCCGTTCCGCCGCTCCCAACCCCGGGGCGGCAGATGGGGGGCGTCGCCGATCTACGAACCGGCGACGCCCTTTTTGCGCCTTTGCTTGTTGTGAGATACTCTCAAACAAGCCGAATCCGGCAACGGGTAATTCGGCCCGCCCCGGTCGAAAAGGATTTGCTTTGCGCACGGCCGCCAAAGTTCTATCGCGCGGCCAAGATGTCGGGGTTCGTCAAACCTAATTCCTTTCGTGCCGAACTAGGCGCAACGCTGGGTCTCGCGGCTCCGCTGGCATTGGCGAATCTTCTGCAGATGGGTGTCTTCGCCATCGACGTTATGTTCGTCGCGCGGCTGGGACAGGAATCGCTTGCCGCCTCGAGCCTTGCCGTCGCGATTATCGGCGTTGTCATGATGGGCCTCAACGGCGTGACGAGCGCTGCGGCGCCACTCATAGCCGCGCAGCTTGGTCGCCGCGCCAATTCGGTTCGCGAAGTACGCCGCTCCGTCCGCATGGCGCTGTGGTTGGGCGCGGCACTGGCAATCTTCGCCATCGGCCTGTGTACGTTCGGCGGATGGTTCATGCTGTGGACCGGCCAACAGCCGCGGGTCGCCGCGATAGCCGGGTACTTCCTGCAAGTGCTTTCGATCGCGATGCTGCCGATGGTGATTGCCAACGTGCTGCGTACCTTCGTGTCGACGTTGGGACGGCCCGTCTTTGCCACGGTCATCACCGGCGTTTCGATCCTCGTCAACGCGGCCGGCAACTACGCTTTCGTCTTCGGGCATTTCGGTGCGCCAGCGCTTGGGCTTACGGGCTCTGCAATCGCCAGCATCATCACGGCCACCCTGACGGTTCTGGCATATCTGATAGCGATCCGTACGGACCGACGGCTGCGCCGTTTCCACATTCTCGGTCGCTTGTGGCGACCGGAGTGGCAGCGACTGCGCCAGATGCTGAGCCTGGGCCTGCCGATCTCGGCAACGCTGATCGCGGAAGGCGGACTGTTCAGCAGCGCCGCATTCCTGATGGGCCGCGTCGGCGAAGCGGAACTGGCCGCGCACACCGTAGCGCTGCAAGTGGCGGCCTTCGCCTTCCAGGTGCCGTTCGGCATCGGCCAGGCCGCGACGATCCGCGTGGGTTATCACTACGGGGCCGGCAACCGTGAAGCGATCGCCAGCGCCGGCTGGGCAGCGGTCGTCACTGGACTGGCTTTCTCGCTTGCCTCGGCAGCGCCCATGTTGCTGATGCCGCGTCTGATCCTGTCCGCCTATATCGATGTCGATGCGGCGAGCAACGCAGTCATGGTCGGTTTCGCGCTTCAGTACTTGTTCGTGGCCGCCGTGTTCCAATTGAGTGATGGCATCCAGGCAATCGCGGCGGGCGTCTTGCGCGGTATCCAGGACACCCGCGTGCCGATGGTCATCGCGGTGATCGGCTATTGGCTGGCAGGATTCGCCACGTCGGTCATGCTCGGCCTGTTCACGCCGCTGCGGGGCCTGGGCGTATGGATCGGCCTTGCGGTCGGCCTATCGGTGGCCGCCGTAATGCTGCTGGCCCGTTGGCACTGGCGAGACCGATTGGTGCGCGGCTGGAAGGCTTAAAGCCTTTCACACAGCTGTCATCCCGTTGGCGCACTCCCGGCTGACACAGTGACCGCTTCGACAAATTTTGCGAACGGCGTCCTTGACGGCATCCCCGCTCAAGACCATATCCCGGCTCGCTGGCACTCTACCTCATGGAGTGCCAAGCCTCATTTTTTATGTTCATTGAACAAGGGAGAACCCTCATGACTTTCCGCCCGCTGCACGACCGTGTTCTCGTGCGCCGCGTCGAAGCCGAGGAAAAGACGGCCGGCGGCATCATCATTCCTGACAGCGCCAAGGAAAAGCCGGCTGAAGGCGAAATCGTCGCCGTCGGCACTGGCACGCGCTCGGAAACCGGCACCATCACCCCGCTCGACGTCGCCGTTGGCGACCGCGTGCTGTTCGGCAAGTGGTCCGGCACCGAAGTCAAGGTCGGCGGCGAAGACCTGCTGATCATGAAGGAATCGGACATCCTGGGCGTCATCGCCTGATCGATCCGCATTCCATCTCTCTGATTTAACCGAAGGAAATCAAAATGGCAGCCAAGGACGTAAAGTTCGGCCGCGACGCGCGTGAACGCATTCTCGCTGGCGTCGACACCCTCGCCAACGCCGTCAAGGTGACGCTCGGTCCCAAGGGCCGCAACGTCGTCATCGACAAGAGCTTCGGCGCCCCGCGCATCACCAAGGACGGCGTTACCGTCGCCAAGGAAATCGAACTCAAGGACAAGTTCGAGAACATGGGCGCGCAGATGCTGCGCGAAGTCGCCTCGAAGGCCAACGACAAGGCCGGTGACGGCACCACCACTGCTACCGTTCTGGCCCAGGCGATCGTTCGCGAAGGCATGAAGTCGGTTGCAGCCGGCACCAACCCGATGGACCTCAAGCGCGGCATCGATCTCGCCGTCCTCAAGGTCGTCGAGAACCTCAAGGCGCGCTCGACCCCGGTCGCCGGTTCGGCGGAAATCGCCCAGGTCGGCATCATCTCGGCCAACGGTGACGTGGAAGTCGGCGAGAAGATCGCCGAAGCCATGGAAAAGGTCGGCAAGGAAGGCGTCATCACCGTCGAAGAGGCCAAGGGCCTCGAATTCGAACTCGATGTCGTCGAAGGCATGCAGTTCGATCGCGGCTACCTCTCGCCCTACTTCGTCACCAACCCCGAGAAGATGACGGTCGAGCTGGAAAACCCCTACATCCTCATCCACGAGAAGAAGCTGTCGTCGCTCCAGGCGCTGCTCCCGATCCTGGAAGCGGTGGTGCAGTCGGGCCGTCCGCTCCTCATCATCGCCGAGGACATCGAAGGCGAGGCTCTGGCCACGCTCGTCGTGAACAAGCTGCGTGGCGGCCTGAAGATCGCAGCCGTCAAGGCTCCGGGCTTCGGCGATCGTCGCAAGGCCATGCTGGGCGACATCGCCACGCTGACCGCCGGCGAAATGATCTCGGAAGACCTCGGCATCAAGCTTGAGAGCGTCACGCTCGGCATGCTGGGCCAGGCCAAGAAGGTCACGATCGACAAGGACAACACCATCATCGTCGATGGTGCGGGTTCGGCCGAGGACATCAAAGCTCGCGTCGAGCAGATCCGTTCGCAGATCGAAGTCACCACTTCGGACTACGACCGCGAGAAGCTGCAAGAGCGCCTTGCCAAGCTGGCCGGCGGCGTTGCCGTCATCAAGGTCGGCGGCGCTTCGGAAGTCGAAGTCAAGGAGCGCAAGGACCGCGTCGATGACGCTCTCCACGCAACCCGCGCTGCCGTCGAAGAAGGCATCGTCCCTGGCGGCGGCACGGCTTTGCTGTACGCCATCCGCGCTCTCGACGGCCTGGCCGGCGTGAACGAAGACCAGACCCGTGGCATCGACATCGTCCGCAAGGCGATCGCCGCCCCGGTCAAGCAGATCGCCGAGAACGCCGGCAGCGACGGCGCGGTTGTCGCCGGCAAGCTGCTCGACCAGTCGGACGAGACGCTGGGCTTCAACGCTTCGACCGACGTGTACGAGAACCTCAAGGCCGCTGGCGTGATCGACCCGACCAAGGTCGTTCGCACCGCGCTGCAGGACGCCGCTTCGGTGGCTGGCCTGCTGATCACCACGGAAGCGGCTATCGTCGATCGTGCTGACGACAAGCCGGCCATGCCCCCCATGGGTGGCGGCATGGGCGGTATGGGTGATATGGGCTTCTAAGCAGCCCGTCGCGCATGGCGGGGGAGCATCGCTACCCCCGCAGCCGATCTGCAAGACAACGCGAGGGGCCGGGAGGAAACTCCCGGCCCCTTCGTGGTTTCAGTGCGAATCGCGGCCCGCCTGCCGAGTGGAAATGAGAGATTTATAAATGGCCTAATTCGACCAACACTCGGGCACAAACTTACGAGTTTCGGCAATTATCGCACGCCTAATGCAGTTCATCGCTCGGCTATGGCGTTTTGTCGCTCCCGCTTTAACCATTTACCAATATGAATGGATCAGGGTGGGACTGCATGACCGGGGCAGCGAACCTTATTGCGCGGCACGCAAAGCGTGCGCAGCGTTTCGTTGGATGGACGCTTTTTGCAGCTTCCGGAATATGGACGGTATCGGCTGCTCACGCTGAGCAGATCATGCCGCTGGCACGACCCAGCGAACAAGTCGTTGAAGTTCAGAACAGCTTTGATTCGCTCTTCGGCACCGAGGATCGAGGTCCGCGAACGTATTCCGGCGGTTTCGAACAACAACTGGCCGCCGTTGCCGAAGCCTCGAAGGGCCGCATCGGCGTCGCCGCCATGGACCTGACCAGCGGACGTATGGTCGAAGTGCTGGGCCACCAGCGTTTCCCGATGGCCAGCACCAGCAAAGTCGCCATTGCGGCCACTTTCCTCGATGGCGTCGATAAGGGCCGGTGGAGCTTGTCCAGCCAGTTCGCACTGCAAGTGCCGATCACATCCGCACCGTTCTCCACCGCCGTCGCTCCGGTGCGCGGCGGCGACTATATGAGCGCGCAACAGTTGCTCGAGCTCATGATCACGCGGTCAAACAACTACGCCACCGACGCCCTGCTCAAGGCGGTGGGCGGACCTTCGGCGGTTAACGCGTGGATCGCCAGAGCCGGAGTGGCTGACTGGCACATCGATCGCGATATCGCGACCCTGGTGCGCGATGATGGCGCGATCGACCCTGCCCGCGTGGTCGATAAGCGCGATAGCGCCACGCCGATTGCGATGGTCCAACTTTTGTCTGGCATTTACCAGGGCAAGTGGCTCAGCCCCTCAAGCCGCAACGTGCTGCTGGGCGCGATGAGCCGTTGCGTTACGGGCAAAAATCGCCTGCGCGCCGGTTTGCCAACAGACGTTCTCGTCTCGCATAAGACTGGCTCGCTCAGCAACACGTCCAGCGATATCGGTCTCATCCAGACTTCGGACGGTCGGGTTTTCGCCGTCGCAGTTTATGTCACCGGCCAAGGCAGCCGCCCGAACCGCGAAGCCCGCATCGCCAGCATCGCCCGCACCGTTTACAACGGCTACCTCACCGAACCCGCCGGCTACCGCCTCACCGCCTCGCGCTAAGCGCACGTACAGTGGCGCTCACTATCGCACTTTCACCATCGTCTGGCCGAGAAACCCAACACACCCGTTGACGCGCCCCCCGCCCCCGTGGCAAGCGCGCAAAACAGATGCGGCATCGCTCAAAAGTGCGCGGGTATAGCTTAGTGGTAAAGCTCCAGCCTTCCAAGCTGGCTATGCGGGTTCGATTCCCGCTACCCGCTCCAATTCTCGATCT
>NZ_AKFJ01000102.1 GCF_000272475.1 Novosphingobium sp. Rr 2-17
GATCATTGAGATCGGCAAGGCGCCTACCAGCACCTCGTATATGTGGGCCTACATGAAAGGAGTGACGCTCGACTTCTCGCGGCCCGGCACGCCGACAGACAATGCGTTCATCGAGTCCTTCAACGGCAAGTTCCGGGCGGAATGTCTGAACCAGCACTGGTTCATGAGCCTCGATGACGCGGTCCGAAAATGCGAGGCTTGGCGTAGAGACCACGAAGTACGACCGCACAGCGCGATCGGCAACAAACCGCCCATATCGTTGCTATCCGCGTCAGTGGCACATGGCCCGCCCTGACGCCGGAATGCTGGATCGGCCCCAGCCAGGTGGTCCAGAAACGGGGTGCAGGTCAATCGCAACTGTAACGCTAATCAAGCTTGGAGGAAAATCCGGGGGTCACGTCAGGTCGCCGGGCCGCTTCGGCACCAATGACGGGGCAACCACAACGCACTCATGGCCCAAATCGACGAGCTGGCGGTAAAGATCATATCCCGTGGGACCAGCCTCTTATACCAGCCTGCGTTGAGGCTGACTCAGGTTGTGGATTCCCAAAGCGATGAAAGTGTGAATCAATGGCGTCCTGCATCGAAAGGACGTGGCGATGGGACAAGCGATCGGCTTGCGGGAAGATTTTGACGGAGCGTCGCTCCGGCGTCTGGCGCGATTATCAAAGAGCGCGCCGCAGGCCCGGCGACTGCTGGCCCTGGCGCAGATCTACGAGGGGAGCAGCAGGAGCGAGGCCGCAAGGATTGGCGGGGTGACCCTTCAGATCGTGCGGGACTGGGTGATCCGGTTCAATGCCCGTGGCCCCGACGGTCTTCTGGACGGCAAGGCGCCGGGCAAGCCGTCGATCCTCAACGATGCCCAGCGTCGTGCGCTGGTCGAGGCGGTCGAGCGCGGGCCGATCCCGGCGATCCATGGTGTCGTGCGCTGGCGGTTGATCGACCTTGTGTATTTGCTGCACGAGGAGTTCGCGGTGTCGCTCGACGAAACCACCGTGAGCCGCGAGTTGAAGAAGCTGGGCTATGTGAAGCTGACCGAGCGACCACGTCATCATGCGCAGAACGAGCTGGCGATGGAGGCATTCAAAAAGGGGGCTTTGCTGCCGAAGTGGCAAAGGTCCGGACAAGCCTCCCGAAGGGCACGTCCATAGAAGTCTGGTTCCAGATGCTATGATGACGGACACCGGCATGTTGTTTGATGCAAATTGCGGCGTCCTCGAGCAAGGAGCCAATCGATGTCTTTCACCAGTGATGCCATCCTCGTCGCCCTCGAACTGAGCAATTCAAATTGGCTCGTCGGTGTGAGAATGCCCGGCGCACGAAAGAGCCAGATGCATCGTATTGATGCGGGCGACACAACTGCGCTGATGGGTCTTCTTAACGGCCTAAAGTCTCGTCATGAACGCGCATCGCAGATTGTCGCACCGATATTTTGCTGCTTTGAAGCGGGCCGCGATGGGTTTTGGATTCAACGTTATCTCGTCGATCGTGGCATTCCGACCCATGTCGTTGAACCGACGAGTATTCTCGTTAATCGACGCGCCAAACGAGCCAAAACCGATCGGCTTGACGCGGAGGGGCTGCTGCGGGTGCTTGCCGCCTACCTGGCGGGCGATACGGAAATTTGCAGCATGGTGCGAGTGCCTACGCCTGAAGAGGAAGACCGCAAGCGTATGCATCGCGAGCGCGAACATCTCGTGCAGGAGAAGACGCGGATCGAAAATCGGATAGCGGCTTTGTTGGCAACCCAAGGTGTCCGCTCAAGGCCCTCATTGCGGAGCTGGGAACGCGACATGGCCGCTTTGCGGACCGGGGACGGGCGAGAGATACCGGATCACCTTGCCACCGAGCTGGGTCGATTGCGGCGACGGCTTGTGCTCACCCGAGAGCTTATCCGAGAACTCGACGAGCAACGAGAAGCCTTTCTGGCAGCAGCACCTGCCGACGATAAAACCACCGCAAAGGTCGTGGCTCTCAGCACGCTTTACGGCATTGGCGATAATTTCTCGGCCGTGCTCGGACGGGAGATCTTCTACCGGGATTTCGGAAATCGAAAACAGCTGGCGAGCTATGTAGGTCTGACCCCAATGCCGCATCAAAGCGGCAGTATGGACAAGGATCGACGAATAGCTCGCGCCGGGAATGGGCGTGCGCGCAAGACTTTGGTTCAAGCGGCATGGCTATGGCTGCGCTACCAGCCTGCGAGCGGTTTATCGGCATGGTTTCGCGAGCGCGTCGGCGATCTCAAAGGACGGACCAGGCGCATCGCGATCGTTGCGATGGCCCGCAAGTTATTGATCGCGCTTTGGCGCTTCGCTGAGAACGGCGAAATTCCTCAAGGTGCTGTCTTGCGGGCCGCATGATTTAAGAGTTCACGGCCAGCTGCATCGCTGACTGTGAGAGAAGCACGACCGTCTTCGTCAATGGTTGATCAACACCGCGTTTCAGGTTGGTCGTGCTTATCGGGGCTTGTCTCGTGCATGAGGCATTATGGTTCCGGGCCGCATAAACGGGCCCGACCGCATGTAAGGTTATGCAGCCAAGGCTGTAACATTGCCGTCCCGAGCTCACTTCACATGCAGCGGAATAGGAGAATGAGCATGTCACCATAGCCGCCTTGACGCGCGGGGCATCATGTAAAGACGAGGCCCGCGTCGGTCAGAAGAACACCATTACACGGCGCTGGGCCAGACGCGGAACACGACCCTCGGCGCCCAAGGACCAGCGCACGAAATCGGCCTACATCTTCGGAGCCATCTGCCCCGAACAGGGCAAGGGTGCCGGGCTGATCCTGCCCTTTTGCAACACAGAAACGATGTCGCTGCATCTAGCCGAGATCGCGCTCGCCGTAGCGCCCGGCGCACACGCCGTGGTGTTGATGGACCAGGCTGGATGGCACATGACCGACAAGCTCGAGGTCCCCGACAACATCAGCATCATCGCGCTACCGGCCAAGTGTCCTGAACTGAACCCGGTCGAGAACGTCTGGCAATTCATGCGCGATAACTGGCTTTCCAATCGCGTCTTTACGTCCCACGACAACATTCTCAACCACTGCTGCGAGGCTTGGAACAAG
>NZ_AKFJ01000103.1 GCF_000272475.1 Novosphingobium sp. Rr 2-17
CGCGCACGCCGCGCAAACTGCGCGATAGCCGAGCTCGTCGATGATCAGCAGCTTGGGCCGAGCAAGCAGCGTCAGCTGCTTGTCGAGCGTTCCGTCGCCGTGCGCCTTTGTCAGCATGGCCCCCAGCGTCGCCGCAGTGACGAACTGGACCGAGTAGTTCTGCCGGATCGCTTCCCGCCCCAATGCCACCGCCAAGTGCGTCTTGCCCGTTGGCGAGACCACGCACCTGCCGGAAGGCGCGGCGGGATTTGGAGAAGCCGCTTCGGAAGACGGCAAACCGCCGGTCTCCCAACTGGGTCACATAGCCATTGCGCCCGGCATGAGGGGCTGCGGTGTCATCGACGTTTATTCTCGCAGCGCCCAACGGACTCATTCGTTCCTCTTCGAACGGCGAGCCGAATCCGGCATCGGCCGAGGTGAGTCCGCGTCGCGGTGGCGGGTACTTGCGCCAAGTCTCTCGCCACTATCCGGGGCAGCTGTGAGCGACGAGGAGATGAGCGCGGATGAGGTTTTGCGCGAGATGGCGCCGCATCGCGGGTTGAAGCTGGTGAAGTCGCGCCGGCGCAAAGCCGGCGTGGGGGACTATGGCAAATATGGGCTGACGGATGCGGGCGGCAGAGCGCTGCTCGGGATCGGCGATGAAGGCCTGACCGCCACGGCGGTGGATATTGAAAATTATCTGCGCGCCGGTGCTGCCGGCACGTGGCGACAATCGGCGGACACTTTGCCCGACCGACCGGCAGAGCCCGCTGCAAAAAAGCGGGCCGAACCGGACCAGGTCGACGAACCGGCAACCCGCGCACGAACCGGTGAGGCTGCCGGCAAACGGCCTGGCAAAAGCGCGGCGAAGGCGGTTGAGGCCGCCGCCTCGCGCAGGAACCCGGCTCCATCGAAACAGCGACCCGAACCCATGCCAAATCCCGCGCCGGCCCCTGAGCCCGAACTGGTGCTGCGATCGGCCCGGCCGCGGGATGCCGCCGCGCTCGCACAGCTCTTGAGCCAATTGGGCGGGGTCACAATCGACGCCGCCGGCATCGCCGCGAACCTCGCGATCGTGCGCAAGGCCGGGGGCGGCGTGGTACTCGCAGAGAAGGGCAAGGTGATCGGATGCTGTAGCTGGTCGGTCGTGTCATCGCTTCACCGCGGCCCTATCGGGCGCATACCCTACTCGCCATCGGCGGCGGAGAAGGCCGGGCCTATACGCGCTCGGGCCTCGACTGGTCCGACCGCTTTGCCCATCTCACTGCAGATGCTGTCATCCCAGCTATCTGGGCCTTCGCGAAGACAAGAAGCCGGAGGCGATCGTGCTCGAAAAGGCGGCTCCCGTCGCAAAGTTCACGGCGCCCGCCGCGACGAGCGGCGTCAGGATCAGCAATCGCGAGCGCGTCATATTCCCCGAGGGCAAGCTCACCAAGGGTCAGCTCGCCGACTATTATGAGGCGGTGGCGCCGATCATGCTGCCCTGGGCGGGGAGCCGGCCGATCAGCCTCGTCCGTTGTCCGCATGGGCGCGACAAGAAATGCTTTTCCAGAAACATGACGCTGGCAGCTTTGGCGATGATGTGCGCCATATCGGCATCCTCGAAAAGGATGGCCATGAGGAACCCTATCTGTTCGTCGATACGCCCGCAGGACTTCTCACCTGCGTCCAGATGGGAACGATCGAGTTCCATGGATGGGGCGCCAGGATCGAGGATGTCGAAAAGGCCGACCGGCTCGTGTTCGACCTCGATCCCGACGAGGGTCTCGATTTCAAGGACGTCGTATCGGCGGCCTTCCACGTCCAGGACACACTTGCCCAGATGGGTCTCATAACCTTTCCGATGGTGACCGGCGGCAAGGGCGTCCATGTGATCGCCCCGCTGACGCCGTCTGCCGAATGGCCGCGGGTCAAGGATTTCGCCCACCGCTTCGCCATGGCGCTTGCCCAGGCCGAACCAGATCGCTTTACCGCGGCGCTCGCCAAGGCGAAGCGGACCGGCAAGATCTTCATCGACTATCTGCGCAACCAGCGCGGCGCGACGGCAGTCATGCCCTACAGCGCCAGGTCGCGCGAGTTCGCGCCGATCGCGGTGCCGCTCAGTTGGGAGGAATTGCGCGATATCGACAAGGCATCGCACTGGCATATGGGCGACGCCGACGAGATGCTGAAACGCGCCGCGTCGAGGGATCTCGCCCATTGGGGCCGCGCCGACCAGATTCTGCCCGACCTGTGAAGATCGCGACCTACAACGTAAACGGCGTGAACGGGCGGCTCCCAGTCTTGTTGCGGTGGCTCGAAGAGGACCAGCCGGACATCGTCTGCCTGCAGGAACTCAAAGCCCCGCAGGAGAAATTTCCGCTGAAGCAGATACGCGCGCTTGGATATGACGCGATCTGGCACGGCCAGAAGAGCTGGAACGGCGTCGCGATCCTGAGCCGCGTCGGCGAGATCCACGAAACGCGCCGGGGTCTGCCCGGCGATCCGGAAGACACCCATAGCCGCTATATCGAGGCGGCAGTGAACGGCATCCTCCTTGCGGGGCTGTATCTGCCCAACGGCAATCCGCGGCCGGGTCCGAAATTCGACTATAAGCTGCGCTGGTTCGAACGCCTTATCGCCCATGCCGGCGAACTGCTCGCGACTGGCATGCCCGTGATGATCATCGGCGACTTCAACGTCATGCCGACGGAGCAAGATGTCCGCAGACCTGAGCGCTGGCTCGACGACGCGCTGTTCGCGCCCGAGGTGCGCGCGGCCTATTTCCGCCTGATCGATCAGGGCTGGACCGATGCGCTCCGCACGGTCCACCCCGATGAGACCATCTATACCTTCTGGAAATATTTTCGCGGCGCCTTCGAGCGCAACGACGGCCTGCGGATCGATCATCTGCTGCTCAGCCCGTCCCTCGCCGACCGGCTCGTCGATGCCCAGGTGGATCGCCATGTCCGTGGCTGGGAAAAGACCAGCGACCATGCGCCGGTCTGGGTCGCGCTTGCCGACAAGGCGCGCCGCCCTGCGAAAGGGGTCAGAAGGCGCCGATGATGAAATCGCTGTCGAAATTCTGGTGAGCCGTTGCGTCGCCCTGTGCGTTTCCGCCATATCGCCATCACGGCGCCCCTGGAGTCGCCGCGATGCTTGATCCCTTCACTTTCTATTCGCGGATGATGTCCGCGGCTTTTGGCATGGCCCAAACGGCGCAGCGCGCGTGCGAAACGCTCATCGCTTCGGGCCAGGTGATCGCGGCGCGCACGACCATGATCAACGACGCCACCCGTTCGCCGCTCGACGGCAATTATAGCGAGCTCGGCAAGATGGTGCCTGAAAAAGCCGAGGCGTTCGGCAAGGCTGGGGCGGCCATTGCCCACGACTGGTGGGCGATGCAGTCGGCCTTCCTGGCCGAGGCGCAGCATCTGGGCACCATGGCGATGAAAGGGCGCGCACCGACCCTGGCGGAGCTATCCGCACTCTCGACGCGAAACGCGGCCTTCGCGATGCGGTCGCTCGAACGCGCGAGCGCGATCGGCGCTAAGGGCCTCCGCCCAATCCATGCGCGCGCGACCTCCAATGCCAGGCGCCTGAAGCGGGGCAAATCATGATCCAGGCAGGACACCGCAATTCGCACGCGGTCTCGACCAGTGGAGACCATGTATGAGCCCCGCCGAGCTGGCAGGCTGGATAGCGCCGGCAGCCACGATGATTGCGGCGATGATGACTGCCGCCAATCTGGGCGCGCGCGTCACGGGCTGGGGCTTCGTCGTCTTCACCGTCGGCTCGATCGGCTGGTCGATCGTGGGCGCGGCGTCCGGGCAGACCAACCTGATCGCCACCAACGGCTTCCTGACCCTGGTCAATGCCATCGGCATCTGGCGGTGGCTTGGCCGGCAGGCCGCCTATGAGGATGGCGGAAAATCGGCGACGGAAGCGAGCCGCCGGGCGAGCGACCCCACGCTCTTCACTGGCACGGGGATCGCGGGAATGCGGGTCGATGCGTCCGATCGCATGTCGCTCGGCAAGGCCGTCGAGGCGTTGATCGAATGCGAGAGCGGGACGATCAGCTATGTCGTGGTCGCGACCAGTGCGGCGGCGGGCACCAACGAGGAACTCCGCGCCGTCCCGCGCGATCAACTCGCCTTTGGCTGCGATGCGCTCACGCTTCGTTTGACGTCCGAAGAATTTGACCGGCTCGAGGTGCTCGAACCCGGCGCTTGGCGTGTGATCGCCGACCATCAGCCCTGCACCGCCAGCACTATTTGCCGCGCGACACCAGACGGGGCCTCGACTTGAGAGCGCAAGTAAAGGCAGGTCACTGCTAACGACTCGCAAGAGGGACGGTTCGGGAACGGAAGAGGTTGGGTCTTGTTTTCCCTGTCAGCACAGGGAGATTTACCATGGCCGACACCAAGCAGGACGCGATCGCACTCCTTAAAGCCGACCACCGCAAGGTCGAGGAACTGTTCGAGCAGTTCGAAAGCACCAAATCTTCGGCGAAGAAGCAGAAGATCGCCATGCAGATCTGCATGGAGCTGACTGTCCATACCAGGATCGAGGAAGAGATCTTCTACCCCGCGTGCCAGGGCAAGATCGAGGACGACCTCCTCAAGGAGGCCTATGTCGAGCATGACGGCGCCAAGGTGCTGATCGCCGACATCGAGACGGGTTCGCCCGATGACGAATATTATAATGCCAAGGTCAAGGTGCTCTCCGAGCAGATCAAGCATCATGTCGGCGAGGAAGAACAGCGCATGGAAGGCATGTTCTCCCAGGCGCGCAAGGCTGGCCTCGACATGGACGCGCTCGGCGAGCAGCTGCGCGCGCGCAAGACCGACCTCATCGCGACGTACAAGGCGAGCGGCCTGCCTAAGCCGGAGCTGACGACCTTGATGCAGGTCGCGGCCTGATCTTTCCGCAAAGCACAAATCGGGCGCACAGCGCGTGCGCCCGCTGGCGTGCATGCGCAAGAGGATCGGTCGTCGGGAATGACGCGCAAGATGGAAGATATTCTCGATTGCCTGATCGTGGGCGGCGGGCCGGCGGGTCTGACGGCCGCAATCTATCTGGGCCGGTTCCACCTTTCCGTCGAGGTGGCCGACGCCGGGAATAGCCGGGCGTCTTTAATTCCCCTGACGCGCAACCATGCGGGTTTTCCTGACGGCATCGCCGGGTCCGAACTCCTCGCCCGTATGAGGGATCAGGCGGCGAAATATGGCGCGCGCATCACCTCGGCTACGGTTGTTTCCCTGTCCAAACGAGATGACGGGCTTTTTGTCGTTACGACCAAGGAGACTGGCGACCGCGTCGCCCGGTCGATCCTTCTCGCGACCGGCGTCGTCAATATACGCCCCGACATTCCGGCGGACATTCACGCTGCGGCGGTCGAGAACGGCCTGCTACGGCTATTGCCCGATCTGCGACGGCTATGAGGTGACCGACAAGCGTATCGCCGTTTACGGCGGCGGCGAGCGCGGAGGCAAGGAGGCGCTCTTCTTGCGGAGCTACAGCGCCGACGTGACGTTGCTACTCCCTATAGGCGAACCCAGACCGGGTCCTCATATCGCCGAGCGGCTTGAAGCGGCCGCGATCGTGACGATCAACGACGTGCCCGACAGCTTCCGGTTCCAGAGCGATGCCGTCCTCATCGACACGCCGGACGGCGCTCTCCGCTTCGACACCCTCTATCCGGCGCTTGGATCGGACATCCGCTCGGAGCTTGCCGCCACTCTTGGCGCGGACCGTTCGGAGGAAGGCTGCCTAACGGTCGACACGCACCAGCGAACGAGCGTGCCCGGCCTCTATGCGGCAGGGGATGTGGTTCTTGGGCTCGACCAAATCAGCCATGCCATGGGCGAAGGCGGCGTGGCGGCGACCACCATCCGCAACGACCTCGACGAGGGGAAACCGACATGGCGCTAATGCCCCCCCGCGTCCTCGGCCGAGGGACCTCAACTTTCGACAGGCCGGGTGGCCGTAGCCCGTCCACGAACAACAGGAGACGATCAGACGGCAACGAAAGACACAGGGCTCAGCTCTTCGATCGGCAATGGCGGCGAGACCCACCAGCAGGCGTCCGAGAAAGGCGCGAATGCCGCCGATGCAGAGGTTGACCACCAACCGGGGCATCCGTGTTTGCTATCAACGGCCCTACACCTTCGCGCACCGATCACGTAAATCGGTTTGCCGCCGGCGGATCACTCGCCGGAAAGCTTTCATCACTGGCCTCGTCTATTGCGTCCCATTCGGGCGGCTGGTCCGCCATGCTCGCGGGACCCGCGTTGCGAACCTCGACCGCTCCTGGCACGGCCTCACCTGCTGCGAAAGCAGCGCAGGTTACTTGCCGGTCACGGGTGAAATAACGATAAATCCCGTAACCAAACGCTGAGACCACAGCGAGTCTGAAGACCCCCATGACATTACCTCCTTCAAAACGTCGCCAGTTCGATTACCGATCAGACGGTGGCCGCGCAGTGAATTCCTCTCGCGCCCTTCCAGAGCAACACCCGCCGGCAAGGGTCCGCTTATCCGTTTACGATCGTTCCACCATTCGGGTGAAGTACCTGGCCAGACATATAGCTCGCATCCTCACACGCGAGGAACAGAAAAGCTGGCGCGACTTCGTTGGGCTGGCCGGGGCGCCCCATCGGCGTATTCTCCCCGAAATGTTCGAGCTTCTCCTGACTGGCCCCTCCGCAGGGATTGAGCGGGGTCCAGATGGGGCCGGGCGCGACCGCGTTGACGCGGATGCCCTCGCCGACCAGATTTTCGGATAGAGACCGGGTGAATGCCGTGATCGCGCCCTTGGTCGAACTATAGTCGAGCAACTCCTTGCTGCCCTGATAGCTCGTCACCGACGTGCAGTTGACGATCGCCGCACCGGCCTTGAGATGCGGCCGGACCGCCTGGACCATGTAGAACATGCCGAAGATATTCGTCTGGAACGTGCGTTGCAGCTGCTCTTCGGTGATGTCCGTGATGTCCTCGTCGGGATGCTGCTCGCCGGCATTGTTGACGAGGATGTCGATCCGCCCGAAGGCCTCCAGGGTCTGAGCCGCGATACGCTCGCACATCTTCTTTGAGCCGACATCCGCCTTGATGGTGATGGCCTTGCGGCCTTCGGCCTCTACGATCCGCTTCGTCTCGGCTGCGTCCTCCTCCTCGAGGAGATAGACGATCGCGACGTCGGCCCCCTCGCGCGCGTAAAGCGCTGCCACGGCGCGACCGATGCCGCTGTCCGCGCCCGTTATGATCGCAACCTTGTCCTTGAGCCGTTCGGAACCGCTATAGCGCGGCTGCCATTCCGGCTTGGGCTCGAGCCTGCTCTCATGCCCGGGCAGTGCATCTTCGTGAATCATTTCCTGCGTGTCGCTCATGGCTGGTCTCCTTTCCCGGTAAACCCATGAGACACGAAAACGGTTCTCGGCGATCCTGTTGGCGTCACCTCAAGGTTTGTA
>NZ_AKFJ01000104.1 GCF_000272475.1 Novosphingobium sp. Rr 2-17
GGCGACTTTGCGCACACTCTGGTTCGGCAGACGGGAGGGAGGAACGCCTCACCATGGCTGCTCGAACTGCTCAAGGGAAGCCCCCCAAACTCGTCGCGATCGCGCTTGCGAACAAAATCGCACGCATCGCCTGGAAGCTAATGGTAACCGGTGAGACATATAAACGGAATACGGCACGGCCTAACTTGGAAGCTATGGCCAGCGCCTAAGTGATCAGGAAGCCGCGATGAGCAAGATGTTCATGTTATCGCGAGTAACCTGATGCGGAACCTTGCAAAACGAGCAGATGGTGTGATCGATCGATCCAAAGCGCAAAGCATTCCAAAGACCCCATTGGTCTTTTGAGGCCGCACGATTGTTGGGAATTTGCGCTGCGGAAACCATCTTGGCCAGCAGTACACGATACTGCACCAAAAGGCCGGACATATGGACGCAAACGATCTGATCAAAACATTCGCTCGGCCATTGCAAGGCGGGAGCCGTCCACATATGGGGCCTTCAGCCACTCGACGGCAACGCCCGGCATCATCTGCTGGAAATCCTCGAAGACCGCTACGGTCAGCGCTCAACGCTCGTCACCAGCCAACTTCCCGTGGCCCGTTGGCATCAGACCATAAACGATCCGACCTACGCAGATGCGATCCTGGACCGCCTCGTTCATAATGCCCACCGGCTCGAACTCGAGGGTGAATCCATGCGCCGGCCAACGACGCCAACCGCCGCTTGACCAACGCCAAACCCTAATGCCATCAGGCGAAACGATCTGGCTTCTGCCCGGCCGGGATCAAATCGGAATGGTGGCCGGGATCAGATTGGAATGGGCGGCCGGGATCATCGGAATCCGCAATCAGCGCGTCGCGCGGCCAAAGGCGCCCGGCGAGACGCCGAAGTTTCTGGCGAAGAGCCGCGTCATATGGCTCTGGTCGGCAAAGCCGCTGGCGATCGCCGCCTCGGCCAGAGGCAGGCCGGATGCGATGAGCCGCCGGGTCAGGTTGATCCGGCATTGCAGCAGATAGGCATGGGGAGCCAGGCCGAACGCCCGCTTGAAGCCCCGCACCACCTGAAAGCGGCTCAGGCCGCTTTCCCCGGCGAGGTCAGCCAGCGTCAGCGCTACGGCGGGGGTCGTCGGCGAGCCGTTCCCGAAGCCGGCTCATCGCGTCAGGAATCGTGCCCGATGCGCGGGCCGCCCTGGCGCGTATCAGGGGAGCGATCAACCCGAACAGCAATTCTTCCTGTTCGAGGGACACGCAGAAATCGGGTTCGGTGACGGTCCGGTAGAGCGCGAGAAAAATGCCGGCAAACCTGCCTGGCTGAATTCATCCGTGCCGTCCTTCCCTTCGCTGATCTCCCTTGCCAGCCTGAGGACAAGAAGGGCCGCAGCAGCGGCAGCGTCTCGTCATAGGCGATGCGCGGCAGGCCACACAGGAAGTCGGCCGTGACGGCGCGTGCCCTGGAGCGCTCGGCAAGGGCCGGCGCTGCGACCAGCAACAAGCGTTCCCGGTCCAATTCAGCGAAGCCGAGATTGCCTCCATCCGGCTTCGAGGCGGTGATGGCGAGATCGGCATGACCCTCGTCCAGCGCCGCATAGATGCGTTCGCGATTGCCGGTCCATAAGGAACGCCTTGAGCGCGAGCAGCATACAACGTGTAACCGGAATCGCAGGATTGACCTTGCGGCTCACCTTCCTGCTAACATTCGGGTGAGAACGCTGCCACGCGGGGAGATCGCGAAAGAGGCCGATCGAGCTTGCCAGGTTTGGGCCTGCAAAAGAGCGGCGAACCCTGATACATTAACGGTCGTCCAAATCTCAGGGGCTTTCCGCGCAGAATTGCGAGCAGCAATTTCCGTTTCGGTTCACTGACTTCAGATGAAAGATGCCGAACCATCAAAAAAATGGCTTCACGCGAGGGCCGGGGAACTGTGATGACAAAGATTCCGACAGCCGAGTTACATCGGTGTGATGTAACCCGTTTCCGCATGCCCATTCTCTTCTCTATGAACGCTGCAATTGGCTTGGTGACCCCGAAGTTCGATCAAGCCTTTGGCGAGCGTGAAAACGGAGGAAGATATCGCTCCACCAGACCGACGATTTCATCACCGGCGGTCTCGTGTCGCCCCCGATACGTGGCGCATCTTCCCGCCGCCCGCCGCATGACCGTGGGAAGCGTTCCGCGTCACGGCAATTTTCGCCCGCCACTGGTGCCGCGGCGATGTCGGCGGCGTGTTCCATAATGGCCGAGCTGGACACCCGCAAAAACCGGGTGATGTGCTGTTGTGGCGGAGTGGCTTGATGGTCATGCGATTGGTCGGACGCTGAATGGTCAGCCGTCGGGTCGATTTCGGCGATAGCCATAGGCGATTTCGCTGGTTTGCGGGAACGTGGGCATAATCAGCCCATACTTTCCCGGCGTTCGTGGAAGATCAGCCTGTTGAAGTTGTAGGGTAACCGTCCGATTGGGACCGCCTGCCTGATAGCGCGATAATCTCTTAAGAGACGGTCATAGCGACGTCGCTAACGACGTCTCTTGATAGGGGATTGCGATGCGGGCGGAGATACTGGGTCAGGAACGACGGCGCCGGTGGACGGACCAGCAGAGGCTAGAGATCATCGGATCCGTCGGCGTCGATGGCGCGACGCTGGCAGAGGTGGCCCGGCGCCATGAGATAACCCGACAACAGATTTACACCTGGCGGCATGATATGAAGAAGCGCGGGTTCGTGCTGGGCACACCTGAGCCGGTCTTTCTCCCCGTGGACATGCCCGCCGTTCGAGGCGCCGAAGTTGCCTACAACGCTAGTCCCAGCGCGACATCCATGATCGAGTTACGCCTGACTCAAGGTCGGACCCTGCGCTTTGATAGTGAGATCGAGGCCATCACCCTGACCCGGCTCATTCGCTGCGTGGAGGCGGCGTGATCGGACCGGGAACCGGCGTAAGGGTCTATTTGGCCTGCGGCGTCACTGACATGCGCAAAGGCATTTCCGGCCTTGCTCAGCTGGCCCAGACGACGCTGCGACAGAAGCCAACCAGCGGGGCCGTTTTCGCTTTTCGAGGACGACGCGGTGACAGGGTGAAGCTACTTTACTGGGATGGCCAGGGTTTTTGCCTGTACTACAAGGTCTTGCAGCGGGGCCGTTTTCCTTGGCCCTCTGCGGCAGACGGAACCGCACGATTGACGTCAGCGCAGCTCGCGATGCTCTGGGAGGGCATTACTGGAGGCGCCCGAATTGGGGCGCACCGCTGATTTTCTTACTGAATCCACGTGTTTCTGTGGATTTTCCTGCTGCTCGTTGGTAAAAAGGATCATGCTGAACGCAGCGCAAAATCTTCCCGAAGACCCGGCTTTGCTGAAGGTGATGATCGCCGATTTGCAGGCTGAAAACGCGAAGTTGACGGCAGCGGTCCGTGCACACGATCTGGTGGTTCAGGCCCTGCGTCTGCGCATTGCCAAACTGAAGAAGCAGGCCTTCGGCAAGTCCTCGGAGAAGATCGAACGCGAGATCGAGCAGCTGGAACTGGCGCTTGAGGATATTCTGGTCGCCGCGGCACAAACCGTTGTGTTGACGAGTGATGTCAAAGAAGATGAGGAGCTCGCGGCTCCCGCCAGCGCACGTGGCAAAGCCCGGCGCCCGCGCGTTGCGCCGGACACGCCGCGCGAGCGCAACGAACTCGACCCGGGCAGCGCCTGTCCCGATTGCGGGGGCGAGTTACGCCTCGTCGGCGAGGACGTGAGCGAAATCCTCGAGATGATCACGGCCCGGCTAAAAGTGATCGAGGTGGCGCGTCCGAAGAAATCTTGCCGCTGCTGCGAGAAGATGGTGCAGGTGCCGGCCCCGAGTCGCCCGATCCCCGGCAGCATGGCCGGAGCAGCCTGCTTGCTTACGTGCTCGTCTCAAAGTTCGACGATCACTTGCCGCTGTACCGACAGAATGAAATCCTTGCTCGCATGGGCGCCGACATTCCTCGCAGCACGCTGGCTGACTGGTGCGGCAAGGCAATGCGAACCCTGCAGCCCTTGATCGATCGTATTGAGACCTCGGTCCTGGCCAGCGACGTTATCCACGCCGACGATACACCGATCCAGGTGCTGGATCATACGAGGCGCGCCAAAGGGCTCGGCAAGGGAGTGAAGCAAGGCAGGATCTGGGGTTACGTTTGCGATCAACGCCCATGGAGTGGCCCGGCGCCGCCGGGTGTGGTCTATCGCTTTGCCCCGAACTGGAAGGCGGAGCATGTGCAGAACCACCTTTGCAATGCGAGCGGTATTCTCCAGGCCGACGCCTACAAGGGATATGCGAAGCTGTACGAAACCGGCGCGGACGGCACTCCGCGCTTCCGGGAAGCTGCCTGCTTCGCCCATTGGCGGCGTGACTTCCACGACATCTGGAAAGCCAACAAATCCCCGATCGCGCGAGAGGCCCTCGATCGTATCGGCCAGTTGTACGACATCGAGCGCGAAATAGCCGGCAAACCTGCCGATGTTCGGCGTGCCGTGCGCCAGGAGCATAGCAGGCCCAAGCACGAGGCATTGCGCGTCTGGGCCGAGCAGCAACTTACCCGCATCCCGGTCAAGGGCGATCTGGCCAGCGCCTTTCGTTATGGCCTGGGCCGCTGGCCGGCCTTCTCAATGTTCATCGAAGACGGGCGCGTCGCCATCGACAACAATGCCGCTGAGCGAGCCGTCAGGCCGATCGGTCTGGGCAAGAAGAACTGGTTATTCGCCGGCTCCGAGGCCGGCGCCGAAACGCTGGCACGGGCCATGACGCTTATTGAAAGTGCCAAGATGAACGGCTTGGATCCGCAGGCTTACCTCGCCGATGTGCTCGACCGTATCCACGACCACAAGATCAACCGGATCGACGAATTGTTGCCTTGGAAATGGACGCCGATGAGTGCGCCGCAAGCCCTCGCAGCCTAATGGCCACGATCACGCACGTGCGTACCTTGGACTATGCCGCGAAAATGCTCGGCGAGGACGTGGAACTGCTGGAAGCCATCGTCTGGAATGGCGACAATCTGACATACGGCACCATCATCAGTGTCTACACCGGCCCGGACCAAGCGATCACCGCGCTAACCGACGACGGCGTCGAAGAATTGAGCGACATGCTCAGAGATGCACGCCGCACCACCGAGACCTGGCACGGCTTCCTCGATGACTTCGTCGATGATCCCGAGCTCGCCGCCCGCTTCAAGGCCCAAACGCCCCGGTAACAACCGGACGGTTACGTTGTAGGCCAGGTTGCAAAGGGTCAGTTTTGCTTCGGCGCGCGCCAGACCGATGGTCCGGATGAACAGCCCGAACCTGTTCTTCTGATGAGCGAAGACATGTTCGACATGGGCGCGGATCGAGGATTTGGCAGCGTTGGCCCGTGCGGTTGCCTTCGACATTGGCTTGCCCATGGGCTTGCGCCGGTGAATGCGCGACGTCAGCATCCGATCCGACAACCACTTCTCGTTGCGCTTTGAGCGGTAGGCACTGTCGGCCCAGACCTCGGAACCGGTGTTGTCCGTGCTGACGACTTGCCGGAGAAGACGCCCATCAGCGGCCGATGCCGAAGTCACCGCCATCTCCCGGATGAAGCCGAAGCGCCGGTCGATGCTGATGTGCGATTTGTAGCCGAAGACCGGCAGGGCAATCATGGGCAGCGGTGTCCCATCCGCCCGATACCGCACTTTGCCGCCGATCTTGAGCGTCCAGCGCGCATCGGTGTCTTTCTGCGCAGCCTTGTTCTTCTCGTCGGGCCAGATCTCCTTCGCACTCATCCCCGACTTGATCGCCTCGCGTTCGCCCTCGGTATTCCGCTGCTTGGGCGCAGGCACCAGCGAGGCATCCACGATCTGCCCGGACATCGGGATGTAGCCCTTCTTCTGCAGTTGCCAGTCAAAGGCCTTCATGACCCGCTTGAGCGTTCCGGTCTCGGTCAG
>NZ_AKFJ01000105.1 GCF_000272475.1 Novosphingobium sp. Rr 2-17
GGCACGCTGACCGGGCAGGGCGACGGACGCGGGACGATCACCAACCTTTCGGGCGATGTGGTGTTCGCCTCGGGCAATCTGCTGCTCAACGACGATGTCGTGGCGACCGGCCACACGGTGACCAACACCGGTGCGGCGCTCAGCCTGACGAACAGCGCGGCCATCACCGGCGATTACAGCCAGACCGCAGGATCGCTGGTGCTGGCCACCGGCCAGCAGCTGAATGTCAGCGGCACGGCCAGCCTGACCGGCGGCAGCGTCGAGACCACCCTGCCGTCGGCGACCAATTATCTGGCAGGCACGACCGCGGCCACTTTGGTGACGGGCGGAGCGGGCTCCAGCTACACCGGCGTCACCGTCACCACCGGAACGACGCCCGGCCTTGAGCTCACCGCCGGCACGAGCGGCACCAACCTCGTGGTGACAGCCGACAACAACTATATCGGCGCCGAGCTTGCCAGCCTGACCAACAGCGGCAGCCTGACTGCCGACTATCCGGTCTATGTGGCGGCAACCGGCAGCCTGGGCGCGCTGGACAATAGCGGCACGCTCAGCGGTTCGATCGCTGCGATCTACAATGCCGGAACGCTGGGACCGATCACCAACACGGGCGTGATTGCGGGCAATATCGAGAATGTGTCGGCACAGGCGCTGACCTTTATCGGCGGTAGTGGGGACAGCATCGGCACGCTGACCGGGCAGGGC
>NZ_AKFJ01000106.1 GCF_000272475.1 Novosphingobium sp. Rr 2-17
GGAGATGGCGGTGACTTCGGCGTCGGCCGCCGACGGGCGTCTTCTCCGGCAGGTCGTCAGCACGGACAACACCGGTTCCGAGGTCTGGGCCGACAGTGCCTACCGCTCGAAGCGTAACGAGAAGTGGTTGTCTGATCGGATGCTCACCTCTCGCATCCATCGGCGCAAACCGAAGGGCAAGCCCATGCCGAAAGCGACCGCCCGGGCCAACGCTGCCAAATCCTCAATCCGCGCCCATGTCGAACACGTCTTTGCCCATCAGAAGAACAGGTTCGGGTTGTTCATCCGAACCATCGGTTTGGCGCGCGCCGAAGCGAAGCTCACCCTTTGCAACCTGGCCTACAACTTCAACAGGCTGATCTTCCACGAGCGCCGGCAAAGCATGGGCTAATTCTGCCTGCAACCCGAGAAAACCGGGTCAAATCGCCCAGAATGGCCCCGGAAACGGGCTAAAGGCGCGCCCAACGTCGTCGGACAGCATCGGTATCACCCGCCATCGGATTGACCAGCCTCGAAGTACTCGGTTTTTGCGGGTCTCCAGCT
>NZ_AKFJ01000107.1 GCF_000272475.1 Novosphingobium sp. Rr 2-17
AATTTGGGCAGGAGATCGTCACCACGATCCGTGCTCTCGTTGATGCCGTAAGCGCGCTGAGCCGGGTTCAGACCGCGCAGCCGATCCATCGCCTGCCGGTCGGCGACCTCGTCGTTTTCGTCATCCACACCAGGCAGGACATCGCGATCGGTGTCCGGCTGAGCCGGCGCTTGCTCTTCCGGCAGGCCGGGATGGCGCTCCTGCTGGAGACCGCCCTCACCTTCCCCTTCGGCAAGCGCATCCGATTCATCCATGGATGCGGCAGCGAGACCGTCATGAGGCCCGCGCACCTCCGTGCCCCAGTCGTCCGGGCGAGGGTCGGGGCGGTCGCCATAGAGGCCGTCGCCCAGCGTTGGTGGCGGCAGCACACGCGCGGTGAAGTTGGGATCTTCGAAGTAGCGCAGCTTTTTCGCCCGAATCGGCGCCAAACCCGAAACCATCACCAGTTCGTCGGCGGGCGGCAGTTGCATGACTTCGCCGGGCGTCAGCAGCGGTCGGGCCGTCTCCTGGCGCGAAACCATGACATGGCTGAGCCAGGGCGCGAGGCGGTGGCCGGCGTAGTTGCGCTGTGCGCGCAATTCGGTCGCGGTCCCCAGCGAATCGCTGATCCGCTTGGCCGTGCGTTCGTCGTTCGAGCTGAAGGCGATGCGGACATGGCAATTGTCGAGGATGGCGTTATTCTCGCCGTAAGCCTTGCTCATCTGGTTGAGGCTTTGGGCAATCAAGTAGGCGCGGATGCCGTAGCCGGCCATAAACGCCAGCGCCGTCTCGAAGAACTCCAGCCGCCCCAGCGCCGGAAACTCGTCCAGCATCATCATCAGCTGGTGCTTGCGGCTCTTGCCGGGATCGCCTTCCAGCCGCTCGGTCAAGCGCCGGCCAATCTGGTTGAGGATGAGGCGGACCAGCGGTTTGGTGCGAGAGATGTCCGAAGGCGGGATGACGAGATACAGCGAGACCGGCGATTTGGCATCGACAAGGTCCGAGATTCGCCAATCGCAGGCAGCGGTGGTCTGCGCTACGGTCGGATCGCGATAGAGTCCGAGGAACGACATGGCAGTGGAAAGCACGCCCGAACGTTCGTTTTCGCTCTTGTTGAGCACTTCGCGCGCGGCACTGGCGACGACTGGATGGACCTGCGGATGCTCGGGCGTGCCTAGGTGATTGGTCGCCATCATCCGCTGCAGCGTGTGTGCGAAGCTGCGCTGGGGATCGGAAAGGAAGCTCGCGACCCGGGCCAGCGTCTTCTCCTCCTCCGCGTACAGGACATGCAGGATGGCGCCAACGAGCAGCGAGTGACTGGTTTTCTCCCAGTGCGAACGCCGCTCCAGCGCGCCCTCGGGATCGACGAGGATGTCTGCAATGTTCTGGACATCGCGCACTTCGTGCGGGCCTTTGCGCACTTCCAGCAGCGGGTTGTAGCGCGCGGAACGCGGATCGGTGGGGTTGAACAGCAGGCAATGAGAAAAGCGCGAACGCCAGCCGGCGGTCAGCGTCCAGTTCTCACCCTTGATGTCGTGAACAACGACACTGCCGGTCCATGACAGCAACGTCGGAACGACAAGGCCGACGCCCTTGCCTGACCGGGTCGGCGCGAAGGCCATAACATGCTCGGGGCCGTCATGGCGCAGATAGTCCGACCCCAGGCGGCCGAGGAAGACCCCAGCGTCACGCAGCAGACCCGCCTTGGCGATCTCACGGCGCGAGGCCCAGCGCGACGACCCGTACGTCGTAACGTGGCGGGTTTGCCGGGCACGCCACAGCGAGCCGGCGATGGCGGCCGCGCAGCCGAGAAATCCACTGGCGCCAGCAAGCACCCCGGCCTTGTCGAAGACCTCGGGCGCGTAAGCCTCGTAGTGATACCACCAAATGAACAGGTCCCACGGACGATAGATCGGCACGCCGAACGCGATCATCCAAGGCGTGCCGAGTTGAGCCTGATAGCCCAGCATAGCGGCTGCCCATTGGGTGGCGGCCCACACGCCCAGCAGGACGATGGCAAAAACGATAAAGATCTGCCCGACGAGCAGCTTGGTAGGGGTCATTGTGCCTGGCTCCGACTCGCGGGCCACAACGGCAGCGCGAGTGAGCTAAGGCTGGATCAAATCAGCGATGAGGCGTTATCCCGGTTACGCTTCGCCAAACGTGCTTACGCTACATCTCAATTCTTGAGAGTGAGGATACCGCCCCAACCGAGGTCTGGCGCGGGCGCCACGCCCTCCGCAAGGTCCGCTGCCCCGCCATAACCCCATAACCGGCTAATTCACGGCGCTTTGGCTCACCTGCAGCACGGTGCACGCCCAATAAGACCTCTTCGACGTCGCAGCGGACATGCTTGCGCTCAACGGGACACAGATTCATTTTGAGAAGAGGCATCAGAACTAACGCTGCTCCCACCAATCGCCCGCTTCTTCAAACTGCACACTAGTCGCCTTCCCAAAGCCCGACATGCAGTGGCGCAACTTCGAATTGGAAGCGGGCTCCGGCCGACGATGGGTTGATCTGATGCTTGCTCTGGTGCCAAGTGAGGTCATGCATTCACATACACGCGCCATCATAGCTGCGGCCGCCTTCGCCTTTGTCACCGGCAAGAAGGTTGCTGGCATGTACGATCACTCTGGGGAGCGCGATCTGTTGATCGCTGCGGAAATTCGTGGTGATCAACTACAAGGGTTCGACGGAGATCGTGGGGTGAAGTTTGGCGGCACTCCCCCCGAAATATACGATGCTGGTGACGAGACGTTCGTTTCGTTCGAAATCGACGGCACAACAATGAAAGGCTACGATCGCGGCTCATCAAGCTTTTACGAGGCTCGCGTGGGCGACGGTGTGGTACAGGTATTCGACCATGACCAAAATGCATGGTTCGCGTACGATATTCAGAACGCACAAGCGCTCCAAAGCTATTATCGCACCACAAGCTGACTGCTAGCTGCAATCAGCGCCGTTATGCATCAGCGGGAAATGCGAAGCTTGGCGCTCGCCACCCTTTGCAAGTGATCACACTCCGAGATATCGGACCGTGCTTTCAATCTTGGTGTGCCCGAGCAGTATTTGGACTGCACGGAGATTTCCGGTCGCCTTGTAGATGATCGATGCCTTTGTCCGCCGCAGCGAATGGGTTCCATAATCTTCGCTGGGCAGGCCAATACCCGTGACCCACTCATCTACCAGACGGGCATATTGCCGGGTGCTTATGTGGGCGGAATGGTCGGTTCGGCTTGGAAAAGCGTAATCGTCGAGTGAGCCGCCGCGCAGTTCGAGCCATTTGAGAAGGCTGGCGCGAGCATCGTCCATCAGTTCAAACTGAACTGGCCGGCCGGTCTTCTGCTGGACAACAGTGGCCCTCGTCCGAATCTTACGATCGCAAACAATGTCGCTGATCCGGATTTTTACTAAGTCGCAACCGCGCAATTTGCTGTCGATCGCCAAATCGAAAAGCGCTCGATCTCGAAGCCGCCTATGTTGATCAAGAAAGAAACGGACCGCCCAAATTTGACGGGGCTTGAGCGCACGCTTCGCACCAACTTTACGTCCTGCATTCCAAGAAATTCGTTCGCGAGCGGCGGGATCAAATTCTGATAATCCCATGACACTTCTCCTGCGGCCATGATGGCCACAGGAAGAACGCACCAGAGCAATGCCGACCCTTGTCGGTCACTCAGTGCCAAATTCTCGATCCCCAGGCGCGGACGGTCCGTTTTTCCGGCACGTGGCGACCGCATCCGGTCGTTTGGATCAGCCTTCTCACCCGAGCTTGACGGATCAACTGCCGGCCTCAAGGCAAGCTGCGTTGCCGCAAACGTCGTTCCGGTCGGCGATGCCTTCACCGCAATTGGCTATCTTTGCTGCCTCGCCGGTTCATATGAGAGTGAACGACAGTTTTATCGCGTTGCCCTTGGCAGGCTACGCAGGTGCGCGCACCCGGCAGTGCCTCACGCCGACTTGCGGGGATGGTCTCGCCACAGTCTTCACAATGCTCAAGGCCCTCGCCAGCTGGCATCCGCCCACGGGCGCTGCGGACCGCGTCACTTACAGTGTCATCAATCTGATCCTGCACCGCGCCATCGCGCGACCATCCACCGGCCATATCCGTTTCCATTCATCTTCTTGGCCTGACGTGGGAACCCGAAGCGTGTGGCTCAATGCTAGCTCGTCATTACGCCCCAGGCACCGCGTCAAGGTGACAGCAATGGTGGCCTCGTCGGCGATAACCGCCGGTAGGTTTGTTTCTGCACGGCATCCGGCATCGCAGATGCGGTGCCTCAAGGCTTACCGCCGCAGAGGTGCCAAGCCTCGCCATCACAGCCGACCCAAGCCAGTCGCCTAGCGGCCAATTTTCGAATTCCAGGTGCGGACGAGCGGGTCTTGCGATCCTCCAGAGCCCGCCTCAGTTCGCCAGCAAATACCTAGCGAAGACTCTCCGCAAGAAAATCCACGAATGCTCTGATGCGAGCCGGCGTCGTCGTTCCGCCTACGAACACTGCATGGATCATCTCCACGTCGCCGGGGTTATACTGCTGAAGGATCGGGACAAGGCGACCGTGCGTAATCTCATCCGCGACGCTAAAGGCTCCGACCCGCGCAATACCCACTCCATTTGCGGCAAGCTGCCCTAATGTCTCGCCATTGTTCGCCTCGATATTGCCGCTCACCGATAGGGCGAATGTCTGTCCCTCCTGCAGGAAGGGCCATACCGCCTCGGTCCGGCGGAAGTTGAAGTTGAGGCAATTATGCTGATGGAGATCCTCCGGCACATGCGGCGTGCCGTGGCGGGCTAGATAATCAGGTGAGGCAACAATGACGCGGCCCGTCTCGCCCAGCTTGCGCGCCGTCAGCATACTGTCGGCCAGCGGACCGAAGCGAATAGCGACGTCCGCCTGCCCCGCTGCGACGTCCACCAATGTATCCGTCAGCGCGATGTCGACAAGGATGTGCGGATACAACGCAGTGAACGCTCCGAGCAACGGCACCACGCACAACCGCCCGTGCGCCAGCGCGGCGCTGACGCGCAGGCGTCCGCGCGGTGCGCCCTGGTCGGCAATCTGCTGCTCGGCGTCGTCGAGATCGGCGAGTATTCGCCGCGCCGCCTGGAGATAGGCGTGCCCCTCAGCCGTCAGCGACAAGGCCCGCGTGGAGCGTAGCAGCAGGCGAACGCCCAGCCGTGCCTCGATCCGGTCTACAGCCCGGCTGACCGCAGACGGGCTGATATCCAGCAGGCGACCGGCGGCGGAAAAGCTCCCGCTTTCAATAATCGTTGCGAACAGGCCGAGAGATCTCGCTCTGTCGGCGCCTCCGGCCAGCTTTGCATCCATTGCACAGATCCTTCGCGCGAAGAGGCGATAGTAGGGAGGGCCTCCACCATCCATTTATGCGTTCACATAGCAAGGATTAGGTGGGTCATGGAATATCGGCAACTCGGATCATCAGGACTGCGTGTGCCGGCGCTCAGTTTCGGAACAGGCACCTTCGGCGGCACAGGACCGTTGTTCAGTGCATGGGGGCAAAGCGACGCGGCGGAAGCGCGGCGGCTGATCGACATCTGCCTCGATGCGGGCGTGACCCTGTTCGACACTGCTGATGTCTATTCGGACGGCAACTCCGAACGGATATTGGGCGAGGCCATACAAGGACGCGGGGATACCGTACTCATCTCCACCAAGACAGGCCTGCCCACCGGTGACGGACCGCAGGACTGGGGTGTCTCACGCGCGCGGCTGATCCGCGCGGTGGAGGCGTCGCTTCGCCGGCTCGGTACGGATCGTATCGACTTGCTACAACTTCATGCCTTCGATGCATTCACGCCAGTGGAGGAACTGATGGGAACGCTCGACCAACTGATCGCGGCGGGCAAGGTGCGCTATGCCGGCGTGTCCAACTATCCCGGATGGCAGCTTATGAAGGCGCAGGCTGCGGCCCAACATAACGGTTGGCAGCGCTTCGTGGCGCACCAGGTCTATTATTCGCTCATCGGCCGAGCCTATGAGGCCGACCTGATGCCTCTCGGCGTCGATCAGGGCATTGGTGCGCTGGTCTGGAGCCCGCTCGGTTGGGGACGGTTGACCGGCAGGATCGGACGCGACCGTCCCATTCCGGAGGGCAGCCGTCTCCATGACACCGAACAGTTCGCGCCGCCCGTCGAGAACGCGCTGCTCTATCGCGTCATCGACGCGCTGGAGGCGGTCGCGCAGGAGACGAGCAAGTCCGTGCCGCAGATCGCGATCAACTGGCTGCTCCAGCGCCCGACGGTCTCGTCGGTCATCATCGGCGCACGTAATGAGGAACAGCTGCGGCAGAATCTGGAGGCGGTAGGCTGGTCGCTCACCCCGGCGCAGGTGGCCGCGCTGGACGCGGCCAGCGACGTACTGCCGCCCTATCCCCACACCCCCTATCGCCAGCAGGAGGGCTTTGCCCGCCTGAACCCGCCGCTGGTCTGAGGAACATCCGATGAAGCTCAACCCCGGTCTTCTCGCCCTGTCGGTCGGAGCCTTTGGCATCGGCGTAACGGAGTTCGCGCCCATGGGCCTGCTACCCGTGATCGCCAGCGATCTCGGCGTGCCCATCCCCACCGCAGGTCTTCTGATCAGCGCCTATGCGCTGGGTGTGATGATCGGGGCGCCGCTGATGACGCTGACGACCGGGCGCGTACCCCGCCGCACTCTGCTGATCGCACTCGCGGCCATCTTCACGCTGGGCAACCTGATGGCGGCGATGTCTGGCAGCTATGGCATGTTGCTTGGCGCGCGGGTGCTGACATCCTTCAATCATGGCGCCTTTTTCGGCGTCGGCTCGGTCGTGGCCGCCAGCCTGGTGCCGCCGCAGTGAGCGGCCAGCGCTGTCGCCGCGATGTTCATGGGACTGACCATTGCCAATGTGATCGGCGTGCCCTTGGCGACATGGGCGGGTGAGTATTTGGGCTGGCGTGCGTCCTTCTGGGGCATATCCGGGCTGGGCGTCGTGACCATGGCGGCGCTCCGCCTGACCTTGCCTCCCCTGCCCGCGCCCGCCGAAGGTAATGCAATGGCGGAGATGCGGGTGCTGACGCGCGGGACAGTGCTACGCGCACTGGCGCTGACGGTGGTGGGTTCCAGCGCCATGTTCACGGTCTTCACCTATATCGTGCCCATCCTGCGGGACGCGACCCATGCCTCGCTCGGCTTCGTGACGACCATGCTCGTCACCTATGGTGTCGGTCTCACGGTCGGCAACTGGCTGGGCGGCAAGTTCGCGGACCGCTCGGTGAATGGCACGTTGATCGTCACGCTGGCCGGGCTGTCCGCGACCCTGGTCGCGTTCGCCATGCTGATGCCCTACGCGGGAGCCAGTGCAGTGCTGATCTTCATCTGGGGCATTGCCAGCTTTGCCCTCGTCCCACCCTTGCAGGTCCGGGTGATGACCGCCGCCGCCGACGCACCCAACCTCGCGTCGGCTATGAATATCGGTGCGTTCAACCTCGGCAATGCGCTGGGAGCTGCCCTAGGCGGCGGCGTAATCGCGGCCGACCTAGGCTATCCCATGGTGGCGCTGGCCGGGGCAGCCACCTCGGCCAGCGGACTCATCGCGGTTATCGCAAGTGTCCGTCGGGCTAACGGGCGCGGGCGCCTAGCGCCGTGTACGCCCTAGCCGATATCGACCCTTCTCGGTCTCCCATGCGAGCTGCCCACCCGTCTAATTGAAGACATTCAAACTGGTCCCTGATACCTTCTTACGATCCGACCTACGGTGGGCGTGGCGGGCTTCGATAGCAATACATCATCGACTAATCGGAAGAGCGGCGCGCCTGGTATGGCGAGTTACGAAGCCGCGAACAATTGGCGTGCGAGCCGTACTTCTTGACCAGCATGATCGTATAGCGCTTGTTCGACACACATGCACTGAGGCGTGGTCTCTGCCTGGCGGCGGCGTCAAAAAGGGCGAAAGCGTTGAGGCTGCGCTGCTGCAAGAGCTCAAGAAGGAAGTCGCGGTCGTCGATCCCAGATAGAGCGCGTGCTCGGCGTCTATCATAGCCGCCGCGAGGCGAAAGACGATCACATCGTGATATTTGCCGCTCGCACGATTTCAGACGCTTCATGTGATCTTCCGAAGGCAGACCCTATGGAAGTTGCAGAAGCGCGATGGTTCCTGCTCGACCAGGTACCAGCCTCTACCTCAGCTGCAACTGCCCGGCACATCGCCGAATATTAGGTCCGGCGCAACCGAGATTGGCGCTTGGTAGGTAGGTCGGCTGGCGACCCTTCTGTGCCGTTCAGCCGCCGATTCTCCTGTCCCAGCTCCAGTCCGGCTGCTTCTCAACACCATATGTCCAGAAGGCCGGACATCCGTCAGCCTAAGCGTGAGCGTTCGCTCTTGTCCAGAGGCGCCACCTGACGAGTTTTTCGTTAGCGAAGATTTCCCAAGTCGTTCCAAATAGCAGCGAATATCCCTCGGTCATGTCACCATCCTCGCTCTTGGGTGCCGCAGGCGAACACTACGTCATGTCGCAGCTCCTACAGCGCGGTCTAATCGCGGCGTTGGCACCGGTCGGCGTGCCGACGGTCGACATCATCGTCACTGACGATATTGGCGACCGGGCATGTGCAATCCAGGTGAAAACGCGCCGCCAGCTCGGCAGCGATGGTGGCTGGCATATGAAGGCGAAGCACGAGAGAATACGCGGCGCGAGCCTCTTCTATGTCTTCCTGTCGTTCCCCAACGATGTTGGCGCACTCCCGTACGCTTTCGTGGTGCCGAGCGCGGTAGTCGCCGATGCGCTTCGCATCTCACACCAGACCTGGCTGGCGCGCCCCGGACGGAAGGGCCAACCGCATAAAGATGGGGAGATGAGACGCTTCCTACCTGACTACAGCCATCTGGACCTTGCCAACACCTATGGTCCAGCATGGCTTGAACCCTACCGCGAAGCGTGGGGCCAGCTGCGCGCAGGCGCTCCCGGAGGTCTCAGCACATGAAGCGAAGCGAGTTCGATGAGGTTATCCAAAGGAAGTTCCGCTAGCTCGGCAGCCGGTTCATCTGAGCTGCTGTCAGCGGATATCGACCCTTAGGAGACGCTCAGCGATCGAATCCCGGTCCCTACGTGCAGACCGTCCGGTCCTGGCGCGTCGCGACCAGCTTGCGCCGTTCAGGGGCGAATTCCCAAAGGTCCGCATACCATGAGAGCTGCCATTCACGGCTCACGAAGCAGGCCACCGGGAACCTGTTAGGGCTTCGCCAGAGTTTACGCTTTCTTTGACTGGCTCTGGCGTTTTTTGGAATCATCAGGACGCCACTTGCGATCAGTCGACGCCACGCCTTGACCTTGCCTTGTTCATCATGACCTGTGCTGCATCGTGTCCGTATCGCTGAAGGCGGCGGAATAACCTACTAAACTAACCTTCATTCCCCCAGCCCCCCGATGACCACCACCAGCATATCGAAGCTTTTACAGGCCAAGTCTCTCTTTCAGCCGTTCGCGCGATGCTTTGAGTATCGCTGACGCTTTTCCGTCATCGTCGATAGATCGGGCCAGTGTCATTGTCCCGATCATCTCCGCCAAAACGGAGGCCGCAGTGGCTTCGGCGGCATCTCTCTCAAGTGCTGCAAGGCAGTCTGCAATCGCCTTTTCAAACCTTTCAACGCCTTGGTTGAAGCGAGCGCGGGCCGGGCCGGGAAGCCTTGGTGCCTCGCTGGCGATGGAGGGTATGGGACAGGTCCGCTCCGGCGCGAGGCGGGCGCGATCTGATAGATAGGCGTCGATCAGCGTTGCGAGGCCTTCCGCCGGAGGTTGGTCGTCGAGATGGCGCGACACCATCGCCTTTGAGTCCTCGAACATGCGATCGATGGTGTGCGCAACCAGATCGTCGCGTGACGCGAAATGCGCGTAAAAGCCGCCCTGCGTCAGCCCGGCGCGCTTCATCAAAGCGGCCACACCGATGCCGTTGATCCCAAGCGTGCGCATCGCCTTTGCTGCCTCATCGAGAATGCGGGCGCGGGTCCGCTGCTTGTGGGTGAGTGCCTGTTCCATCCTTCGCCTCCTAAGCGCCACTTTGCCATTTGCCGCCAAGGGCACGGATCGCTGCCACCGATGCACGGCCCGCTTCCGCGCGCGCATTCTCCAACTGATCGGAGGCATCGAGCAGCTCATGATCGGCATCGAAAACGTCCGCTCGTGCGATCACGCCGCTCTGATAGGCTTGATGCACCTGATCGCGTGAGGGGGTCAATGCTGTGACCTTGGCCGCATGGCGGCGGGCCGCGTTGCGTTGCGTTGCTCGGCGAGACGGGTGAGAGCGCTCTCGACTTCCGCTGTGCACGCAGTACCGAGCCGCGATAGAGCGACAGCGTCTCGGCAGTGCAAAGCAGGAGGCTTGAGAGTCGCATCTACATGGCCCTCAATGGGCCGCGCCGGGCGGCGGTAGGGTGGCATTGGAGACGGGACGGGCGAACGGGACCATCAGCAAGGCAATGGCGAACATCCAGGCCATCAGCCGGAAGACATCGTCGAACGCGATCGTCAGGGTCTCGCGCCCCACGGTGCGCGCGAGCACGCCGCGTACCATTATCATCGCATTGGAAGGGTCGGGCGTGATGGCCGACATCTTGCTGGCAAGATCCGCGATCATTGCATTGGCCGTGGCGCTGCTGTGGCCCATTGCTTCGCCTAGTCGGAGCGCCGCGATCCGCGCATGATCCTCCAGCTGGGTGTTGACCACGGCAATGCCGATCGCGCCGCCCAGATTGCGCATGAGATTGAAAAGGCCAGAGGCATAGCGCAGCTCCGCCGGTGCGAAGCCGGACAATGCCAGGTTTACGCTTGGGACAATGCAGAGCATCAGCGCCAGTCCGCGGACGGCCTGCGGCAAGGCAAGTTCCCAAAAGCCCCATTGGCTGGTCATATGTGACGTCAGCCACAAGCTGTAGGAAAAGAGACTGAGGCCGGCGGTGATCATCCAGCGCATGTCGATCCGCTGACTTAGGCTGGATGCGATCACCACGCTCACGATCTGCGCGACGCCGACGACGAACACCGTCGTGCCGATCTGAAGGCTGTCATAGCCGCGGACGCGCGCCAGATAGACCGGCACGAGATAGATCGATGCATACATGCCGAAACCGAGCACCAGATTGAAGATGCATGCGAAGGCGAAGGTCGGTTTGCGGAAGGGTGACAGCTTCACGATTGGGTTGGCAGAAAAGAAGGCCCGCTCCAAAAACAAGATGAACGCCACTAGGGAAATCCATGCCGCGATCGCGATGCCCGGATCGCCAAGCCATTCCTTGCGCGGCCCTTCTTCGAGCACATATTGCAACCCGCCGAGGAACACCGCCATCGCGATGAAATGGCTCCAGTCGATCGTGGCGAACATCTTCGGATTGGGGCGATCCACGCGGATCAGAAGCGCCGCCAGGGACGCGACGATAACTCCCGGAATGATGTTGATGAAGAACAGCCAGCGCCAGTCGAGTGCGTCCGTGATGAATCCGCCGGCCGTCGGTCCGAGCGTCGGTGCGATCACGCCGACCGTACCCAGGATTGCGGGAATCATCGCGCGTTGCTTGCCCGAGAAGATCGTGAAGCCCACCGAGAAGACCAGCGGCACCATCGCGCCGCCGGTGAACCCTTGCAGTGCGCGAAAGGCGATCATCGATTCAATGTTCCAGGCCAAGCCGCACATCAGGCTCGAGAGCGTGAACATTGCTGCCGAAAAGACGAACAGCCAGCGGATCGACATCGCCTGCCCCAGATAAGCAGACAGCGGGATCATCACGAGCTCCGCCATCAGATAGGCGGTCTGCACCCAGCTGACCTCGTCCGGACCGGCAGCCAGCCCGGCCTGGACCTCGCTCAATGAGGCCGAGACGATCTGGATATCGAATAGCGCCATGAACTGACCAAAGGCCATCACGCCGAAGATCAGGAATTTGCGTGAATCCGGCATGCTGGCGGGCTTGTCCGACCAATCCTGCCCCAGCGCCTTTAGCCGATCGATCAACATGGCATGCTGGCACCTTTGGACATTCAGGGTCGACAAATGACTTTCGCAATATATATGATGATCGTCATATCCGCAACCCAGCAGGCACCGAGCGATGAACGTCGAAGCAAGAAGCGAGCAGATCGCAGCGGGGAGACTGCCGGAGGCCGGTGACGGTCCGGGCGGCGGGAGCGGCGCATCCGATGCAGCGGCTGAACGGCGAATTTCGTCGCGCACCTTGCTGGTCTCCGGCTTGGCAATTGCGGCGGCTATCGCCGGGGTTGTCTGGATCACTGCGACGCCGACCAGCGAATCCACCGATGATGCCTATGTTGCGGCGGATGCGACGACGGTCGCTCCGAAGGTGCGTGGGCTGGTCGAGTCCGTTCTGGTGCGCGATAACCAGCATGTGCGGGCAGGCGATCCGCTCGTACGGATCGATTCCGAAGAATTCGATGCCAAGGTCGACAGCGCGGCGGCCGATGTCGCAGATGCCGAGGCGGACATTGCTGCGGCGCGTGCTGCGCTCGTCAGCCTCGATGCCGAGCAGCGGCTGGCCTCAGCGAACGTCGTGGCGACCCGTACCGCCATCCGATCAGCCGGTGCGGAAGCCGATCGGGCAGACGCGGACCGCAGGCGCTATGATGCGCTGGTTGCTTCTGGCGCGGTGGCATTACGCGATGCGGACACCTATCGCGCTGCCGCAATCACCGCGCAGCAGTCTTCTGCTCGTGCGCACGCCATGCTGGCCGTGTCGGAGCGGGAGAGCGGGGTAACAGCGGCCAAGCGGGCAATATTGCTGGCTTCGCTGCAAAAAGCGCAGGCCGCACATCTGCGCGCGGTCGCTTCCCTCAATCTGGCGCGTCAGGACAATAAGCATACGTTGATCCGCGCCGCCATCGATGGTGTCGTTGGCAACCGCCAGGTGCGGGTGGGCGATTATGTCCAGCCCGGATCGCGACTGCTGACATTGGTCCCGCTGGGCGCTGTCTATGTCACAGCGAATTTCAAAGAAACGCAGACCCGCCACATGCGTGAAGGCCAGCCGGTAGCGGTCGAGGTTGATGCGCTCGATGGCCCGGCACTCAAGGGGCGAGTGGATAGTCTCGCACCGGGTTCCGGCTCGACCTTTTCGCTGCTGCCGTTCGAACCGGGCACGGGCAATTTCACAAAAATTGTCCAGCGCGTCCCTGTGCGTATCCGATTCGAGCCCGGCCAGCCACGCGTAGCCGAACTGTGGCCAGGTCTTTCGGTAACTACCAAGGTAGGGCTCAGCCATTGACCATCCAGGAAGGATTTTCCGTATGACTGACATTAAGGGAAGCGCGCTGATCACGGGCGCGTCCTCTGGCCTCGGTGCAATATATGCTGATCGCCTCGCCAGGCGTGGCTACGACCTGATCCTGGTTGCGCGCGATACGGCGCGGCTCACCGCGCTCGCCAAGCGATTGCGCTCGCAGACCGGTCAGGTCGTGACCATTCTCACTGCAGACCTCACGGATCCTGCGCAATTGAGAATGGTGGAAAGCCGACTGGACGAAGACTCTTCGATCACGATGCTGGTGAACAATGCCGGCATGTCACTCAGCAGCCCACTTCTCGAGGCAGACACGGATCAGGTCGACCGGTTGCTCGCACTCAATGTGGTGGCGACGACCCGGCTCGCCCGCGCCGCGGCGCGCGGATTTGTCCTTCGCAAGGCCGGTGCGATCATCAACATCGCCTCTGTGCTCGCGCTCGCGCCTGAGATGTTCGAGGGAGTCTATAGCGGGTCCAAGGCCTATATGATCAACCTCAGCCACTCTCTGGCGGCGCAGACCGCTGCTACCGGGGTTCGTGTTCAGGTCGTCCTCCCGGGCGCCACCCGGACCGAGATATGGGAGCGATCGGGCAAAAGCCTTGATACGATTCCCGCTGAATGGCTGATGGAGGCCGATGATCTGGTCGATGCAGCCCTGCTCGGTTTTGACCGAGGCGAGCATGTGACCATTCCGCCATTGGCGGATGTAGAACAGTGGAATGCACTGGAGGCGGCCCGCGAGGCGATGTTGCCCAACCTCTCCCGCAAGGATGTGGCGGCGCGTTATCGCCCTACGTCGCTCGACGATCCGACTTCAAAGACGGGATAAAGGCCGTTCGGCACCGCGCGCATCACTGGCGCGGGAAGCTGGCGGAACAATATGGGGAGTGTATCAATGAAAGACGCCGACCGATCTATCGAACTCATCGGTGCGAGGACCGGAAATTGCCTGCGTGTGGCAATTGGCTTCGAAGAGACCGGATTGCCCTATCGAACTCGCTCCATCGACCTGCGCCATGGAGAACATCGGGAGGCGGACCATCTTGCGCTCAATCCTGCCGGAAAGGTGCCGACGATCATTGACCGCTCCCGCGGCGATGCATTCGTGCTCTCCCAGTCCAATGCTATTCTGATGCGTCTGGACGGTCTGCGGCCAGGTGTGCTGCTTCCGCTCGGCCTGACAGAGCGGTCCGTCGCGATGGAGCGCTTCTTCTATTTCATCACAGATGCCATTGGGCCAAGCCATGCCGCCTTCTTTCTGCGGAACAGTGG
This sequence comes from Novosphingobium sp. Rr 2-17, assembly GCF_000272475.1. Lineage (GTDB taxonomy): Bacteria > Pseudomonadota > Alphaproteobacteria > Sphingomonadales > Sphingomonadaceae > Novosphingobium. The sequence continues at coordinate 14,521 of NZ_AKFJ01000107.1, forward strand.
GGACAAGGTCGGCAGCGCAGCACTCGACGCACGATCTGTGGCAGCAATTCAGGACGCAAGCCGGTTTGTCGAGAATAGCGCGTTCATGGCCGGCGACGCCTTCTCGCTTGCCGACATCGCTGCCTTTACGATTGCTGCGGCATGTAAACGCCACATCGATTGGGCGAAAGCACCCCGTCTTCAACAATGGTATGGGGCGATGGAGGAGCGACCCGGCGTGCAAAGGGGCATGGCGGCGTTCGACACAGCAACTAGCTAGCGGCAATTTGCAGTGCGCCAGGCGTCTTGTGCCTGGGCTGCCATCTTCTGCCCGGACAAACGCGCGAAAGATATTCGCGCCGGAGGCAATCTGGCAGGACGTGCACGCGACCACGATAAGAGATCGGGATGGCAACGCCTATATGGTTTTGCCCTCCTTCAATTCCGCGCGAATGGCGATCAACTCGGCTTCGACTGCCGCTACTCTCATCTCGAGCCATTGGGCTTCTGTCATTTCGGCCGCTTCGACGAAGCGATACACCCAATGGCAAAGACGGACGAAAAATCCTGGACGGCGGTTTAGGGCATCAGACATCGGCTCATTGTCCTTCCATTCTGTCAGTTCAGGCTCAATTAGCGCCGCAATTGTCCGTCAGACTGGCGCATGCGGAGACGCACGGTGTGAACAGCGGCTCCGGTAAGAATGGAACTGCGACCGAGGGGACGCCCGAATGCCCAGTTGGACAGACCCAGTTCGGGTTCTTGCAGCGCAAATTGCCCATCAACCCAACGGGTGAAGCCGTCCCCCACAAACGGCGCATCAACGATCTTGTAGAATAAATCCTGTGCTGCAGGGTCCTGCGCGATAAGCGTCGCTATGAACCGGGGAGAATACTCGTTTAGCAGCCGGATCCCGTGCTCAAGGTCATCGACAACCGCCAACGTTACCTCGGGCGTCCCTTCCCATTCCCATTCCTCACCAAGCCGGTCCAACGTTAGAGTGGATGCGAACGGCTCTGTGCGGTCCTGGCCGCCGCGATCCACCAAGACCTGCAGGTCGAAAAGAGCCTTGTCGAGATACTGCTCCGATCCCGCCAGCACATGAAGTCTGCCCGTTTTTCCGAGCCGCGCCGCTGCCGCGCGCAGTTGGTTCACGAAGACCGGAACGAGCTTGTCAGCCTGCGGCTTGACGATGAGGCAGGTGTTGAGCGTGTTGCAGACCTTGCGATCCAGCGATGATTCAACAGCGGCGGCGAAGCGCTCTTCTGAGGCTGACGTGTCGGCGATGAGCCATGCGCCGCCAACGCCATGAAGGCTGACGGGAATGCCGGACTGGGCTGCGAGGTCGCCGAGCCGCTGCACGGCTGCTCCAGAGCCACGGGCGACCGCGAGCGCCAATCGCTTATCTGTGAACAAGGCCCATGCCGCCTCTCGACCAAGGCGCGGCAATAGCCCGACTGTGCTCGCTGGCAGCCCGGCGAGGTGCAAGGCGGGCTTCAACGCAGTGTCGTAGATGGCAGTGGCGGTCTCCGACGCATCGTCCCCGATCCGAAGCACTGCGGTGTTGCGAGATGCAATGACACCGCATGCATCGACCAGAACGTTCGGCCGGCCCTCGAAAACGAAGCCGATCGTCCCGACAGAATCCCGGTGCGCTTCAATGCTCCATCCTTCGTGTTCGATCATGCTGATCGGCGCCTCGGCGCGGCGGGCCATCGCGGACCAAGTGCGCAGGCCGTGAACCATTTCGCGACGCGTCTCGAGGCGAAGCGTAAGGCGACCGACATCGCGCCCCACATCCCTTGCGCGCGCGACGTCACGGAGGTTGGCCAGCTCGATCTCGCTCCAAACGTCGTCAGTATCCAGTCGGTCAGCGAAGTCGTCGAAGAATTGGCCTATTGCTTCGGCGGACGCGGCGCTAACGCTCCGCAGGGCAGCCTGGGCACCGGAGATCGCTTGGTAGACTGTTCGGCGGGTGCTTGCGGTGACATGCAAAAGTTCCCCATCGCTCTGACAGATGATGAGTGCATCGCCAGGCTTGAATGCTGCGGCGAGCTGGGCACCGACCCGAGCAAACCGGTCAGCACCGAAGGGGACGATCATCCCGGCTTCCAGTAGGAGCAACGGTTCCCCCGGGGCGGTGAGTTGCAAGGCCATGAGCAAGGCTTTCGTGCGAACGCGGGATCAGTTCCGCGCGACGAGTTGCTGGGGAGCATCCCACCCGCCACCAAGTGCACGGAACGAGGAGATCGCCGCGCGGGCCGACTCTGTTTGCGCCTGCGCCCGTGCGTCGCGCGTCGCTAACAACCGCGTATCGGCGTCAAGTACCTCTATAAGACTGACCACGCCGCCTTTGTACGCAGCGTTCGATGCATCACGCGCGCGCAATAGTGACTTTTCGCCATCGGCCAGGATACGCTCCTGCGCTTCGCGCTTAACGAGCGACGAGAACGCGTTCTCGACGTCTTCTGATGCTCGCAGCACTGAGAGCTTATAGGCCGCCAACGCCTCTGCATTGGCACCCCGCGCCGCCTTAATTTCTGCATCGACGCGACCGAAATCGAACAGCCGCCAACGGAGGCCGAGGAAGCCCTGCGCTTGCGTGGCAGAGCCGCTGAACAGAAAATTCGATCCTTGCCCCGTTGCTGTGCCCAGAAGGCCCGACAAAGAAAACTTCGGATAATATTCGGAGATTGCTTGCGCGATACGCGCGTTCGATGCGGCGAGCCTGCGCTCAGCGATGATCAGGTCCGGGCGACGGCGCAACAACTCGGCGGGGCCGCCTGCGCTGGCGATTGAAGGTGCGACAGGTATCTGCGCCACTGGCTCAAGGCTCAACCTATGGGTTCCTGGCTGGGAGCCCATGATCACGTCCAGAGCGTTCATCGCAACATCGAGGCCGTTTTCAAGGACAGGAACGGTTGCACGAACCTGAGCGTATACGCCCTCGGCTTGACGGAGTTGCAGTTCAGCCGCGATGCCCTTGCGATATTGCAGGCTCACCATCTCGACAAGCTTCGCCTGGGTGTCGACTTGCCCACGGGCAATTTCAATACGCTGCTGTAGGCTGCGGATCGTGATGTAGATGTCGGCGACCTGTGCCGCGACGGCGAGGCGCGCTGCAACCGCTCCGGCCTGGGACGCCTGATAGTCCGCAGCGGCCGCCTCATGGCCTCGGCGCAACCCGCCGAAGACATCGATCTCCCAACCCGCAACGACATTGCCATCGTAGGATTCAAAGTCGCGCGGCTGATTGAGGGCGTGTGCAAGTGCTCCGACGCCAGCGTTCTCGGTGGTTCGCATATAGCCAGCAGAGGCCGCGATCGATCCCGACGGCAGGAGGGCGGCGGTGGCAGCGTTGAGGCCGGCCTTCGCCTGGCGGACACGAGCGAGCGCCTGCTCTATGTCGAGATTGCGCTCCTGCGCCTCGTCGATGAGGCTGACGAGCAGTGGGTCGTTGAACCCTTCCCACCAGCGGGCAAGTTCGGCCGGTCGGTTTGACGGTCGCGCGTCGACCTGCGCCTGGCCCATGAAATCCGCTGGTGCTGCGAGACGGGGATGTTGATAATCGGGACCGACGGCGCAACCGCTGAGCAAGCCAGCGAGTAGAAGGGCTCTGGAGGCGAGGTGATTGCACATGTGATTTCCATCGAGATTAAGCTGTGACCAATGTATGTTTTGGTCATCAGTTGTCAATCCGCATGGATGGCTTATATCGAAGCTATGATACGGAAAGACAGATGGATTCAGGATGCCCCGGTGGACGCAGGTGTGCGAGAACGCCTCGTGGCTGCTGCCAGCGAACATTTCAGCCAATATGGATATGAGAAGACAACGCTCGCCGACTTGGCGAAATCCGTTGGATTCTCAAAAACTTATTTCTACCGCTTCTTTCGCTCAAAGCAGGAGATTGGCGAAGCCGTTTGCTCGCATTGCCTCGGACAGATCATCGCCGCGATCGAATCAGAGGTCGAATCCGCACCAACGGCGATCGAGAAATTAAGGCGGATGCTCAAGACGATACCAGAAATGAGCGTGCAACTTCTATATGACGAGGAGCGCTTATACGACGTCGCCGCGATCTCCGCGGCCGAACGCTGGGCATCGTCGCAAGCCTATCTCATGCATCTCGAAAAGACGCTAAAGCAGATCATCCAGGCAGGCAGGGACAATGGCGAATTCGAGAGGAAAACGCCGCTGGATGAAGTGGTTCGAGCCATACTCTTTGCGATGACCCCCTTCACCGACCCCCGAGTCTTGCAGATGCATCTGCGGTCTGTCCCGGACGGTTCCAACGAAGTCGTCAATCTAGTGCTACGGAGCCTTGCTCCCTAATTTATTCTTAGTGACCAGTTGACGAATCGGTCTCTAGACATCAACTCATGAGTTCCCGCGGGAGGAACCCATGAGATTGCCATTCAGAACATCGCCCACATTGCTACTTCCGCTCGCGGCCACGCTGTCGGCCTGTTCAGGTGCCCCCGCCGATCCGCGCACCGGCCCCGCCCTTGTCCAGGCGACCTCGCTAACGGACCGGAGCGAGGCCGCGCGCACCTTCTCGGGCATCGTGTCCGCGCGCGTGCAAAGCGACATTGGTTTTCGTGTGCCGGGGAAGATCATCGAACGGTTGGTCGACACCGGTCAGGTCGTTCGCCGTGGTCAGCCGTTGATGCGGCTTGATCGTACGGACTATGCGTATGGGGCCTCGGCGGCCGAAAACGCGGTGCAGGCCGCAAGAGCACGTGCGCGTCAGACAGCGGCTGATGCGCAGCGCTACGGTGATCTGGTCACCGCCGGTGCGGTTTCCGCGTCCCGCTTCGATCAGGCGCGGGCTGACGCCGATGCGGCCAGAGCCCAGCTTGCCGGCGCCCTCGCGCAGGCGGGTGTCGCGCGCAACGAGGCTAGCTACTCTGTCATCGTCGCCGATGCAGACGGCGTGGTTGTCGAAACGCTCGCCGAACCCGGGCAAGTGGTCGCCGCCGGTCAAACGGTCGTCCGCCTGGCGCACTCGGGCCCGCGCGAAGCCACAATAAACCTGCCCGAGACCATCCGCCCCACCGTCGGGTCGGCTGCGAATGCGACGCTCTATGATGGGGACGGAACGAAAGGGACGGCGCGCCTGCGCCAGCTATCCGACTCGGCCGACCCGCAGACTCGCACTTTCAACGCCCGATATGTGCTCGAGGGGGTGGCCGCGAACGCCCCGCTGGGATCGACGGTCAGCATCTCGTTGCCCGACACCAGCGTCGCGGCCCAAGGCAGCAAGGTTCCGCTAAGCGCGATCTTCGACAACGGCAAAGGCGCCGGAGTTTGGAAGATCGTTCCCTCGGGCAAGACAATGAAAGTCCACTGGTCACCCGTCGTCATCACGGCGCTAGGTGACGAGTTTGCGACGATATCCCAAGGCGTCACGCCGGCCGAGCGGTTCGTCGCGCTCGGCGCTCACATGTTGCATGAGGGGCAAACGGTGGTGCTGTCCAACTCCAAGCTGGCTGCCGCGCGATGAACGCTGACACCCCCAACCAGCCCCGCAGCGGCTTCAATCTGTCGGCGCTCGCGGTTCGTGAGCGTTCGGTCACGCTTTTCCTGATCGCCATCATCGTGATCGCGGGCGCCTTCGCCTTCAATCGGTTGGGTCGCGCGGAGGACCCGAGTTTCACCATCAAGGTGATGACATTCTACACAGTCTGGCCTGGGGCCACCGCGCAGGAGATGCAGGAGCAGGTCGCCGAGCCGCTTGAAAAGCGGATGCAGGAACTCAAATGGTATGACCGCTCCGAAACCTTCACCCGGCCCGGCCTCGCGTTCACGACGGTCACGTTGAAGGACAATACGCCGCCGAAGGAGGTGCAGGAGGAATTCTACCAAGCACGCAAGAAGCTTGGCGACGAGGCACCCAAGCTGCCGCGTGGCACCTATGGCCCATTCATCAATGACGAATATTCCGACGTCACTTTCGCGCTCTATGCCTTAAAGGCAAGCGGCGTGCCGCAGCGCCAGCTTGTCCGGCAGGCAGAGATCCTGCGCCAGGAAATCCTGCATGTTCCGGGTGTCAAGAAGGTCAACCTCATTGGAGAGCGGCCAGAAAAGATCTTCGTAGAGTTTACTTACGAGAAGCTGGCCGGCCTCGGCATTTCGGCGCGCCAGCTCTTTACGGCGCTGAACGAGCAGAATGCCGTCACGCCCGGCGGATCGATTGAATCGAAGGGGCCATCCGTCTCCGTCCGTCTCGACGGCGGTTTCGACGATATCGAGAAGATCAGGGATACGCCAATCGTCGCCAACGGCAAGACGCTCAAGCTCTCGGATATCGCCGAGGTTAGGCGCGGGTACGAAGATCCCGCAACCTTCATGATCCGCAACCAGGGGGAGCCGACATTGCTCCTGGGTATCGTGATGAAGGACCGTTACAACGGGCTCACGCTGGGTGAGGATCTCAAGCGCGAAGCGGACAAAATCCAGCAGGCGCTCCCGACCGGGGCCACCTTCACCAAGGTCACCGACCAGGCCGTAAACATCGAAGAAGCCTATAACGAGTTCATGCTGAAGTTCTGCGTGGCGCTCGTCGTGGTGATCACAGTGAGCCTGCTGAGCCTTGGCGGGCGCGTCGGTATCGTCGTCGCCGCCGCTGTGCCGCTCACGCTGGCTGCGGTGTTCGTTATCATGCTCATGACCGGGCGAGACTTCGATCGGATCACGCTGGGCGCGCTCATTCTGGCGCTTGGGCTGTTGGTCGATGACGCCATCATCGTGATCGAGACGATGGTCGTCAGCATGGAGGAAGGGCACGACCGCATCAGTGCCTCAGGGCGCGCCTGGTTGACCACCGCCGCTCCGCGCCTCGCAGGCGCGCTCGTTACCGCGATCGGCCTGATGCCGGTGGGCTTCGCCCAGTCAACGGCGGGAGAATATGCCGGCAACATCTTCTGGGTGGTGATGTTCGCGCTGCTTTGCTCGTGGTTCGTGGCGGGCGCGTTCACACCGTATCTTGGCGTAAAGCTGCTACCCAACATCAAACCGATCGAAGGCGGCCACACCGCAATCTACGGCACGCCCAATTACCAAAAACTGCGTCGATTGATCGCGGGCGCGGTCGCCAACAAGAAAAAGGTAGTCACCGGCGTCATCGGTATTTTCATCGTCGCCTTCCTGTGCCTCGGCTTCGTCAAGCAGCAGTTCTTCCCCAATTCTGATCGCCCCGAAGTGCTGCTTGAGGTGCAAATGCCTGAAGGCACCAGCATCAACGGGACGGACAAGGCAGTGGCGCTTGTCGAGACATGGCTAAAGAAGCAGCCTGAGGCGAAACTGGTCACCAGCTATATTGGCCAGGGCGCTCCGCGCTTCTACCTGGCGATGGCGCCGGAACTGCCTGACCCTTCGTTTGCAAAGGTGATTATCCTGACCGCCAGCGAGCAGGACCGTGAGGCACTCATCCACCGAGGCCGTGAAGCTGCCGCGCACGGCCTCGCACCCGCGGCGCGTGTCCGGCTTACCAAGCTGGTGTTCGGTCCTTACTCGCACTTTCCCGTCTCGTTCCGCGTATCTGGCCCCGATGAGGACAAGACACGCGAAATCGCAGAAAAGCTCAGAGCCATCATGCTTGCCAATCAAGGAATGCGCCAGGTCAATACGGACTGGGGCGAACGTGTTCCCGCCATCCATTTCGTTCTCGACCAGGACCGCCTCCACGCGATCGGGCTGACGTCGCGCGATGCATCTGAACAACTCCAGTTCTTGCTCACCGGCGTGCCCGTCACCCAGGTTAGGGAGGACATCCGGCAGGTCGATATCGTCGCGCGCTCGGCCGGGCCGGACCGTCTCGATCCCGACAAGCTGCACGCCTTCACGCTTCAAGGGGCCAACGGGCAGCGCGTGCCGCTCGACCAGATCGGACGCATCGAGGTTCGCGAGGAAAATCCGATCATGCACCGCCGCGATCGCCTGACCACCATCACCGTCCAGGGCGACATCGCCGAGGACCTTCAGCCGCCCGACGTCGCCACCGCAGTCATCAAGGACATGCAGCCTCTCGTCGAGAGCCTGCCTGCGGGTTATGCCATAGAGGCCGGCGGCGCGCTTGAGGAATCGGCCAAGGCTAACGCCGCGCTCGCTGCTGTCTTCCCGATCATGCTCCTGCTGATGATGCTGGTGATCATCTTCCAAGTTCGCTCGATGTCGGCCATGGCAATGGTTCTGCTCACGGCACCGTTGGCCCTTGTCGGTGTCGTTCCGTTCCTGCTGCTTTTCGACCAGCCGTTCGGCTTCAACACCATCCTGGGTGTGATCGCGCTGGCCGGCATCATCATGCGCAACACCCTGATCCTGATCGGTCAGATCCATGCCAATGAGCAAGACGGTTACAGCCCCTATCATGCGGTCGTGGAGGCAACGGTTCAGCGAGCCAGACCTGTGGTGCTGACCGCGCTTGCCGCAGTGCTGGCGTTCATTCCGCTGACCTTTTCGGTTTTCTGGGGGGCGCTCGCCTACACGCTGATCGGTGGAACCATTGGCGGCACGATCCTCACCCTGATCTTCCTGCCGGCGCTCTATGCGATCTGGTTCAGGATCAGGCCACAAGCCGGCGAGGCGCATCCCGAAGCTGTGCCCGCGTTCGACCAAGTGCCTGCCGACGGCAAGCCGCTTACGGTCTGACGAGACCTGCCGGTTGCCTCCCCTCACCACCGGCAACCCGCGATGCATCCAAAGAGAGCGTCAATGTCATACAATGATCCTATCGTGATCGTCGCTGCGGCCCGGACCCCTCTGGGTCGATTCCTGGGCGATCTCTCCGTACTGGAGGCGTCAGCCCTTGGCAGTGCGGTGATCCGCGAGGCCGTCAATCGCGCCAAGATTGACCCGGCGGATATCGACGAGGTCCTGATGGGTTGCGCTCTGCCTGCCGGGCAGGGCCAGGCCCCGGCGCGGCAAGCCGCGCGCGCTGCGGGCCTTCCCGACACTGTCGGCGCCACGACGGTCAACAAGGTGTGCGGTTCCGGGATGAAGGCGACGATGCTCGCCCACGATCTCATCCGCGCCGAAACGGCATCGATCGTCGTTGCGGGTGGAATGGAATCAATGTCGAACGCCCCCTATTTGCTCGACAAGGCGCGAAGCGGTTACCGAGTCGGCCACGGGCAGCTGTTCGATCACATGATTTTCGATGGCTTAGAGGACGCTTACGAACGCGGTCGACCAATGGGCGACTTCGGCGAGGTGGTCGCGGAAAGATTCAACTTTAGCCGCGTCGATCAGGATCGCTATGCGACGATGAGTCTGACCCGGGCGCGTGCCGCGATTGAGACGGGCGCTTTTGCGCGCGAGACCGTTCCTATTGACGTTCCGGTGAAGGGCGGGTTCGCCCGCGTCGAGAAGGACGAGCACCCTCTGAAAGTGTCACCCGACAAAATCCCCGGGCTTAAACCAGCCTTTCGGGCTGACGGGACGATCACGGCGGCGAGCGCGTCGGCGAATGCCGATGGTGCGGCAGCACTGGTGCTCATGCGGCAGATGGAAGCTCATCGCCGAGGTCTACCGATCTTGGCCGAAATCAAGGGACATGCCACGCATTCGCGTGAACCGGCCTGGTATACGCTCGCGCCCATCGATTCCATTCGCAAGCTGCTCGACCGCATTGGCTGGACGGTTGATGACGTCGATCTGTTCGAGATCAACGAGGCGTTCGCGGTCGTGCCGATGGCAGCCGCGACGGAACTCGGGATTAACTATGACAAGCTGAACGTCAACGGCGGCGCGTGCGCGTTGGGGCATCCCATCGGCGCGACGGGCGCCCGCCTGATCGTCACCCTGCTCCACGCATTGATGGAACGAGGACTCGCCCGAGGCATCGCTTCGCTGTGCATCGGTGGCGGTGAAGCAACCTCGATCGCCATTGAGCGGCCAGCGGCATGAGCAGAAATTCATAATGGCCTTAACATGTTGGAAAATGGAGAATCATGATGCCAAAATTGGTAGAAAGTAACACCGACGCGCCGACGCGCCTGTTGGAAACGAACGGCGAAACCTACGCCTATCGGCGGTTCGGAACTGGCGACGGACCACCGCTTTTGTTCCTGCAGCATTTTACGGGCACGCTGGATAACTGGGACCCGGCGGTAACGGGCGCGATCGCCGAGCGGCGAGAAATCATCCTTTTTGACAACGCTGGAATCGGTCGCTCATCCGGAACCGTCCCGGCAACAGTCGCGGGCATGGCAGCGCATGCGCTGGCATTTCTCGACGGGCTCGGCCTTGTTGATCAGGTCGATGTTCTGGGATTTTCGTTAGGCGGGATGGTTGCCCAGCAGATGGTCCTGGACCGCCCATCAATCTTCCGAAAAATCATTCTCGTCGGCACGGCCCCACGGGGTGGTGAAGAGATCATGCAACTCGACAAGCCGAGCCTTGGTCAGCATTTCAGCAATCCCGAACTCAAGGGTTACGATATCCTCCAAAAGATCTTCTTCACCCCAAGCGCGGCCAGTCAGGACGCGGGCGCCGCGTTTATCGAGCGGCTGATGCAAAGGCGTGAAGACCGGGATCCACCCTCGGACCAGGAGGCAATTCAGGCGCAGATGGCGTCCTTCCGTGAGTGGGAGCAGCCGCATGGCGAGCGTTTTTCCGAACTGGCCGGAATCGCCCAGCCTGTGCTCGTCATCAATGGAATCGCCGACGAGATGATACCGGTGCGCAATTCCTACTGGCTGGCAGAGAATATCCCCAATGCCACGCTTATGGTCCTGCCCGACGCGGGACACGGGTCGCTCTTCCAATATCATCGGATATTTGCGGATCACGTCGATCGTTTCCTCGGGTCGCAAACTAAGGGCGCGCCGCTCTAACGATCCGGGTAGCCTTTTGCCGTATTTCGCGAGCCCAAGAAGCTGCCGGTATCGGGGGAGTGGTCCTGCCGGCTGCAATGCGCTTTCAAACGCAGTGCAGCCGGCCTCCCAACGTCTGCCCATACATTTGCGCTTGCATTCATGGAAATCCGAGCTTGGCGACGGCGACATAGGTTCATGAGATCGAAGCGCGCTTATGACCGCTGCTGACATAAGTGGCCGTCCACAGCGGTTACCGCGAATGGCAAGAAAGTCCCAGGCCTTGCCTTCCGGTGTCGACCCTTCCCCGCCACTCAGCGCCACAATTTCGCTCCCAGGTGCGGACCGGCAGCTATTTCTGCAGAACGCGACCAACTTGCGCCGTTCTGGAGCAATGTTGGCAAATTCAGATCACGCCGAAACAAGGCATTCTCTCGCTTGACGACTGTCCAGCGGCAAAGCGCTAGGATGGAGCCGTCTAGAGAAGTTGTCACCACGCTGATCAGAACTGCGCGGACTAACTTCCCCCAGGCCGAGAGCTCATATTCTAGCGTGATGGTCTCTTGGATAGGGTGATGCGTACCCTGATGACGTCGCCTTCGGCCAGCTTTTCTGCTTTTCTCACGCTCGCCTTGATGGGCAGCATGTAGCCTTGGATGGCCTTGCTCGGAAAGACCGATGTGCGCCAACACGTTTTGCCGATGCCAGCCTCTACGTAGACCGATCCCCAAGCCGCTGAGTGGTCAGACGATGCTACGCGGATGGCTTCGGCGACCTCGCCGTCGATCGTCAGAAAATGCCACGACATCGATGAGGGCTGGCCGTCCTTGCCTTCCCCGCGCCACAACCAGATAGGGCCGACATGCTCCCAAGCTGTTTCGTCAGGTGAGACGTCTCCGCCCAGTTCCTCGCGCAGGAAGCGAATGAGCTCGGGGTCTGTTGGGCCATCGTTCGTTTGCACCACGGGATCATTGGCTGTGCGCTCGTTTGATGCAACCCGATATTGCGCGTTCTCTTTCGTTGGGTGCCGCAGTCGACCCTTAGGAGACGCTCAGCGATCGAATCCCGGTCCCTACGTGCAGACCGTCCGGTCCTGGCGCGTCGCGACCAGAGCCAGTCGTTCGCGGGTCGAGTTTAAACGGCAGCTTCTGACACAACTTGCCATTCGCCCAGCGTGAAGCCGCCTGGCAGCAACGCGCCCTAATCCCGGTCATTGCGAGCTAACGCTGTCGATCTTGAAAGCTGCCGTTCGATCAGCAGGGAGCGGGCGACCGAGCTTGGGACTTAGGCAGTCAACGTGAAGAAAGTGTCCACCAGCCGATGTTGATCTCTCCTATCGCCTAAAAAGCCTGGCGAAGAAGCCCTGTTTCTTAGGCGTGGCGGCTTGGCTCAATTGCTCCGACCAACTCGGTTGCGGAGATGGAAGCGCTGGTGCGGGAGGCGGAGCTTGTGCAACTTTTTCATCGTCCCCTTCTTCGGCGAGAACCGCATCAATCTCGGCTTCCCACTTTGCCCGCTGCCGTGCGCGCCTCGCCTCGTTCTGGCGTGAAACGCGCGCTTCCTCCTGCAGGTAGAAATCGGCGTAGAGTTGCTTCGCTGTGGTGTGCGTCGTCGGTTCGCCCCAAGCCTCCCGCATCCATTTTCGGTCGGTGACCTTGAGCAGCACCAGTTCGTCACAGCCGATCTTGTCCCACGAATAGTCGAGCGCGGCGACGCGGGCATAGGGCGTCATTTCGAGCACGCCGTAACCGCGACCGCGATCGGCAGCATTCTCGACAGCGAAACTCCAGATGGCGGCTAGGCGATAAAGCTCGCGCAGATGCGCTTCTGGATCGCGTCCCTCCTTGCGATCGCCCCGGATCATGGCGCGCAGCGCGACCGCCATTTCATCCCATGACGCGGGCAACGGCAGATGGCGTTGGGCGATAGCGAAGCGCGCTTCGGGGTCGCTTTTCGACTTCTGCAGCGTCTCATACCAGAACTCGCCGCCCTCCTCGCGGGGACCGGGCACGCTGCCCTGTAGCCCGCCATTCGGCGTCGCCTGCCACGTCAAATCCCAGATCGCGGCGTCGCGCTGTTCGACTTCCTCGTCGGTCTCGGTCTCGATCCACAGCATGACGCGCGTTCCCCCTCGGTCGCGAGTGTAAAACGACGTTGGGCAGGTTCGCAACTGACGACCAGCTACCTATATGAAGTTAAGGTTCAGGAGGCCCAAATGGACTATCAGATCATCCGATTCAAGAACGCCCGTCCGACAGGCGATGTGGATATGTGGAAGGACTATCCGCTCGACCCGGTGAAGGATCACGCCCGCGAGGTCGTGGAGATGGGATTGGCCGATCGCGTCGAGGTCAGGGACACGAACGAGAAGTTGGTGTTTCAGTGGCCGCGCACCGTTTCCGTGCCGCCCACTTCCAGCCTTTCCGACTGACCCATCATGGCCCTGAGCCAAACGCAGGACGCGATCATGCGGATGCTGGCTGCTGCTCGCGGCCGGCCGATCGAAATGCCTGTGATAGCGGGCAAGACCGAGGACGAAATCATGGAGGCTATCGAAGGTCTCAAGAAGCGGCAGTATGTTCGCGTGGATGGCCCGCCCAACGGTAACAGCCTAATCGGGCAGGACGTGGACGAACTGAACCTCATGCCATTCCGCGTCGACTACCTCCGAACACTGCCGCGGTAGGCTAGGGCTTGCGGAGGCACTTCACGAAATCCGCGCAGTCTCCGAAATAGTAGCTTCCGGGTTCCGAGGTCAGTTTCTGCTTATATGATGCATTCGGCCAACTCGTTTTGGCTTCATAATCCTCGAATTGGAGCGAGTGAAACAAGTCCTCGTCCATGTAGATTTCGACCCTTCCATGCGTTCCGGCGCGGATAGCCGAACGCGCTGTCCCCTCGATAATCTGTATCTGGGCGAACGGCAGACCCAAGCTATTCAACGAAATATGGTTCTTTGAAGCGGAAATGTGGAGAAGCGGGTCGTCGTAATACTCGTTCGCTCCCTGCGCGAACACGCCGTAGATTTCGAGGCCGAGCGTGTCGCGGTAGAGCGTCTGTAGCTCTTGGAACAGGTAAAGCAGCGCCTCTGGGCGGTAGTTATAGGTGACGCCGGAATGGACCATACCCGCCGTCCAGTTCGTCTTGATCAAGAGACTGTCAGCGAAGGAAATGAACGATATATCTGGGTGACGGCCCGCGAACTCATCCAGTCGGTCCCTGAGCGCAATTACCTTTTCATGTGAGATGGCGCCGGACTTTATCGCTGCCGTCATGTCCACGGCATCGATCATCGCGAAGATGGAATTGGATTGGAGGTGCAGCTTCCGCAACCAATCGCTTTTCACAAAAACGCTCACGCGCTTTTCGTATTGGTAGGCGAGTGCCGCCGCCACGAAAGCCTCTCTGGGCAGGAAGGTCTTCACTTCGTGGAAGCGGTCGTGAGTGTTAGGATACCAACTTATATCTGCGCCAGCAGAAGTAACTTTCGCGATATGAACTCGAGTGATGTAGCCCACCTCATAGGGGGACGCGTGCTCGTCGCCGCCCATCGACTTGAGCCACACCTCCTCCCATTCCTCGATGTAATTCTCGTCCATAATCCATGTGTCACGCTGGAGCGGAAGCTCATCGAGCGTGAACTTCTCGAACGAGTAGCTGGAGAATGGAGCCATGGCCCTTTGTGCCATGCCGCTCCGTCAGGTGCCAAGCGGTTCTGCCCCTCCGACCCCTTGGACACGTTTGACGGCCGTATTCACTGCACCCGCTGGACCGACCAAGAGGACATCGAGCGCTTCGGCGTCGAGATCATCGCCGACGAGGTCACCCGACGCTTATCTAGTAACGGCGTGGACAATCAACAATTCGGCGTGTTCCGATCGCCGATCTTATCGGGATGATTGACAGCTATCGGCGAATCGGACGTCTAAAGGCGTGGACGAGAACCGCCGGCATTGGTCGGAGGCTGTCGTGCGCCGCCAGTGGGTGACTGGGGCAGCTTTCCCGGTTCGGTCAGCTGAAACCTACCGGTCCGCGCCCGGCCTAATCTTCTGTCGACCTGCGATGCCGGTCACGCAACCGCTGAATGTCCGCTTCTGGCGAGAGCTGCCGTTCGAACTACCGCTTTGGAACGGCAGGATTGTCCCAGTTCTTCCCCTTCAGATGTCGACCCTTCTTTGCCGCTTACGGGCCGTTTCCGGAATCCAGATAACGGACATGACCAGCTCCTTGCATGGTCGCACCGTCATGTCGGCTTCGTCGGACATGGCGGACTTTCTGAATTTTAGCCGAGAGGCGAAAAGCGAACCTTCTTTCCGTTCCTGTCCGCCAGTGAATTGACGATGGAGATTGGCTGGAAACCCTGCGCTGGGCCAACGAAGCTGCCCGCACTCATTCGGCTGCGCGTCTAGGCTCCGAACCAGTTGGCAACGGTCGCCCCCCGCCTGGACCCCAGCCGGCGCCGCTGAATTGCGGGCGGACATTGCAGGCGGGGACCAAGGCCGCGGGCGAAGCGAGCTAAAAGCTGAAAACCGAATCTAGGGACAAGTGTCAGGCGAAGTTCGCATGACCCTTTATTTCGAGAGACTAAGCCAATAAGTTGGTGGGCAGGTATGCGGTGGAGGCGGTTAAAATAGTGGGGACTGCACAACGCTCTTCAACGGCGGCACCGCAGTTATCCGGCTACATATTTCAGCTGGAACGTGCGCTGCTTCACCTAGCCACGGCTGACGACGATGCGATGGTGGCCGTGGAATATCCCGATGATGTGGCGATATTGCGTGCGGGCAAAGTGACACTCGTAGAGCAAGACAAGAATAGCGTTCAATCGGGACGTGACATCCTGCGAAACCGAAGCAAGAATCTGTGGCGAACGCTGCAGATCTGGCTTAAGATTCATGAAAGCTCCAACTCCGCTGACTGTGTTCGTTACTTGATGGTGACGAATACGACCTCGAGTGATACGATCGCGTCTGCCCTCAAGAAGCGAATGACGGGCGACCTAACCCCCGGTGAGGTAGTGGCGCTTCTTCGATCCGGCAGCGGACCGAAATCGAAATCAAAGATCCAAGAGATCATCGACGATGTGCTCAACCGCTCTGACGACGTCTTGGCCTCGCTCATTGCCAAAATCGAAATCGTTGAAAGTCACTCAATCGCGGAAAGCCGAGCGAGACTCACAAGTGCTTTTGCAATCGATCCAAGCGTGCATTCCGAAACCATTCTGGACAGTCTGCTTGGCTGGCTAACCCGATTGCTCCGCGAACTGTGGCAAGCAGGCCAGGTCGGAGTAATCGATCGGAAGGCATGCGTTTTGCAATGTCGCAGAACCGAACAGGCGCTCGTCCGGCAACGGCTGTTACCGAGGCCGTCCCGCGAGATAGTGCCCGGAGAAGCCGATCGTGAACGCGTGAAGGCGCGCCCCTTCGTCGCCCACCTCGGCCGCGTCGAGAGCGAAGATGACATCATCCTCGAGGCAATTGACCAATTTTTGCAATTCAACATCGAAAAGCATCGACTGACCGCCCAAGGCGACATTCCCGATGGAGAATGGTCAGCGCGCGGCGATCGCCTGACCACCCGCTGGCGCGGCGTGGTTAGGAGGGTAAAGTTGGAACTTCCTGAAGCTAGCGATGTGCTACGAGGCAAACATATTCTCGCGCGGTCGACCATCGATCATTATGAGTCACTTAGCGGCCAAGCCTGCGACGAACTGTACATGACGGCGGGCCACTATCATCGTCTAGCCGATCAGGATTTGGTGTGGTGGGATCCCAGCTACCAAAAGGACGGATAGCTTAATGCGGCAGGATCATGAGGAGCTGATACTGCGCAATCCTGCGCTCGGCGCCGCGGCGTTCTGGAATTTCGCAGCCCAGTTTGGTGAATATGCCAAGGGTGCTCCACCAATCCTGCCCCATTTCTACATTGCAATGGCAATCCTTCATCACCGGGCATCGGTAGATAAGTTGCATCGCATGTTTTTCGATAGCGGCATCATGAAGGCGGTCGCCGACCAGCCGCACATCATAGCTGGCCTCCAGCAGCGCCTTGAGTCACGTGCTCCGGCGACATTGGCGGCGCTCCAACTCGGCATATCCAGTGGCTTGTTGCTGCGAGAGGGAGGACCGGGATTCCCGAGTTTCCGCGCCATCGGGGTCGCGCTCCCTCCCGCCATTCGCAATGCTGAGGGCGACGCCGCACGTATCTATGGCGCAGCCCGTCGTCTCGGGGCTTATTTTGCGAACGAACCAATATCGCTGCTTTCCAAGCACCTGATGATCGAGTTCTAAGCCATGAAATTGCAAATAAAAAGGCTGATCATCTGGCCGCAAAATCCTGAACTCGAACCCCGCCTGGTCCGCTTCGAGACTGACAAGGTCAGCGTTATCACGGGCTGGAGCGGCACCGGCAAATCCTCCATAATCAGCATCATCGACTATGTGTTCGGAGCCGAGACCTGTCACATTCCGGTTGATGAGATACGCGACTATGCCTCGTGGTATGGCCTCGAAATCGAAACGGACGCCGGTCCAATGCGCGTGGCGCGGCGAAAACCCGACGGGCGTTCGGTCTCTCGAGACATGTCGGTACAGCGCGGTGAGGACGCTCTAACTGATCTGCCGCGCCAACCATCGATCACGGGCAATGTCGATAGCTTCAAGCTTCTCATGGATACGCTGAGCGGGCTATCCGATCTCCGCCTCGATCCGCAACAGGAGAAGGGTTGGAACCAGCGCGCGTCGTTCCGAGACATGGCAAGTTTCAATTTTTTGCCACAGCACATTGTGGCCAATCCCAATACGCTTTTCTTCAAGGCGGATTCGCACAATCACCGCGAAAAGCTGCGCAATGTGCTGCCCCTCGCGATCGGTGCCATCACAAATGCCGATCTCGCGCGTTTTCACGAGCTCAGTCTGCTGCGGGATGAGCTGCGCAAGGTTGAAGGTGAACTCAAGGTGCGGCGCAATGGCCTCGATGCTTGGCAATCAAACGCGACCGGCAATTTTTATCGCGCGCAAGAACTCAGCCTCATCCCGCCTGGGGAGCCTCCCTCGGCAATCGCCGACCTAATCGGCATGCTGCGGACGGTTGTCGAGTCGGGTGGCCGCAGCGTCGAAGCGCCAGGACGCATCTCCACCGCAGTTCAGCGCCTCGAGGCGCTCAAAACTCAGGAACAACAACTCGACCGCGAGATCGCGGATGGCAAGCGTCGCCTGCGGCGCCTGAAGGCCTTGCGCAACTCCGTGGGTGATTTCAACGAGGTATTGGAGGAGCAGCGCGCCGCCGTACATGGGGTCGGATGGTTTCAGGCACACCTTAGCCACGATCAATGCGCCTTGTGCGGTTCCCAGACCGACGCTGCGCTTCGCGAGTTAGCGTTGCTCGAGGAGCCGATCAGCGAGCTGGAAGAGCTTGGCGCGGGCACGGCCTCAGCCGCTCCGATGGTCGACTCTGAAATCGCTAGCATCCAGAAAGTCCTGCTGGAGCAAGAGCGGAAGTTGCTGACAGTACGACGAACGCGCCTCGAATTGGAACGGGAAGCCGATAAGGAGCGCCATGCAAGCCAGAGTCTTGAGGCTGTCTTTCGCTTCATCGGTAGCACCGAACAGGCCCTCCGTATGCTAGCTGATGTGGAGGGCGACGGTGGCCTTGCCGCGCAGGTAGCCGACCTGACCAAACGCATTACGAAGCTTGAGAGGCAGTTCAACGCAAGCCAGCGAGCCGCGCGGGAGGCAGAGGTTGCCAAACGCATAACCGCCTACATCCGACGTTTCGTCGAGTATCTGGGTATTGATGGTGCCGATGGATTGCCGATCCTAGATACGAAGGAATTGAGCCTTAGATTCGACCGGGGGCAAGCGAACAAGCCCGATTATCTATGGGAGATTGGCAGCGGCGAGAACTGGATGGCTTATCACCTCGCCTGCCTACTTGCTCTTCACAGCGTTTTCCTTCGCCGCGGAAATGCTAATCCCGTCCCGACATTTCTCGTGATCGACCAGCCGAGTCAGGTTTATTTTCCTAGCGATACGTTCGAACAGGTAATCGAGGGCGAAGTGGCATCGGTGCCTCTCAGCAGTCGGCGTAGCCGGCGCCTCAACGATCTCGACAGCACAAAGCAGATATTTCGCGCGTTGGCGCGCGCGCAGGAAAAACTCGGCGGTGCGCTTCAGATTATCGTGCTCGACCATGCGGACCAGAACGCTTGGGGTGAACTAGAAAACGTCAGCGGCATCGAAACCTGGCGCAATGATAGCGACTGGCTGATTCCTCAGCATTGGATCAGCCCCGGAGGGCCCCAGTTGCCGCAGGCCTGAGCCATGACGATCTCGGGCGGAGCTTGGTTCCGCTCGCGTGATCGGAATAGCACGGAGCAGGTATGCCTATGGTGCGGGTTACGCAACTACCCATTGCCAAACCCCTGCAGGACGGGCCTTGATTTTGCCAAGTTGCGTCGCGCGGTTCAGCCATGCGGTGGCCTGATCTCGTTCAAGAGAGAACCGTTGGATAATCGAAGCGGTATCCTGCGCAGTCTCCAGTGCCGGTTCGAGAAGACTCAGAAACAGCAGGAACAGTTCGTCACCGCTGCCCTGACCGGTTGCACTCACTGAAACTTCGACCTGATCCTCGAATAGCGGAAGCGTCTGTGGTGAGGGAATATGCTTGTGAAACAAAGATCGCAACGTCTCCCCACTTTCGAACCAGTCTTCGCCAATTGGAGCAAGGCCGTGTTGCACAAGCGCGGCGTTGCCTTCCCTCACATCCGACCCGACACGAGCGTAAGCCGGTGTCCAGCCGTGCTTTTGGTTTTCGATCGCGCCGCTCCACGTGCCGCCCTTAACGTCGCTGTCGGAAACGATGACCGCATCGCTCGCGGTATAGATGTAGCGATTACGTTCCATCGCCTGATACGCCGAAAAGCGCGCTTCGGGCTCCACATGCGAAATGAGAAGCAATCTCTGATCGCCAATCGCTTGCCGATACCGCCGGGAGAGCACGCTCTTTGCTAGCGAGTCAGCGAGGATTCCGATCACTCGCCCTCCTGAATCCAGCGCGGCGTCCATCGCCGCTCGATCAATACCGCGAGCATCTCCCGACGCGATGACCACATTCTCCGTGACGGCGCGATTGCCAAGTTGGGCGGCGAAATGAGTGCCCGCAACCGTTGCATCCCGCGATCCAACCACGCCAAGTGTTGGAGCATCCAGCAGTCCAAGGTCGCCGGCGTAAAACAAGATCGGTGCCCCACCGCCCTTGAGGAGCGATCTGAAGCGCGCAGGATAATCGGGATCAGCGCGGCTAACGAGCTTGACCCCGAATTGGCCCCAGCGCTCCACCGCTAGGGCCAACGATGTCCCTCGTCCGATCAATTCAACAATTCGACTCCGCTCCACCGGCAGTTCCTCCGGCACGTCCTTAAAGAGGTCGGACGGTCGGAGCTTTCGCGCATGCAGCGTTTGCGCGACCTTGTTGTACTCGCCCCGCGTTAGTGGTTTCGCCTCACCCTTGCCAAACCGACCCACAAGTAGGGTCGTCGCTTGCGTGTCAGGCGAAAGAGCAGGTATCGTCATCCCGCGTTGTTCGCAGATGCAAGCGCTAGAGCCAATGGGAAAACGGGACCGCTGCCAGCTTCCCTCAGCAAGGCTCCGGCAACAGTCATCGACCAGCCGGAATCAATGACATCGTCGACCAGCAGCACTGGCCCCTCCTCAACCTCATCTTCAACTGCGTCGAAAGCGCCGTCGAGGTTGTGTGCCTGCTGCCAGGCATTCATCATCTTACGTTGGCGCTTTGTCTCCTGAACCTTGACGATGGCGGGACGAAACGAAAGTCCAAGAGCTTCGGCCAGTCTTTGCGTAAAATCGGGTACCAGACCAGGGGACCTGAGCGAGGGAACACAAGTGACCCAAGTTGGCGCTGGATCTGGCTCCCATCGAGCAAGCATTTCGACACAGGCCTCGACGAGCTCATCAGAAAAGTGCCCGGCATCTTTCCCTTCTTCGATGAGCGGCCCCCATCCGGAATCTCGCCAGATGCCGAGCGCGCGCCCTTTCTCGTTTCGCAAAGCTGCCGGGATGTTGCCCTGCCACCCATAAGTCGGAAAGGCGCCTGATTTCCATTGCTTGCGGGGCTCAATCGGCACTTCACTGCGCTTGATGAAGCGCAGGGCCGCTCGCACGATATGTGGATCGAGTTGAATGTCTATCCGCGGAGCCCCCACGCAGACTTCGCATTGTCCACAGGCCGCTGCAGCCGGATCATCGAGTTCGTTGCCCAAGAACTCCATGAGGCAAGTGTCGCTCGCGGTGTATTCCTGGACCTTCTCCCATTCGGCAACTCTTAGGGCCGCAACATTCTGAACGTGGTCACGATCATCGGCGATCGGATTGGCTGTGCGATACCATCGCGAACCCTCCTTGAGCACTGTCGGTGGCTCTCGCACGGCAAGTAGTTTCAAGACTTTCTCAAGCTGTCCTTGCCGCATGTTGACGGTCTCGAGCAGTTCTGTGACCGACAGGCCGTTGTCCGCTTCTTCGAGCTGGTCGATAACTGCGTCCATATCGCGCTCACGCGGATATGCCCCATTGATGAAATAGCGGTTGATTTCGTCGTCTTCCTCACCAGACATGAGTATGCCGAAGGCATCCGAGATTCCACGGCCAGCGCGGCCGACTTGCTGATAGTAATGAACGATCGATTGTGGCGCCTGGAAGTGGATCACGAATGAGAGATCTGGCTTGTCGAACCCCATGCCAAGCGCGTTGGTCGACACGAGCACCTTGATCTCGTTGTTAAGCAACTGTTCTTCCAGTCCCTCGCGAACTGTAGCGTCGCCTTGCCCAAGGCTACCATAATAGGCTTCCGCGACGATCCCCCGCCCCTGCAACCAGGCCGTCAGCGACGTGGCGTCGCGAATGGTTGAGGTATAGATGATTCCGCTTCCGTCGATCTCTGGGAGCGCCTGAACAAGCCACGCCATACGTGAAGCCCGGTCCGGAAGATTCAATGTTTGGAGAGCGATAGATTGTCGCATCAGCGGGCCACGCTGAAGCACGGTGTCGTCCCCTAGCTGTTCGAGGACATCGTCCACCACTCGGTCATTGGCCGTCGCGGTGGTCGCTAAGACCGCGATATTTTCGGGCAGTTGCCTCAACAGGCGGTTGATGCGCCGATAGCTTGGCCGGAAATCATGACCCCAGTCGGAGATGCAGTGCGCCTCGTCGATCACCACGAACTCGATCCTGTCCGCAATCGGCAACAAGCACTCGTCAAGGAACGTCTGGTTCTCAAGTCGCTCTGGCGATATGAGCAAGAGATCGACTTCATCCGCCCGCACGAGTTGCATGATTGCCTGCCAATCGTCCGGATTCGTGCTGTTGATCGTGGCAGCGCTTAGACCGAGGCGTTCAGCGGCGGCGATTTGGTTGCGCATGAGCGCAAGGAGCGGGGAGATGATAAGTGTCGTGCCGGCGCCAGCATCTCTGAGGAGGCGGGTCGACAAAAAATAGACCATGCTCTTTCCCCACCCGGTCCGCTGCACGAGTAGGACGCGCTGTCTTTCGTTGGCGATCGCGTCGATCGCTTCCCATTGCCCATCCATGAACTCAGCATGCGCGTTTCCAGTCGCGAGACGCAGCAGCGCCTTCGCCTCGCCAAAGCCGACCATCGAATAACCTCCCCGTATTGCGCCGCACATAGGCCTGCGCGCGATTCCTTTGCCGTCAATGCGTGAAGACGTTTTCGGCTCGCCTTTCCATACAAATCTGAAGAGAATTGCGAAACAGCCACCGAGCGCAAAGCGCGCGTAAAACAACTTTCCGCACTCTGCCCCACAGCCGCCTGCCTGCAATGCGCCCCAATTACTGCCATTAAACTGGTGTTTTCGGGTGCCTGAAAGCGATCACTCAATCCCTGGGCGCTTGATCTTAACTACTTATGGAACCTCGTCGTTCAAGCATCTGCACTGCCCGCTAAAGTTGTTTGCAGCCTTCAATTGTAGAGGACGCCCA
Organism: Novosphingobium sp. Rr 2-17; assembly: GCF_000272475.1. Taxonomy (GTDB): domain Bacteria; phylum Pseudomonadota; class Alphaproteobacteria; order Sphingomonadales; family Sphingomonadaceae; genus Novosphingobium. Next base: position 37,328 of record NZ_AKFJ01000107.1, read on the forward strand.
ACACCCGGCGCGCCGACGCCATGACGGGTGTGCTTGCTCCGTCGTCAATTGTCTCGGTGGCTATAATCATAGACGAACCCAAACCGCCGATCGTCTCAAACTGGCGAAGGTGAGCAAGGTCGCCGGAAAGCTGGGCGCCGACCCGCTTGAAGATGCTGGTTCCATCATCAAGTGTCACCGCGACAAGTTTGCCCTCCCAAGCATTGAGGTCGCTCGGAGTTAATTCCGCGCCGCCTAGGATGACTTGGCCGGGCAGCGCCAGCGGGACCGCGCTGTCCTCGCGGACGCGATAGGCGACCTCGATCCGCATCAACTCAGGCGCGGCATCTACCAGCGTGGCCTCGCCGCCCCCGGTCGGCGGTGGGGGCATCTCGGTAAAGATAGCGCCGACAATGCGATACAAGCGCACCTTGCTCTCGTCATAGGTCATGGTCGGGTGAGGGTTTCGCGGGTCGGGCGTCTGCGCCGCGAGCGAGATTCCTAGCGAGCCGGGTGCCTTTATCAGCCGGCGCGCCAGCACGTTGCTTTTATGCCGGGCGATCACGAGGTTGCGGTCACGACCGGGATAAGGTTCTGCCTCGACGACGGCGATCGCGCCGGACGGGATCGAGAAGCCGAGCGTCTCGCCGCGAACATAAAATAGCGACTTGTTCTCGAACCACTCCCCGTCGAGATGCTCACCCGCGGTGTCTTGGGAACCGCCCGCTGGCATCGCGCCGGCGAAGGCGGCAATGTCCGGGCAGATCGGCACCGAAAAGCTCGGCCGCGTCATGACCGACAACGACACTACGGCGTTATCGTTGCGGTCGATCGACGCAAGCGGTTCGCGCCAACGGTGGAGCCGGAACTGCTCGTGGACCTTCTCGACACCGGTGCGTAAGCGGACGAACGCCGGTTCGACGTCCTTCACGTCCATGTAGGTGATCGACGCCCGGTCCTGATGATGCGCCTTGTTCAGGACGCGGCGCGGAGCCGCGCCATCGGCAAGACCTGCGTCGTCGACGAAACGCTTCAGAACCGGGTTACTAAAAAGTTCTCCACTGCCGGTGGCGATGAGTGCGCGCAACCGGTCGAGCAGCGAGAATAGCGTGAGCGCCTGGGTCGAGGTGGCGTGCGCCGGTTCGGCCAGATCGTCGAATAGGTCGCCCAGGCGTGCCTCGATGAATACGCGCAGGTCTGACGCGTAGTTCTGCGCATCGATTGCCGAATCGAGATTAGTAGTGAAGGCGTGCCGGCGCCGGTCGACTTCCTCTATCGTAGGCGACAAGCTCAGAGTCGGATGAACGAAGTTCACCGCATGAACGGATAGATGCTGCACGCGATCGTCCGCGCGGTTCTCGGCGACGAGCGATCGGGCAAACCGGCGATCATGGGTGGTAATGAATAACTGCGCCTCCGCCGAAGCTACAGCGGCGAGTCCGTGGGCGAGCCGCTGGCGGTTGTCGTGGTCGAGCAATTCCTGCGGATCGTCCAGCATGAGCAGGACCAGCCCGCCGCGCGTGGCGAGGACGTGCTCGCGGAAGGCGAGGAAGAAGCCGAGCAAAGCTCCGCGGAGCGCCGAGGCATTGGAAATATGCTGTGCCGGTGCAGTCACGCCGTCGCGGCCGACTTTCAGCTCGAGCACGCCGCGCGCGTTCATGTCGGTGCCCGTTAGGTCCGGAGCGAAGGTTGTGGCGTTTCGGTAGATGGCGCGGCGCCAGTGTTCGGAACGGTTGTGCAGCTTACGGCGCAGCGTGTCGACCTGTGTCTGCGCCAGCCCGCCGAGTGGGACAAGTACGTCGAGCGCAGCGGTGGCGCGCCCGCAAGCCCCGATGCGCTCTTTCTTCGCCGCATAAGCCAGACGCACGCCGTCCATTCGCCGCACCTGATCAATCGCCGCGTTGAGCGGGGAGACACCCTCGACGATCCGCAGCAGCGACGTTAGCCGACGTCCAATCGCACGCGGCGCATCGGCATGACCATCTTCGCCGCGCCTAACCGCCTGTAGAAACGCCTTGAGCGCCTCACCGGCCGTATCGCGCCACTCCGCGAACGCCAGCGCACGTTCGACACGCTCGATCATCTGTTGAAGGCCGGCTACTGGATGCCCAAGGGCGACGGGCAATGAGCGGTGGGCGGGTTCTGTGAATGCAGGCAGCGCGGCAAGCTGTTCGTCGATCAGCTTCTCAGCATCAGTACGGAGCGCGTCCAGCGCGCCTTGGAACGGATCGCTGGCAAACAGCTCGTTGGCCAGCCCGGCCTGGAGCAGCGCCGCGGGGGCGGCGGGCAAGTCGCCGCGTGCTTCTTTTGCGATCACCGGCGGTAGGGTCTGCAGCAGATGGCCGACCCAATGTGCCGCCCAGTCGGCGATCGTCCTCGCGATTACTTGGCGGTCACGCGCCGCCTCGGCGAGATGATCGACCACAGGTTCGCCCGTGACGGGATCGCATGCGCCATGCAGCTGGCCGACGCAAACTGGACAGGTACCGTCATCAACGTGCGAGTGATCGTGCATCCACGCCGATACCTTGGCGTAGAGCTGCGCGCGACGCGCGCGGTGGGGATTCGTGGCAAGCTGCGCGAGCGTGGCGGCTTCCGCCTCAACCTGCGTCAACAGCGCGACGATATCGGCTATCTCAGCAGGGTCTAACTTGAGGGCAGAAAGGCGAGCGATCGAGGGCAGCTCACCCGCGGTCCGCAACCGTTCGATCGCCGGGGCGATGCTCGCTTCGAGGTCGTCACGCGACTTCTTATTCTCTGGATCGAAGCCAAGTCCAAGCACGTTCTGCGCCTCGCTTAGCGCCGTGGCCTTCATGCTGGCAAAATGAGCGCCGATCTCGGCGATGCGTTCCGCGCTTTTCTCTTCGTCAACGGTGGGCATGTCGCCCTCGAATGCGATCGTTGGCGTCTCGACGATGATACCGGAGAGGTCGTAGGCCGCCTCTTGATAGCGCCCGGTGATCTCGCTCCGCTGCTTCTCGATCTCGGGCGTCATGTTCTTGATAATGCGGGTCGACATCTTCCCGGCATGCCGGGCAAGGTCCACCAGGTCTGCAAGTCCTGTCAGCCGCGCCACGGCCTCACCGAGCTGCGACGCCGAACCAACCGAAAGGAACGGGAGCAATGCCGGCATCGTCGTCGCGATCCGCCACGCGATCGGATCGATGCCGACAGCGTCGAGGTCGGGCGCTACCTCGTTGAGTTTGCCGCGCGCCGACCGGCTCTGACTACGCCGCAGCGGCGGCAGCGTGGCGCCGTCCGCATCGGCAAACGTTAGCTCCACCCAGCTGTCCGCAGGAATCGCAATGCCATCCGGCGGCAGCTCGACGGACTTCGGCGGCAGGGGCGTGATTGCCGACATAGGATGGGTGCTGGTCGTGCCGTCGTCACGTGCAATCTCGCAAGCGAAGTCCAGCGGTCCTTCCTCTGGCGGGCGCTGTGAGCGGATCAGGTGACCGGTCAGACACCAGATGATCGCGTTGACAATCGAGGTCTTGCCAGAGCCGTTCACGCCTTCCAGCAATGTTACAGGCTTGAGGGGCTCGAACACAAAAGATGCAGGCGGCGCATTGGGGCGACCATAAGCGTGAAGACCAGCGAAGCGGTGCGCCTCGACCTTGACCAACTTAAGCAGCTTGTTTGGCCGTGCTCCGCCGCCTTCAGCTTCTGCCTCGATTGTCGGCGGCGGGGTGCCAATGACATCAATGATCGCATCCGTGTCGGCAGCCGAGAGGTTACCGGCCCATTTGCCGCGGTTACGGCGATACCAATCTAGTACCGCACGGGAGTCATCGGTTTCCAATGCCACTTGCTCGCCGCCGCTGAGCGCCACAGCCCGTCCACCGATAAGGTAGGTGAGCAAAGCGTCAGTCGTCAGCAAATGAATGTCGCGCGGTACGTCCGTGTTGTCGCCCATAATACCCCCTCATTGCGGGGCATCCTCACCGCTAGACCTCTGTAAGTCCAGCCGAACCGCCCGGATCGGATCGCCTTATATTTTGCGCGTGACGATGCGGAAAGTTGACAGGCCACTTCCGGCCCAGTTGCCGTCGTAGGCGAATATATGGACGAGGAGCCGCTTTTGGGGAAGCCGAGCGGTCGCCTGAATGACGGCTTTGTCGGCGGATATGGCCGTCACATAGATGCGATCCGAATGGCCGGTTTGCTGTTTTCGCGCTCCGAAGCGGACCGAACACAAAGTCCCAAACCCAGTCGCTCCGCCGGTTGTTGGTGGGCGCAGGACGAATGGATGCCTCTAGGATCGACTCTCGACGCCCTGAATGACGACAACGGGGCGCCAAGCAGCCATCGTCCGTCACTGCGTTCGGTCCTCGATCAACTCGTTTATGCTTTCAACAGGGATCAATGTCATCGCTCCGATCTTGATGATCCTGATCTCGCCGGCGGCGATCAGCTCGTAAAACTTCGACCGCCCGATGCTGGTCATGCGACAGGCATCCTTGATGCGCACGGCAATGGCCTGTGGGTGAGGGTCGAGGCTCATGCCTGATCTCCCTTGGGCAGCTGCTCGGCCTTGTCGGGATCGACCGTCCGCCCGAGGCGCCGCTCGACGAGATCGAGATAGCGAAGATAGCGGGTGTGCCCGAGCCGCCCGGTCTCGGCATCGAACGGCGGCTGATGCGCGACCAGGGTCAGCTGATGCTGGACGAACACGCCGAGCATTTCGGTCAGGGCATTGACCTTGCGCTCGAGCCGCTCGTCGGTGCGGCTGAGCCGGTCGAGCCGGGGACCGAAGCGCTGGTCGAGTTCATTGCCCGCTTTGCGCTCGAGCCAGGCATTGAGGGCATCGGTCAGGATCGCGGTTTTGGATGCCCCCGGCGCGGTGGTCAGCGCGTCGAGCTTTTGGGACAGCGCATCGGGCAGGTAGAACTGGTGACGGGTCTTGAACGTCTTCATGGTTCTCGCTCCTTCGCCGCCGATCATCGCATCAAGGCGTGAAGGCACGAATCCCCGTTCCGTATCACCACGCCCGTTTTCAGATCGGTTCGCTCACAGGCCAAGGCCGCGAGAACGCCCGCCGATGGTCCAGTTGATGCCGCTCTCGCGCATGATCCCCGACACCTCCTTGCCAACAGCCCGTTCGAGCACCGGCCGCCAGGGTACGAGCGTGAACTCGCGGGCTTTCTCCTCGATCAGCGCATAGCGCCGATCGCCCACATCGACCGCCTTACGGTAGATGCCCTCTATCCTCTGACCTGCCTCGGCGGGACGGTGACGGAGTCCGGTTTCGGTCTCGATCCCGGAGATCGTGCGCTCCAGTTCGCGCTGGCGTAGCCGCAAAAGCATGTTGGTGCGGACGCGGAAGATCCCGTCCTGCTCCTCGGCAAGTTGCTGCTCGATGAGCCATTGTCGCCGCTGCTGCAGGGCCCTTTTTGCATCGACGCCGAAGCCGGTGCCGAGGCGCTCGGGTTCGGCGCTTGCCAGTTGCCGGTCGAGCCAGGTCTCCCCGTCATGGGATACGAGCTGGTCGAGCGAGCGGCGCGACAGGGTTTCGATCTCGACGGGATTGCGGCCGCTGCGATGGCGTTCGTAGGCCTCGGCGGTGCGCAGGTGATCACTCCCCGGTATCCATGCCCCATCCCGCTCGCGAGCTGGCTTGCCGATAGAGCGGCGCATAGCCTCGAGCCGGCGTACATGAACTTCGGCTTTGTCGTGGGTCGCCAAGGGATCATGCCGCAGGTGGATATCGATGTTGTAGCGCCCGTCGTTGGCGGCGGCGATCTCGGCAACGGTGCGGTCGACTGGCCGGACCGTGATCGGCCGGGCTGACACCTTGACGATCGCGCCGACGGGATGGTGGCCGTCATCTTCGCCGATGTCGGCGTAGTGGCTGCGCCCATCGAGCCCATCGACGATCATGTAGCGCCGGTCGCGATGCTCATCGGCCAGACCCAAGGATACGACCCGCCCGACGATCGGCCCTGCCTCGCCGTCCTGCGGTGTAAACAGCGCATGATCCTGCGGCGGGCGGAAGATGCCCGCTTCGCGCAAGGTCCGGTTGAGCGTCCTGATGATGTCGCCGCGCTCGCCCAGGCGCCGTAGCGTCGGCTCCAACTGCGCATCGAGCGTCCAGCGTCCGTCCCGCCCTTCGCTGGCCAGACCCAGGCGTTCGAGCGTGCGCAACCGCCCCATGCGCAGGGCGTGCTCGTGCGACTGGCGGCCGACCAGCGTCACCTGGTTTTCGGCATCGGCCTCGCGTAATAGTTTCCGGTCAATGCCGGTGAAGCGCTCCTGGGTGATCTCGCGATCCTGAGCCGCCATGATCTCGCGTTCGGTTCGGGGACCAAGATCGAGGTTGACCAGTTCGGCACCACGGGCACGCAGGCCGTGCGTCAGGTACTCGCGGGCGATGACAATGTCCTTGCCGCGCGCATCGGCGCCGCGCAGCATGATGTGGCTGTGGGGATGGCCGGTATTGAAGTGATCGACGGCAACCCAGTCGAGCTTCGTTCCCAGGTCCTGTTCGACCTGGGTCATCAGCCGCCGGACCAGTGGCTTGAGGTCGTCGTACTGCGCGCCATCCTCCGGCGCGACGATGAAGCGGAATTGGTGGCGGTCGCCGGACCCGCGTTCGAGGAAGGCTTTGCCGTCGGCGCAATCGGCCTCGGGGCCGTAGAGCGTGCCGCGTTCGCCCTCGCGGGTAGTGCCATCTCGTTGCAGGTAGCGAAGGTGGGCGGCAGCGGCCATGCCCTTGCCCAGCTTGACGATGCGCGCCTTCACCACGACGCGGCGCGAGTGCAGCCCGGCATGGTGAGCCGGGCTTCCGAGTACTCGACCGACGCCCGCGCCCCGGCCGATCGCCGCGCCGGTGAACCGGCGCCCCTTGGCAGTGGTAACGCCACCAGCTTTCCGGGCGCGGGCGAGGGTCTGGCCGACGCTGCAGTCGCGCGCGCCGATCCGGCCCAGCCACAACTCGAAGTCGTCGCCCTCGCTCATGCCGGTACTCCCCATCGCCTCGGAAAGCCCGGAAGTGGTGGCCGCCCGCTTGCAGCTTCAAGGGCCTCCATCAGGAGCGGCGCAAACCCGACGGTTCGCCGATCACCGGAGGCAGCCCCAATCCGATGGCTCCATCAAAACCCGTGTGCAGACGACGATCCGCGCCTCCTGTGGAGGCAAGGCTTTAATCTTGCCCTACCGCCCTTCCCTGTCTTTCATCCCAATTCCAGCTTCTGACCGCTACCTCCCGATCACGACTATGGCGGTGCGGCGCCCCCCGACGCCGCACCCTAAGCCCCATCATCTCTCCCGCTTTCGATGATCCAACGCGGCCAACGCGGCCTTTAGTTCGGCTTTGATTTGGCGGATTTCAGCTGGATCATCGTTCCATTCCAGTTCGGCCCGAAGTTCGTCGATATACTGCTGAAGTGTCATCCTGACCTCCTGATCCTAAAAGACAGGAGAGTGCGCCCGGCGTGGATCGGGCCGGGTCAAGGACCGCAAAGCGGCCGCGGCAGCGGCGACGGGGGTGCCGATTTTGCGCTAGCGAAATTGGGGGGACCGTCGTCCTTGAGGCGGCGCGATCCACACCGGATACTGGGCATGACTGAGCGGATTTTCTCCTCTCCGAGTAGCGCTGGGCTTTCACTTTGGGGGCTCCGAGGCTTGCCCTTGCGGCACGATGATCGCGGTCGCGCGTGCATTTTCATCGCCCGGCGCGGGCGCATTCATCCCCGTTCCAAGCGCAAAGAACAGGCTCGTTCCCGACACCATAACGGGCGGGATGGACTGGACGGCAGGCGCGCCGGAGAGCTGATCGATATACCCGCGCGTTTCGGGGGGAAGCGGTTTGCCGGTGCGCAGGTGCTCGGCATAGCGGGCGGGACCGGCATTGTAGGCGCCAAAGAGACCTGGATATCCGAAGCGGTCGTACATCGCGCGCAGATAGGCAGAGCCTGCCATGATGTTGTCGTAGGGGGCATGCGGATCGGTGCCAAGCCCATGGATTTGGCGCATCGCCAACCATGTGCCCGGCATTAGTTGCATGAGGCCCATGGCCCCTGCCCGGCTGACGATGGGACGCCCAGCCAGATGGGTATTGCCTCGGCTCTCGACGTTCATCACGGCAGCGATCCACGCCTGCGGCACGCCAAAGCGCTGCGAAGCCTCCGCGATGATCGACCGCCAGCGCTCGATCGAAGGGCTGGATCGGGGGGGTGGCTTCGTCTCCTGCGCGCTCGCACTGCCCGGCGTCAGTGCGAGCGCCAGCAACGCCGCGACGAGGCGGATCAGCGCAGCCATAACGGGGTCGCCTTGCCGATGACTGCATCCTCGTCGATAGGTCCAAAATAGCGCCCGTCGAACGAGTCCGGGCCGTCCATCAGTAGGAGCAGCCGGCCATCGTGCAGCAGTTCGCAGCCCTGCCACCCAGGAAGTAATCGCCCGGCCCGATCATGGCTGAGCCGCTTGGCGACCGGCCTGCCGTTTACGAAAATTTCGCGACCGATGGCGCAGACATCGTCGCCATCGCGCGCGGCGATCCGCTTTACCAACGGCACATTGGCGGGGACGTACCGGCGGCGCGCGGCAAGCTGACGGACTGTTTCAGGAGTGTTCGCCAGAACCATGTCGCCGGTTCGCAACCGCGTGTTCGGATGGATGCGCCACAAACCGATGGGGGCGCTTGCCGAGGCGTTCCAAACGATACGAGGCGCTGGTTGGATCGCGAAATCGAGACTGGCGGCAAGGCCGATAAGCGCCAGGCCAATGCCCCCCGCGATGAACACGGGTCGACGCCCATGACGCAGTTGCCGCGCCAGCGGAGGGGCCCAATCCAGCAGCGGCATGGGCGCGGGGCAGGCCTGCGGCTTACGCATCCGCGCCTCCTTTCGGGGAGGCCAGACCTCTCGTGCGGGACCATTCGTCCAAGTCGTCGATGTGATAACGGATAATACGACCGTGGCGGCGAAAGCTGGGGCCTTCCCCTCTCGACCGCATCTGCTGCAAGGTGCTCAATGCCAGGCCGATATAGAAGGCAGCCTGCGCGGAGTTCAAAAACGGGCTGCCTTTGCGTGCCCGTGCGGCCCGGGTTATCGTGTCATCTACATTCATGAGATAGTCCTTCTGCGCGGGGACAGGTGCGGACGTGCACTTGTCCCCGGGCAGAAGAATGCGGGCATGACCATGCCCCCGGCAGGGTCGGATTCGGCTATAGGCGAATTCGACCCCCCAGCAGATTTCGGCGATCAGGGGTGATTATATCGACGGCAAATTGAACGGACGGCGGGGCAAATCTGGATCAACGAGCGACGCATAGCCACGTCCGTTCGATCAAATGATCTACGCTACCCCGCCCAGTCGCTGGTCGCAGATCGCCTTGACCTCGGCCTGCATCAGTTCGACGCGCTGGAGCAGCCACTCCAGTTCGACGTCACGGATTATGTAATGCGGCGAGTAGCGTGCCTTGACGTAGGCCTGCTGCAGAAGCTCAAAGCAACGGCGAGCGAACTTGGTGTCGCGGGGCCAGATCGGGATCAGGTCACGCGCGACATCCTCGGCTCGCCCGCGCAGAAAATTGAGGTTGTGCGACTTGGGCGCATAGAGCTTCAAAACCAGAAGCGTGGCGTGATAGAAATGCTCAGTAGCTTGGTGAAGATTGAACGCGGCGCGATTGTTCCAGCCTTGCGTCATCGCGTACTTTGCAAGGCCGAGAAACTCCGATCCACTCGCGAACCACTGCTTGAAATGGTGCTCGGCCTCGATGTGCGCCAACCCCGTATCGAGCGGCTTGGGCGGTTCGAAAGGCTGGGTTCCCAGCTCGTACAACACGATGCCCTCGCGCACGACATCGACGAAAAACGGGCGTCCGCGCGAAAGCTGGAAATTCATGTCCGCCATCGAGTGGATGGCCAGACCGACCGGCGCCGACAAGCGCTTGGCGATGTCGTATTCGCGCAGCAGATGGTCCTTGGTCTTGCCCCAGTACTCCGCCTCGTCGGCTAGCCGCTCGTCGTTGACGACCACGAGGATATCGTAATCCGAATAGTACCCGCCAACGGGATCGGCGACCCAGTCGCCGCGCGCGTGCGAGCCGTAGAGGATCACTTTCATGATCCGCCCCTGGCGCTTCCAGCCCTGGGTCGCGAGCGCCAGCACATCCTCGAATTCGGCGAAAATAATCGCCACCACGCGCTTGAGCTCGCACCGCTTTTCTTCGGGTAGATGATCGAGATCGGTCTTCATGATCGTCCGATTCTAGCCAAGTTCGAGACCGGGGCAACCGCAACTTGGCCTGCGGCCCGCAGGATAACCCCGCGCCGATCCGGCGCGGGGTGGGCTGGCCGTCAATCGACCGGGTTCCAGATGATGGCGAAGCTGTCTTCGTCGTCTTGACCGGCGGCCCGTCCGAGGTTGGCGTAGAGCCGCCGGGGGCCGAATTCGGGCGCTGCGAGGCTAAGCGACACGTAGTCGTTGCCCGAAGTTTCGCTGCGGCGCAGCCATCCGGCCCCGACCTCGACGCCGCCTGAGGTCACCCGGTAGTCGGGCTGGGTGCCGGCGCTCTTGCGGGGGTTGGGCGTGATCTCGATCTCGGCGCGGATCGAGAGGGTGCGAAGCTGGCCCTTGAAGCCGTTGCCCTCGCGCGTGACATATCCGATTGCAGCCATTTTTCGTCTCCTGATGTGCTCGCCCCGAGACCCATTCCCGGGCGATGGGCACGCCAGGGGACGGTCACAGCGGGCTCGCGAACCGTCAGGCCGCAGCGCCAGCGAAGGACCGGAGCGGGCCGGCTTATTTGCAGCGCAGCGACCGCGAGGAGCCCGCTTTAGCGGGCGGGGAAATACGCCGGACCCGATGGTTTGCGCGAGATCGCGACCGTCCCAGGCCGGTGCCCGCGAACCCGGCAATGGCTCGGACGACATCGTCAGCCAGGGAACAAAGGGGGCAGTCGGATTGTGCACGGACCGGCGTGCGCCAGGGCCGGCTTCGTAGCCTGATCGGTTGCGCCATCACCGTATGCCCATCCCTGTCCGACCCGCGAAAGAGAACTGCGCCAACGCCCACCGGGCCATGTCCGGTGTCGAAATCGGGACCGGCTGGCAATGCGTTGTCTCGATACCGCCGCACCCATCCGCCGCCAGCCTGCTGAGCCCAAATTCGGGCATCGTCCGTTGCCATCCCCGGTCCGCGCTGCCGTTCAGGCCGACGATATCCGCGCCAGGATTGGACGCACTGGCGGATTCCACAGAGCGCCACCCCGCGTCGGATCGGCCTGGGCTTACCCGTGCGTGGGTGTGCCTCACCGCCAGATTCGCGCGTAGCCGCGCTGGATTTGGTACGCGCCGGCGTCTTGCCCGTTCACGGACAATCTTGCGAGCGTGCGGCCATATCGGTCGGTCCCGGTCCGCACGATGGTCACGCCGCCGCGGGCGAGCAAAGCCTGCAGCGATACCCGGCTCGCCTCCCCGCGCCGATAGTCGCACCAGGCGGGATTGCGAGACCGGGCCAACCGGCGGCGCGACGCCGACGTACAGCGTGGCGAGCCGGGACGTTCCGGCGCGTCGATGCCGACAAGGCGAATGCGCTCGCCCGAGCACAAGCGGACCGTGTCGCCATCGTGGACCGAGGCGATGCAAGCCGCCGCTGCGGCCACCGCCAAAAAGGGTATCGGCATAGAGGGGGTTGGTCCTGGGGTTTGGTTTTGGCGCCTTAGCGCTGACGGGTGACGAGGCGAATTTCGGCGCACAAGCTGCCGGTGTCCTTACGACGTTCGAAACCGTCGCGGCCCAGCATTTCGCAGGCGGCATGATCGACATTTTTACGCGGCGAACGTCCGAGTGTCCGGGCCATGCGGTCGTCGCAGATCGGCCCGGGAGCAAGCCGTGCCAGGAGCTGTTCGATATTATGAAGCGCCGTCATAGCCGTGTTTCCCCTCGACCGACGCCCTGCCAGCCGCCACCGTCCCGAGCAATGGCCGTCTGGTACGGGCTATGCGCGCCCGCGCCCCAAAGGGTGCGGGCGCACCGCAGAATTCCAGCCTCGAAAAGTCGACCGGAGCCTCAGATCGCGGCTCCGGTCGCTCCATCATGCCGCCAGAGCCGGTGCGGCGGCGGCGGCGGCGGGGCTCGATTCGCCGCCCGGTTCGCGCGCAGTTCCCCGGTCATGATCGGGATCGATGGCCTCACGCCTTTCCTTGCTGGGTTCGTGCCCTGCGGCCCGTTCGCGCTCCGCGTCGCAATCAGGGCCGGAGGCGTCGGCGAGGTCTTCGGCTTCCGGCTCGCAACGGGCGGTGGCGCGAGCGTGGGCCGCCACCGTCGCGACCCCGCCGCGCGCGGTATAGGCCGAAGGCGGGAACGCCATCCAGCGCGGCACCCACCCCTCGCATTGGGTGCGCCCGCCGGTTCCGGCGAGGTGATCGCGGATGATGCCCTTGAGCGTCTTGCATTTCTCACGGGCGTTGGCAGCGGCGACCGGCGGCCCGGCCACTTCGGCGACCATGGCCAGCAAGACCTCGCGGTCGCGCAGCGTTTCGAGGAAGGCGTCGTCTGCCTGCCACCAGTCGGCCATCGCCACCCCGATGTGCGGAGCGACCGCGTCGATCGCGGGACTGCCGGCTGCCAGCGTCTCGCCCATGACAAGGGTCAGCACGTCCATAACCTGCGCATCCGAAAGCTCGACGAGCCGGGCGAACAAGGGACAAAGCGCCCGTCCCTCGCCAGCCAGGCCCACCCCCGCGATGCCATAGCCGCTGCCGCGAACGAGAAACGGGTCGTCCTCGGGTAGTTGAAGAAGCGCCAGCACGGCGCGCCGCCGTTCAGCGAACACGGCCTCACCCCGGCACGCGTCAAGGCTGGTCTTGATCGAATCGCTGCGCACGGTCTGCGGCTCTGGCGCGACGCGCCACAGCGCGGAACCAGCAAGCGCGTGCGCGACCATCAGGCGCAAGGCGATGGCGGGTCGGTCCAGCAGAGCCGCCCGGACGGCGGCATGGCGGTGCAAGTCGAGATAAGTCTGGGTGATCGCGGTCAACTCGGGCCGAACCGGCTGTATGGCTGCAACGTCCGTTCCGTCCGCCGCCGTGCTGCGGCCAAGCCGCGCGGCCTGCGTACGGCTAAGATAGCCTTCGTGAACGACCACTTCGCCGTTGCCGTGCACGTCGAGATAGACCCGGCCACCTTGGCGCTTGGCGACCTTCTCGTACTCCCAGGCATGGAAATGGCAGTCGGGTCCCAGCACGACCGCATCGGCCCAGCCCGCTTCGACGAAGGAGGCCTGTTTCGCCGCGATGGCGGCATTCTGCAACAGCCAGAAGGCCTCGCTATCGGCAAAGAAGGGATCGTTCCCGAACAAGTCAGTGACCACGGCCAGCCCGCTATCGGCGACCTCGAACACGGCATGGCGTACCAGAACGGACGGCCCGGCAAACAGCCATGATTTGAGCTGGAAGCCGCGCGGCACGTAGGCCTCGGGGTCATCGTACAACGCAAGCCAGGCCTTTTGCTGGTGCTTGGATGCCAGGGTCAAATGACGGACGGTCGCGGCATCGATTTGGTCGCGCCGGTACATATCGCGGATGCGCGGCAGGAGATTGCCGAGCGCGAGAATGCGCTTGACCGCCAGGTCGGTGAGGCCAAACGTCTGCGCGATCTGATCGAGGCTGCGCCCTTGTTTCACCAACCGGATGAAGCATTCCCAGCGCGCCACCTCATCGGGATCGAGCCGGGCGACGTTCTCGATAAGCGAGGCCTCGACGGCCGCGGCATCGTCAGCGTCTTCGAGGATGGCGCACGGCATCGCTGCGGCTTCGGGGTCGGGTTCGCCCCGGTCGGCATGGGCCGCGCGCCGTTCCGCCGCGACCAGCTTGGCGGCGTGGAAGCGGCGGCACCCGGCGACAATCTCGTATTGGCCGTCGCGGCTGCTGGGGGCCTCGCCCGCGCACCCGGCCCCTGCCAGGGGACGGACCAGGATCGGCTGGATGATACCGCGTGCCCGGACGGTCGGGAGGATATCCGAGACGTCGGGGGCCTTGCGGGCGTAGCGCATGTTGGCTTTGCTGATAGACAGCTTGTCGAGAGCAATGAAAGCAAGTTCCATGGTGTGTACTCCTCATGTGAGCGCCAGTCCGCCAGGCTCGGGATGGAAAAGGCGGGCCGGCTGGGATCGGCGGTGAACGACCGCCTGCGTCGTCGGCCCCGCTATGGGTCGCGGGACCCAAGCCTTGCTGCTTCGGCGGCTTCGTGCGCTGCCGCATGGCGCGCCAACAGCCAGTCCGATGCCTTGCTGGCCATGCTGGCGGCGCGGAAGATCGCGCGGTTGTCTTCGTGCAGGACGTCGAGCCACGGCCCGATATAGTCGGCATGGCGGACGGTCGGGACGATCCCCAGCGCAGCGCACAGGAAGGCGGAGCCCATCTCCGCCACCAGTTCCTCGCGCGCGTAATCCTTACTTCCGAAGGTGTTCGTCAGATCACGCCCAAGCCGCGAGGCATGGCCGGTGGCGTGGCAATTATGCCGATATCGGCATAAGACCCATTATGCCGAGCGCCGGATTATGCCGCATGGCCTTTCTGAGCGGCGGATTTCCGTCGATCAGCCATGCGGCGGGTCGGCATAATCAGAGAGCCTCGAGCCAGGCGAGAAGTTCGTCGTCAGGCCTGAACCTGCCGGGTTTGGTCTCCGGAGCAGCAACGCTGGCCAGAGCTTTTTCCTTCAGCCGCATGTCAGCGTGGATATAGATTTGCGTGGTTTCGACGGATTCATGCCCGAGCCAGAGCGCAATGACGGACTGGTCAACGCCATGATGAAGTAGTTCCATCGCTGTACTGTGGCGCAGGGTGTGCGGGCTTACCCGCTTGCTGGTCAGGCTAGGGCAGGAACGCGCAGCGGTCAGACAGTGTTTGCGGACCAGATGTTCCAGGGCGTCACGCGAGAGTGGATCGCCACGGATGGAAGGGAACAGCGGCCCATCATCGTCACTGCGCCATTCTTTCAACCAGTTCTGCAGGGCCTTGGCAGTATCCCGACGAAGCGGCGTGCAACGTTCCTTTCGCCCTTTACCCAGACAGCGGATATGGGCCCCGGTGCCGAGGACAACATCCCTGCGGCGCAGACCGGTCAGTTCCGATGCGCGCAGGCCAGTTTGCAGGGCAACCAACAGCAGGATGTGGTCACGTCGACCGGTCCAGGTCGAACGGTCGGGCGCAGCCAGCAACGCTGCGATCTCGGGTCCATCGAGGAACGTGACACTTCTCTTCACATAGCGCTTGTCCGGCAGTGCGAGGATTCTCTGGCAGTGCAGCAGCCACTCCGGCTCGTTCATGGCGACGTAGCGGAAGAAGGACCGGATGGCGGCAAGGCGAGTGTTGCGGCTTCGTGCGCCATTTCCTCGCGCCGTTTCGATATGGATGAGGAAGTCGGCGATCACCTCGGCATCAAGATCGGTGATGCCGAGGCGTGTCGGTGGTTTCCCCGAGCGGGCGGCGGCAAAGCGGACCAGAAGCCGGAACGTATCGCGGTATCCCGCGATCGTGTGGCGGCTTGCCTCCATCTGCGTGCAAAGCCGGTCGGTGAAGAAGTGCTGGAGCAGCGCCGGGAACGTCATGCCGGTCATGAGCATAGCTCTCGATCTTGAGGATCGGTGATCCGGGCTGACGCCAACTCCAGAAGTTCCGGGACGGCCTCGATATACCAGTAGGTGTGATCCGGCTTGGCGTGGCCAAGCCACGTACTCAGCTTGATCATTTCGCGCGCAGGATCCTTGCCGGACTTGTACCAGTCGATCATCGTTCGCGCGGCGAAGCTGTGCCGTAGATCGTGGATACGAGGACCACGACCGTGGCGCCGCTCGGTCTGTGGCTCGCGCAGACCGATGCGTTGGCAGACATGCGCGAAGTTGTAGCGCGCGCCGCAATCCCCGAGCCGGCCTCCATCGCATTTGATGAAGAACGGAACCGATGGGCGCCCCAGCAACCGGTCCCTCCGGGCAACATAGGTGCGAAGCCGCTCGACCGCGGTGTCGTGGACGGGGAGCAGGCGCTCCTTGCCCAGCTTGCCGCAGCGGATGTGGACGAGGCCGTTATCGAGATCGACGTCGCCAGTATCGAGGCTCAGCGCCTCGTTGATCCGCATGCCAGTCACCGCGATCAACCCGAACAGGGTCGAGCAGGTCAGACCGCGGATGCCATAGATAGACGGCAACTGCGCTGCTTCTTCGATGATGGCGGCGATCTGCGCCTGGGTGAAGATATAGGGGTGCGTTCTGCAATAGCGGTAAGGGACCAGCCCACGGGGAAGCACTTCATGGGCAGCGTCTATGCCGTGGAGCCACTGGCTGAACAGGCGTACCATGATGAAGCGAGCGCCCCATGTCGATCGCCTGGCGTTGCCGAACGCATTCTGCCAGCGCAGGAACAGGTCGGTTGTGATATGATTGACGCCCTGCTCATCGGCATATTGCACGAAGCGGCGCAGCGCCCTTTCGGCTGTGGCCAAGTCATATCCCAGGCTGCGCCTGACGCTGAGATAGCGGTCGAGTTCATGAGCGAGACTCATTGTGCCTCTCCCGCTACCGGCCACGGTCTTGCGATCGAACGCAGGCCGTCGGTATCCAGCTTCGCATAAATCATCGTCGAAGCGCGCGACCTGTGGCGCAACATGTCGCCGATCTCCGCAAGGGACGCGCCGTTGCGCACCATGTTCGTCGCCAGGCTATGGCGAAGGACGTGCGATCCTACATACGGGCCGCGCGGCGTGACGCCGGTCGCGGCGAAGGCATCCTGCAATATGGTGTTGATGACCTGCCCATCCTTGAAGGGGCCATTTGGCGCCCTCAACGAGACGAACAGCGTCCGTGATCCCGATACGCGCTCCTGACGGATATAGGCTGCGATCGCTTCTCCGACATCCGGCGGAACAGGCAGGCGATCATGCCGCTGGCCCTTGCCCCGGACGAGCAACTCACCGGCGCGCCAGTCGATATCGTCAAGCTGGATGGCGATCACCTCCGGTGCCCGCAGCCCGAGCCGCGCCATCATCAGCAGCATCGCATGATCGCGCAGTCCATGTTTCGGATTGTCGCGAACCCATGCGAGCAGGACTTCGATCTGCTCAGGCGACAGGAAGCGTGGGAGCCTCGCATCCCATCGCTGGGCAACAGTCGGCACGCACAGGGCAAGGTTGGTTTCCGTGACGCCGCGCTGGAACAGATATTGAAAAAAGGTGCGCAGGTGGGTGGCGGCGGTCTTGTCGCGATAAGGGCCTTTTCTTCCAAGCAGATGCTGAAGGAAGGATACCGCATCGCCCGCGCTGATCGCTACGAGATCGGTTTCGCGGCCGCCGAACCGGTGGTCGAGGAACCGGTCGGCGAAGCGCCAGGAATGATAGATCGTGCGCGGACTTAGCCCCCGTTGCCGAACCAGATACTCTTCATAGTCGATGCGCAACGCAGCACGGGCGATCTGCTCCGGTGTTGCGACCGGGGCTGGCGTCACGCCGCTGGCGATCAGATGGGCCACGAAGCGCCGCGCGATATTCCGGCACTTGTTGGGTTCGCGCCGCTTGCGCTCGTCACTGCGAACCAACTCGGCCGCCTGTTCCATCGTCAGATCCGACGGCGATATTCCAGCCGCTTCGATCAAGGATACCAAGCGGTTCAGCAGGATACGATAGGTCTTCGTCGTTCGCGGCTTGTAATTTTCGGCAGTCAGCCGGTCCATGAACGTGTCGATATGTCGGTCGAACAGGGATTGCAGATCGTTCGGCATTTTCGTGCTCCTTGCTATGGAAGCACGATCCGACCTTGCGGGCGCCCCGACCGCAATATTATCGTCGGCCTGTCGTTGCCGATTGCGGCATGACGATCACGATGTTCGTTGCGGACGGGACGATATGAAGAAGGCGAACACGGCGCCGAGCAACAAGACTGCTCAGGCTTTGCTGGAGAAGTATGAGTGCCCCGTGCCGTATCATGAGGTGCGCGCGCGCTTCCTGGGCAATATCGCAACACCCGCGATTTCGGCCTCGCCGCTCCAGATCATCAAGACCCTTTGGGGTGGCGAACTGCCGCCCTTCGACAGCATCGAGGAAGTCAACGAACTGCTCGACGCTCTCGTGCAGGGGCTCTGGAACGACCTGACCCGGCATCAGAAGCGCAGCCAGCCATTCCGGTTGACCCGCATGGCCACGGAATCGACCGCGGCCGATCTGGGCCGATATGGCCTCGTTCGTCTCCAGGAACTGGACGGGTTTATCGAAGGACTCTTCAACGGCGAGGAGATCATAGATCTTCCCGAGCGGGCGCACGACGCCATCGGCCGTCTTGCCGAGATGCGCGCGATGATGGCGGGCATTTGCGAACTGGTGTCGCGCGATCCACATGCCGATGACCGGACGCAGCTCGACACGACCTTCAGGCATTTGCGCGAGTTGACCCGGATCATGGAGACAGAGATCCATGAGGCCGTGCTGTCCTGCGCCCGCGCGCGTCGTCAGATGATCGATGGTATTCTCACCGAGAAGCCGACGGTGCATTGATATCCATGCTGGCCGAAGACCAACTCCGCGAGAAGCTGCGCAAGATCGAAGCGCTCTATGCCGGCGCAAAGACTGACGGCGAGAAGTCGGCCGCTGGCGCCGCAGCGGAGCGCATCAGGGGCAAGTTCGAAAACGCCAGCAAGCAGGAACGGACCGAGGAGTTCAAATTCTCGATTCCCGATCCCTGGTCCCGTCAGCTTTTCATCGCGCTATGCCGTCGATACGGCATCAAGCCGTTTCGCTACACGCGGATGCACCGTCAGACCGTCATTATCCGCGCCCCGGCCAGCTTCGTCCAGATGACGCTTTGGCCGGAGTTTGAGGAACTGAGCAGCGCCCTCACGGCTCATCTCGACGAGATCACCACGAAGATCATCCGCGAGGAGGTTCACGAAGCTACCCAGGATGCCGACGAGGTACGCGAACCGCGCCAGCTACGATGAGAGCGTTGCCTTGGGGAGCACCCGGTTCGCCGCGACATCGGCAGGAATCGCCCAATGTCGGCCCTTCATCGGGCCGCACAGCGATCCCGAACCGAACATTCATACTAGGATCGCCATCAAGAGAATGCCGCCATCCCCTATCGGACATAGCCTCTCAGGCTCTTTAGGAATGTGTCGATTCGACTTTTCACGGCCACGATTGCATCACCGTCGACCTCGGCGGCTTCTAGATCGGCGCGTAGTTTCCTGAGTATATTCCGCTTGAACGGAGAAATATCGAGGTTCTTCGCTGTATCGAGAAGGAGGAGATATTCGTGCGCGTGTAGCAAGTACCCGAATGCCGAGACATTGGATCGATAAGCGAATTGTCTTTTCTCCAGTCGCCCTTAGAGAAAAGCTCTGTCACCCGCTGTCCGGCCCCCAAGCAATCAAAAGTGGTGCATCCCGCAAACCCGCGCTCGACACGTTCGTGGTGAATAGTGCACGCGCCACATTTGTCGAGGTGAGGACATGCTTGGCCGGCGGCTTTGTCGATTGCGAAGAGGCTTGCGCGGTCGAAGGCGAGCGCCATGCAGCAAAGCGCAACGCAGTTCGCGCAATCAGCGCGAAGAGTAATTTTCTTCATGTTGGGTTCCCATGCCGCAGGCTTGGAATGCACATGCCATGACGACTGCGCTGATTGATCTGCGGTAAGGAAATTGTCCGGCCGCGCTCGGGCGCGGCGAAGTAAGATTTGGCTTATCTAAACAGGCGGAGAATGTCCATGTGCTTTTGGGCGATTAATTCTGGCACGGTCTGCGTCCTTTTCGGCAAAGCCGGTGATCGAGGTTGATGGCAGCTATCCCCACCTGCATCACCGAAACCCGCCGGTCCGCCCAAGACATTGCCATTCAGCTTAGGATGTCATTTCGCCCTCAGCCGGAACCGACCCCTATAATATTAAAAATTTATTATCAAATATGATTCTTTTCTCTAACATCCTCCATGACTTTTTTACATATATAATTACTATCGCCCCACAATTCATCGTCACCTTCTTTCATTTGTCCATAAATTACCTCAAGGGTCCTCCTATCTACAATAATAACGGTATTTACATCGTGACCATGAAAGATGATTTGGTATGAATATTCCCACTCCACAAGCGGAAGCTCACCGGTGACGCCGGTGACCTCCGCTTTCTTTGTGGATGGGCTAAGCCATATCCTAATGCCCTCTCGATGTGCGGGGTGCCAAGTAGTCCTATCGCCGGCAGAACCCCAGTGATGAGGATTTTCCGAGACAAATTCGCACTCAAGATTAATCTCTGGCCGCTTGGTCGGGTGACTTAGCGCAATCGTTGGCCGCGAAGGCGCGAGAGTCGAATTAGGCTTATTGTCTTTCCCTTGAGCGACAGCAGCGTCAAGCAGCACAAGTAAAGTAACACAAGAAATGATGCGCTTGAACAATGCTCGCTCCTTGTTCGACCGATATGTTTCTCTCCACAATGGATAGAGGACTCTACCGTCGTGGTCATACCACGGCTGTGGTAGACGATTTCAGAAGCCCCAATCCCACTTGATTTATATGGCAGCACCGTAATCTGTCAGCAACTGGACCACTCGGGTAGCCATCCGGTGAAGGCCGCTGTCAGGTTGCGGCGTTCCGACGTTTTACACGCTGCTCGATCCACCAATCATTTGCCAGTCTTCGTAGCCAAGCAGCGAGCCCTAAAGTCGTTCAAGATCATCATCCCAATCGGATGTCCGATTTTTGATTTTGTCGATGTATGCGTCAATCCGCCATTCCTCACGTGGAATTGCGAAGAACACGTCTCGCATCCCTTCAAAGTCTGGTCGATGCTGCTTTGTGTCGCTGCACGAAAGTGACGTATCTGCACGCGGCGTTTATCAACGAAAGACAGCGAGATGTTGCGTTGCCTGGGTTTTGATGCGATCCGCAGAGGGATAGAATATCCGGGAGATGGCAATGTCCGAAACGGTGCATCTGATCCTTTCATCGATCCAAACGGTGGACGACATGGTCATAGCGTTCGCAGATGAGGAGCGCTGTCGGCGCCTACTCGAGGCGATGATCTGGCCAGAGGGCCGAGCTTGCCCGGCCTGCGGATCCACCCGTTCGATAGCACTTGCGGGCCGTGATACGGGCAGGCACCGCGCACGGCCTGGTCTCTACCAATGCTCGGGTGCTGATTGCCGGTTCCAGTTTACCGTTACCACCCGAACGCCCATGCACTCCACCAAGCTTCCGCTAGGCATCTGGCTGAAGGCAATGTGGCTCATCCTCCTGCAATCCGACAAGGGTTTGTCCTCGGTAAGGCTGGCGGAGGCGCTGGGCATCAGTCAGCCGACGGCATGGCGACTGGGCCACGCCCTGAGACTAATGATGGTACGAGGTGACGCGCTTGGTGGCACGGTCGAGATCGATGGCTTCTACGTTGGAGGCGAACCGAAGAAGGGTGTGGACGGTCCTGATCCTGGACGGGGACGCAAAGGGCTTCGCAAGACGTTGAAAACCCCTGTTCTTGCCGTCGTGCAGCGGCCAACCGACGACCTCCCAGGCTCTCCGGCCGGCGCAGCGCGGGCCTCCGTCGTGAAGAACTTATCGGCGAACGAAACCGCCCGCGTGCTGGAAAAGGATGTCCAGCGCACCGCCCATCTGATCAGCGATGAGTGGAAATCGTTCGTGGCTCTGGGGCATAATTTCGTCACGCACGAGACGGTGCGGCACTCGAAGCAGGAATACGTCCGCGGCGATGTGCATGCCAATTCAGCCGAAGGCTTCAACTCGAGAGTGCGGCGCACCGTCGCTGGCGTATTTCACCATATTAGCCCGGAACATGCCGATCTGTACTTCCATGAAATCGGTTTCCGCTGGTCCCAGCGCATCGCTGGCAAGAAGGCCTATCGACGAACCCGCGATGGTCGGATGAAATCCCGGCGCCTCTGGTCCAGGGTCACCCCGGCCCTCCAAATACGGCACCTTCTACGTGGTGCTCAGGGGCAGCAGATAAGGCGTTCTTCGTCGGGCGGGATCGTTATCAATCCTTAAGAGCTGTCTTTGGTTGATAAATGCCACGTACGCGGTGCTTATCAACGAAAGACA
>NZ_AKFJ01000108.1 GCF_000272475.1 Novosphingobium sp. Rr 2-17
GCCTTGACGGTTTCCGAAGAGACCAGGCTGATTTCTGCCGCCGCGCTCTGGCTGCGTTCGGCGAGCTTGCGCACCTCGGACGCGACGACCGCAAAGCCGCGACCATGTTCGCCAGCGCGCGCCGCCTCGACCGCAGCGTTCAGCGCCAGCAGGTCGGTCTGGCGGGCAATCTCCTGGACGATGCCGATCTTCTCGGCGATCGTGCGCATCGCGCCGACCGCCTTGTCGACCGCCACTCCGCTAGCTTCGGCATCGCGCGCCGACTGGCGTGCCATCTTCTCGGTCTGCGCGGCATTGTCGGCATTCTGGCGGATATTTGCCGCCATCTCCTCCATTGAGGCGGAGGCTTGTTCGGTGGCCGCCGCTTGTTCGGTCGCGCCCTGCGACACTTGTTCCGAACTTGCCGACAATTCCTGGCTGCCGCTTGAAACGCTGTCGGCGGCGACGCGCACTTCGCCGACCACGGACCGCAGGCTGTCGACCAGCGCGTTGATCGAATCCCGCATCCGCCGATGATCGCCGTCACAATGGATCTCGACACGCTCCATCAGATCGCCCGTGCTGACCAGGTCGAGGACGCGATTGCCCTCAACGATGGGAAGCAGGATCGCATCGAGCATCGCGTTGATACCCGTGACGAGTGCCGCGAAATCGCCGATGAAGCGCTTGTCATCGCCGCGCTCGCTCAGATTGCCCATCGTCGATGCGTCGATCAGCCGCTGGATTTCCTGCGTGATGTCGCGCAGGTTCTTTCGCAGCGTCTCGACGGTGTCGTTGATGAACGCCTTC
>NZ_AKFJ01000109.1 GCF_000272475.1 Novosphingobium sp. Rr 2-17
CACGCCGCGCTACAAGGTTGGCCGCGTAACCGGCTTTGGCTCATTTTGTGGTAACTTGGGCGGGGCTGCCATCAGCAAGATCTCCGGTCTCGTTCTGGCCGCTGGGCTGGGTTACGGTCCGCTTTTTGGCTTTGCAGCTGTCTCGTACCTCCTCGCTCTGGGTTGGATACAGCTTAGTATGCCGCGGATCGTTCTGTTTCGCGCGGATTCTGCCTCGCTCACGACCGACTAAAGGAAAACTATCTTTCTCAACTCAATTGGTTGATTATTAGCGCTCCCGTTCAAGGGAGAAAATTATGATTTCGACTCCGCGCCGCGCCGCCCGCATCGTCCTGCTGACTTCCGCGGTCCTGTTGCCCGCCACCGCCTATGCCGCCGATGAAGCACCCCAAGCGCCTGTTTCAGGGGAAATCGTGGTGACCGCCCGCTACCGTGACGAAACCGTTCAACAGGTTCCGATTGCGATCACCGCGGTCAGCGGCGAATCACTCAACGAACGCGGCATTCACAACCTCCAGGACTTGAGCGCCACGGTCCCTACGGTCGATTTCCGTACGAGCGCGTCCAACAAAGATCGCTCGATCTTCATCCGTGGTGTCGGCACCATCAGCACCTCACCTGGGGTCGAATCTTCGGTTTCGACGGTGGTCGACGGCGTCGTGCTCGCGCGTCCCGGCCAGGCCACCCTCGACGTGGGCGAAGTGTCGCGCATTGAAGTGCTGCGGGGCCCCCAGGGTACGCTGTTCGGTAAAAATGCCTCGGCCGGCGTCATCAGCGTCGTCACGGCGGCGCCTTCGGAAGAGTTTCACGCTTACGCTGAAGGCACTGCCACTACAGACGACGAGTACCGCGTGAAGGCGGGGGTCACCGGCGCGATTGCGCAAAATGTTTCTGCCCGCCTCGATGGTCTCTATGCTAACTATGCGGGCAACGTGCGCAACGTGCTGAACAACGACGAGCTTAATGGCTACGAACGCTACGGCGTGCGCGGCAAGATCCAAGCGCAACCCACCGAGACGCTTAAGCTGACTTTGGCCGGCGATTACCTGCATTCCTATGAAGACACGATCGGCGTCTACCAGAGCACTAGCCAGGTCGCTTATCCCACAGGAGCAGTCACCAACAGCACCGCGCTTGCTTCGTATCTTTCCAGCGTCGGGATCACCCCCAGCGCTTCCAATCGCGAGACCGCCAACAACTTTGCAACCAACGTGCGCGACAAGAACTATGGTGGCTCGCTCACCGCAGACCTAGAACTGGGTGATTACACGATCACTTCGATCACGGCCTACCGCGAGTGGAAGAACCGGCAGCAGCAAGACTACGACACCGTCGCACAGCTGAGTACATCCTTTCCAGAGGTCAAAGACCGTGGTCGCCTTGCCTCCAACCAATTCTCCCAGGAACTGCGCCTGACGTCGCCTAAGGGCAAGTTCATCGACTATGTCGTTGGTGCCTATTACCTGCACGTCAACACCGACGAGACCTATCAGCGTTCCGTTACACGCTTGGTTTCGGGCGCGTCCAACACGGTGAACGGCGTGGCGAATTATGGCATCACCAGCAACAACTATGCGGTGTTCGGCGAAGCCAACGTGAACTTCACACCCTGGCTGCGTGCGATCGCCGGCTACCGTTCGACCTGGGATGACCTGAGCTATTACCATGAGCGTGTGTCGAGCAATGACCCGACCAATTCGGGTTCTTCATCGCTCGACGTCACCGGGATCCGGGCCTACCACAAATCGGAAGGCTCAACGACGAGCCGCGGTGACAGCTACCGCCTTGGTCTTCAGGCAGATCTGAATCCGACCAACCAAGTCTATTTCACGTACTCACGCGGCTATAAAGGCCCGGCTTATAACGTCTATTTCAACATGCGTTCGCTCAACGCGACCACCCAGCTCGATGAGATCGCGCTCAAACCCGAAACCTCCAATTCTTTTGAGGCAGGTATCAAGGGCACCGCGCTCAATCGGCAAATCACTTACGCGGTGGCGGTGTACCAGACCAAGTTCCACAATTATCAGGCGAACTACAACGACGTGGTTGGCGGCGCCCAAGTGACCCGCCTAATCAATGCCGGCACCGTGGAAAGCAAGGGCGTGGAACTGGACTTCGGCCTGCATCCCATCCCGGGTCTCTCGCTAGACGCGTCGGTGGCTTATACCGATGCCAAGGTGGTGCACTTCAACTGCCCGGTGGGTGCGCCGACGAGCTGTGACATTGATGGGCAGGTGCTTCCTTTTGCGCCGAAGTGGAAACTCTATACGAACGCGTCGTACCGCTTCGCACTGTCGGATTCGTTGAACTTTGAAATTCAAAGCGACGTGTCGCTCAAGAGTAAGACACAGTATTCTCTGACCGAGACCCCCAGCACAATCCAGCCTGACTACGTCATTTGGAACGCAAGCGTGGCGCTTTTGGGGAATAACGACAGCTGGCAGATCCGCGGTTTTGTAAAGAACATCACCAACCAGAGCTACTCCACCCTGTTGGCCAACGGCACGCTCGCAGGTACCGTTCGATACGTGCCCCGCGATGACAAGCGCTACGGCGGCGTGATGCTTCGCAAGGACTTCTGACCGCAGCTGAGAGTTGGGACTTCATCCCCCAATTGCATTGCTGATGAAGCGATCCAGGGCTGTTTGCTCCGCCCTGGATCGCTTCGCTACGCGTTTTTCGGGGCCGGTCATGACGTAGACCGAGCGGACGGGACTATGAGGCCTTATCCCAGCACTTCGCCTATCTCGACGGCACGTTTCTCCCGTGCGCTCAGTTCGGCCGCGACCCCGATCGCCACGGCCATCAGTCCGTCACGCGCGGTCACCTGTACTTTGTCCTGCCCACGCACCGCCCGCGCGAAAGCCGCGTGCTGGTAGAACGTTGCGCCATGGTGTGAGCCTGCCTCCATCGCGGCCTTGTCAACCGCAACGTGCCAGCGCTTTACCGCCTTAGGTCCTGGCCACGGCACACGCGGGTACCAAACCACGTCGCCGGGCGGTATCAACACGTCGAGCCTACCTTTGTCGCCGGTTGCGCTCATCTCTTCTTGATGCTGCGCCCCTTCTGCAAACACGCACAAGTCCAGCATCGCACGGCTACCGTCTGCGAAATCCACGGTAGTGAAGCTGTTGTCGATGATATCCGGCGTCCGGCCTTCATAGCGCTCGTCCAGATGATTTACATCCATTGCGCCCGAGCAGTAGACCCGCACAGGTTCAGACCGCGTGACCACGCGCATGAGGTCGAAGAAATGGCAGCATTTCTCCACCATGGTGCCGCCGGTGTTGTGCGAAAAGCGGTTCCAGTCGCCCACCTTCGCAAGAAACGGAAACCTGTGTTCGCGGATAGAGAGCATACGCAGGGTGCCAACCTTGCCTCCATGGATTTCTTCGATGAAAGCGGCGGCGGGCGGCATGAAGCGATATTCCATACCAGTCCAGAACAGACCGGCGCGCGCTTCTGCCTGCTCAACCACCCAGCGGGCATCCGCCATGGTGGTACAAAGCGGCTTTTCGCACAGGATTGCTACATCGCTGTCGAGCAGCGGCTCCAGAACTGCGCGATGGGTGAAATTGGGAGAGACGACCACGACGGCGTCAAGCTGGACGTTTTCCATCATGCTGCGGCTGTCAGGGAATTCCGCCACGCCTTGGGCCGCCGTGCCAAGCGCCTCCCTCGCCCAGCCCAAGGACTTCGGCTCAGGATCGGCAATGGCGATCACATCCGCGCCCTCTAGGATGGCCAGGTTGCGGATATGCTCCACTCCCATCATCCCTGTTCCGACAATTCCGTAGCGCAGCGTATCTACCATTTCCAAACTCCACGTGCCATGTGGCAGCGCATGACAACGCCCAGCACGGCCTTGCGCCTATCGACCGATCCCGTCCCGCTCGGCAAGAGTGGAACTTATGTTTTCCCGATTGCATGGGGCATGTGGAGGCTAGCCCGCGCTGATGGAAAAGATGACATTGGCGCGGTAATCGCCCGCATCGAGGCAGCCCTCGAAGCGGGCATCACTTTGTTTGATACTGCCGACATCTATGGCTGTGATGCTGCCCTGGGTTTCGGGGGCGCAGAAGTTCTGCTTGGTAAAGCGTTGGCGCTGCGGCCTGATTTGCGCGAACGGATGGTCATCGCCACCAAGGGCGGTATCGTGTTGGGCACGCCGTATGATTCGAGCTCTGCATACCTGGCCCGCGCGCTCGATGCTTCGCTTGATCGATTAGGCCTACCCTGGGTCGAACTATATCAGATACACCGCCGCGATTTCCTGGCCCACCCGCGCGATGTGGCGACAGCACTGGCCGCCATGGTCGAGAGCGGCAAGGTCAGGTCGGTTGGCGTATCCAACTACAGTCCAGCCGAAACCGACGCGTTGCAGGCGTTCCTACCTTTTCCATTAGTTTCTACCCAACCTGAGTTCTCGGCAGCCCGTCCGGCCCCACTGTTCGACGGCACGCTGGATCAGGCGATGGCGCGTGATTTCGCAGTTTTAGCCTGGTCGCCGCTTGCTCGTGGACGCCTGGTGGATCGTGACCATCCCGCATCCGCACTGATAGCTAAGCAAGGCGAGCGCTTTGGCGCCGACGCTGCCGCTGCTGCTTTGTCGTGGGTGATGGCGCACCCATCGCGGGCTATCCCGATCGTTGGTTCACAAACGCCCGAACGCATCCTGGCAGCGCGCGATGCATACAAGGTCGAATGGACAGCGACTGAGTGGTATGCAGTGCTGCAAGCATCGCTTGGCGAGCCGCTGCCTTGAACCCTTGCGAAATCAGCTGGTTCTCGGCGTTGTGCGACGACGACTACGAGTTCCTGGGCCAGCCCGACCCGATGCTGCGCTCCAGCTGGGAGCATTGCCGAAACATCGTATTGGCCTCTGAGAAAGGCGGCTTTGATAATGTGTTACTCCCCTCGGGCTACGCGCTGGGGATCGACACGACCGCATTCGCCGCTGCCATTGCCGGGCAATTACGCCGCATCAAGCTGCTGATGGCGGTCCGCATCGGCGAACTTTGGCCTGCCCAGCTTGCGCGTCAAATCGCCACGATCGAGCAAATCCTTGGGCGCGGTCGGCTTAACATCAACGTCATTTCCAGCGAGATGCCCGGCGAGGTCTTGGACGGTCCGGCACGCTACGAACGCACGAGCGAGGCAATCGCGATCTTACGCACGCTGCTGTCAGGCAAACCGCTCGACCATCAGGGGCGCTTTTGGAACTTGCGCCTGGATTCGCCTCATATGGTAGCGCCGGGATCCAAATGTCCGCCGCTCTATTTCGGTGGCCTCTCTGAGGCAGCGCGCGAAGTGGCCGCCCAAGGGTGCGACGTCTACCTCATGTGGCCGGATCGGATGGAGGCTGTGCAAGATACTATCGCTAACATGCGCGCGCGCGCTGCAAGTCACGGTCGCACATTGCGCTTCGGGTATCGCGTCCATGTGGTCGTGCGCGAAACCGAAAGCGAAGCGCGTGGGGCTGCCGACCGCCTGCTCTCACGTCTGAACGCCGCCGAGGGTGCAGCGATCCGTGCCCGCTCCCTTGATTCTAACTCTGTGGGTGTGCAGGCGCAGGCCGCGCTACGCGAAACCGCCACGGACGATGGCTATGCAGAGGACAACCTGTGGACCGGCGTCGGCCGTGCGCGTTCGGGCTGCGGAGCAGCCATTGTTGGCGACCCCGATCAGGTGCTCGCCAAGCTGCAGGCCTATCGCGAGGCGGGGATCGATGCCTTCATTCTGTCAGGCTACCCACATGTGCAGGAAGCGGACTTGTTCGCTCGGCATGTCCTGCCCAGGATCGACCACGGGCCGCTGGAGCTGGAAAGACGAAAGAGGGGGAGGCGTGCAGATGGATTTTCTCCCATATCGTGTTCATGCATCGACCGCGGCCAACCAACATTTCTTGACGGATGACATCCGTCTGTTGATGGCGAAGTAAAATGGGTTCTGTCGCAAACGTGCGGCCGGTTTGCTACTCAATTTGTCGAAGTGCTTGGGCTGCCATAGACGCAGCATCAATGCGACGCGTTTGAAAGGCAGCTGATGATGCCCGAACTGATTCGACCATTTCCGCGTCCGCCATGGAGGGCGATCCGGCCCGGAACGGAGCGGCGGGATTATATTCCATCGCGAGTTGAACGCGCTCGCTCGATCCTCGCCGAACAGTTCTGCACCCAGCGTCAGCGCGAAGTCGATTCCGGATGTCACACCAGCGCCGGTGAGCCTGTTTCCGTCCAGCACAACCCTTTCTGAGACCGGGGTGCATCCAAACATCGCGAGTTGATCGATCGACATCCAGTGGCATGTGGCGCGGTACCCGGTCAGCAAACCCGCCGCAGCTAAAACCAATGATCCCGTGCACACCGATGTGATCCACCTCGCTCCTTGAGCTTGAGCGCGAAGAAACGCCAACGTGTCGGTATCCTGCATCAGCGCCAATTGGCCCGGCCCTCCTGGAACGAAAAGTATGTCGGCGGGAGGACAATCGGCGAAAGCTCGAGTCGGCGTTAAACGCAATTCAAGCGCATCATCGATCGGCCCAAGCGACTTCCACACTAGATCGATCGACAGTTCCGGAAACCGTGCCAGCACCTCGTAGGGGCCGGTTAGATCGAGCTGCGTCAACTTCGGATAGGCGAGCATCGCGACGTGCATGGACGGTCTCCTAACGACAGATGCCCAGGCGAGCGGCCATACACGTCCACGCTCCCCGATGGTCGCCCATCTCATTCGCCAGTCACGCGGACGACGTCTGATACCGAGTGTCCGCAATGGCCGCTACTGAGAAAGTCTCATAGAGAGATGAACGGCAACAATACAACTCTGCAACTCTGGACCGGTGCGCAGCGGCTAGATATTGCCAGAAGAAGACCATCCGATAGGATGCTCAAGCGCCGAATTGTCATATTCAGCAAAGCACCAAATGTACCCGTGAAAGTCCAATACAGTGTAGGCGCTTCGTAGGGGCTCTATTTTTAATGGATCAACGATCTGCGCGCCCTTTTTACGGGCGTTCGCGTGATGTTGCCGTACATTATCTACCTGGATGTGAATTATAAGTCCAATATCGTGGGGTTGCGCATGAGGGACGGTCTGTTCTAGCGGATTGATCCAAATGTCCTGCCGATCTGTACCCACGACGGCCGTTAAAATTACGCCCTGGTCGTCGGACCGGCTTTGCTTCAAGCGCAAGTTGAAAGTCGCGGCCAACCAATCAACCGCTCTACGCACATCGGGATAGCGCAATTCTATAGCAATATTGTCGCGGACCATCTCGTCTTTCCTCAACCGTGCCCATGGAAGCCACAGACGTAGGCTGACGGCGATCGTTTCACATTTACATGCGCGGTGTCCTATTGGAAGAATGCACCACTGCATTAGGGAAACTCATATGCGGCGGCCTTCGATCCCTGCACAGCGAGCAATGAACGCCCATTATTGGGCGATAGTGTTGAAACGATTTGGCTTGAAGTATTCGGTGCAGTGTCATTCCGGCAGGCCTCCAGATGCGGAGCGAGTTGGAATAGCCATGCGGATCACTTCACATTAAAAAAAATTTATTTGTATCCGTCCGCGTAAATCCCTATTTTTTTGGGATTAAAACTCTGGGCGAAGGCAATGGCAGAAAGCTTAAAACCAGAAGATGAGTTGGCGATCGATTTTCAGCGAGACATTGATGGTCTAATTTATTCATTCAATCGCAATGGCGAGCGAAACGGAAAGCCCAAATGGCGTCGTATAGATTTAAATCTAGAATTGCATTGGTCGGATAATTGGGGCTGGATAGTTACGGACGAAGATGGAAATCTTCTATCTCTTTCGTGGGATAAGGGAAAGGATCACCAAGGAAATACGCCCCCGGATGGCGTTTGGGTGAGCAGAAAAGGCTCTAAATCTTACGTCTATAGCCTGCGATATGTAGGCGCAGCAGGGTCGGCATAGCCACGATACTGGATGGCGCACAGCTCGCCGAAAATCAGACGGTTTGCGACGCCTAGCGCCGGGAAAACCTGTCGGGAACGCAGCCTGTCCGCGAAGATGTGTCTGTCGTCAAAGAGATGTCAAAGAGATAACGTGCCGACCAGAATGATTTTCCCTGTTCCCGAAAGTTCCGGTTCCGGCTTCAGGTGGATGCGAAGAATACTCCGTCGCCCCATCTTGACGCCTTGCTCGATGGCAATGGCCGGTGTTGGCAGCGCGCCATGATGGTGAAGATAGGCGGCGAGTGGTCCTGCCGCCGTACCGGTTGCCGCGTCCTCCCACAGGCCGACCGTTGGATTGAAGAAGCGGGTATAGGCGGTGCCCGGTGCCGACGGATCGAACGCGTAAAGGTAGCAGCCCTCCGCCACCGTTCCGTTCAGCACAGCTAACAGCGCATCGGCATCGGGCCTGGCCTTGTCGGCCGTCGCGGCATCCCTGACACGGACCATCAGGTGCGCGGCACCGGTATCTGCTGGTCGCACTGGCGGATCTGTTATCAGATCACCGGGATCAAGCGCCAGTGCCGCGGCAAGGGGGCGGATATCATCGATCGGGTCGGCGAGGCGTAAGGGCGTCTGAAGCATTCGGCCGTTGACGCGCCCCCCACTGGACTGGAGTTCGATCGGTAGAACGTCGCCACCGATCTCTTGATGAAAGGTCCGCGCGTCATCCAGCGCGCCGAGGTCGCCACGCTCCCCAAGCCACAACCAGGCTCCCAACGCATTGTGCCCGGCACCGAACACTTCCGCGCCGGAAGCGGTAAAGGATCGTAGTTTACGATCGGCACGATCGCTGCGTAAGATGAACGTAGTCTCAGCCTGATTGAACTCGCCTGCAATGCGTCGCATAACATCATCGGTGAGGTCGTCCGCGTCCTGCACGACGGCGAGGGGGTTTCCTTCCAGCGGTCGCTCAGCGAAAACATCGATGATACCGACTGTATAGGTGGACATGGTGAACCTCTCCGGTGAAGGAATGCCGTATCTTTAGCACTTGTAGTGATGTTGCCAGGTGCCGGGAAACGCGTAATCCTCAATTGCAAGGTGAGATGAATTCATGATGCTTGTGCCGCGCCTCCCGCCTTTGTCATCCCTTCGCGCGTTCGAAGCGGTCGCGCGAAGGTCCAGCTTTAAGGCGGCTGCCGAAGAACTGTCGGTCACGCCCAGCGCGGTCAGCCACCAGATCAGGCAGCTGGAGGCGCATGTCGGGGTGCGGCTTTTGGACCGGACGCCGCGTGGCGTGTCGTTGACACAATCCGGGCAACTACTGCGCGACGCCACGTCAGCCGGCTTTGAGGTGATCGGGCGGGCGATCGGTCAGATCCGTGGCTTGACCGATACCGGAATGCTGACCCTGACATCGACAGCGGCGTTTCTGAGCCACTGGCTGGTGCCGCGACTTGCCAGCCTCCGATCGGCGCTGCCGACTGTGGAATTGCGCTTCCACGCATCGGACATGATCGAACCCCTTCATTCCGGCCGCATCGATGTTGCGATCCGCTACGGGCGCGGACCGTTCCCCGGAACGGTAAGCCACAAACTGCATGACGACGAACTCATCGCTGTTTGCAGCCCCGGGCTGCGGCTGTCTGACATCCGGGATCTTCGGCGCACGACCCTGATCCACATCGATGGACGTCATCGACCCGACCCAGCACCGAACTGGACGCGTTGGTGCGCTGTGGCCGGCTTGTCGAAGGTGGATACTGCTGCGGGGCTGCATCTACCTGACAGCATGTCCGCCGTGCAGGCCGCGATAGCGGGCCAAGGCATCGTCATCGTCAGCCGGCTGCTGGTCGCAGATGCGATCTCCTCCAAACTCCTCGTGCAGCCGTTCGCATGTTCCATCGTCGGCGAGGCTTATCACTTCGCAGCAGCTGCCGATCTTGCCACTGACGCGAACGTGGGCGCTTTGCGCGAATGGTTCGTGAAAGCTGGGGTGGTGTGAAGCTCGATTGGAAAGTCAGCTATTCTCCAATGCTCATTGGACCAACACCGACACGAAAAATACCCTGCTGCGTTCAGCCTATCATATCTGTAGCCGACAATCAGGCGGTTTGCGACGCCCAGCGCCGGGAAACCCTGTCGGAAACGAGGACTGCCTGACAGGATGTGATTTTCGTCAGGGCAAAATGACAGTCGGCCTCCCAAGCTCAGATGTAACGTGATCAGACTTCCCAATCAGACTGATAGGAACGGCCACGCAGCCGGTCTGCCAACTCGAGCTTGACCGAAAGCGACTTTCGCAACGTGCAAATAGTTGCTCGCTGGGTTTCCCTTCCAGGCACCAATCACGCGATGTTGAGTAACCTTGCGCGTGATGCCAAGATCGGACGCGAGGCGCAGGAAGAATGGGCCGCGCGTTCGCACCCCCGCTTTGTCGCCGCGCAGGATGCCGGAAGGTTCGTGGACGAGATCGTGGGCGTGGACGCCAAGAGCAGGAAAGGCAGTGTCCGCTTCGATCGCGACGAAGCACCCCGACCGGACACCGCGATCGACACTCTTGCGAGGCTCAAGCCTACTTTTCGACCGGACGGCACGATTACTGCCGGCAATGCGCCCGGTTTGAACAGCGGTGCCGCGACCATGGTGCTGGCCGATGCTGGCATCGCCAGCCGGGAAGGCCTGAACCCGATCGGTCGTCTGGTCGGCCACGGGCTGTGTGCGATCGAACCGGCGCGGTTTGGATAGCGCCCGTTCCTGCGGTCGGCCAAGCTCTCAACCCCGCCGACTGGCAGCTCAGCTATGTCGAGAGGTTCGAGATCAACGAGGCCTTCGCCGTCGTGCCGCTCGCCGTGGCGCAAGAACTTAGTCTGCCGCACGACATCGTCAACGTTGAAGGTGGCGCGATCGCGCACGGCCACCCGATCGGTGCCACCGGCGCCGTTTTGGTCACCCGGCTTCTGCACGCCATGCGCCGCGACGGGATCCGACGCGGCATCGTCGCCCTTTGTATCGGAGGCGGACAGGGCATCGCCTTGGCATTGGAATCGATCGCCGCATGAGATATCTGAAAGGGCGCATGCTTGGGATAAGCGTGGACTTTCCTGCCACCGCCAAAACGGGTCTCGATACGTCATCGGGCACCGCGCCATGACCTTTTCTAGTCGGGGCTTGGACATCAATAAAATGGCCGCCCAAGTCAAACCAACCTCGTGCGGTACGTACTACGGCAAAGCGCACTCGCAGCTGAAATGCTGTCACCACGAGAGGTTTGCGCAAATGCAGCACTGGACACCAGCATCTTGGAGAGCGAAGCCAGCCCGGCACGTACCGTCTGATTACCCCGATCCGACCGCGCTTCTTGCTGCTGAAAGGCAGCTGCAAGATCTTCCACCCCTAGTTTTTGCTGGGGAAGCGCGCCGGCTTAGATCATTGCTGGGGGATGTCGCTAACGGACGTGCTTTCCTGTTGCAGGGCGGCGATTGCGCTGAAAGCTTCGACGATTTGCGGGCAGACACGATCCGCGATACGTTTCGATTGATCTTGCAGATGGCAATCGTGCTGACGTTCGCTGGCGGCAAGCCCGTGGTGAAGGTGGGGCGCATGGCAGGGCAATTTGCAAAGCCTCGCTCATCATCTGTCGAAAGCCAGCACGGCGTGACTTTGCCATCCTACCGTGGCGACATCATCAACGGCCCGGAATTCGACGCCCAAGCACGCGATCCGGACCCCAAGCGTCTGCTTCAAGCCTATTCCCAGTCGGCCGTGACACTGAACCTGCTGCGATCGTTCGCGACTGGCGGCTACGCGGATCTGCACAACCTGCATCGTTGGACGTTGGGGTTTGTGTCCAGCTCCCCCCAAGGTGCGGTTTATGATGCTTTGGCCCAGCGGATTGGCGAAGCGATCGTTTTCATGGAAGCGATCGGCGCTTCACCACAAAACAGTCCGCAGTTGCGCCAGGTGGAGTTTTTCACCAGCCACGAAGGGCTACTGCTAGGCTTCGAGGAAGCTCTGACGCGGGTCGATTCCACCTCGGGCAAGTGGTACGATACGTCTGCGCACCTGCTTTGGATCGGGGAGCGAACACGCAATCTGGATGGGGCTCATATCGAATTCTTTCGGGGCATCCAAAATCCGATCGGAGTAAAGTGCGGCCCAGCCATGACTCATGATGAACTGATCAGGCTGATTGAAGTGCTCGATCCCGATAACGAACCGGGCAGATTAACAATCTACGGTCGGTTCGGTTCTGATAAGATCGATCATCAACTACCTAGTCTGCTCCGCGCGGTACGATCGGCAGGGCGTCATGTCGCATGGGCATGTGATCCGATGCACGGCAATACGCTGACCGCGACCAACGGCTATAAAACCCGTCCGTTCGCTCGCATCCTCTCCGAAGTGAGCAGTTTCATTCAGATCTGCAAGGCCGAGGGCGTCCATCCGGGTGGCTTGCATCTGGAAATGACCGGTCAGAACGTCACCGAGTGTCTAGGTGGAGCCAGAGCGCTCGCGGAAGAGGACTTGGCAGACCGCTACCACACGCATTGCGACCCTCGCCTCAACGGAGAACAGGCTCTGGAACTGGCGTTTCTTGTGGCAGATGAGCTGAAAGAGGGCCACGTCGCGCCGGCCTTTCGACTGGCAGCAACCAGTTAACAGGCTCGCGGACCGCACCCCCGTCCGACCTGCGGCGCACCCCTGCTTCAGCGGAATGGCGGTCCAAGCGAAGTGGACAGCGACAGGGTGAACCGGGTTCCCGAGTAGTCGAACGGTGAAAAGTCCGAGCGCCCGATATCGTGCCGCGCATCGGCTGTCAGGGTAGAACGCTTTCCCACCTGGAAAGCCAAGGTGCCGAACAAGGTTGTCTGATCCTGCCGATCCTGCGCGATCTGCGTTAGCGTGACATCGCGGCCATAGTAGCGATCCCGGAGCCAGCGCCCCCCTGCGCTGCTCCGGATTGTCGGCGTCACAGTATAATCGACCGAGAGTTGGAGGTCGGTGGTGACCGTGAAACTGGTGTCATGCCGGATCTTGCGTGCCGCCTGCCCCGCGATCCGCCACCGGTTGGTCGGCTTGTAGAGAATTGATGCCTGCGCCACCAACCCGCCACGGCCCCTGGGGCCGGCAAGCCGGGAATCCGTTGGCACCGTTGCTTTCGAAAAGACATACCCTGCGGACAGCGAACCGGATAGCCGCTTGTCGATGGGGCTGGCGTACTGGATTCCAACACTCGTCTTTTCCAAGGTGTCTGGCGTCATGACCATAATGTCGCGCCGTCCAAAAAAGTCCGTGCGCTCGTACAGAAACGTCGCTCCCACCAATCCCCACGCCGGGGCGGTGTACCCCAGCAAGCCGGACACAGCCTTTCGGTCGTTGTTGATGTTCAGGACGCTGGAGTTATGCCACGCGCTCCGCAAAATTTGCACGCTTTCGGTAAGGCCGCTCGGCGCTATGCATGTCTGGCCAAGCGTTGCGACATACACCATGACCCTGTTCGCGGTAACGATGGTGGTGAGGTCCTGCTGGCGGGTCTGTTTGCGCAAGTAGGCGTATTGGCCGGTCACGGAGCAAGAGGAGCCGACGAGTGCTGCAGCGCTGCCTGAAAAGTCGATCCGCTCGCGATCGAGAACCGTGTTCTTTTGGTGGAAGTCGTAGCCGAACACGCCATTGAAGGAGACACCGAAACGACCGCCGTTATGCCCAAAATTCACAGTAGCGCTGGGAGTCACGATAAATTCCGAGTTCTTGAGGCCGCGGACTTCGGCTGCTTCGGAAGACCCTTGGACGACGTTGTCGTCATAGACCACGTCCTGCCGCGCTCCGATGCTGAGCGGCTGTTCAATAATGTCCATCAAGACTCGGGGCGCGGCTCCTTCAGCGTGCGCGAGCGGCGCGCCGGTCGCGGCAATCGCCCCTGCCAGACCGCAATAGAGCCAGCGCGTCCCCCCACCACACCCGGCCCTGAGGACAACACGGGCTATTGTGCCGATACTGCTGTTCAACCCATTACCCTTTCGTGGGTGGTACGTGTCGCCGACGCCAGGCGTGCTGGATGGAAGGTTTGAAAAAAGAGGCGGACGGCTTCAATCCGCCCCGCGCCCGGACGGCCACTTGCGCGTGCGCTCGATAGCGTTGCTTCAGTCTCTTTCGACCAGCAGCGGCGTTTTTCCGACCCCGGTCGTGACCAATTCCTGTGAGCCGGGCGGCACTAGCGCAATCGCGAACCGGAAGCCGTCGAGAGGACCATCTCGCTCCGTTTTGGCCGTCACCATCACCTGGCGGATGATCGCTGCGGCGATCTGTGCGTCGATCGTTCGGCTCAGCTCCTCGGCCCGCACCGTCACGACGAGGATCGTCATTCGTCGGTGCGCTCGGTCAACCCTGATTTGGACGTCTTGTGCCACCTGGTCGAGATCGAGCAACCGACACCTGCGCAAAGCCTTTCCGATCGAAGCCAGGACTTTAGGCGCGTAGAAATAGGAACCGCCAAGCTCAAATCGATCGCTGCTGCGCCCCGCATACTCGAAGCGCATCGCGTTTAGCCGGTCCGACACAAGGTCCGATCGACGGACCATGCGATCGCCAAGTCGGTAGCGCAGCACCGGAGCGCCGTTGCCGAACAAGCGGGTCACAAGCAGATCACCCTCTTCGCCGACGGCTACGGAGCGGTTTTCCGCATCGACGATTTCGACCAGATGCAGCCCCGGCACAGCGGTAAGCACGGGCGATGCCGGATCCAATTGAAGACCGATGGTTTCGGCCTGCATGGCAGCAAAGAAGCTTAGCACCACAAGGTTGGGGTAGGCATTACGCAGATCCGCATGGACTTTGGGCTGGAGTGCACCACTCCCGTACAAAGCGACACGCAGGCTTGCGCGATCGTTGGCAGAGGCACGATCCGCAAACGCCACGAGGTCTGCAATGCTGCGGCTGATCCCCATGACGGCCTTTGTACCCGGATAGGCCAATATCCGCTGGAAGACCTCGTGGTCGATGGCCCCGGCCCCGATATAATTGATGTCGGGAATGGCCTGAAGCACGCCGCCCACCATGCTGGCGCTGCTCCACATCATGTGATCGGCCAGCGTGCAAGCCACCCAGCGAGCGTGATCGCTTGGCATATGGCGATCGATGATGTGCCGACCAATGAACCCGCCGGCCCATTGATAGGTGTCCGCCAGCTCGTCTTTTGGATAGACGATCTCGGTCGGCAAACCAGACGAAGTGCCGCCGCTGGTCGCAACCTGAAAGCCCCCGCGCTCAATCGGGAGGATCATGCCAGGACGATCGCCGGTGAAGAAGAGCCTGGCAGTTTCCTTGTCGGTTGGCGGAATTGCCTGAAACGCCTCTAGGGACGCCAACGGGGTTGTTCCGATTGCCCCGTCTATGCGATCCCGCCACAAGGGGTTCACGCGACAGACCTCGACCAACTGACGCAAGCGGCGTTCAATAACGCTGTCCTGCACATAGCCGGATAGCTGCTCAAAGGCTGCCCCTGTGCGCCGCTCGATCGCTTGCAAGCTCGCCAAAAACGAAGGGAGACTTGAGACCTGATCCAACGACGGCCTCTCCAGCAGAACCTTCGGGATGACGTCCATCGCCAAAGACGCGCCTTCTTCGCGGAATTGGGTATATGCAGCTCTGACAGGGTGCAGCTTGTTCAAGATCAGATCCGCGCTCGTCACGGCGTCTCTGCTCGATCAAGCGTCTTGGCCGCAAGGAAATCATCCGCCGACTGCAGTCGGGCATAACCATTAGCGAGCGCACCGAGAAAGGCGGCCTGGACCTGCGGCGCCGCAACAACGTGTTCGCCGAACGTGACGTCAAGGGTAGCGCAGGCATCGTGAAGAACGAGGACGTTGTATCCAAAGTCGGCGGCAGCACGTGCTGTCGCATCGATGCACATGTGGGTCATGGCGCCCAGGATAAAGACCTCTTGCGGCCCATGGCCGTCGAGCACCTCTCGCAAATCGGTATCCCGAAACGAATTGGGATAATGCTTGAGAATGACTCTCTCGTCCGCCAGCGGCAGCACGGATGCATGAATGCGTGCGCCATCGGTGTTCGCGACGAAGAAGGGCGCGTCCGGACCAGGAAATTCGTGACGGATGTGGACGACCGGCGTTCCCTCTTCGCGCGCCCTGGCTATGACGCGGGCTGCGTTGCCGCTTGCTGTGTCCACGTTCCACAACGGCAGCTTGCCGCCGGGAAAGTAATCGTTCTGAAGATCAACCACAACTATCACTCGCCGCGCCATATCGACCTGTCCTACTGACTTCTGGGTCTGCAAGGCTGCCGGGAGGACCTACACTTGTCCAAGGGAGGAACCGACAAAAATGGGGGCGCATTCGACAAACCGCGACGCGCACTACGGCGGTTCAGAAATCGGCCTGATGATCTATCCTGGCGTGCAATGGGCCGCCGTCTACGGTCTGACCGACCTGGTCCTGACCGCAAACCGTGTGATGATGACGGACGGCTTCGAGCTCGAACCGATTTGTGTCAGTCATTGGAGCATTGAGGGAGCAGGCGCGCTTCCCATCCGCACTTACCAAAGCTTCGATCATGACGCGGGATCGGTTGCTGCCCTGGTGGTTCCGCCCACGTTGGAAGCGCCCCCCTCGTCCCAACTCGCAGCGCCCTATCTTGACTGGCTGCGGCAAAAACATTCCGCTGGCACGGTGCTCAGTTCGGTCTGTGCGGGCACGTTCCTACTGGCGCAGACCGGACTGCTCGATGGTCGGGCAGCAACCACGCACTGGATGCACGCAAAAGCCTTCCGCAACCGCTTTCCCAAGGTGCGACTGGATGTGGAACAACTTCTCTTGGACGAGGGAGACGTGTTGACCGCTGGTGGCGTCATGGCCTGGACCGACCTTGGCTTGAGGCTGGTGGAGCGGCTGCGCGGAACTGCGGTCATGATCGAGACCGCGCGCGCGCTGCTCATTGACCCGCCAGGACGGCAGCAACGATTCTACAGTAGGTTTATGCCACCCATGGACCACGGTGACAGGGCAGTACTCAAGGCCCAAAAAATCCTGATGGAAAAGCACGGGAAAGACGTGTCGCTTCCGGATCTAGTCACGCGGTCAGGCCTTGAAGAACGTACGTTCCTGCGAAGATTTCGCGCGGCAACTGGCTTTACAACGACGCGGTACGCGCAAGGACTGCGGATTGCACGGGCGCAGGAACTGCTCCAACGAATGGAGGCATCTGTCGATCAGATAGCGTGGGAAGTCGGCTATGCCGACCCAGCCTCGTTCCGCAAGACATTCACCCGTATCATCGGCCTTTCTCCTAGCGCCTATCGGCGCAGGTTATCGGGAAGGCGTGATGACGCCAAGGTTCAACGCAAGTCCGGCAGCGCGTAGGCGAGGATCGTGTTTGGCGTTTCAGGCCCACCGAGTTCCGA
Organism: Novosphingobium sp. Rr 2-17; assembly: GCF_000272475.1. GTDB lineage: Bacteria > Pseudomonadota > Alphaproteobacteria > Sphingomonadales > Sphingomonadaceae > Novosphingobium. The sequence goes on from NZ_AKFJ01000109.1 coordinate 17,347, forward strand.
ATGATTGCCGGAGGCGATCACCACATACTGCCGACCCGACTTCTTGGATACGTACGTCATCGGCGATGCCGCACCGATGCCGGGGAGCTCCGCACTCCACAGTTCGCGCCCATTTCCTCCATCGATCGCGCGAAATCGCCGATCTTGAGATGCGCCGATGAAGATCACTCCCCCCGCAGTCGTCAGCACACCTCCGAACAAGGGGGCTCCCATTTGCAACGGGATGTGCGATTCAAGGCCAAGCGGTCCGGCGCGATAGGCGGTTCCAAGCGGTCGGCTCCATACCGTCTTGCCGGTCTTGAGGTCGAAAGCACTGATGCGCCCGTATGGAGGCTGGAGGCATGGCACACCCAGCGGATTTCGGAAGAACTCCCGCGTTGCGATGTACGGCGTCCCATGCATCGGAAAGAAAATAGCGTTTGGATTGTCACGACGCGCCCGCACTGCCTGATTTCGGGGATAGAGACGCACGCGGTCTGGCATGTACAGGCTGTCCGAAATCAAAAGGCCGCGCCTGATGTCGATTGACACACTGCCCCAGTTTACTCCTCCGGCTGAGCCCGGGTAATGTAAGGCTTCTTGAAGGCCTGCCGGCGTGAATGGCCCGTCATAACGCGCCTGCCTGAATTTGATGCGGCACCACAACTGATCGAACGGCGTGGCTCCCCACATCTTCGATTCTGTAAGACGATCGCTTGCTACGTCGGCAAAGCGGGAAAAAGGCTGCGTTTTCGCGGTCCAGTCGCCGGGCGCCCCGCCCTGCGGAACAGGCCGTTCGATCATCGGATACAGGGGCCGGCCGTCGCGGCGATCGAACACGAAGAATTGCCCGGTCTTCGTTGAAGCGATGAGTGCCGGAACACGCCGTGCGCCTATCGGCAAGTCCAATAGCACGGGTTGAGCGCCCACGTCATAATCCCACAGATCATGATGGACGGTCTGAGCACTCCAGCGCGGCTTGCCGGTCACAACATCGAGAGCGACCACTGAGGTCGAGTAGCGTTCCGCACCGGGCGTTCGGTGCGCGCCGAAATAATCAGGAGTGCTGGCCCCGGTGGGAACATAGACCAGCCCGAGTTCCTCATCGCCGCTGAAGACGCCCCAAGCGTTTGGTGCGCCTTTGGTATACGTGCCTCCGGCTGCAAGCCGTTCCTGCGGGTCAGGACGGCCCGTATCCCAGACCCAGCGCAAATCGCCGGTCACAACATCGTAGGCCCGAACCCCACCGGACGGCTCGCCGACATGATCGCCATCTGTGACCCATCCACTGATCATCGCGGTCCCGCGCACGATGGTAGGCGGCGAGGTCGGAAAAGCGATGCCTGGCGGGATGGCACCTAGTCCTTCTTTCAGGTTCACCGAACCGTCACGACCAAAAGACCGGCACGGCCGTCCGCTCATGGCGTCGAGCGCCATCATCCGGTTGTCGGCCAGCCCGAACAGGATGCGCTTGGTACATTCCTCGATCTTGCTTGGTGCTTGGTAATACGCAACACCGCGGCAGGTGGCGGCAAAGACCTTGTCCAATCGCGCGTGGGGATCGAAGCGCCAGACCTCTTGCCCGGTATCCTGGTCGAGCGCCACGATCACATTGCGATCGAGACAAGCGTAAAGCAGCCCGTTCGCGGCTAGCGGGGTCACCTCGAAGCTGTGCACGCCATAAGTAGGGACATCGGAGATGTACTGCCATGCCGGCTTGACCTTGGCGGCATTGCTCGTGTTGATCTGATCGACGGGGGAGAAGCGGTCGCCGGCGAGCGTCCGCCCCCAAGACGTCCAGTCGCCGTCCAAACCATCAGCGGTCGCGAGTGCAGTGGCGGGGCGTGATGTCTTGGGTGGTTCATTGGTTGAGACACCGGCCAATCCGAAGATTGTCACGATGGCCAACGACGGCGCTCCTACCCACCAAGGCCCTGCATTCGCCGAAGCTCGGCGAAATGCGGGAAGCGACAAGACAACGCCAAGGACCACGGGTGCTACAAGCCGAGGCACAAGCGCCCAACCATCCAGTCCGGCTTCCCATAGCGCCCATACCAGCGTCCCACCAAGCGACACACCATAGAGCGGTAATGCCCAGGCCGAGCGCCGTGAGAACGCGATGGCGAGGACGACTAAAGTGATCCCAATGAGCAAATAGTAGGGACTGCCTCCCAGCTTCACCAAGCTTGCCCCGCCTATTGCAAGACACGCCCCGGCTATCGCGATCAGCACGATGAATAGCCAAACAACTATGCGCCCCAACATTTTCTTCCCCGACTAATGTCTATCGATAAAGTAGAGAACGCATGAGATTCTCCTTGAGATCTGGAGCAAATGCCGATGCTAACTGTTTGCGGAAGTGCGCTTGATGCCTGGTTTGGAGTGTGTGCCGACCTCGGCATTCAACCGCCTGAGACCGGCATATCGGCCAGCGAGCACAATGCCGGAGTAATCCCGCTCGCTGGCTTTGTGGCCATGTTGGAAGCGACGGCCTCGCATTACAAAGAGGGGCCGCTGGGTTGGATCGCTGGCGAACGCTTCGAATTCACCCAGCTTGGCGAAATCGGCAAGGCGATCTTGTCCAGTTCCACATTGGGAACCGCGCTGCAGCGCTTCGTAGACTATTTCGCGTTGGTACAAGACGCTGCAGAGTTCGACATCCGGGTCTGTGACGACACCGTCACTGTCGGCTATCGCATCCTGGCACCTGAAATCTGGCCACGACAGCACGACGCATTGTTTACTTTGTCGATCGTGGGCCAGTTGCTGCGTCGCGCGCAGAGTTTCGACTGGACGTCGGTACAGCTCGCGCTGGAAGGCAACGACCCGGCTTTGACGACTGCGGTTCGACACCGCACCGGTGTGGCTTGCACCGACAAGGCCGACACCAACCTCATCCGATTTCCAGCCAGCGCCTTGGCGCTGCCCATGGCCCACCGCGATGACGTCATCCGGCCGGATTACAAAATACTGAACCGAGACCTGGCACAGAAGCGGCGCGCGATGAGTGTGGAGTTGCGCGTCGAAACTGAAGTCTACCGACTTCTTGGTGCCGATCTGCCCAGCCAGGACCTGATCGCTTCCAATCTGGGTATGTCCACCCGCACTCTGCGTCGACGACTGGCACAAGCCAATCGCTCCTTTCAAGATATCGTTTACAAGTGTCGGATGAAGCAAGCTGCGCACGAGTTTCGTTGGCGCCGGAGCGGCTCTATCGCCCATACGGCCCTGCGCCTGGGCTATTCCGAGCACAGTGCTTTGACGCGTGCCTTTCGCCGTTGGAGCGGCGTTTCGCCCCAAACCTATTTGCACGCATAACAGCAGACCGCGGGAGCTCTCGACCAAGAGTGCTCCCGCCGCGTGGGGTTTGGTTGGCTCGCGAGCTTGCAGAGAGCTGGGTATCATTCGCGCCTCTCCGCTCATGCGGCAACTGTCTGCCGGGTCCAATCGGCGACGATGTCGCGGCCATGACGGCGGATTTCCTCCAGCAGGCCGACGATGTCGTTTCTATCGATGCGATGGTTCATCATCACGATCCGCAGGTTGGTCACACCATCAAGATCGACCTTCGAGATGAAGTAGCGGTTGGCATCGCGGACCCGGTTGCGAAGCTCGAGTTGCAGCCGATTGATGTCCAACCCGTCAGATCCCTCGGGCCGGTGAATGAAACACAAGATGTTCGATTCAGGCTCATGCGCAACGGCAAAATCGGAAAGGCTTGCGATGTGATCATGGGCGATACGCGTCAATTCGACGAGATAGTCGAGCTTCGTTTCGAAGAAGCAACGTCCATATAACGCCCATGTCAGCCACAAATTGACAATCGAGGGGCGTTTTGTGCATTCGAAATTTTTCACGCCGCTTTCGAAACGGCTGATCTCGTCTTCGTCCGGATCAAAGACGTAGCTGGCCTTTTGCGGGAAGGCGGTTCCGGCAAGACCCTTCTGCCGGTAGAATAGCAGTGTGCAGGCAGCTGGCATGAACAGCGTCTTATGCGCGTCAAGGCAGAACGAGTCCGCGAGTTCGATACCTTTTATGCGCCCCCGCAGGCGGTCGGAAACGAGGAATGCTCCATTGTGAGCGGCATCGACATGCAGCCACGCGCCGCGCTCTCGCGCGATTGCCGCCAGCGCAGGAAGGGGGTCGTTGGCGCCGATGGAGGTCGATCCGGCCGCGGCAACGATACAAAAGACGTTGAGCCCTCGCTCCGCTGCCCCATCAAGCGCAGCGATAGCACCTTCGATGGAAATCCGGCGCCGGTCATCGACTGGCAGGCGAACCACCTGGTCCTCCCCTAAACCCAGGATGCCCGCGATGCGCGTGACGGAGAAATGCGAGTCCGCACCGATCGCGACAGCGGGCCGGCCGCGTGAATCAGGTCGCACGCCCCCTTTCCAAAAGCTGGCGAAATGGCGATTGCGCGCCGCCAGAACGGCCGTCAGGTTGGCAAGCGAAGCCCCGGACGTACTGACCATGTCAAAGCTTCCGGGCACCCAGCCCAAGCGTTCTCCGAATTCCTCGGAGAGAATTTTGTCGGCAACATTGGGCAAGGGTCCAGCCTCGTAGAAAGAAGCCGGCTGCGGAGCCATCGCGCTGACCATATCGAAGACGGCGGAAACCGGCACAACCGACGAGAACTGCCGAGCCATATAGCCGCGCGAATTAACCTGGATGCCGGTCCTGAGATAAAGATCCAGAATATCTGCGAACCGGTCTGGGCTGAATTCGCCTTCGCCTTTGGTCATCAGGGCTCGGGCCTGACGCATCAGCCCTGCTGGCGGCTCCTGCTTCAGGACTTCCAGATCATCCTTTTCAAGATGAGCCGCAAGCCTCTCGTGGGCCACTGCAACGGCATGACTGAAATCTGCCGTATCAAAGGCGTGCGTCAACTTTTGCAATCGATCGGCCTGTATTTGATCGACCGCTGAAGTGCTTGTTTCTGGGAAAGGCGTGGACAACACATCTATCTCCATTCATGAATTTTTGCAAAATCAGAACATAATTTCAAATATCAATCACTTATAAATTGATCTTTAATATACTAGCTCTGCCGCTGATGACGATCTATGATGTTATTTCATATATAAATCATTTTTCGATATAGGCTAATAACCACTGTAGCAGGTGGTCATCACTATCTAGATATTTGTCTATTTTTTGCAGCACCTGGTCAACGCCTGGGATTAATCTGGCCGCCTATGTCAAGCTTGGCTCGATCGTCCCGTGCATTGGAACGCTGCGGTACTGCGGTGCCGCTCGGATCAGGCCAGCGCTGGAAGCAAGCGCATACTTGGGGGCACAATATATGTATCAAGCACGGGCAAGCGCTGGTGGCGCCAAGAAGGCCGCTGGTGGGCGGGTCGGCAGGCCCTCTTTCTGGTTGGGGGCCTGGTCAGGGGTCTGCGTGCTGGCATCTGCCACCACGGCACAAGCCGAAGACGGAGCCAACGTCCCGGCCGTCGCAAATGATAAAGCTGGAAGCGATATCGTAGTTACGGCGCAGCGCCGCAAGCAGGCGCTCAGCACGGTGGGCATCGCGATCACTGCCATCAAAGGCGACGATCTCGCATCGCGGGGTATTCAGAGCGCGGAGCAGCTTTCTCAAGTCGTACCTGGCCTCGTCGTGAAGGACGCTGCATTCGGCGTTCCAAACTACACGCTACGAGGCGTTGGCTTCGAGAACTACTTCGTCAACTCGTCAAGCACGGTAGGTCTCTACACCGATGAAGTCGCCATTCCTTATCCGGCCATGAGCCGCGGCGCATTCTTCGATCTTGATCGGGTGGAAGTATTGAAAGGCCCCCAAGGAGACCTTTATGGCCGCAACACCACTGCCGGCCAGATCAACCTTGTCACGCGTAAACCAACCCAGACATTCTCGACCGGCGGTTCGATCGAGTACGGCAACTTCAACAGCGTCGATGCCGAGGCTTACATCAGCGGGCCGCTCGCGAGCGGTGTCCAAGCCCGTCTGGCGGGATCGTCGCTCCTTTCGAGCGGTTGGCAGCGCAGCTTGTCACGACCGAGCGACAAGCCGCTGGGCGCGAAAGACCAACAAGCACTGCGCGGCCAAATCAATGTCGATCTGGGAGCGAAAAGTAACCTTCTGCTTCAGGGACACTGGCTGCGCGATAAATCGGATAACATCGCCGCAACGCCGGTCGATGGGCGGACGCTAGGGCTGAGTTCGGCCCAAGCCAAAAAGACGACCGGAACCGTGCTTTTTTCGGACGGCGACAATCGCGCTGCCGATTGGAGCGCCGATCAACGCCCGCGCCGCAACAACCGGCAGGTTGGAGGATCCGCAACGCTGAACCTGGCTCTAGGCAGCCTGACGCTAAGTTCCATTTCCGCCTACGATCACTTCAAGCGGGATGAATACAACGACTACGATGGCGCTGCGCAGCATGATGCGAACGCACACAACATCAGTGACATTAAAGCATTCTCGCAGGAGGTGCGACTGGCAGACACCAACGACGCCGATGGTTTGACGTGGATTTTGGGGGGATATTACTCCAACGACGTTGTCCACGAAAACTATCAATTCGACATGTCGGATTCGATTTATGCTATTTCATATGGCCTCAACGCGCTCAATACCCGCTACCGCCAGAAGACGACAAGCCTTGCCGGCTTCGGTCATGTCGAGGCCGAGATTACGAACGGGTTCAAGCTGATTGGCGGCGCGCGCTTCACTCATGAGACCCGCCGGTTCGCAGGCTGCACCTACGATCTGGATGGAACGCTGACAAAGTTCGTCAATAACATTCTCATTCCTTACGTCATCACTCCGGCGGGCCTGCCGGTCCCGAGCAATATCTCCAATGGCGGATGCAGCGTATACGACGATCGCGCAGATTCACCCACGTACGGAACGTTTACGGATGCAGAAGAACGTGCATCGACATCAAAATGGATGTGGAAAGGTGGCGCAGAGTTTCAAGCGGCGCCCGGAACATTGCTCTACGCGACGGTATCGTCCGGCTTCAAGTCCGGTGGCTTCAACGGCGCCAACGCCAACCTCAAGAGCCAGCAGGCCAATTATCGCCCCGAGCGACTGATCGCTTACGAAGCGGGCGTCAAAGCCAATCTCGAGAAGCTGGGCCTCTACGCCGAGGCTTCGTCATTCTATTATGATTATCGCGACAAACAGACCAATGGCATCGCCGTTACGTTTGTCGGCAACATCACGGGAATTACCAATATTCCCAAGTCGCGCATCTACGGGATCGATGGTCTGCTGCGATGGTCGCCGCTCCCCGGACTGGCGCTCGAGGCCGCCGGCACCTGGCTGGACAGCAAGATCCTGCGCTGGACGGCGGTGAGTTCACAGTCTAGCTATCCCACGGTGGTGTCCTATGATGCAGCGGGTCTGGACCTGCCGAACACCCCCCGCTGGTCGGTCAATCTGACGCCACGTTATCGCTTCGACGTCGGCAATTCGCACGCCGTCAGCGCGCAAGTCGAATATGTATACAGATCCGGTACGTCTGGCGGCATCAATGTCTACCAGAACGTTGCGGCCTACGATCTCGTCAACGCGCAAATCACGTTCGGTGATCGCGACGGCCGTTGGAACGTCGGCTTGTGGGGCCGCAACATCTTAAACCGATATTACTACACTTATGCCGGGCTCCCTGGGAACGCCAACTACGTGCGAGTGGTCGCCCCTCCGGCGACGTACGGCGTGCGGTTGGGCGTGACCTTGTGACCTATGCCGCGCCGACACGGCGGCTGCCGCATCAGGTGGGTCCGGTAGTTTCGTTTGCCGCCGCCACAGCCACCGCGTTGCTGGCAGCGCCCGCCATCGCGACCCAACTCGCAAGCCAGTTTCACCTGTCTCCTTCAAACGTGGGCCTCTACTTTACCGTGGAGCAGGCCGGTATGTGCCTGGCGACGGTGCCAGCGATCTGGTGGTTGAACCGAATTGCCTGGCGTCAGGTCGCTGCGGTGGCCATCGGCCTGTTCGTTCTGGCCAACGTGCTCTCCACCCAAGTATCGGGCTTTGGTGATCTGCTTTTGTTGCGGGCGGTGTCATCGCTATCGGGCGGCACGCTGATGGTACTCAGCCTGACCCTTGCCGGTCGCTCTGCCGACCGAGAGCGCCTGTTTGCGTTCTGGACGCTGGGTCAGTTAACCGTGGGTGCCGGCTTACTCTACTTGCTGCCACGGGCGTTCGACACCTTCGGGCTGCCCTTTCTTTACGCGCTGCTCGCCGTAATGATGACAGCGAACATTACCCTGCTTTGGGCATTGCCGGCAACCGTCGAAACTTTGCCGGCACCGCCCCCAAGCGCAGATCGCAAGAGCCTTGCCATTGCCCCCCTCGTCTTGGGTGTGGGAGGCGTATTGTTCTATTACATAGGCTTTGGCGGACTGTGGCCATTCCTGGCGGCCATCGCGCAATCAGGCGGGTCCACCCCGATCGAGATCGGTACGGTCCTGGCGTTCGCTGGCATTGTGGGCATCGCAGGCGCTCTGCTTGCCGCAGCCCAAGCGCATCAAGCCCGGCGAAAGGCGCTGGCATTGGCACTGGGTTACGCTGTCCACGTCATCGGACTTCTTGCGCTTGTTCACCAACCCACGTTGGGCCGCTTCGCAGTTGCGGCCTGCCTCCTTAAAGGGGCGTCCAACTTCACGTTGCCCTTCCTCCTGGGTCGTACCGCTCGCCTGGACCAGGGAGGGCGATTGATGGGATATACCAACATGGCCATCGGCGGTGGTCTCGCCGTTGGCCCACTCATCACTGGCAGGATCATCGAAGGTGCCGGCGGCTTTGGCGCACTTATCGCCCTCACCGGCGCCTGGATCGTAGCCTCGGCGCTGCTGATCGCATCCATCGGACTGAAACCCCAAGACTCCCTTGCTTCGAAGCGGGCTGTGAAAGCCTAATTCGTCGATCAACCATCCGCTTTCCCGGAGAACCTCATGGCCAATTTCGCTGACTACGAAGCCTTCGACGCCACTGGCCTTGCCGAGCTGATACGCACGCGGCAGGCAAGCTCAACCGAGGTCGTGACTGCCGCACTCGACCGCATCGATGAGCGTAATCCGCAATGGAACGCCGTCGTGAACCGTCTCGATGAAAAAGCCCTGCGTGCAGCGCGAGCCTTCGATGCGCAAGATGGTCCAACGTCGGGACTGTTTGCCGGAGTGCCGTTTCTCGTCAAGGACTCCGGCATCCAAGTAAAGGGTGAGCGCACTTCCAACGGTAGCCGCTTCTGGCGCGATCACCTCGCCGTCCGCGATTCGACCGTGACCGAACGCTATCGTGCTGCTGGGCTCATTTTCCTGGGCTTCACCAACACCGCCGAAAACGGGCTTGCCAGCGAAACGGCACCAGCTGCCTACGGTCCGACGCTCAATCCCTGGAACCCCGAACGCAGCGCCGGTGGATCGAGTGGCGGAGCAGCCGTAGCCGTAGCCAGCGGAATGGTCCCAGCAGCGCACGCAACAGACGGCGGCGGCTCGATTCGCGTACCGTCGTCAAACACTGGCCTATTCGGCTTAAAGCCCTCACGTGGCCGAAATCCATTTGGTCCCGATATTGGTGAGGGTTGGAACGGCCTTTCGGTACACCACGTCGTGACGCGATCGGTACGCGACAGTGCCGGGTTCCTCGACGCCACCCACGGCAGTGAGCCTGGAGACCCTTACGCTGCACCCCATTTTCCAGGGAGCTTCGTGGACGCTTTGAGCCGCCCCCCCAAGCCTTTGAAAATCGCTCTGCAAACCGTCGGGCACGATGGTTTGCCAATTGATCCCATTGTGCAGGCTGCGGCGCGGGACGCGGCTTCGCTGCTGTCTGACTTGGGTCACGTCATCGAAGAAGCCAGGCCGGACATCGACTTTGCGGCCGTGAAGCAGGCCACGCGCATCATCGTCGCATCGAACACGGCCAACGTCTTGCATATGCGAGGTCTGCAAGTCGGTCGTCCGGCCACGGAAAAAGACGTCGAGGCTATCACCTGGCTATGGGGGACCGAGGGCAAACATTATTCTGCGCAGGAACTAGCCTGGGCAATCACGACCATTCATCAGCTGTCCCGCGTTTTTGGTCGCTTTTTTGGCCGATATGACATGTTGTTGACTCCCACTCTGGCTGACCCTGCCTTACCACTTCGAACGATCGACCAGCAGTCGACGGACCTCGATGGATACTTCGAAATATTATATCAGCACACCATCTTCACTTCGATTTACAACTGCGCCGGGTTGCCCGCTGCGACGATCCCGCTCGTCTGGTCCGGCGGCCTGCCAATCGGCGTCCAGATCGCAGGACCGCTCGGTGCGGACGCAGAAATACTCGCATTAGCGGCACAGCTTGAGACTGCCCGGCCCTGGTCCAACAAACTAGCACACGTTTCTACAAAGCATTCCTTATGAAGGACAACCGTAGACGGGTGCGAAAAGTTCGTTAAATTTTGAGGATTTTTTATTCTATGAACAAACCTTGGTCGAACTTAATCTACTAATATTTTCTTAGATATTTCCAGGCCTACAAGAGTTCACGTGCCTGCAGAAATTGGCGAATGGCAAGGAACGAATCGGACTGGTTCGGTTGCTTAAGAGGCTTGCCTTTTATACGAGTGCGAGCAACGGTTTGGAGGAAAGCGGCGTTGCGCCGGACACTGCGGTCAACCGACGACAAGTCTTGCCGGCAATCACATGACCCAGGTCGATGCAGGCGCCCGCCTTCTTTGCCGGCTAACTTCTGGCTCGTCGCCGGCTTCTTCGATGTCGGTAAATCCTATTGTGCGGTCGATCAGAGGAATGTCTATTCCGAAGCGGGCCGCATCCTGCATCGCGGGATCGAGATCAGCCTTGCTGGCTGACCCATGAAAGGATTGAATCTGGTCGCCGGTGCTGTCTTGATGAACCCCGTCGTGACAGGCCTACTGGTCGACCGGGGCCTGATCGGCCGGAAACCGTTAGGTAATATAGCCCGCCTGCTTTCTTTCAGCACCAATTATACGTTACCGCAAAGGCCGCACCTGACGCTCGGCGCCAACATATCGAACCATGGATCGCGTTCCGCAAACACGGCCAATCTTTCGCAGGTTCCGGAAAACACTATCGTGGATCTCAATGTGCGCTACCGCATCAGAATCGCGGGCAACCCTGCAATTATGCAATTGCAAATTAACAATATTATTAACAGATCAAATTGGGTCGTACTGGGTAACAATAGTTTCGGCTTTAATACACCTCGCTCCTTTGCGATATATCTCACTGCGGATATCTGGCCCATCCGGTAACCTTCGCAGATCATTCGTCCCTGCGTTCCCTCTCGGGACACCGCCCTCGGATCAGCTTTGGTGCATCACCGCTGGCAAACCACCAATTCGCGCCGTTCGGCAGTCGGCAACCTAACTTCACACCCAACTTTCAGCTATCTCGCCATGGATCCGCACAATTGGATCGTCTGCGTTTCCGAGGTAGATTTGAAGTCCCGCATCATTTGGGTTGATGTGGAATCGCTCGCCGCGAAGTGACCCTGCACGCCTATGCCACGCCGGCCTGTAGCTATCGCTGCGGCGTAAAGGCAAACTGCACCACCAGCATCGAACGCCGCATCAAGCGGTGGGAGCATGAGGCGGTGATCGAAGCGATGCAAGCTCGCCTCGACCGCATGCCGGGCGCGATGCGCGTGCGCAGACGGACGGTCGAGCACGTCTCTGGTACCATCAAGGACGGGATGGGGCGAAGTCACTTCAAGACGCGAACGCTGAGGAACGTCGGAACCGAGATGGGCCTCCACATCCTCGCCTACAACATCAAGCGCGCCATCGCTCTGGTCGGCGTGCCCGGGCTGATCGCCGCAATGCAGGCCTGAAACCTGCGATCGAGCACGTTGCAATCAGCGCAGCTCAATCACCGTTCCCACACAGCCTCCACCACTTTTAGCCATTCGTGAGCGGACCTCTCGGTATTGCGCGTCTGCCGCACCGAATGTGGTTTCTGTCTCACGGAGCGTGCGTTTTCCGCGTCGATCCGTCTCAGGCAATGTTAGCCGGAAACTGCCTTTCATTGCAGTTCCCGGCGAGCATCATTGCGAGCCGCTACAACTACGAGCATGGTCGGCCAACACGGCGTTGGTGGCGCCATAACTAAAGAATACAGTACGTCGAAATCCCAGCAGACACCGCCTTAATCGTGGTCGCATTCGCATGGGCAGCAGTCTGCTGGGATCAACAGTCCCTTACCGTTTGGTTTTAGAATCACAAGCCGGACCAGCGGTCGGCCCCACAATCCAGTTATACTCTTAGACTTGTGAAGCCGCAGTAATCAGCTCGTCGATCACGTCCAGCGCAACCGGGGTTATGTCCCCCGGCCACGAGCGTTTCTCGCGATGAAACCCGCCCTGCATGAAATAGGGATGCACCAGCTCAACAACGTCGCGTGTTCGAGGAGGCGCGACGAGTCCGTGCGCTTCTGCAAATTTGAGTGCGCGATCGAGATCGTGGCCGATCAACTGGCGCTGCCGATCGTCATCTATGCCGGCGCGCGCCAGATAGGCTTTCAACGCCAGCTCGATCGCGATTGCTACGTGATGAATGATGATGTGCCGCCCGAAGCCTTCGGCCATTTGCAAATCAGGACGGAAGGAAGAGGCGTTGCCGATCAGTAAATCCGCGAGGGCTGGATCAGGCGTCAAGCTGCCAAGAGACGCCGGCATAGGCGCTAGCGTTCTACTTCGCGGGATGGTTCTCCGGTGACTGTCCGCCCTTTTTCTATGGCTTCAAGGTCGCCATACCGCTCGCGCGCAATGCGCTCGATCTGCTTGTTGCGGATACGCTCGATCGTCGCAAGATGCACCTGCCGCGCAAGATCGCGGAAGCCTGCCGCAAGGTGTGACGGGTCAACCCGATCTAGTTCCACAAGGTGCGCCTCCATGACGGCTTTGCCGACGATTGGCGGGCCATCGATCGGATAGTTGGTTAGGAAGCGCTCAAAGGCACGATCCTCAAGCACGTCCGCTGGCAAAGGCGCGTCCGCTCCGGAGGCAAGATAGGTCATGCCCATTGCGACGCCGAGCGCGGCCAGGCTGGTAGCCTGCATATCCAGCTTCGCGGATAGAGCCTTCTGGTTCTCCATGACCGCCTGCACACCCTCTGACAGCGCCACGACCTGCTCCATCAAAGCGTTCAATCGATCCTCGTCACTCAACGGCCCGGCCCTTCCCTATCCCTGTCACGATCGCGGGAGCGATCACGATCCTTGTTCTGCGCTCGTTCCTTAATGGACTGTTCCATCTTGCGCTGCATCGCCAGTAGGCGTTCGTGCGCACCGGCAAGTGCGCGATCAGGCCCGAGGTCGGGCGGCGCACTGTCGTTCTTCAGCTCCGCCGTCATGGCACGAATACGCTCAAAGGTGGTCGGCTCACCCTCCCCGGCTCCGGCCTTTGTATCTCCACCCTTCAGCTCAGCCGACAAGGATTTGATCTTTGCGGTTGCGCGCTCGATCCTGTCCATTGCGTCGGTTTTCTGATCCGCGTCACGCTGCTGAACACGCGCCTTCAGCCGCTCAAGTTCGGCGTCCTTCTCGTATTCCATGGGCAATGCGTTGCCCGCTTTCAGGCGCTCGATAATCTCGGAGCGGGCAGGCGTCGGCGCGGGCATTGTGTCGATAAAGGCGCGAACAGCCCTAGCTTGTTCGGCCTCGGACGCACCACCACGCGCTTCCAATTCCGCTGCCGCCCGCGCGTAAACTTCGCGAACGGTCATATGGTTTTCGATGGTTTTGGTTCGCGCCCGCTCCCGCTCGCCAAGGCGTTGTTCAGCGCCCACGGACTGCCCCCCGATCATCTCCAACCGGCCCTTGTCGGCCTCAGGTTCGGCACCGCGTTCGCGCATTTTCAAAACGGGAGTGGGGTCTTGTTTCGGCGGGTAGGCACGGGCCATGCGAATGGTGGCGTCGGCCTCTACCCCGCGATCCCGAAGGTTCTCCGCAAAGCGTTCACGGGCGTGCTGTAGGAACTCCCGGTTGGGGTTGAACCGGCGGCCATCATTGTCACGTCCTGCGATGATAAGGTGGACGTGAGGATGCGCCTCATCGGTATGTAGGGCCATCACCCAGCGACGGTTTGAGAGGTCCGTTTCAGCATAATCGCGAACCGCTTCGCGGACCTTCTCGGGGTCGGTCCCAGGGGGCATGGAGAACACCATGGCGATCGCCGTGGCACCATTCCTGCGCGCTTCGTCTGCCGTCTCCCATTGATGCCATTCGCGCGCCAGGAGCATCATATCGTGCGCGCTCATCAGCTCCTTTCCCTCGCTCGTCTCGATCCCAATCGGCTCCTGATCGGACATGCCAATGCGGCCGGCGTAGGTGAAAGCACCAACGGTACTCGCCGCTCCGTGAATGCGACTTGTGATCTTTACGACAACCTGGGGTGCGCGCTTGGCCGTACGGCCAAGCTGCTCAATGGCGCGCGCGTTTCGATCCTCGCGACTGCGTGATGCGGCACGGGCTACACCGGAAACAAGCTGTGCCGGTGCACGCATGAGACTTCCAAGATCGCGGCCCAGGGCGCGGTTACCGCGACGGTCCACCCTGCCCCGCCCGGACCCTCGCGCGCCATGAACACGCTCCAGATCCTCAAGGGTCTGGTCGGAAAACTCGAACCCGTTCATGACTTCATTTCATCGGCGCCAGGTAGCTTGCGGTCCCTGCCCGTCCAGTAAGCAACCTCCCCCGATACGATAGCGGTGAGGGTGGCATTCACTTCGCCGATAGTTGAGGAAAGGCGCTCCTCCAACGCGATAACGTGGCCCGCCACTTGCTCAATGACAAGCGGGCTTTCGGGCCGGTTGGCTGCGTTCATCGCCTTCACGGCCTGGTTCAGTGAATAGCCGATAGCGCGGACCTGGGCTACAATCTTCATGATGGAACGGTAGCTGCTAGGCACAAGACGCAGCTCGCCGGCTTTCGTCCAAAGCTGCCAACGCAGCGTGCGCTTGACCCACTGCGAACGTGTCATGCCGGCCCTAGCCGCGACCAGATCGATGGCATCCATTTCGTCTGCCGGAAGACGCAGCGCCAGCGTCTTGGAGGCAGCGCTACTTGCCGGGATGTCTCGCACCTCTTCAGGTCTGCGATCGAGTGAATCCCTGATAGCGCGAGCGACCCAGGCGCTCCGCGTCATGCCTGCGGCCTTCGCTAGCATGTCGATCAGATCGGTAACATCGTCGTCAAGGCGTAGCGTGATTCTCGACATTTCAGCCCCGTGCAGCGGTGCCCATGTGGTGGCATTGTGTCAGACAATGCGATCAACCGGGCTATCCTGCAAACTTCACAATATACCCATTCCTTATCACTCGCCTTTCTGCCTCTCAAGCGAAACCAAAGAGACGTGGACGGGAGTGAAGGCGTAGCCGAGAGCCAAGCACCCGCCCCAACGCCGGATTAGTGCCAGCCTATCCGGCGTCGGAGAAAAGGAGCGGCTTCACCGCGCGTCATTTGATTTAGGGTTTTCACAATCCAACGTATTTCAAGCGGTCTGGACATTCCACGCGGCAAGAATAAAACAGTCCGGCTTTGTCCTATAGCGAAGGCGGACGCGATGCATATTCTAGCCGGGGTTTTCTCGCTGGCCGCGATCTATCGCACATGGCTCAACCACCGCGATAGGGCATTCCTCGGCTAAATCGGGGCGCAGAGTCCCCGCGTCCTTCGCTCGCTCAAGCCCGCCATCGTGCGATCTCGATCACCGCATGTAAGGAATGAAACTCATGGCTAAGTCCCCTGCCCTCGAAAACATCAAGCAAGAACGTATCAAAGCTGAGGCGGCGCTCGCGGCGATCCTGCAGCGTGAGAAAGAGGCGGAGGAAGCCTTGCGCGATGCAGGGCGTCCCGTGCTTCTGGCCGCACTGGAGCGGGTCAAGATACCCGACATGGATCGCACCGAAGCCCGGTCGATCGCCGCTGCCATCGCGAAGCACGGCGCGGCGAAAGTGGTTGCTGCGATCGGAGGTTTGTCCGGAAACTAGAAGCGACTTTCCCGGTCGCGGCGATGGTACTCGCTGGCGAGGCGCGCCTGCTCAGCAGCGTAGTCGTAGCCGGCCGCTGGCGCTTCGCTGTCGAACTCGCCGCGACCGCCGAACACGTTCGCGATGAGGGCCAGGACACTGTAAAAGGCAACGCCCATCAAAGCAGCGATGATCGGTTGCGCCTCGCCCGCATTCCACGTTCCGAGAAGGCACAGGGCCGCGAACGCGATCGACATGGGTCCACGGAAGCGAACGGCCAGGACCAGTACGACGATGCCGGCGACAATGATGAAGCCGGTAGGAATATCGGCAATGATGGTCGATGCGGTCATGTTCTTCTCCGTCAACACTGCGCCCTCATCACAGACGGGCGTCGTGGTGACGGGGTAGAGAAAAGCGCTGGCACGCCTGGCGGCGACTGCGCACCCGTGAGGCGATGACGCTTGTGGTCTCTTACCACAGGCAGTCAGAGAGAGGGAAGGCGTTCGGGCCTACCGATTATGCGTCTCGCGAACGCGCGGTAACACCACGATCGCGCAGAGGACCTGATTGCGAGCCTGCGGCGTGGAAGACGGCGGGCGCCAGTCGTCAACCAGTTAGACCGTCAGAGCACGCTCTCCGCATACCGGAGAGACCCCATAACAGCCGGGGCCGTGACCACAGGCTGATCGCTGGCGCTACAGGCAGTGCGTGAGGAGCGCATCGGGTTTAGTGAAGATGTGCGGCGCCGGGCCTCCTGAGGATCTGAGGACACGCTGGAGAGGCTCAATTTCCACGTCGCGCGCAAGGTGGAATGTTTGGAAGTCTGGACTTGGATCGAGATGACGCGTCGCATGATTCCGAGTTTCTCTCGAAGAGAGGGGCGGCGCGATTAGCGCCACCCCTCTTGAGTCAGAGGAATAGGCACTCTTCGCCGACGATCTCGACCGAGTAGCGATCCTTGCCTTCGTTGTCCTGCCACTTCGAGTAGTGGAGGCGGCCTTGGACCTCTACCAAGTCGCCCTTTGCCTTGTGCCTGGCGACGGTGCTGCCGAGGCCATTGAAGAAGGTGACATTGTGGAATTCAGGGATGGTCTCCGTATAGCCGGCGTCGTTCTTGACCGTCTTGCCGTCAACCAGCTTGGGGCGATCGGTGACGAGGTTGAACTTGGTGATGGTGGTCTCGCCCGAGTGGCGGGTTTCCGGGGTGGAAGCGATGCGACCGATCAGGATGACGAGGTTCTTCATGGACGTTCTCCGGTTTGGACCGGCGGTACTGCCCGCCGATGAAAAATTGCAGGCGGCCCCAATAGGCCCGAACTGCACCGACGAAGTCGGGGAACCGAAAAGCGAGGAGTGGTGCGGAAGATCGAAGATCTTCACGGTCCGCTGCTTTTGGATTGCAGGCCGGGACGGGGGACGCATGTTTCATCGGGGCGAAGGGCAGTTGCCGTTGCCCAAACCGGATTGTCGCTCATGTCATCCTGATCGGTCGCATCGCTTCGATATTGCGCATTTAGCGCGGGTGAAGCGGCGCTCGCCGGCAAGCTGCGCCATGCAGGCCGCTCGTCATGGCGCATCCAGGCTAAGCCGGACGCATTCTCAACCTCTCAATTCCCTGTCGCCCACCGGCCGCTATCCACAGCGGTGCGAAGGGACGCGTGGCGAGCTAATGCTCAAAACCCAACGCTTGGTACCCGACGCGGGTACCTACGGGAACGGCGAGAAGTGGTGGAGAGCGGTCATTCCGCTTTGAGGCAATCATTGCTTATAGAGGAGATTGGCCACTGCGTTCGACCCGAAAACGAAAAAGCAAAACGCTGTAACCTCGATGATCAAAGCCCAAAATTCGTTACGCCAACGCAATGCTCGACTTCCCGTAAAGAGCAAGGCCGCAAACACCGCAGCTGGGAACAATGGCAGCCGATCCATCTCGTGAGATGGGACATACGGCAGAGTGAAAAACAAAGCAGCAAACAGCATGCTCATTTCTACAATAGTAAGCCAGATTGTTCTCATCCGACGGACGTTACCTTCTGCCACGCACCACGCAAGCCAATGTCTGCCCTTGGGCGACTGCCGACAGGCCGCTTGGTCGCGGGAAGGAATGGCTTGGCCTGGTGGCAAGCTGCCGTTGGCTATC
>NZ_AKFJ01000110.1 GCF_000272475.1 Novosphingobium sp. Rr 2-17
GGAGGCCGTCCACCCCAACAAACACAGGGGACAGGCTGACCGAGGGGCGCGTGAATTCACACGAGGATGCCCTTTGTCTCCGATCTCCAGCGCGACCTCTGCTAATCCCGGCAACACGTTGCCCAGCGCGACCCCGTCGATCGCCACTTCTGCCAGCGCAACACCGCACAGCCATGCTGAGGACGTCTACGCGCTGCTCGTGGGCACGATCCACCTTGCGGTAGGGTTGGTGCTACTCAAGCAGGCTGGGCTCGCTACAGGCGGCGCTGCGGGCATTTCGCTGGTACTCAGTTATCTGACCGGATACCCCGTCGGCCTGTTCTACACCCTGCTCACCCTGCCGCTGCTGGCGCTGACGTGGCGTTCGATGAGCTGGGGCTTCGTCATCAAGACGATGCTGGTGACGCTAGGCATCTTCGCACTGACAGCCTTGGCGCCCTATGGCATCGTCATGACGTGGGTGAGCGAACCCGTCGCCGCAGTGGTGGGCGGCAGCGTGATCGGCATGGGCGCGCTGGCGCTGGCACGGCACGGCGCGGCAACCGGCGGCTCGGGCGCGGTGGTGCTGTGGCTGTATCGCACGCGCGGCTGGAACGCAGGCCGCACCCAGTTGCTGATCGATGGATCGGTGTTGGTCTTTGCGCTCATAAAGCTCAACGCAGTGCAGATGGCCTGGTCGCTGCTGGGCGTAGCCGCCACGGCGGGCATTCTGTGGGTCTGGCACCGCCCCGGACGCTACACCGGATATTAAGCGCACACGAAAAAGCCCGGCCGCGCCTCGGTTTTCCGGGCGCGAGCGGGCTTTTTCATTTCCGTTCCGCGCGGTTAGAAGCGGAACCCTACCGTCGCGCGCAGCGAGTGATAGTCGAAGTTCTTGTCGCTCGACTTGATCCGGGTCGCATCCGAAGCCTGGATGAACGGGTTGCTGCCAGCAGAGCTGCCCTGCGTCACGACCACGTTGTACTTGTCGTCGTAGTAGCGGTTGTAGAGGTATTCGAGGCCCAGGCTGATCTTGTTGGTCACCATGATCTCGGTGCCGCCGCCGGCCTGCCAGCCCCACACCATCTTGCCGTCGCGCTGCGGATCGAACGCGTTGGTGGTGTTGGTCGTGTAGAAATCGTGGTCCAGCTTGGCGATGCCGCCACCGCCGGTCACATAGAACAGCGCACCGCCGCCGGGGGTGTAGCCGGCGCGGGCACGAGCGGTGATAGAATAATCCATCTCGCGCTGGATCGCATAGCTGGCAGGCGTCGTGCTGTAGCCCGAGACACCGTCCCTGGCGTTGGACTTGGTGCCTTCGATCAGACCGCCGACGACCCAGTCACCCATGCGGCGGTCGTAGCCGATGCGTGCGCCGTATTCGGCACCGTCACGGTCACCACGGCAACCTGCGGCCGGAGTGGCGCCCCGCGCCAGGCCGGTGCAGAACCCCGGAGAGAACGCATTGGCGCCGGTTACGGTGTTGACGGTGTTGTTGTAGCTGCCATCGCCATCGGTATCGAACTTCAGGCGTTCCTGCTTGTCCTGGCTCTGGGCGGAATAGCCACCGAAGCCCTGGATGTAGAGGCCATCGAAATGGCTGTCGCGCGTGGCGGCGGCGGACGTGGCGTCCTGAGCGAAAGCGGGGGTGGCGGAAACGACCGCGGCCAAGGCAATCGCAGAAAGAGCGCGAGCCGAGCACGCGCGAAGGGAGTGGGTCATAAGGTCCTTCCTGAACGATGGCCCATTCGCGCCACCGATCGCCAAACCCAAAGCCTCCCTATCGGGTTGCCAGCACGCCTTTAGAAACAGCGTGTTTTTACAATATGTTATATTCCAGCCACAGCGTGGCGATACGAAAAAACCCGCCCGCTCCCTCAGTCTTAGGGCGCGGGCGGGCTTTTAGATCGTCAGGTCAGAAGCCTGCCGAGATCGAGAACAGCACGGTCGATCCAGCGATCGACGAACCGTCCTTGGTCGAAGAGAAGTTGGGCTTCAGGTAAGCGCTTTCCGAGTTGGAAATGTCGGTATCGACATAGGAAACGCCCAGCGTGACGGGACCAAGCGCGAGGTCGGCACCCAGCATCCAGTCGAGGTAGCTGCCGGTCGGAGCGACGCTGGTGCCGTTGGGGCCCAGGCCCGAGTTACCGCTCGAATAGCCAAGGTGCGCCTTGAGCGAAACCGGGGTGTTGGGAACGCCCGAGCTGACATCGCCCCAGACGTACAGGTTGTCTTCCTTGTCGCCCGGATCGTAGACGGTGCAGGCAGCGTCGCTGCACCACTTGCCCAGCGCCTGCTGTGCCGGAGCGTAAGCGACGCCGATGAGAACCTTGGCCGGTCCGACAGTGCTGGACACCTTGACGTAAGGCTCAGCGAAGTCGGTCTTCGAATAGCCGCCCGGATACATGTACCAGGTCAGGCCGACATCGAGCGTGACGCCGCTGGCGATCTCGCGCGAGTAGCCGCCGATCAAATCAAGCTCGGTGTTGGAGCCGCCGAAGGTGCCCCAGCCCGCCAGGTTCGAACCCCAGGTGCCGACATAGAAGCCGCTGGAGTGGGTGACCGTAAGGCCGCCCTGAACCGCGAGTTCCTTGTCCGACTGCGAAACGCCACGGAAACGGTAGTCGGTAACAAGACCGACAGTGCCGGTAACGGTCAATTCCTTGGGCGTTTCCTCCTGCGCCATCGCGGGAGTGGCGACAGCGAGGAACGCAGCCGCGATGCCGGCGGCGCCGGCGAGAAGACGGAATTTCATGGACGGAACACCCTCATGTTGTTGTTTGGTATCTCATCCCTCCCTGCGTCCAATATGCCGAACCCGGCTACGTGGCTGGTTCGTTTCACACCGGCACTTGGGGTGTACGGTCAGGTGGTGTCCGTCTGCTTGCTATTTAGTTACGAACTATTGCTGACAACCGATCTGTCCAAGACCGTTGCTGCAACGCAACATACTGCCAAAACGAAAGCCGGGCGGACACTTTTCGTGCCCGCCCGGTAGGTGCAGCAGCCATACGTGAGGTATCCGGCTGCCTTAGGGTTCGGTATTCAACTGGCGACTGGCAGCGGCCTCAGAACGTGCTCCGGTCCGGTAACGCGGTCCTGTTCACCGCTGTCGCGCCGGCGATTGATCCATTCGGACAGGGTTTCGGCGGTCGTATGGTCGATGGCCTTGACGTTGCCGAGGTCGAGGTGGACCGGACGATCCGCCGGCTGCTTTTCAAGCACGGCGTTGAGGCGGGTCAGCCCCACGAAAGTCGCCGCGCCTTGCAGATGCACCCGGGTCGTCTCGCCTTCGTCATGCTCCTGCACCTTGAGACGCAAGTCCTTGAAGTGCGGCAGCAGTTCCACCAGCGACAGCGCGAGACCAACGAGCACGCCCGTCAGCAGGTCGGTGGTGACGACCAGTACGAAGGTCACCGCCCAGATCGCGGCGGGCAGTGGCCCATGCGCCTTGAACAAGTGACGCACGTGCTTGAGGCTGACGAGCTTCCAGCCAGTGACCACCAGGACGCCGCCCAGCGCCGCCATTGGCACTTCGCGCAGCAGCCAGGGCAGCAGCGCCACGAAGCCCAGGATCCACACGCCATGCAGGATCGCGGACAGCCGCGTCTTAGCGCCGGCCTGGACGTTGGCCGAGCTGCGCACGATCACGCCGGTCATCGGCAGCGCGCCGAACACGCCGCACAGGAAGTTGCCGATGCCTTGGGCACGCAGTTCCTTGTCGTACTTCGTGCGTTCTCCATCGTGCATGCGATCGACAGCGGCAGCCGAAAGCAGGGTTTCGGCGCTGGCGATGAAGGCAATGGCCAGGGCCGAGACGATCAGCGCCGGGCTGGCGAGCGGGGCGAACCAGCTAAGGCTGGTCGGCAGCACGAAGGCAGCAGCGATGGACTCGGGCACGGCGACACGCGTTACGCCAAGGTTGAAGCCCCAGGCGATCGCGGTCGCGGCCAGAACACCCAGCAAAGCGCCGGGAACCAGACCCATCGACTTGGGCCGCAGCTTTTCCCAGGCGATCATCACGCCGATGGTGACAAGACCCAGCATCAGCGCCAGCTCGGTCGCAGCGATGTTGGTGAGATCGAGGCCCAAGACCCGCGCGGGCATCAGCGCCATGTTTTCCAGGCCGCTCGACATCGGCTTGGCATCGAACAGGATGTGGAACTGGCCGATCACGATCAGCGCGCCGATACCGGCAAGCATACCGTGGACCACAGCCGGGCTGATCGCCCGGAACATGCCGCCCAGCTTGAGCGCGCCGGCAAGGAGTTGGAAGAGGCCGGCGAGCAGAAGCACCGGGCCAAGCGCTTCGAGGCCATGCTCGCGCACGAATTCGAAGACGATGACCGCAAGGCCGGCGGCGGGACCGCTCACCTGCAACGGCGAGCCGGCCAGGAAGCCGACGACGGCGCCGCCGATGATGCCGGTTACCAAGCCCCTTTCGGCTGGCACGCCAGACGCGATCGCGATGCCCATGCACAAGGGCATCGCGACCAGGAAGACCACGATCGACGCGGTGAAATCACGGCCGAAGTGGGCGAAAAGCCCACTCCGTCCCGTGCCCGCTGCCGACGCTGGGGCCGGGGCCGGGGCGGGGGTTGATGGAGCGGAGGTCATTCCGCGGCTTCTGCGTATTCGGTAACCCGGCGGGTGCGGGCAGCTAGTGCGACCGGCATGTCGCGATCCGCACGCAGCGGCGCGAATTCACCCGTGTCGCCGTTGAGGCCCAGCACTTGCCCGGCGTGAATGTCGACGAACCAGCCGTGCAGCGTCATCGTCCCTTGCGCGATCCGCGCGGCAACTGCCGGGTGGGTGCGCAAGTGGCTCAACTGAGCGACGATATTCTCAAGGGTGATGGCGCGGATACGCTCTTTGTCGTCAAGGTCGCCATGGCAACTGCTGACGACATGCTCGGCGGCTGCACCATGCTTGAGCCAGGCGGCGACGTTGGGCATCGCTTCAAGGCCGGTGGGATCGCTCAGCGCCTTCATCGCGCCGCAGTCCGAGTGGCCGCAGATGATGATGTCGGTCACGCCCAGCACCATGACGCCGTATTCGACGGTCGAGGTCACGCCGCCATTGTGGGTGCCATAAGGCGGAACCATGTTGCCGGCGTTGCGGCACACGAACAAGTCGCCAGGCTCGGCCTGGACGATGTGCTCGGGCACCACGCGCGAATCGGCGCAGGAGATGATCAAGGCTTTCGGGCTCTGGCCAAGGGTGGTTAGTCTCCCGAACAGTTCGCTGTTGGCAGGGAACACGGTCTTCTCAAAGCTGAAGACGCGACCAATGAGTTCGTTCACGATGGACATCCTTCCTCACGTTCGTGGGCAGCGCGGGCGGATCTACCGTCAGCGTTAGAAGGCAAGTTAAGCCACCCCATTGTCGCCCATCGTGCGCAAACGTGACGAAGTTTTGCTGCGATGCAGCGCATCGGATTTGCAGCACGTCAGGCATCCCAACGCCGTGGTGTGCGTTTACGGCAAAGTCAGAAGGAGATCGTTCATGCCCGTAGATGTGAAGTACAAGACCCGCGCCACCGCCACCGGAGGCCGCGATGGGTCTTCGAAGACCGACGACGGTACGCTCGACGTCAAGCTGAGCACCCCCAAGGAACTGGGCGGCGCCGGCGGTGACGGCACCAACCCCGAGCAGTTGTTCGCCACCGGCTATGCGGCGTGCTTTCTGGGCGCCATGAAGGTCGCGGCGGCACAGCTCAAGCTGAAGGTTCCCGCCGAGGCCACCGTCTCCGCCATTGTCGGGATCGGTCCGCGCAGCGAAGGCGGTTTCGGCATCACCGCCGATCTTGAAGTGGACTTGCCGGGAATGGACCGGGAAGACGCGCAAAAATTGGTGGAAGCCGCCCATCAGGTCTGCCCGTATTCGAACGCCACCCGCAACAATGTGGACGTGGGCCTGACCGTTCTGTGATCTGCCCGACCTGCCTTGGCCGGCCGCGAACGATGGCTGGCTAAGGCAGGCGGATCGTGGCGCGCAAGCCGCCTTCCGGGCGGTTGGACAATTCCAGCGTACCGTTTTCCATCTTCACCGCCTTGCGCACGATGGCAAGGCCCAGCCCCATCCCCGCCGTATCGCGCAAGCGCGCATTATCCAGACGCACGAACGGCTGCAGCGCATCGGCCAGGCGATCTTCGGGGATGCCGGGACCGTCATCGTCGATGGTGATCTCGGCCCCGTTCCCGTGCTTGCGCACACTGACGCGCGCGTTTCCGCCGTAGTGGATCGCGTTTTCGATCAGGTTTGACAGCGCGCGGCGGATCGGCACTGGCCGGACGTTGATTTCCAGTTTGCTGTCACCCGAATAAGTCGCATCGGCACCATGGTCGGCGGCAGTGTCCACCAGCGTCTCGGCCATGACCGCGATGTCGATCCGCTCGACCGGGATCGTCTGCCCGTCGCTGTCGACATAAGCCTGGATCGATTCCAGCAGCAGGCGCATCTCCTCGATGTCCTGATTCATCCCATCGCGTACTTCGGGATCGACGCTATCGTCGTCCAGCCGCAACCGCATGCGCGACAGCGGGGTCTTGAGGTCATGCCCGATCGCCAGCATCGTCTGGGTGCGATCGATCAGTGACTGGTGGATCCGCTCCTGCATCTCGTTCAGCGCGCGGATCAGACTGCGCAGCTCGTCCGGGCCACGTTCGGGCACCAGCACCGGCGGACCAACTCCCAAGTGGCGCGTGGCACCGATCAGACTGCGCAACGGCTTGAGCGTCGCGCGCACCAGCACCCAGGCCAGGGCGATCAGCAACAGCGTGGGCAATATCAGGCTGGCGATGCGTCCCGCAGTTAGCTTCCACGCGGCATTGGCATGAGTGTGAAAACGCACCACACTGTAGTCCGACAACAGCAGCGAGCCGCCGATGTTGCCGCGACCGGGAAGTTCTTCGAGGTGCAGTTCCAGATCGGCATTGGCCAGTTCCGGCTCGATATCGACCACCTGGCTGCGCAGATTGATCAGTCCCAGCGACCCGCGCCGCCGCTGGTCGCGCGGCATCCAGTCGAGCACGAAGCGATCGGAACTGAGCACTGTGCCGACCCGGTCGCGATCCTTGTTCGGGGTGTTCTCCAGCGTTCGCGAGGCCAGCACCAGGTTCTCGGCGATCCGCTCCGCATCGTCGCGCCGCAGTTCGAAAGAACTCACGCGATCGAAGAACAGCGAATTGGCGGCGAAATCGACGATGACGACCAGCAGCAGAACCGCCAGCAACCGCTCGGGCAGGCCCAGGCGCCGGAATACGGCAAGGAATCCGGCGGAACGCCCTTCAGACATCTTTAGACATCAATTGCGCGTCACTTCCGCCCTGAACATGTAACCGACCCCGCGCACAGTCACGATCGGCGGCTCGCAATCATCGATTTGCAGCTTGCGGCGCAGACGGCTGACCAGCACGTCAATGCTGCGGTCCGAACTATCGCCGATGCGCGAGCGCGAAAGCTCCATCAGCCGTTCGCGGCCCAAGACGCGCTGCGGATAGCCCAGAAACGTGGTCAGCAGATCAAATTCGGCGCCGGTCAGATCGACGATGGCGCCGCTGGCCGAACGCAGTTCGCGCCGAGCCACCGAAACCTGCCAGCCATCGAAAGTGATCGTATCGGACGGACGATTGTCGATGCTGGGATCGCTGCTGGAATCGAGGCCACCGCCGCGGCGCAGCACCGCGCTGACCCGCGCCGCCAGTTCGCGCGTGCTGAACGGCTTGGCGAGATAATCGTCGGCGCCCAGTTCGAGGCCGAGTACGCGATCCTCTTCGCTGCCGCGTGCGCTCACGAAAATGATCGGCACATCGCTTTCGCGGCGCAGGCGCCGGAACAAGTCAAAGCCGCTGGTGCCCGGCAGCATGATGTCCAGCACGACAAGGTTCACTGTCGTCTCGCGCAGGGTCACCCACATTTCCGCGCCAGTGGCAGCAGTCAGGACATTGAACCCGCTTTGGCGCAATGCGCGCGCGGTCAGGGTGCGCAAGGCGCCGTCGTCCTCGACGAGCAAGATGGTGGGCGGACTTATCATTGTTTCGAAGGAAGACCTCTGGCGGGGGAGGGAATTGGAGCGGGATTCTACCGTCATGGGTGGTTCTCCGAGTGGTATATAGGTGCCGGCGCGGTTCAGGCAAACCGCGCCGGTCGGGAAGCACCGTCGTTAGACGGCAAGCGATACTTGAGGCGGTGCCATCATCGTTTAGCGGCACCCGCATCACGGCGGACTTTCGCGACCACATCGATCAGACCCGCCGCTTCGGCCGGAGCCAATCCGCCGGTGATGGCGGAGCCGTCACGCCCTTTAAAGCTGAGGCGCCAAGGCTCCCGGCTTCCATGGGTGTAAGCGGCGGCTATTTCCTCGACCACGTGTCCTGGAAGTTCGAACGCCACGCGAGCATAACGGTTGCAGGCGTGGTGAATGGCGTCGGTGGCCGGGCAATCGCCGACCCAATGCTGAGCGGCCACGATGTCGGCCTGCGCCGGCTCGCCAGCGTCATGGTAATCGACCCCGACGACATGGCGCGACGATCTATCATAGACCAACTCGTGCCAGACCTGCCAGCGTACCGCGCCGCTCTGCCGATCGACCAGCGCCCGCAAATGCACGTCCGCCGCATGAGCCCCCACGATCGAGCGACCGCGCGGCCAGGCCTGGTCAGTGCTGACCAGGATATGCGGTTCGAGCGGCTCATCCTCGATACGGATGCGCTCGACCACGTCGGCCGGGGTTACCTTGGCGAGGCTGCGAGGCAGCTTTTCGTAAGCATGTGCCGCCCCGACCCCGCCAAACGCGGCCAGCACGAGGCAAGCTGATGCGAAAGCGGCAGGGACGAAGCGGCGCATGGTTGTCACTGCTGGTCCTGGCGGACGTCGGCCACGGCAAGCGCAGCAGCGGCCTGGCGCTCGTTACGCGCTTCTTCCGCCTTGGCGACATGGTGACGGCAAACGCGGCCCTTCGAAGGGTCGGGATGGCAAACGGCGCTGGCACCGGGACGGGCATTGCCGGTGGTGGTGCGGGCCGCGACGATGTGGCCCTTGCTGTGGGCGATGGTGTCGCCAGCGTAGTTCGCGGCGGCGGGGGTCGGTGCGGTAAAGGCGGCAACGACCAGAAGGGCGAGCGAAGGCATCAATCTTTCTCCAATGGCACGCTTGTTTGCGTTGCTGAAAGATTGGTGCGCTTTCGTGTCAGGCTTCGGGCGCCCATGTTACGAAGTATTGCCCGCCCGCACGTTTGGCCATCCTCTTACAATCCCATACAAATTTGAACGGAATCTGCCAAGGGTGCTCTGCCTGTATTCAGGTCATCGGGCGTAGAAAGCAAGCAACGAACAAGGAAACGCGCATCCGGCGCGATCCTGATTTGGAGCTTCGACATGAACCTCTTCAAGAAGTCTGTTCTGGCCGCCGGCCTTGCCGCTACCGCCCTCGCCGCCAGCACCCCAGCCATGGCGCGTGATTATTACCGGGGTGGCGCAGACCCTGCGGCAGCCGCCGTCGGCGCCGGTATCCTCGGCCTTGCGGTCGGTGCACTCATCGCCGGTTCTAACCATCGCGACGCTTACTACGACGACGGCTACTACGACGATGGCTACTATGACGATTACGACGTGGTCTATGCCCCCGGCTGGTCCTATCGTGACGGCTGGTACTGGGATCACGACGGTCGTCGCTTCTCGCGCGAGGATTACTTCAGCCGCAATCCCGGTTTCCGCCCGGCGCCAAGGCCGAACTTCGCTGCCGGCCCCGATCGCGGACCGCCTCCCGCCGATATGCACCGCGGATACGGTCGGGACGCCGGCGGACCGCACCGCGGTTTCTGAACTCCCTCGCCGTGCGCCGGGAACACCTGCTCGACGCACGGCGCCCGCCCCCCCCAATTGGGCGCCGATTGGGCGCCGATCGGACCGGCTTGTAGTCAGATTATCATTTTCAACTCATCATGCAGGAATGGCATCTTGCCGCAAGTAACCGGTGATTAACTGACAATTCACTCCATGTTCAGTGCCAATCGACGAACAAGGATCACAACGCGCCCACCCTATCGCCGTTAAACGGTTGGCCGCTTAGGGAGACGAAACATGTCTATGAACTTGAAGAAATGGACCGCTCGCGTCAGCCTTGGCGCAGCACTGGCTGCCTCCACATTGGTCGCCGTCGCTCCGGCGCAGGCGCAACCTTATCCGTACCGTCATCGGGGTGGTGGCGATGGTGCCGCCATTGCCGTGGGTGCCGGCATCCTGGGCCTTGCCGTCGGCGCGGCGATAGCCGATCGCAACGATAATAGGTATTATGATCGCCGCTATTACGACAGCCGCCGCTATGTGACGATTCGCGATCGCCCCGGCTACTATTACTACTACGATGGCTATCCGGGCCGGTACTACCAGGATCGCTACTACGATCGGTACTACGCCCCCTACTACCGTGAGCGGTGGGGTGATCGCGGCTACTACCGCGATGGTCGCCGGGGCTATCGCGATGATCGCAGGGGCCATTACGAGGACCGCCGTGGTTGGCGCGACGACCGTGGCGGCTGGCGCGGAGACCGTCGCGGATGGTAATGTGCCGCTAACCGCACCTTAACCGCACCTTATCGACAAGAAACGGCGGCCTTTCGAAAGGGGCCGCCGTTTCCACATCTGTCGTCAGCGATTACCGCCGTTCGTTGTCGCCAATCGTTGCCAGTGCCGCTATGCGCAGCCCGTTATGGAAATCGCAGACCTGCGCATCGCCCTGTTCTCGGGCAATTACAACTACGTTCGCGACGGCGCGAACCAGGCGCTGAACCGGCTTGTCGGCTATCTGCTGCGCCAGGGCGCGCAAGTGCGCGTCTACGCACCGGTCGTCAAAACCCCCGCGTTCGAGCCTACCGGCGAATTGATCGGCGTCCACGCCATGCCCATTCCGGGCCGCCCGGAATACCGCATCCCACTGGGAATCGGCGGAAAAGCTAGGCGTGATCTCAAGGCGTTCGGACCCAACGTTGTCCACGTCTCGTCACCCGATCCGGTGGGACATCAAGCGGTAAGCTGGGCGCGCGCGCGCGGAATTCCCGTGCTGTCATCGGTCCACACTCGGTTCGAAACCTACTTGCGGTACTACAACATGGCTTGGGGCGAGCCCGTGATCGAGGCCATCCTGCGCCGGTTCTATCGCCGCTGTAACGCCTTGGTCGCGCCCAGCGAAAGCATGGCGCAACTGCTGCGACAGCAGCGGATGAACTATGACGTGTCCATCTGGTCGCGCGGCGTCGATCACGAGACCTTCAACCCCAGCCGCCGCGATATGGACTGGCGACGCAACCTGGGCATCGCGGATGACGAGGTGGCAATCGGCTTCCTAGGGAGGTTGGTGATGGAAAAGGGTCTAGACGTGTTCTCCGACACCCTGGACGAACTGCGCCGGCGCAACATCGCCCACAAGGTCATCGTCATCGGCGAAGGCCCCGCGCGCGGCTGGTTCGAGGAGCGCCTGCCCGGCGCCTCGTTCGTCGGCTTTCAGCAAGGAGTGGACCTAGGCCGGGCCGTCGCTTGCATGGACGTGCTGTTCAACCCATCGGTCACCGAGACGTTCGGCAACGTCACGCTGGAGGCGATGGCCTGCGCTACGCCTGTCGTTGCCGCCGCCGCCACCGGCAGCCAGAGCCTGGTCGATGATCATGTCTCGGGCCGGCTGATCCCGCCCGGCGCGGTGCATCAATTCGCCGAAGCGCTGAAGGGATACCTGGTTAACCCGCAACTGCGCGAGGCGCACGGCGCCGCTGGTGCCGCCCGAGCCTCGGAGTTCAGTTGGGACCGGATCAACCACACGGTGGCGGATACTTATGTGCGCTTGATCCGCCAGAAGGCGCGCGGTTAGGGCCGGTTAGCGCAAGACGCCTTGCTTCGTCTTGCGCACGGCGTACCACAACAGCGCCACCGCGACGGCCCAGACCACCACCATCGTGATGATATTCACGACATCGGTAAGGCCGGGCATGGCAGAGGCGATGTCCCATCCGTGCGTCACTGAGAGGCCAAGGATCGAGACGACGAATGCGGGCGCGGCCCAGCGCGACCGGGTCAGCAGAAGTAGCGAACCTGCCAGCGCAGCCCAAACCCCGATGAACCACGGCCCGATCGTCCAGGAAGGTTCGGAATCGAGCCAGTCGATCAACCCCGGCGGGACGTTCGCCAACCAGGTAACATCGCGTGTCGCCGTCATGGTGAAGTCCAGGGCACCAAAGCCGTTCCACGCCAGCGACAGCAACGCGATCAGCCAATACCGCCGTCCCGGTCGCCTCGAAGTCGTCTCGCTCATGGAACCCCTCCCGTCAGATACGTGGTCGCCTGCGTAAACATCGCATGCGCCCGGTGCAATCGCGCGCAGTGATCGCTACATTGCCCGGCGATGGCAGATCTCTTCGTCGATGACCTTCCCCCCGCGCCCAACCAGCCCCGCGAAGATGCACCGCTGGCCGAGCGGTTGCGCCCGCGCGGCCTGACCGATGTCGTAGGCCAGGAACACCTGACCGGCCCGGGAGGTGCGATCGGGCGCATGGTCGCGGCGGGACGGCTATCCTCGATGATCCTGTGGGGACCGCCCGGCACCGGCAAGACCAGCATAGCCCGCTTGCTGGCCGAAGCGGTGGGAATGCGCTTCGTCGCCATCTCCGCCGTGTTCTCAGGCGTCGCCGATCTGAAGAAGGCCTTCGCGGAAGCCGAAGCCGCCGCGCAAGGCCGAATGGGGCCGGGCCAGCGTACGCTGCTGTTCGTGGATGAAATCCACCGCTTCAATCGCGCGCAGCAGGATGGCTTCCTTCCGTTTGTAGAGCGCGGCACCGTCACGCTGGTCGGCGCGACGACCGAGAACCCCAGCTTCGCGCTCAACGCCGCGCTGCTCAGCCGCGCGCAAGTGCTGATCCTTCATCGCCTTGGCCCCGAGCCGCTGGAGGCGCTGCTCGACAAAGCCGAAGCGCTGGAAGGCCCCCTGCCCGTCACCGCCGATGCCCGCGCGGCGCTGGTCGCCTCGGCGGATGGCGATGGCCGTTTCCTGCTCAACCAGGCCGAGACGCTGTATGCCGCCAAGATCCCAGAGCCGCTCGACCCGGCGGGCCTGGGCGCCTTCCTGCAGCGCCGCGTCGCCGTCTACGACAAGGATCGCGACGGCCACTACAACCTCATCAGCGCCTTGCACAAATCCCTGCGCGGTTCCGATCCGCAGGCAGCGCTGTACTACATGGCACGCATGCTGACGGCGGGCGAGGAACCGCTTTACGTGCTGCGCCGCCTGGTCCGGTTCGCCAGCGAAGACGTAGGTCTCGCCGATCCGCAAGCGCTTGTGCAGTGCCTAGCCGCCAAGGACGCTTACGAGTTCCTCGGCTCTCCCGAAGGCGAACTGGCGATCGTCCAGGCATGCCTGTATCTCGCCACCGCGCCCAAATCCAACGCGGCGTACAAGGCGTTCAAGTCCTCGTGGAAAAGCGCGAAGGAAACCGGCTCGCTCAGCCCGCCCCCCAACATCCTCAATGCCCCGACTAAGCTGATGAAGGACATCGGCTATGGCAAGGACTACGCCTACGACCACGATGCACCCGAGGGCTTTTCCGGCGACAATTATTGGCCCGGGGACATGGCGCCACAGACCTACTACGCCCCGGTCGAGCGCGGCTTCGAACGCGAAGTGAAAAAGCGCCTCGATTGGTGGGACAAGAAACGCGCCGAACTGCGCGGCGAATAGCGGCCTGCCCATGCGCCGCTTCCGGCACTTCATGGCGATCGACTGGTCCGGCGCGGTCGGTCCTCGGCAAAAGGGCATCGCCGTCGCCTGCTGCGGGTTGAGCGGGGCTCCCGAACTGCTGCGCCCTCCCGAGCATCGATACTGGTCGCGCGCGGACGTGCTCGATCTGCTGCTGCACCGCTTGCCGCAAGACACCCTCATTGGCCTCGATCTCGGCATCTCGCTGCCCTTCGCGGACGCTGGCGCGTTCTTCCCTGGCTGGGCGGACAGTCCAGCAGACGCCCACGCCTTGTGGGCGATGGTCGATACGATGAGCGCCAAGGACGATCACCTCGCCGCCTCCGCCTTCGTGGACCACCCCGACCTCAGCCCCTACTTTCGCCGCCATGGCGGGCGCGAGGGTGCCTCGTTCCATCTTCCCGGCATCCCGCACCGCCGCGGCCGAATGCGCGTGACGGAGCAGGCGCAGGCCCGCGCAGGGTGCCAGCCCTACTCGAACTTCAACCTCGTCGGCGCGGCCCAAGTCGGCAAGTCCAGCCTGACCGGAATGCGGATGCTGCATCGCCTGGACCAACGTGTGCCAGTCTGGCCTGTCGACCCACTACCGCCGCAAGGATCGGTGGTGGTCGAAATCTACACAACACTTGCCGCGATCGCCGCCGGGCGTAGGCCGGGCCGCTCCAAAATGACCGACTACGACGCGCTCAATACCGCTCTCGAGCGACTGGGATCGCCGCCGGTCGCAGGCCAAGCCGCGATCGACGATCACAGCGCCGACGCGCTCCTGACCGCCGCCTGGCTGCGCGTGGCCGCCCCCCGCCCCGAACTGTGGGACCCTGCCGAACTCACCCCCGATCTCGCCCGGACGGAGGGCTGGACGTTCGGTGCGGCTTGACGCACAACCGGCGCCATCACCGGCGCGCCGCCCTGCCGGGCGCTCGCCTAGCCATGGCAGGACGTAAATGCGCTCCATCAAACAGTGCCTTCTAACCAGCATCACCGGCCTCGCCCTAGGCCTGTGCGCGACCGCAACACCGGTGGCCGCGAAAGCCGCCGCGACGTCCGAATGGAAAAGCTTCGTCGGCAAGACGATACAGGACTGGTTCGCGCTCGATCCGTCCTTCGCGATCTACGAAGGCGCGCATGAATACGACGGCAAGCTGCCGGATTGGAGCGAGGCCGGTCTCCAGCGCAAGGCGGCGTTCGATCGCTCAGTCATTGCCAAAGCCGGTGCGTTCAAGAACCTGTCGCCCGCAGACACATTCGAGCGCGACTACCTCATGTCGGTCGCGCGCCGTGATTTGTTCTGGCTGGTGGATGCCGACCAGCCCCATCGCAACGTCGCTTTCTACGTTGGTGGTGGGCTGGACCCCAACGTCTACGTCAGCCGCAACTACGCCGACAAGCCGACGCGGATGAAGGCGATGATCGCCTTTTTCCAGGGCATCCCCACTGCTACCACCCAGATCCGCGCCAATCTCAAGACGCCGATGCCCGCCAGCTTCGTCAGCTATGGCACCGCCGCATTTGCCGGCCTGGCCGACTACTATCGGGGCGATGCCCGCGCGGCCTTTGCCGACGTGAAAGATCCCGCGCTCCAGGCCCAGTTCAAGGACACCTCAGAGCGCGCTGGCGTGGCGATGCAGGCGCTGGCCGATTGGCTCAAGGCGCAGGCGCCCACCGCTACCACCGAGTTCGCGCTGGGGGCCGACAAGTTCGCCCGGATGCTCAAGGAAACCGAGTTGGTCGATACCCCGCTCGACCAGTTGGAAGCCGCAGCCCGCGCCGATCTCAAGCGCAACCAGAACGCGGTGAAGACAGCCTGCGCCCAGTACACGCCCGGCAAGTCTATCGCCGACTGCTTCGCCAAGATGAACGCCGATAAGCCTGCCGACGGCCCGGTCGCCGAAGCGCGCCGGCAGATCCCGATGCTGGCCGCGTTCGTGCGTGATAAGGACTTGCTCACCATCCCCGGCACCAAGCTAGCGGCGGTCGAGGAAAGCCCACCCTACAACCGCGCCAACTCCGCCTACATGGACCCGCCGGGGCCATTGGAGAAAGGCGGCTCGTCGATCTACTATATCTCCCCGCCGGACCCGACGTGGTCGAAGCAAAAGCAACTCGATTACATTCCGGCCAAGGCCGACCTTCTGTTCACCACGGTCCACGAAGTGATGCCGGGGCACTACTTGCAGTTCCTCCATTCGAACCAGGCGCCTTCGATGGTGGGCAAGCTGTGGGTCGGCTACGGCTTCGCCGAAGGTTGGGCGCACTATACCGAGCAGATGATGTGGGACGCGGGCCTGGGCAACGGCGCGCTGGAAGTTCACCTCGGCCAACTTTCCAACGCCCTGCTGCGCGACTGCCGATTCATTTCGGCGATCAGCCTGCACGCCCGCGGCATGACCGAGGCCCAATCCAAGCGCTTGTTCATCGACGAATGCTGGATCGACGAAGGCAACGCCGAACAGCAAGCCGCGCGCGGCACCTACGATCCGGCCTACCTCAACTACACCCTCAACAAGCTGCTCATCACCAAACTTCGCGAGGATTGGACCGCCAGCCACGGCGGTCGCCAGGCGTGGAAAGCCTTCCACGATCAGTTCCTCAGCTACGGCGGACCGCCCGTGCCACTGATCCGTCAGGCGATGATGAAGGAACCCGCCCCGCACGCCGTGTTCTGAACAAGTGCGGAAAACTCTGGACCGGCGCCCCCGCCTCGCGGTAAGGGCGCCGGATTGCCGCAACGGCAGGCCGGCTTAGCTCAGTTGGTAGAGCACCTGATTTGTAATCAGGGGGTCGCGGGTTCGATTCCTGCAGCCGGCACCAGCGTTTTTCTGAGGGTTTCGGCCTCGGAAGAGCCCTTAGATCGTCTGCCAGTAAGTAACCGGCAAGACTACCCAGACCCCCTCAATTTTGAAGATGGCGCGCCGATTCGGCGAAATCCGTTAGCCGATGTGAGGGCATTACGTGGTCCTGAAACGCTGGCACGGCGCACGGAGCGGGGCCGCGCCGGGCGCGAGGCCATTGCGAATAACCAGCATCAGGAAGGCGGACTGATGTTGCTTGACGAGCCCTGAGCCAAATAATCGCCCGAGCTAACTATTTTACAATAACTTAACATAGAATTTTCACGTTCTTATCTTACGCCCCATCCCACAGACTTCGCGATGCGCTATCAGTCCGGCGCACCATGACTTACCAGTTCCAGCCTTTTGGCAGACACCTTTCCCAAGCTTTGCAGCCTCAGATGAACGTGCTTGCTGCGGGCCTAGCCTCCTGTCTGGTGCTGACCCTCGGCGCGTGCACTGTGGGACCCAACTATAAGCAACCCGCGGTTAGGCTGCCGACTGCGTGGCAGGCACCGGCACCGCACCAAGGCAGCGTTTCGGCTTTGGCCGGATGGTGGGATCGCTTCGAAGACCCGGCGTTGGTCAAGTTGCAGCAGCTTGCTGAGGCGAACAGCCCTTCGCTCGAACAAGCCATAGCCCGTATCGACCAGTCCCGTGCGGAACTGTCGAGCAGCAAGGCCGATGCGCTTCCTTCGGTTACCGCAAACGGAAAATACACGCAGTCGAGCCAGACCTTCAACGTCGGCGACCAATCGCTTGAGACGACCACCGCCGGTGTCCAGATCGGCGCCGATGCCAGTTGGGAAATCGACTTGTTCGGGAAGGTGCGGCGCACCAACCAAGCCGCTCGGGCGCGGATCGACAAGCGCATCGACGATTGGCACGATGCCCGCGTGTCGCTCGCCGCCGAAGTGGCGGACACATATGCGCAGCTTCGCGGCTGCGAGCAATTGGTCGATCTTTACGGCCAGCAATCGAAATCGCAGGGCGAAACCGCGCGGCTGACCGGGATCAGTGCCCGCGCCGGCTTTTCCGCTCCGTCCGATGCCCAGTTGGCCGAAGCAAGCGCGGCCAGCATTCGATCGACTTATGCCGACCAAGAGGCGCAGTGCAATCTGCTGGTAAAGTCGCTGGTGTCGCTCACGGGCGAGGACGAGGCTGCGGTGCGCGCGCTGCTGGCACCGCGCCGCGCGAAGCTGCCGACGCCTGCTGCTTTCGACGTTGGCTCGATCCCGGCGGATCTGGTTCGCCAGCGTCCCGATGTCGCTTCGTCAGAGCGCGAACTGGCCGCGACCAGCGCGGAGATCGGCGCGGCTGTGGCCGACCTCTATCCCAGCCTGTCGCTCAGCGGATCGATATCGCGCGGGGGCGGGTCGCGTAGTTGGTCGTTCGGGCCGACTCTGAACCTGCCGATCTTCGATGGGGGCAAGTCGCGCGCCACCGTGCGGTCCAAGAAGGCGGGCTACGCGCTGCAATTGGGCACGTACCGCGAGGCAGTACGCAAGGCCGTGCTTGAAGTCGAACAAGCGTTGGTGCGGCTCGACGCCGCCCGTTCGCGCGAAGCAGACGCGGATCGCGCCGCCAAGGGTTACCAAGCGAGCTTCGAGGCGAACGACAAGTTGTACCGCACCGGATCGAGCAGCCTGATCGATCGCGAGAGTTCGTTTCGCACCGCGCTCGATGCGCAGCGTTCGCTCGTCACCTTGCGCACGGCGCAAGTGCAATACTGGATCGCCCTCTACAAGGCGCTGGGCGGCGGCTGGGATGCCGCAGACCGCGCCGTGATCAAACCTTCGACCGGAGTCACCCAGCCTTGATCCGTCACCGCCTCTACCGCGAATTGCGCCGAGCCACGCTGATCGGCGCGCTCGCGCTTGCGGGCTGCTCGTCCTCCGAACCTGCGGCCGACGCTACGGAGGAGGCCGCCAGCCTCACCGTGCGAGCGACCGTGCCCCAGGCCCTCACATGGCCACGCGAGATCGCCGCCAGTGGCGCGATCCGGCCTTGGCAGGAAATGGTGATTTCCGCTGAGACCGGCGCCTACCGCGTGGCCAGCCTCAACGCCGATGTCGGCACCTGGGCCGGGGCGGGCCAAGTTCTGGCGACGCTCGCCCGCGATAGCCTGGAGGCGCAGCGGGCGCAGTTGCAGGCCTCGGTCGCGCAGGCGCAGGCCAACCTTAACAAGGCCAGCAGCGATGTCGAACGCGCCCGCCAGGTGGGAGACAGCGGCGCGCTGTCCGCCCAGCAGATCGAAAGCTACCGGGTAACCCAGCAGACTTCGAAGGCCTCGCTCGAATCCGCCCGTGCGCAGTTGCGCGGGGTTGAAGTGCAACTGTCGCAGACGGCGGTTCGCGCGCCCGACGCGGGTGTGGTGTCTTCGCGCTCGGCCAATCTGGGTCAAGTCGTCAGCGCCGGAACCGAACTGTTCCGCATGGTGCGTCAGGGCAAAGTCGAATGGCAGGCGGAACTCGATTCCCGTCAGCTTCGCTTGGCCAAGGCAGGCCAGACCAGCCGCGTCACCTTGCCCGGCGGCGCAGTGGTTACGGGCACGATCCGCCTTGTCTCACCTACGCTGGAGGGCACGACCAGCCGGGCCATCGCTTATGTCCAGCTTCCGGTCGGCTCTCCAGCTCAGGCGGGAATGTATGGCAGCGGCGTGATCGAGATCGGTTCGGAAAGGGTGATGACCTTGCCGGAGACGGCGGTGGTGCTGCGCGATGGCAAGTCGTTCGTCTACGCCCTCAACGGCAACAAGGTGAAGGAAACCGTCGTCAAAGCGGGCATGCGCCGTGACAATCGCGTCGAGGTATCCGGCATTGCCGCTGGCACCCGCGTCGTTGCCACCAGTGCTTCGTTCCTCAGCGACGGCGCGGTGGTGCGCGTGCAGCAGGATGGCGCCAAGTGAACATTTCCGCGCTATCCATCCGCCATCCCGTCCCGGCAGTTCTGCTGTTCATTCTACTGACCTTGTTCGGCATCGTCGGATTCCAGCGTCTGGAAATCCAGAACTATGCCGACATGGACGTACCGACAGTCACCATCACCGCGACACTGGAAGGAGCGGCGCCCGAACAGTTGGAAACCGAAGTCGCGCGCAAGATCGAGGACAAGCTGACCTCGCTGCGCAAGCTGGACCATGTGACGACGACGATTACCGAAGGCACCGTCAGCATCTCGGTCAGCTTCACCATCGACAAGGATGGTAGCGAAGCCGTCGAGGAAGTGCGCAACGCGGTCGACAGCGCCCGCAGCGAGCTGCCGGCGGGAATGCAGACACCCACGGTTTCGAAATCGACATCGGCCAGCTCTCCGGTGCTGACCTATACGGTCCAGTCCTCGACGATGGATGAGGGCGAGCTGTCGTGGTTCATCGACAATGACGTGACCAAGGCGGTGCAAGCCGCGCAAGGCGTGGCCAAAGTCGCGCGCGTCGGCGGTGTCAGCCGCGAGATCAAGGTGGACCTCGACCCGGCGCTGATGGCCGGGCTGGGAGTCACTCCGGCGGATGTCACCAGCAAGCTGCGCGACATGCAGACCGACGCATCGGGCGGACAAGGCGACGTCGGGCGGCTGCGCCAGTCGCTGCGCACGCTGGGCCGTATCCAGGACCCGACCGAACTGGCGGCGATCAGCATCCCTGCCGCGTCCGGTCGGTCGGTGACCCTGGGCCAAATCGCCACCATCCGTGACGACCATGCCGAGCGCACTTCACTGGCGCATCTGGATGGGCGCAAGGTCATTGCCTTCCAGGTCACGCGTTCGCTCGGCTTCGGCGATGTGAGCGTTTCCAAGCGCATCCGCGATCAGGTCAAGGCATTCGCCGCCAAGCATCCCGAAGTGA
The DNA here is from genome assembly GCF_000272475.1 of Novosphingobium sp. Rr 2-17. GTDB lineage: Bacteria > Pseudomonadota > Alphaproteobacteria > Sphingomonadales > Sphingomonadaceae > Novosphingobium. The sequence continues at coordinate 20,395 of NZ_AKFJ01000110.1, forward strand.
CGATCAAGGAAGTCTCCAACACGGTCGAGCCGATCATGGAGAACTTCAAGGGATCGATGCATCTGCTGCTGGAAGGCGCCGGGCTGACTGTGCTGGTGGTCTGGTGGTTCCTGCGCGATTGGCGCGCAACGCTCATCTCTGCCACGGCCCTGCCACTATCGATCATTCCCACCTTCGGCGTGATGTATTTGTGTGGGTTTACGCTCAACACCGTTTCGCTGCTTTCGATCGCGTTGGTCATCGGCATCCTGGTCGATGACGCAATCGTCGAGGTGGAGAACATCGAGCGTCACTTACGCATGGGCAAGGATCCGTTCGTGGCCGCGATGGAGGCGGCCGACGAGATCGGCCTGGCCGTGATCGCGACTACCTTCGCGCTAGTCGCCGTGTTCCTTCCCACCGCGTTCATGGGCGGCATCGCCGGCAAGATTTTCCGCGAATTCGGCATCACGGCTTCTGTCGCGGTGCTGTGCTCGCTGCTGGTCGCGCGACTGTTGACGCCGATGATGGCGGCCTACTTCCTGCGCCCAAGCCATGGGGAGGAGAAAGACGGCTGGCTGATGCAGCGCTTCCTGCGCGCCAGCCACGCCACCTTGACCCACCGCCGGATGACCGTGCTGGCTGCCGCCGCAATTCTGGGTATCTCCTTGTCGCTGATCCCACTGCTGCCGTCGGGTTTCCTGTCCGCGAGCGATACGGGGCAAACGAGCGTCACGTTAAAGCTGCCGCCGGGCACCAAGCTGGACGAGACGACGAAGACCGCAGACCTCGCCGCGCGCCTGCTGCGCAAATTGCCCGACGTGCATCAGGTGTTCGCCTCGATCGGCACCGTGACCAGTGGCGGCTTCGGTAGCAGCAGCAGCACGACCGAGCAGAACAGCGCGACCCTGACCGTGGAATTGTCGAAACGCGGCGAACGCAGCATCAAGCAAGGGGAGGTCGAGAACAAGATCCGCCAGGCGCTGCGCGACATTCCCGGAGCTCGTATCAGCGTGGGCGGGGGCGGCAACGGCGAAGTCCTGCAAGTGACGCTGGCGGGCGATGACGGCAAGCTGCTCGATTCCACCGCCCGGTTGGTGGAAGCCGATATCCGCAGCCAGGTCAAAGGCATCGGCAACGTGTCGTCCAGCTCCGCGCTCCAACGCCCAGAGATACAGTTGCGCCCCGATTATGCCCAGGCGGCTCAGTTAGGCGTGACCAGCCAGGCGATCGGCGATGCCATGCGGATCGGCACTTATGGTGAATATTCGCAGAACCTGCCCAAGCTCAATCTGTCGGATCGGCAAGTCGATATTCGCGTGCGTCTGGCTGACAGCGCGCGAACCGATCTGGCGGACATCGGACAGTTGCGCGTCAACGGCACCAGCGGACAAGTCGCGCTGGCATCCTTGGGCGATCTCACGTTCGGCAGCAGCCCTTCGCAGATCAACCGGCTCGATCGCAGCCGCAACGTAACGTTGTCGGTCGAACTGAACGGTCGCCAGTTGAGCGAAGTGAACGACGAAGTGAAGGCCTTGCCGGTCGTGGCCAATCTGCCGAACGGGGTGCGGATGGTCGAACAGGGCGAATTGCAACGCACGTCCGAGATGATGGGCAGCTTCCTGCTGGCGATGGCGATCGGGATCTTTTGCATCTATTCGGTGCTGGTGCTGCTGTTCCACGACTTCCTGCAGCCGGTGACCATTCTGGCGGCACTACCGCTATCGCTGGGCGGTGCGTTGATCGCGCTACTGATATTCGGCCTGGGATTTTCGATGTCCGCGGTCATCGGCCTGCTGATGCTGATGGGCATCGTCACCAAGAACTCGATCCTGCTGGTCGAATACGCGATCGTCGCCCGGCGCGATCACGGCTTGTCCCGCTACGACGCCTTGATCGATGCGTGCCACAAGCGCGCGCGGCCGATCGTGATGACGACCATCGCGATGGGGGCGGGAATGGTGCCGAACGCCTTGGGGCTGGGGGCAGACCCCAGCTTCCGCCAGCCGATGGCAGTGGTCGTCATCGGCGGCGTCATTACCTCCACGTTTCTGAGCCTGCTCGTGATCCCTGCGATCTTTACGTATGTCGACGATTTTGAGCAGTGGGCGCGCAAGAACGTACAGCGACGCTTCCGCGCGTCCCAATCCTAGGCCATCACCGCGAAGCGACCGGCGGGCAAGGTGATATGGACGCCTAATCCCGCACTTGGGCGGTTGCTCGCCTCAATCGTCCCTCCTTGCGCCGAGACCGCTCGCTTAGCCACGGCTAGACCAAGCCCGAAGCCAGCATTCGTTTCGTCGGCGCGCACGAACGGTTCGAAAAGCGTTGGCAGCACGGACTCAGGCGCGCCTGGCCCTTCGTCGACGATGTCGATCTCGTAGCGCGCGGTCGCTTCGTCGTAAGCGAGCTTCACATGTACGCGCTGGCCCCTGGTGGAAAAACGAAGGGCGTTGCGTACCACGTTGTCCAGCGCCCAGCGCACCAGTTCAGTGTTGCCGCGAAGGCTGGGCGCACTGTCGCCGGCCCCGGCGGCTTCGATATCCGATACGATGCCGACACCTGCGGCCTCCGCCTCGAACCGGGCATCCGCCAGCACGCTTTCGAGCAATGCGGCAAGGTCGAAATAGTCCTCACCCGGCGAATTTTCGCTCTCTGCACGCGCCAGGCTGAGCAGTTCGCGCACAACCGAATCTAACCGCCGGCCTTCGTATTCGATCCGGTCCAGCGAGGCATCGACCTGCGAGCGGTCTTGCCGCGCTAGTGCAATGGCAAGCTGGAGACGGCTAAGCGGTGAGCGCAGTTCATGAGATACGTCGTGCAGCAACTGCTCGCGGCCCTGGATCGATTGCTCAAGTTGCGAGGCCATGACATCGAAATCGCGCGCCAGATCGGCGATCTCGTCATGCCGTCTTCCCATGCCGGGCACCAAGCGCACGGAGAGGTCGCCGGCAGACAGCCGCTCAAATCCCTGGCGCAAGCGCCGGATCGGGGCGACCAGATACCACGCCATCACCACCCCGAAGATCGGCCCGAACACCAGCGCCAGCACCAATGGCTCCACGGGGACCGTTAGTATCCGCCGCGCACCTTTATAGTGGTAGCGCACGCGGAACATCGAGCCATCCGACCCGCGCACCTGCCGTTCCACCACCGCATCCGACCCATTGAGCGGCGATGGCGGCGCGGACAGCGGTGTGATCTCGATCTTGGTGCGATCGGTCGCCGGCAGGGTCACCAAAACCCAGAACAACTGCGAGATGACGAAGAAGGCAACCCAGAAAGCCAGCAGCAGTTTCCAGAACAAGCCGCCTTTCACAGGCGGTTTCTGACGCGGTAGCCAACGCCCCTGACGGTCTCTATTTCGATGGAGCCTTGCGTGGCGTTCAGCAGCTTTTGTCGTAAATGGTTGGCGTGGACGTCCACGCTGCGGTCATAATTCTCCCAGGGGCGGCCCAGGATGTTGCGTGATAAGTGGTCTCGGGTGGCGACCCGGTCGCCACACTGCAGCAGCGCCACCAGCAAGTTGAATTCGGTGGTGGTCAGATGAACCGGCGTGCCTTGCCAGGTCGCGCGATGGGCGGGCGGGTTCACGCTGAGATCGGACAGCCCCAGTTCCACATCCTCGCTCGCCCCGGCGCGCGTATCGTTGCGCCGTCGAAGCACCGCCCTTAGCCGCGCGACCAGTTCAGGGGGGTAATAGGGCTTAGGTATGTAATCGTCCGCACCCAGTTCCAGCCCAATCACACGATCGACCTGGTCTCCCTTTGCGGTCAACATGACGATCGGGATCGTGCTATCCTGGCGGATGCGCCTTAGCAGCTCGATCCCAGTGATAGTGGGCAGCATGACGTCGAGAATGATGGCATCGTAGACGCCGCTGGTTGCGGCGGCGACGGCCTGCTTGCCGTTGAAATCCATGGCCACCTTGAAGTTTTCTTTCTCAAGGTATTGCCGCAGCATTCTGCTGAGATCGACATCGTCATCGACCAACAAAACATGCGCTTGCGAGCCGTCCGTCCTCATCGGTTGAGCTGTGCCGCCTTGCTCATGGTCCGTCACCCACCTTTTCGAAACCTTTACAAAAAGCTGCCCGTGTCATGACAGACCTTAGCCGCCGGAGCGGGTAGTGTCACATCAGTCCTCGCCCCGAGCTCGACCCTCGATCGAGCCTTGCGGCAGGGGTTTAAGCGTGGCCACCCCTGAGATCGAGCGCTTCTGAGCTTTAGATTGCCGATACACTGAGGTCGTCGATTTGATGATGTACGTGGGAGAATTGTGTGATTCATCGATCCTTTGCCCTTCGGCCCGGCCTATGCGAGGCCGACCCGGTCGCTGGGCCAGCGCCGGCCGTCACTGCCCCAGCCCCTGACGTTGCCTCAGGTAAGTAGGCAGCGAGAGATGGTCACCATCAAGTCCCGTCCCCGCCGCAGGATCGGCGCTGTCATCGCCGGTTTCCTGGCCGCCACCGCAGTCGCCGGGGCTGCCTCGGCACAACCTGCACAACTGCCGGCATTACCCCCAGCATCGCTGCCGCCCGCGTCACCACCCGCGCCGATCCCACCGCTGATGGCTCCGGCCAACATGCCCAACTTCGAAGGCACCTGGAAGCTCGCCACGCCGACCAAGACCCTCAAGCCGGCCAGCGGACAGGTTCCCTTCACCGCCGAAGGGCGCAAGCAATACGAAGAGAACAAACGCCTCAAGGCCAAGGGCGCGCTGGACGATTACGACATCACTTTGTCCCGCTGCAACAATCCGGGCGTGCCCCGGCTGATGCTGACGCCTTCGCGCTTCAAGATTTGGCAGCGGTTCGGCGTCCTGACCTTCGACTTCGAATGGAACCGCGCACTTCGCCAGATCAACGCCGGCACCATGCAGCCCAAGGACGATCCGATCGGCCGGCGCCTGGCGCCGTCGATGACGGGCACTTCGGTTGGCCATTGGGAAGGTGATACGCTGGTCGCGCAGACCACCAACCTTTCCGACCGCACCCTGCTGGACGATCTGCTCCCGCACACCGTCGACATAAAAGTGACCGAGCGCTTCCGCCTGATCGATGCCGACACCCTGGAAGAGCGCATCACCATCGATGACCCGGCCTATTTCACCCAGCCTTGGGAAACGGTGCTGATCTTCAAGCGCCAGCAGCCGGTCCTGTTCCGCGAGGACATCTGCCTCGACCGCCGCGAAGCAGGTCAACCGGCCTTCCCGCAATGATCCGATTTATCCCAGATTTGGAGCTTGTCCGCATGAGGACGCAATCTCTTCGGCGGTGTGGTCTTGTTGGCCTCGCCCTGGCGAGCGCCGCCGCGCTGGCGCTCAGCGGGGCCGCCGGGGCACAACAACCCCAGGAACTGCCGACAGACCTGCCCCCGCTTCCTGCACAACCTGGTGGTGCTTTGCCCAAGGGTCTGCCCCCGCTGCCGGCGATGCCTGGTGGTGGGCCTGGTGGTGGTGCACCGGGTGGTGCTGCCCCCGGTGGCGGCGGGCCGACCGTCGCCCCGCTCGGCGGGTTCGTCATGCCCAAGAAGCCGCTGACCCCGGCAGAAAAGCTGGTTTCCGAACTGACACCGCCCCAGCCCGGCGTCTCGATACCGCCGCCACCGCTCGGCCCAGATGCGCCGATGCCTTCGGCGGACCCGCGCGATCTCAACGGCACCTGGTTTCATAACCAGAACCTGGAAATGCGTATGCAGCGCGACATGTACGGCGTCGCCGTGCCCTACACCCTGGACGGGGCGAAGGTCCTGGCCAGTCGCGTCAAGTCGCTCGATGACGGCAAGCCGTTCGTCAATGCCTCAGCCAAGTGCCGTCCGCCCGGTCCGCAATGGCAGCGCGACCTCAACATGCCGTTCCAGATCCTGCAATCGAAGGACTGGATCGAATTCGTGTTCGAGGAATATCATGGCCGCTGGCATGTGGTTATGGACCCGGCCAAGGCGCCGCGTCCGGCGCAGAAGGAATACAGCGGCTACTCCGTCGGCCATTGGGACGGTAATACCCTGGTGGTCGAAACCAGCGACTTCAAGCAAGCGCCCTGGCTCGACGTCGACGGCACGCCGATGACCGCGAACGGAAAGCTGATCCAGCGCATCCGCAAGGTCGATAACGGCGGCGGCACTCCGTTCCTCGAGATCGTCACCACGTTCGTCGATCCGGCCTACTACACCCAGCCTTGGTCGGTCGTGCGCACGTTCGAATGGAATCCGCGCCTGACGCTGTTCGACGAGTACAACTGCGAAGAACAAATCGGAGACCCGGCGACTAACGCCGACGCAGGCCTCGTTTCTGAAAACCAAGAAAAACGGAAATAAGAAGAATCCGTGGGCTACGCATCGTACATCTTTAGGCAAAGCAACGACAGCTTTGACCTGATGGCGTGCGTAGCCACGGTCGCACTGCCTGCGGTGCCTACAGATACAGGTAAGGCGGCGCTTAGAATGTCACCTTAGCTTTCAACATCACCATGGGAACTGGCCGAAATAAGGCCAGAACAGGGAGGAGATACCATGAATCGCACTAGGCTTTTATTGTCGACTTCGTTGCTGGGCTGCGTCCTCGCAGCGCAGCCGGCATTCGCTCAAGAGACAGCTCCGACGGCGGAGCAGCCCGCCACCTACAACCAGGGGCTGCAGGAAATCATCGTCACGGCAGAGCGCCGCACCAGCACCTCGCAAAAGACAGCCGCTTCGGTTAGCGTCCGGGCGGGCGCGGACATGCTTGCCCAGGGCCGTTACGAACTCAAGAACATCCTTGAGGATGTGCCCGGCCTGGTGGGCGGTGCTGCGCTCAACAACGGCACCTCGCAAGCCAGCGGCACGGACAACCCGGCTTCGGGCCTCACCATCCGCGGCATTCAATCGAACTCGGGCGCTGGTGGCAGCACCACTTCCACCGCATCTGCGGCGGCGATCTATGTGGACGATGTCTACAACGGATTGGGCAGCGCCTACGACATCGATCGGGTTGAGGTCCTGCGCGGGCCACAAGGAACGCTCTACGGCCGCAGCGCGACGGCGGGCGTCGTCGCCATGCACACCGGCGATCCCAACACGTCGATCTTCAGCATGTCGGGCACTGGCGAAGTCGGCAACTACAACATGCATCACGTCACCGGCTACGTGAATATCCCGATCGTGCAGGACAAGCTGGCAGTCCGGGTCTCGGGCAACTTCTACGAGCGCGATGGCTATTATTCAGCCGAAGGCGGCGCGTTGTCGAACGAGGCTTTCCGGGTCAAAGCGTTGTGGACGCCGACCGACAACTTCTCTGCCTTGTTGGGATACGCCCAGGAATTCAACACCACCCATACCGGCGGCGTGTCGATCAACCAGGGAAGCTCGCCGACCGAATTTGTCTACACCGAACAGGAAGTGAGCCCAACCGGCCGGAACCATTCGCGCCAGTACTGGGGTAACTTCAACCTGGACCTGGGACCGGTAGCGGTCACCTACATCCCTGCCTATCGCACGTTCTACCAGAACGCGACGACGTACCTTCGCGGCGTGCTCAATGGCAACCAGACCATCTACACCCCCACCGACTGGTTCATGACCCATGAATTGCGGCTGACCAATACCGACAATGACGCCAAGTTCAAATGGCAGGCTGGCGCCATGTCCTACCAGAACAAGCTAGATACGGTAAACGACTTGTTCATCCTGCCAAATGGCCCTTACGGGTTCAAATCGAACACCCACAAGGAAACCACCGCGCAAGGCGTGTTTGCCGAAGGCACCTATTCGTTCACGCCGGAAACGCGGCTGACGGTAGGCGGGCGCTATGACCACACCGAGGTTCTGACCACCGGAGACTACACCAGCATCCTAGGCCTCACCGAATCGCTGACGGGCAACGAAGGCAAGCGCAAGTTCAACAACTTCACGTACAAAGTGCGGGTGGAACACGAGATTACGCCGCAAAACCTGATCTATGCCCTGACCTCGACCGGCTTTTCGCCCGGCGACGTCACGCTGACCACCGACGCCCAATACAAGCCGGTGGTGCAGACCTTGAAGGCCGAAACGCTGACCTCCTACGAGATCGGATCAAAGAACCGCTTCCTTGACAACCGCCTGCAAGTAAACGGAGACATCTACTACAACAATTACAGCGCCTATCAGACCGCTGGCATCAACACCACGCCAGAAACGCCGCAAACGCCGACCTATTCGACCATTTCCTTGCCGCTCAAGTCCTATGGCGCCGAATTGGAAGTGCGCGTAGTGCCCTGGGACAACGGGACATTCAGCTTCAACGGCTCGTACACGCACGCGCGTTATGGCGACTTTGGCGGATACGATTACTTGTTCTCATCGCATAAGGTGCCCGGCGTCGCGCCATTCCAGGGGACCGTAGCCTACGACCATCGCATCCCGATCGGCGAGGCGAGCCTGATGATCCACGGCGCCATACGCTTCTTCTCCGGCCACGCCACCGGACGCGTTCCCGACAACCAGGACGAAGTGGGCGCCTCCCCTTTCACCCACGTCAATTCGCAAGCGATGGGCGACCTCAACGCCACGCTGCAAATCGGCACGTTCTCGCTGACGGCCTATGTGCGCAATATCACCGATAACCGCTTCATCCCGGACGGTTGGGCACTGACCTCCGCCGTACCCAGCGCAACCGGCGGATTGCCCAGCGTAACGGCCGACGCACCCGGTCTCAGCGATCCGCGAACCTTCGGGCTGATCGCCAGCTTCAGATATTAAAGGTTGGCGCGCGATAGCAGGCCTGCCGGCGCGGCAGGACCGAAACAACATTGTGCATGTCCAGCCACGCACGCTGGCGGGAGGACGATACGTGAAGAAGTCGCGGAATATGGGCTGGCGATGCTGATCCCGCACACATAGAGATCGTGCAGCCTAGCACGTTCGCGTCATAGGCATTTGAGGTAGAACAACGCCGTGGTTCCGCCTTAGCAACGGCGCTCTGCTCTCCATACGTTAAACGCCCCGTATGGCGGGCGGACGCTTGCGTGAATTGTTGCAGTGCGGCACCTCCATCGATAGCATCGCCCAAGCGCTCGACAGGAGACATCGTACACATGCATCGGGCAATCGCCGTCGATCCAGATCCAGACGACGTGGAGAGCCAGGGCGTCCCTGCAGGTTTGCGCAGCAGCGGCACGGCGGATCTCGCCTTCGAGATGCGCAGCGGGCGCACACGTGCCATCCGCACCTATCAGGCGGGATGCCTGCGCGTCCGCATGCCCCGCACCGAGCATGCCGATGAGGCGCCTTATGCCGTCCTGATCAACACCGCCGGTGGCCTTGCCGAAGGAGACCGGCTGCACCAGAACGTCCGCTGGGGAGAACACGCCGTTGCGACCGTCGCCACGCAGGCGGCGGAAAAAGTCTACCGCGCGCTGGCTGAAGGCTCGCACGTCCACACCCGTCTCGATGTGGAACGAGGTGCCCAGGCCGAATGGCTGCCGCAGGAAACCATCCTGTTCGACAAGGCCCGGCTACAACGCGATGCGATGATCGTGCTGGCGCAGGACGTGACGTTTCTGGGCGTCGAAGCCATCGTGCTGGGCCGCCAGGCGATGGGCGAGAGCGTGCGTAGTGGCAGATTGCGCGACCGGATGCGGATCTGGCGCAATGGTCGGCTGATCTACGCCGATACGCTCAGCCTCGATGGTGACATCGCCCGGCTGATGCACAACGCCGCCATCGGCAACGACGCGCGAGCCATGGCCGTGCTCGTCCACGCTTCCGACCGCGCCGCCAACTTCCTCGAACCGGTGCGCGCGGCGCTGGAAGGCGCGCGGGGCCTTGCCGCCGCCAGCACCTGGAACGGATTGCTGGCCGTACGCATGCTCGCGCCTGACGCGGAAACCCTGCGCCACGATATCACCGCCGCCCTTGCCGTCCTGCGCGAAGGCCGCCCGCTGCCGCGCGTGTGGAGATGCTGACATGAACCTGACCCCGCGCGAGAAGGACAAGCTCCTGATCTCGGTCGCCGCCATGGTCGCCCGCCGCCGCCTCGAACGGGGGGTGAAGCTTAACTATCCTGAAGCGATCGCCCTCATCAGCGACTTCGTGATCGAAGGCGCGCGCGACGGGCGCTCGGTGGCGGACCTGATGGAGGCCGGTGCCCACGTCATCACCCGCGAGCAAGTGATGTCCGGCATCGCAGAGATGATCCACGACGTGCAAGTCGAAGCCACCTTTCCCGATGGCACCAAGCTGGTGAGCGTCCATGACCCGATCCGCTGACGAGATGATCCCGGCCGAGATGATTCCGGGCGAGATTTTGGCCGCTCCCGGCGAGCACGAACTCAACGCCGGCCAACCCGTCACCGTGCTGAAAGTCGCGAACAGCGGCGATCGACCGGTGCAGGTTGGCAGCCATTACCACTTCGCAGAGGCCAACAACGGCCTCGTGTTCGATCGCGAGGCGGCGCGCGGCCAACGTCTCGACATTCCGGCGGGAACGGCAGTCCGCTTCGAGCCGGGCCAATCGCGCGAAATCTCTCTGGTGCCGCTGCGGGGCACCCGCCGCGTGGTCGGCTTTCAGGGCAAGGTCATGGGGAGCCTGGACTGATGGCCTATCGCATGAGCCGCGCCGCCTATGCCGACATGTTCGGCCCTACCACTGGCGACCGCATGCGGCTGGCCGACACCAACCTCATCATCCAAATCGAACGCGACGCGACGATCCTGGGCGAAGAAGTGAAGTTCGGCGGCGGCAAGGTGATCCGCGACGGCATGGGGCAAAGCCAGCTTACCAATGCGCAAGGTGCGGCGGACACCGTCATCACCAATGCCGTGATCCTGGATTGGACCGGTATCTACAAGGCGGACATCGCGCTGAAAGGCGGGCGGATCGCCGCAATCGGAAAGGCGGGTAATCCCGATATCCAGCCCGGCGTCGATATCGTCGTCGGCCCCGGCACCGAGATCATCGCCGGCGAAGGCAGGATCGTCACCGCCGGCGGGATCGACGCGCACATCCACTACATATGCCCCCAGCAAGTGGAAGAAGCGCTGGCCAGCGGGGTCACCACGTTCGTCGGCGGCGGTACCGGCCCTGCCACCGGCACCAATGCCACCACCTGCACTCCCGGCCCCTGGCACATCAAGCGCATGCTGATGGCGGCGGAGGGGCTGCCGATCAACCTCGCCTTCTCCGGCAAGGGCAACGCCAGCGATCCCGCCGCGCTGGAGGAAATGGTCCGCGCCGGGGCCTGCGCGCTCAAGCTGCACGAGGATTGGGGCACCACGCCTGCCGCCATCGACTGCTGCCTTTCGGTGGCCGATGCGATGGATATCCAGGTGATGATCCATACCGATACGCTGAACGAAAGCGGCTTCGTCGAGGATACCATCGCCGCGTTCAAAGGCCGCACGATCCACGCCTTCCACACCGAGGGTGCGGGCGGCGGGCACGCCCCGGACATCCTGAAGCTGGCGGGCTTCGCCAACGTCATCCCGTCCTCAACCAATCCGACGATGCCGTTCACGATCAACACCATCGACGAGCATCTCGACATGCTGATGGTGTGCCACCACCTCGACCCGTCGATCCCCGAGGACCTGGCCTTCGCCGAAAGCCGTATCCGCAAGGAAACCATCGCCGCCGAGGACATCCTGCACGATCTGGGCGCGCTCTCGATCCTCTCGTCCGACAGCCAGGCGATGGGCCGTGTCGGCGAAGTCATCACCCGCACCTGGCAGACCGCGCACAAGATGAAAGCGCAGCGCGGCGCCTTGCCCGGAGACAGCGCCCAGGCCGACAACAATCGCGTGAAGCGCTACGTTGCCAAATACACGATCAATCCCGCCATCGCCCAGGGCCTCTCGCGGGAGATCGGCTCGGTAGAAGTGGGCAAGTTGGCAGACCTGGTGCTTTGGAACCCGGCCTTCTTCGGCGCCAAGCCCGACCTCGTCATCAAGGGCGGCATGATCGTCAGCGCGATGATGGGCGATGCGAACGCCTCGATCCCGACGCCGCAGCCGGTTCACTATCGCCCGATGTTCGGCCAGTACGGCAAGGCGATGGCGGCCAGTTGCATCACCTTCGTCAGCCGCGCTGCTGCAGACGCCGGCATTGCCGAGGAACTGGGGCTTTCCCGCATGGTGCTGCCGGTTCACGGCGTGCGCGGCATCGGCAAGGCGCAGATGAAGCTCAACGATGCGTTGCCCGACATCCAGGTCGATCCCGAAACCTACGAAGTGCGCGCCGACGGCGAACTTCTCGTCTGCGAACCTGCCACCGAGCTGCCCCTGGCGCAGCGCTATTTCCTGTATTGAGACGCCCCATGCGCCGCATCCACGCCATCGAACCGCACGCCCATGACGAGCCCGACGACGTTGTTCGGCTCGACTTCGACCAGCGCAACCGCCGCCGGATGGTCTTCACCACGGAGGCCGGCCGGCCCATCCTGCTCGACATGAGCCGCGCCGTGCATCTGCGCGATGGCGACCGGCTGCGCCTGGAAGACGGCTCCAGCGTGCGGGTGGACGCGATCGGCGAAGCGCTGCTCCAGATCCACGCCCATTCGAGCGCCGAACTGGTCCGCATCGCCTGGCACCTGGGCAATCGCCACTTGCCGACGCAACTGGTGCTGGGCGAAAACGGCGGGTCGATCCTGATCCGCCACGATCACGTCATCGCCGAAATGATCGAGGGCCTGGGCGGCCACTGCCACCAAGTGACCGCACCGTTCGATCCAGAAGGCGGCGCTTATTCCGGCGGCGGCCACAGCCATTCGCATGACCATGACCACGCGCACGACCACGGGCATGGGCATGGGCAAGATCACGGGCACGACCACGCGCATGGCTGACGCCGAACTTTTCGACCTGATGAGCTGGATGTCGCCGGCCTGGCCGATCGGCGCCTTCGCGCATTCGGGCGGGTTGGAATGGGCCGTGGAAGCCGGCCATGTCACCGACCGGGCGAGCACCCTGGCGTGGATCACCGCGATGGTCGAACACGGTTCGATCCGCAACGACGTGGTCTTGTTCACCCATGCCTGGCGCGCGGCCAAGGCACGGGACGTGCCGGCCCTGGCGGACATCGCCGAACTCGCGCTCGCCAGCCAGATCGGCCACGAGCGCCGGTTGGAAAGCACCGCCCAAGGCGCGGCGTTCGTGCGCATCGCCCGGTCCGCATCGGGCGTCGCGCCGTTCGCCGAGTTGTTGGCTGAGATCGAAGACCAGGAAGCCGCCTATCCCGTCGTCGCTGCCGTCCTGTTCGCATGTCGCGGCCTGGAATTCGAACGCGCGTTGACGGCATGGCTGCACGGTGCGGTGTCCAACCTGGTTTCCGCCGCGCAGAGGCTGGTCCCGCTGGGCCAGACTGATGGCCAGCTCGTCCTGCACGATTGCCGCCCTTGCGTGCTGCGCGCGGTCGAGGACGCGCTCAGCCTTCCCGAAGACGATCCGTTCGACGCGCTGGGCGGCTGCACGCTGATGGCCGATCTAGGCTGTATGGCCCACGAAACCCAGTATACGAGGCTCTTTCGCACATGAACGCAGTATCGCTTCCTACCCCCGGTAATGGGGCCTTGCGCGTCGGCATTGGCGGCCCGGTCGGCTCGGGCAAGACCGCGCTGATGGACGCGCTGTGCAAGCGCCTGCGCGGTGCCTACGACCTCGCCGCCATCACTAACGACATCTACACCCGCGAAGACGCCGAATTCCTCACCCGCGCCGGATCGCTGACCCCGGACCGCATCCTGGGCGTGGAGACCGGCGGCTGCCCGCACACCGCGATCCGCGAGGACGCCTCGATGAACCTGGCCGCCGTCGACGTGCTGGAAAAGCGCTTCCCCGGCATCGAACTGATCCTGATCGAGAGCGGCGGCGACAACCTCGCGGCCACGTTCAGCCCGGAACTGGCCGACATCACGATCTACGTCATCGACGTGTCCGCCGGCGACAAGATCCCACGCAAAGGCGGCCCCGGCATCACCCGCTCGGACATGCTCGTGATCAACAAGATCGACCTCGCACCCCTCGTCGGCGCCAGCCTCGAAGTGATGGACCGCGACGCGAAGAAGATGCGGGGCGAACGGCCCTTCGTGTTCTCCAACCTGCGCGCCGGCAAAGGTCTGGAAGAGATCGCCGATTTCATCATCAAAGCGGGCGGCCTGCCCGAAAGGATCGCAGCATGAAGCGTATCGCCACCACTGCCCTCACCCTTGCCGCCGCTCTCGCTCCGGCAGCGGCGCTGGCCCATCCCGGCCACGGCGACGACTCCTTCGCCGCTGGGGTCATTCATCCACTGACCGGCGCGGACCATATCGCGGCGATGCTGCTGGTCGGGCTGGGCGCGGCGATCTTCCTCAAGCGCGACGGTTGGATGCTTCCGGTGGCATTCCTGGCCGCGCTTGCGCTGGGCTTTTCGACCTTCGCGTTAATACCCAGCACTCTGGCCGAAGCCGGGATCATCGCCTCGGTCATCGCGCTGGGCGTTGCCACCGCATTCCAGGCCAAAGCCCCTGCCCCCATTGCGCTGCTGCTGGTGGCGCTGTTCGGCTATGCGCATGGCGCCGCCCATGGCATCGAGGCACCGCAAGGCACCACCCCGGCATTGTTCGCAGGTGGCTTCCTGGCGGCCAGCGCCGCGCTTCACCTGGGCGGCTATGTGCTGGCCCGCACGTTGCCGGTCTCAGCGTTGCGCTTGATCGGCGTGGGAAGCGCGGGCTTCGGCCTCGCTCTTGCCGCGCTGACATAAGCGGGTCTTGGCGGACTTGACCGTGACAGGCGCTGGTATTCGCAGCCCGGCAAGGCCGCTGCAATCGCCGGACGCTCTATCCCACCGGATCGGTTCGCTGATGACACCCACAGCCGTAGTATCGTTGCAAGACGGCCTGCGCCTGGGTGATTTCGGCAAGGTCGGTGGGGGCGTAAGCGGCGCGAGCCTCGCCGATCAACCGGGCTTCCAGAGCTGCCAGGTCGATGCCGAGACATGCCCCTGAATCGACCACGTTCCGGCCATTCACGATCAAACCACGCACGTGTTCTGACCGCGCTCTCCCCATCAACAACGGCAGGGGATCGGGATCAGGCACGACGGAATCGCTGGCAATGGCAGCGAAATCCAGCAGAAGAAGGTCGGCGGGTGCCCCCAGCAAGATGCGGCCACCTCCATCTTCGCCGATCGCTGATTTTCTGCCGGTCTTCAGCGCCCCTCGCAGGATCGACTGCATATCGAGACCCGGGCCGGGCAAAGTGCCGCAGCGGGCATGCAAATGCCAGGCGAGCCGTATCTCGCGCAGCATGTCTTCATCATCGTCTAGCGCCATGCCATCCAACCCGAAAGCGACGGGCACGCCTGCCCCCAGCAAGCTTGCCAAGGCCGGCGTGCCCGATCGCAGCCGCAGGTTCGAAGAGGCATTGATAGAGACGGTTACGCCTCGCTTCGCCAGAAGCGCGATGTCGCGATCGTCCAGCCACACGCAATGAGCCACGGTCAAACGTTCGCTGAGCAGGCCCAGTTCATCGAGCCAAGCCACGAGACCCTGGGGATGATGCGTATCCGCCCACTGGCGCTGCAGTTCGGTCTCCAACAAATGGGTGTGAATGCGCCGGCCATCGGCTGCGGAAGCGGTCGCAATGGCGGCCAGCGTTTCGGGACGCGCCCATTGCGGTGCAACGGGATGATACTGGAGCGTGAAAGTTGCATGCTCGAACGCCTTGGCCTGCTCGAACAAGGTAAAATTCGTCTCGCAATCGCGCATATTTTGATCGGCGACGAGGATCGCGGAACGCTTTGCCTCGGGCGATAGCGCGGCGAGCGCCGCGAGATCACCGTAGACCAGCGGGTTGCGATCGAAGAAAGGCCAGCCGAATGCAACCCGCACGCCCACGTCGCGCGCCGCTCGCGATACAGCTTCGGCTTCGGCCAGCAGGGCGCGACCGTCCTGAGTGTTGTGGCAGTGGTTGACGACTGCCACCCCGCTGCGCGCCAGCCGTCCCAGCGCCACGACGGCATTGAGCCAGGGATCGACCTTGGGCTGGCGGCGCAGTTCGGGAAGCCAAGTCTCCAGCGACTGGTCAGCCGCCCCGTAGGCCAGCGTGCGCAAGCCCCGGCCATGATCGTGCGCATCGGCCAGCGCCGGCATCACCAGCGTTCCCGCTTCCTCCCGAGTCAGCGCCTCAACGGCCAGGGGCTGGATCGACGAAATGCGCCCGTCGGCCCCGATCGCGATCTCGGTTGGTCCCAGGATTGCTCCGGCGGCATCGCACAGCACGCGACCGGCACGCAGAGTCTGAGGCGCAGGATCCTTCATAACGCCAAACTAGGCCGACTGGCCCCAGGCTGGCGATGCAAAAATGCGCTCACACCTAATCGCGACCAGCAACGCCACGTGTCCTTCAAGCCGCCGCGGGGAAAACACTCTCACGGTTTTAGCAACAGGCAGGTTCGGTTCTTGCAATGGTCGGGAACCCAAAAGTTTGTCTTCATAGGGCAAGCGCGCCGCTCAGCCCGTCGATAGACGGCTGGGACATCCATGACCAACAATTCGGCAGGCGTCAGTGGAGGACATAATGAGGGATCGGACCACACAGCGAAGCGCGCGGGGGATGGAAAGAAACGTCCAGGATACGGACCAAAAAAAGGGGTTTCGCGTGATGTCTCGTAACAAGAATGAGATTGAGATTGCTGCTCGCCATCAGCGCGGTCGGTGGGCGCAGGCGGCGTCTTGTGGCGCAATCGCATGCAGCATGGTCGCGCTGGCGCTTGGCACACCGGCCTTCGCTGCCGATGCTGCTGCTGATACCGCCGCTTCCGACGATAGCACGAGCACGATCGTAGTGACGGCGCTGCGCCGCGAGCAGTCGATCAACGAAGTGCCCATCTCGGTGAACAGCTACTCCAAGCAGGCGATGGACCAGCAGGGTATCCGCTCCATCGAGGATCTTTCCCGGTACACCCCTGCCCTGACATTCACCTCTTCGGCCGGCGTCAGCGCCAATAACGGCAGCAACATCTCCATCCGTGGCCTGACCTCGGATGTGGGTTCGGCCACCACCGCGATCTATATCGACGACACTCCGATCCAGATCCGCAACGTCGGCTATTATGGCGGCAACCCCTATCCCAAGGTCTTTGACCTCGACCGCGTGGAAGTACTTTACGGGCCGCAAGGCACTTTGTTTGGCGCCAGTGCAGAGGGCGGCGCCGTACGCTTCATCACGCCGGGTCCGAACTACGACGCGTTCCACATCTACGCTCGCTCGCAGGTTTCGTTCACCGAAAAGGGCGCACCCAGCTACGAAACGGGTCTCGCGTTCGGCGGCCCGATCACGGAGAATTTGGCCTTCCGCATGAGCGGTTGGTATCAGCACACCGGCGGTTACATCGACCAAGTGGCGCAGGGCACTGACAACGTCATCAAGAAGGACATCAATTCCAGCAACGCGTTCGTCTATCGAGCATCTCTGGGCTGGAAGCCGACCGACACGCTGACGATCACACCCGCCTTCTACTACCAGCGCACGCATTCGAACGCTCGCGATGACTACTGGGAAGGCTACGGCGACGCGTCCAACAACGACTACCACACCGGCGTCTACGGCCAGGAGCCCAGCACGGACACGTTTTACCTGCCTTCGCTCAAGGTAAACTGGGAAGTCGCGCCCAACATCGATCTCATCACCAACACGTCCTACTTTGCCCGCAAGCAGGAGCAGACGCTGAACTACGGGACCTACTTCTCGGTCCTGCGTACCGGCAACGCGTTCGGAACATACTCGAACAAGGACCTCGACAACGCTTACGACTACCTGAATCTGAAACAGAAAAACTTCGTTCAGGAAGCGCGGCTGCAGTCCTACGATAACGCGCTGATCGACTGGACGGCGGGGGTTTACTACTCCAAAACCAAGCAGGACTTCAGCAACTACACCGGATCGGGACGCACGCCCGGAACTTTGGTCAGCGGTTACACCCAGTACGATAACCGCTACAGCTACGTGAACCTCGTCAATACCAAGGAAGAACAGATCGCTGGTTACGCCAGCGTCGACGTGAAGCCTACCGAGGGTCTGACGCTGACTGCTGCCATCCGCTACAGCCACGTCGATTTCGATTTCCAAAATACAGTTGACGGTCCTTCCGTCAAAAACGTACGCACCGTGACTACTGCAAACACCAAGGAAGGCGCCTGGACGCCCAAGTTCGGCATCTCGTACAAGATCGCGCCGAACAACATGGTCTACGCCTCGGCGACCAAGGGCTTCCGTCCCGGTGGCGCCCAGGCCAAGATCGTCAATGAATCTTGCGCTGGCGATCTTGCGGCGCTGGGCCTCAGCGAGAGCCCTACCTCGTATAAGTCGGACTCCATGTGGTCCTACGAAGCAGGCACCAAGAACGCTTTGTTCGGCGGCAAGGTGAACGTAGGCGCCAGCGCTTACCTGATGAAGTGGAAGAACATTCAGCAGTCCGTGCGCCTGCCGACATGCTCTTTCTCGATGATCTACAACCTCGGCAACGCAACTGCTAAGGGCCTGGAAGCCACGATTGACGTGCGTCCGTTCGAAGGCCTGAACCTGGGCGGCAATGTCGGCTACGTCAAAACGACGTATGACGATGACATCTACAGCGGCAGTGGCAGCAACATCCTGTTGCTCAAGGCAGCAGGCCAGCACATCGGCGGCCCGGCCTGGACCGGCCACTTTTACGGTTCGTATGAGGCGCCCGTCACGGACACTGTGAAAGCGTACGTGCGCGGCGATTACACCTTTGCGAGCCATCAATATCAGTTCCAGTCGGACCCTACGAGCTATGGGTACGACTCCGGTCTGACGGCGCTGGGCGCTCGCAACTTCGTATCCGCGCGCCTCGGCGCCCGGTTCAGTGGTGCGGATCTTTCGCTCTTCGTCGACAACTTGTTCAATTCGCATGACGTTTTGGCCCGAGGCCACGACTCGACCGGCTCGACGCTCTACTACGATCAGAGCTACCGCCCGCGCACCGTGGGCCTGACGCTCTCGTTCGTGAACTAAGACAAAACCCCCTGAGGGTCGCAACGGGCGGCGGGAGCAGCAATGCTCCCGCCGTTCTTTTGTGCGGTTAGCAAATGGCAGGCACAAAAAAGCCCCACGCGGATCGCGCAGGGCTTTGTCTATCGCAGGAGTAAGGCAATCATCCTTGCGAGGACGTCTTTTTCTGAAGCGGCCCCGGAGGCGCAATGGTGCCGCAGTTCGATGTCGGCACCTTTCCGGCCAGCAGTGCCTTGGCGAATGGGATGGAGTCACGCGCAGAGACGTTCACAGTGCTGCCGTGATCCTCGCCCGGATACGTGTGCCACTGAACCCGCGTCCCGGCGGCGCACATCGCCTTGACGGCGTTGTACTGACCCTGCGTGCCCGCCATATCATCGGCCAGGCCAGTGCCAGCGAAGATCACGCCGGGCATCTTGCCGTCGGGAAAGTTGAAATTGGCGTCCATCTTCCCGTCGATCGGGGCGAGGTTTTCGACGAAGGCGTCCTGCCCGGTCAGCCCTTCTTCCTTGGCCTGCGCAAACAGATCGCGCAGGCAGGCGCTGCGCGCGCGCTTGAGCAAGGCATAGCCGGCGGGCTTCACGAAATCGGCCGGATCAAGCTCGGGGTGCAAAGCGCGGTCGATGCCGGCGATCCGCAACATTCCAAAGCCGGGGTTCATGTGGTGAGCGTCGGTCAGCGTGTTCGACTTTGCGACGTAATCGACGGGGCGCGGCGTATCGAACGTCATGACTAGGCCGGTTGCGACGGTGCCGGCCACCTGCAAGTTCGGCGCGTAGGCGGGCGCCAGATACGTCGCGCCCAGCGCCGCGCCCGACCCTTGCGACTGGCCGACGACGATGACGCGGTTCGATAGCACGCGCGGGTAGGCAGCAACGGCTGCACGCGCGCCATCCAGCACCGAGCGCCCTTCGGAACGCCAGAGCAAATAGGGATGCATCCCCTTCGTTCCCAAGCCCTCGTAGTCGGTGGCGACAACCGCGAAGCCGGCCTCCAGCCACTTGCCCAGATATTCGTCATCACGCTCGGACGTTCCGGTCCACGACGGCGCGCATGGATCGGCAACACCCGTGGTTCCATGAGCCCATGCCATGACTGGCCAACCGCCTTTGGGTGCCTTGCCTTTGGGCAGGAACATCATACCCGAGACGGCCACGGCACCGCGACCCACGCCGCTGGTCGAACTATAGAGGATGCGCAGCGCCGTGCCGGCTTCGGGCTGGGGTAGCTTGGTCGGCAAGGCCTCTTGCCGCAACATCCGACCCGGCTGACCAACCGGCCCGCTCCAGTCGTAGAACGGCGAGACACCGCCGTCCCCGTCGATGTTGCCCCGGTCAGTGGTGGTTCGGTTCTGCTCGGCCATCGCGATGTTGGGCACGATCGAGGCGAGTGGCAGCGCGGCGATCGCCGCAAGAGTGGTGATGCGGTGTTTCATGGCGGGTAGGCTTCCCTTTGCGACGATGGACCGAGTTCTAGCCTTTGTCGCGCGCTGCCGGACTCTCCGAAAAGTATACGCCTCGGTGCGGATTGCGAACCCCGCTTGCCCAGCAGCACCCGGCTCCTATCGTCCCCACAACAAGGAGTTTAGTCGAATATGGCGGACGCGCGCACGCAGCAGGGTAACTGGTCAACCGTGGCCGTGGTCTACGCCATTGGCCTGGGCAGCATGGCGCTGGTCGGCATCCTCTCGCCGCTGGCGACCCGGATCACCCAAGGCCTGGGCGTCCCCGCAGCCTCGATCGGGCTGACGATCGCACTGTTCTCACTGCCGGCGGCGATCGTCGCCACCATCGGCGGCGGCATCGTCGATCGGTTGGGGCCGCGCCGGGTGCTGCTGCTGACATCGCCGGTCTTCGTCCTGGCCGACGCAGTGCTGTGGATGGCGCATGACTTGTGGTTGTTCAACCTGGGCGTGCTGCTGTCCGGGATCGGCTATCTCGGCATTCTCAACGGTGGTGCGGCCATGCTGATCGGCGCGCTGGATGGCTCTGCCCGGACCAAGGCAATGACGCTGTGGTCCACATATGCGCCTACAGGGTTTGCTCTGGGTCTGTTGACTGCCGCGCCGTTCACCGGGGGCGATAAGTGGCGCTGGGCGATCGCGATGCACGGCGCATTCATGGCGGTTTGCGCCATCAGCGCGTTCGCCCTGCCGCATGTAGCGCTCCTGGCGTCAAAAGGCGTTACCGCGCGTGAGAAGCTCGCCAGCTTGTTCGCTGGCTTGCGGCATCCGCAAGTCTTGATGCTGGGGATCGCGATGGCGATGCCGTCGATGATCTCCTACGGCACCAGCCTTGCCGCGCCGACCTACCTTGCCAAAGTGCATGGCGTCAGCCTGGCTGCATCGGCCAGCATTGTCGCCATCGCCAAGGTTGCCGCCGTCTTGCTGGGCGGCACCGTTACTGGCGCCTTGCTCATCCGCGATTTTCCGCCGCGCCGGCTGCTGGCGATCGTGGTGGTGATCGGGATCGCTGCGCAAACCGCCCTGTTTTTGCCGTCGAGCCCGCTGGTGCTGGCGATCGCCGGCCTGATGGCCTGGCTCTTCACCTATGGCGCTGCAACGGGCGTATGCATGGCGACGATGCCTGCGCTTTCCGGCAAGGGCCTGGGCGGCGGCAGCGTGGCAGGGCTCGTCAACCAATTCGTATCCATCGCCTCGTTCCTGACGCCGACGATCTATTTCTGGCTGAATGATTGGACCGGCTATGTCGTTGTCGCGGTGGCCGCGCTGCTGGTGTGCCTTGCTGCACTGCCAACCGTAGGCGCGGCTCGACCGGCCACCGCCTGAAAGGCGTCAGACCGCCGTATCGCCGCCATCAACGGGCAGCATGGCCCCGGTCATGTAACTGGCCGCGTCAGAGGCCAGGAAGCGAACTAGCGCCGCTGCCTCCGCTGCGCTGCCATGGCGGCGCAAGGGAATCCGTCCATCCACCCCCGCCCGCGCGCTCGGTGCATCCGGTATCGTCTCCCAGTACGCACGGGTCAGCGGCGTATCGAGCCACCCCCCAAGCACGGCGTTGACCCGGATACGGTCCGGCCCCAGTTCCGCCGCCAAGCTGCGCACGAGCCCCGCGATGCCGGCCTTCGTCGCCTGATAGGCATGGGTATAGGGCTGCCCACGTAAGGTCGCCGTAGACGAAACGATCGTTACGCTGGCGTTGCGAGATGCCTGCAGCAGTGGCAGCGCGCCCTGCACGGCCAGGAACGGCAACCGCAAGTTGATCGCGCACGCCCGGTCCCACATCGCCGCCGTCCACGCGTGGATCGGCGCGCTTTCCATCGCCGATGCAGCGATGACCAGCACGTCCAACCCGCCCAGCCGCGCGCAAACCGCCTGAACGATCCGCTCGCCCACGTCAGGCGATGCCAAGTCCAACGCGGCGAAATCTACTAGGCAGCCGTCCGGAGCGACTTCATCCATCAGCAGGACCGCATCGCCTTGCTGCAAAAAGGCTTTCGCGATCTCGCCGCCAAGGCCACTCGCGCCGCCAATCACCAGTACTGCGGCCATGCCCGTTCCTTCGCATTTCAAGTGAGCAGCCAAGCACCTGAGTTTGCCCTGTGCCCATGTCCCTATCGGCAACGGGTGTGACGATAAAAAGCAACTCTCGGCAACACCGCAAGCCGCTACCATCGGCTCATGACATTGGCACCCAGCCTCGACCTGAACCTGGACTTCGACGCCGAAAACCCGGTGGAGGTCCGCCGCGCCATTCGCGAGGGCCGCTTCACCGGGTTCACCAACCATGTCGCGCGCCGCTTCGTCCAGGGCAATCTGGTCGCCGTGCCCGAATCACACGCTGACGCTTTTGAGCTTTACTGTCGCTCCAACCCGCAAGCGCTGCCCCTGCTGGGGCGCAGCGAACCGGGCTCACGCGCCATTCCCGCCCTCGCTGCGGACCTCGACATCGCCCGAGACACCGGGGGCTACATGGTGTTCCGCGACGGCGAACTCGTCGATACCCCACGCGATGCCTCGCCGATGTGGCGCGACGATCTGGTCGCCTTCGTCCTGGGCTGCTCGTTCTCGTTCGAATCGATCCTGCAAAGCCACGGCGTCCACTTGCGGCATCTGGCGGAAGGCAACGTGTCGGCTATGTACCAGACCAATCACATGACCACGCCGGTCGGTCCGTTCGCCGGCCAACTGGTCGTCTCGATGCGCGCGCTATCGCCGACCGATGCGATCAAGGCGACGCTCCTCTCCGCGCGTTACCCGCAATTCCACGGTGCGCCGGTCTCACTTGGCCTACCCCAGGACCTCGGCATTGCCGACCTGGCGGACAGCTACGGTGGCCACGGCCTTACCGAACTCAGGCCGAACGAATTGCCCGTGTTCTGGGCATGCGGGGCGACCGGCCAGAACGCGGTGCGCAACGCGAAGCTGCCGCTTTGCATCACCCATTACAAGGCGCACATGGTCGTGACCGACGTGCCGCTCCCCAAGGACTGAGCATCATGAACATCGACGAGATCGTTTCGGACTATCACGAACATGGCTATGTCGTGGTCCCTGGCCTGCTCGAAGGCCCGGTGCTCGACAATCTGCGCACGCTGACCGATCGCGTCGCGGCGAAGGCGGACGACGTCGATGGCGACGATGCCTGGTTCGATTTCGACACCGACGCCGCCGGCAACCGCACGATCCAGCGGATCAAGAAGCCCAACCGCATCGATCCTTACTACGCCGAACAAGCCGGAAACCCGCAGATTCTTGCCATTCTGACAAAGATCATCGGCGATCTCGTCCGCTTGTCCCACACCAAGATCAACATGAAATCTGCCAACGGCGGCGCTGCGCTGGAATGGCATCAGGACTGGGCCTTCGCGCCGCATACCAACATGTCCACGTGCGTCGCCTCGGTGCTGCTCGATGGCGCTTCGGCTGCGAACGGGGCGATGCAGGTGATCCCCGGCAGCCACAAAGGCCCTCTGCTCGATCACCACGACGACGAAGGCTTCTTCTGCGGCGCCGTGGACACGCGCGAATTCGACATGAGCAAGGCCGTGTTACTGGAAGGCCCTCCCGGCACCGTCAGCTTCCACCATCCGATGACGTTGCACGGCTCCAGCGTAAACCGCTCGGGCGATCCGCGCCGCATCCTGTTCTACGAATACGCCGCCAGTGACGCATTTCCGCTGTTCTACAAAGTGGACTGGGAGGAATACGAATCCCGCCTCGTCGCTGGCGGTTCGACCACGCAAGTGCGGTTTGAGGACAACTATGTCCGCCTGCCGTTCCCTTCGCGCGCGGGCAGCTCGATCTACAAGATCCAGGCCCATTCGAAGCGCAAGTTCTTCGCGGACGCCGGCTGAAGATGCCACAAGCTGTCGCCGTCCGCCCCATCGCCTTCGTCACCGGCGCCAGCGCCGGCACCGGGCGAGAGATCGCCTTATCGCTCGGCCTATCCGGCTACGACGTGGCCCTGGTGGCGCGGCGCACGGCTGAGATGGAAGCGGTAGCCGAAACTATTCGCCAGGATGGCGGCGAAGCGCTCGTGCTCACGGCGGACGTGCGCGATGCCACGGCGCTGGAAGGTGCGCTCGACGCCTTTCTTGCATGGTCGGGCGGCAAAGTGAACGTGGTGGTGAACGCGGCGGGCTATACCGGCCCGCTCTCGCCTCCCATCGGCCAGTTCAGCATCGACGAGTTTGATTCGACGATCGCCACCAACTTGCGCGCGCCGTTCATCGTGCTTTCGCGTCTGCTGCCGATCATGCGGGCGGCAGGCTCAGGCCGGATCGTCAACATCGGCGGCAACCATGGCATGCGCGGACGCGCTGGCCGGTCGAGCTACTCCGCATCGAAATGGGGCCTTCGCGGCCTGACCCGCAGCGCCGCATTGGAAGCAGGACCGGATGGCGTCACGGTCAACTACATTGCCCCCGGCCCCATCGCAGTGCCGCGCATGAAGGCGAACTGGCGCGCGCTCGCCGAGCAACGCGGATTGTCGGAGGAAGACGCGTTGAAGGCCTATGTCGCCGACATGGGTATCCCGCTCAATCGCCCCAGCGAGATGGAGGACATCGTCGCGATGGTGCTCTATCTCGTGGGCGAAGGTGGCCGCAACGTCACGGGGCAGGAACTGGTGATCGACGGCGGCGCGACGCTGTAGGTAATACCACGGGGGAGCGACGGAACGCTCCCCTTCGGCACGTCAGAACAAATCGAAATACTCGCGGTGTTCCCAGTCGGTCACCGTTTGGTTGTAGCGCGCGACCTCGGCACGTTTGACCATGAGGAAATGGTCCACGAAGCCATCGCCGAACGCACCGCGCAACAGCGCGCTGGCGTCGAGCAGCTTTAGCGCGGCCTCCAAGCTGTGCGGCAGTCGTTCCGCCTCGGCGGCATAGGGCGAATCCACCGGCAGCGGCGGTTCCAGCGCAGCTTCGATCCCGGCCAGCCCTGTCACCATTTGCGAAGCAAGATAGAGGTAGGGATTGGCCGCAGGTTCTCCCACGCGGTTCTCGATCCGGCGCAGCTTGGCTGGCCCTTTCGCCAGCACCCGCAGCAGCGCGCCACGATTGTCCTCGGCCCAGGCGAGCCGGTCGGGCGCGAGCGAGTTGGGGCGATAGCGCTTGTAGCCATTTATGGTCGGCGTTGAGAATGGCGTTGCCGCTGCCGCCTCCGCCAGCAGGCCTGCCAGGAATTGCCGGCCTATCGTCGAAAGCCCCGGCGATCCGTCCGATGGAGCGAAGGCATTCGCGCCGGTCTTGGTGTCTCGCAGTGACTGGTGCAAGTGCCACCCGCTCGCCATCGCCTCGGGCAATTGCGGGCGGCACATGAAGCTGACATGATGGCCGTGGCGTCGCGCGATCTGCTTGGCGGCACTGCGGAACAGCACCATATCATCCGCCGGGTCGATCCCGGCGCCCGCCTTGAACACGAATTCGCACTGGCTGGGTCCGAACTCCACCTCCAGCGAATGCAGCGGCAGGCCGAGTGCAAGGCAATCCTTGCGTAGGATCTCGACGATCGGCTCGATCTGGTCGTAGCGCTGCTCGGTGAGGTAGTTGTACCCTTGGTGCAGCAACGAGACTTGGGGTGGTCTGGCAGGTTGGCCCGCATCCTCAGGCGCCAGCGCGGGGTCTTCCAGGCGGGTAAGATAAAATTCCACCTCCAGCCCGCTGACGAATTCGAACCCGCGCTCGGCCAGCCGCGCGGCCGCGTCACGTGCCAGACGACGGGTCGAGGAGGTTACCGGGCGGCCATCCTGGTGGTAAAGGTCGCACAGCATCCAGCCGGTGCCCGGCGCCCAGGGCAACATCCTGAAGGTAGCCGGATCGGGCACCATGATGACATCGCCGCCGCCTTGAAGATCGGGGTCGCCGATCCCTGCGCCCGCGGCAAAGACCGGGGCTACGGTGCGGTGCGAGGTATCCTTGAGCAGCAGCGTCGAGGTGATCGCGCAGCCGTCCTCGAATGCGCCCGCCAGCGATCCCGCCAGCAGCGTCTTGCCCCGCGTGATGCCGTGCATGTCGGCAAAGACCAGACGAACGGTCGTGCAGCCTTCGCGCTCGACCTGTCGCAGAACCTCAGCAGAAAGCCGGACCTGATCCGCACTCCACAGTTCGCAAGTCTCGATAAAGCCGCTCATTCGGCAGCCTGCGCCCAGGGAGCCGCCGCCCGGCGCCGCGCATCGACACCGCGCCAGTAGGCCTCCAGATCGGCACCGGCCGGTGCGACACCGTCGACCGTGCCTGGATCATTGACGACGGCGGCTTCCTGGGGTGTCAGGTCCAGCAGCGGGCGTTCGCCTTTCTCCATCGCGCGCAACTGCTTGAGCAGCAGCGTGCGGTAAGCGACGATGCCCTTGTCGGTCGTCCCCAGGTGTTCCCGCGTACGATCCTGGATGCGGCCCATAGATTCCACCGCCCACTGGTCGTGAACGTTGATGTCCTCGCCCATGCCCGTGTACGTGCTGCGCCGCTGCTCCACGACGTCGTAGCCATAGTCGTTGTGGCGGCCTAGGCGCGGCTTGTAGTCCGGCAATTCGTAAAGCGTCAGCCGCTGGCGGCGCATCTCGGCCTTGTCGACCGCTTCGGTGAAGCTGGTGAAGGCGGCGTACCAATAGCAGCTATGGTCGTCGATCGGGACATGCCACTGGGTGATCGTCATCGTCTCTGACAAGGGAATGACGAAGGCCTGCGGGAAGAACAAGTTGGTGATCCGCACGTGCGTCTGGCCTTCGGGCAAGGGGCGCAGCGCGGTCAGGCGAAAGCCAATGTCTGTGGGCGTGATGGTGATGTCCGGGTTCTCGAACTCGCGCAGGACCTGGATCATCGTCATGTCGCTATCGGCAGAGCGGGCGCGGAACTGCTTGCCGTAAGCGTCCGCATCCTCGTCCTCGAAGAAGCGATGGAGGAAGCTGGCGTGGGCGGGATCGACGCCCACTTCCAAGGCTTGAAGCCAGTTGCAATCGAGATAGCCCTTGAACGCGAAGACGTGGCTGTCGGGCGCGGCGAAGCAGTCCAGTCCCGGAAACGCGGGCGGTTCGCCTTCGCCCAGGAAGCCGAAAATCATGCCCGCGCGCTCCACCACCGGGTAGGCGCGTTGTTTGACACGGGTGCATAGCGTTGAGCCGGAGGGCTCGCCCGGTGTCTGGATACAGTTGCCGTCCACGTCGAACAGCCAGCCGTGGAATAAGCAGCGCAAGCCGCCGTCTTCGAGCCGACCGAAGGCGAGGTCGGCGCCGCGGTGCGGGCAATCGCGGTCGAGCAGGCCGAGTTGGCCGGCACCGTCGCGGAACAGCACCATGTCCTGGCCCAGCACTTTGACGGCCTTGGCGGGGCGCGGTCCGTCGAGTTCCTCCAGCAGCGCGATCGGCTGCCAGTAGCGGCGCAAGAGCCTGCCCAGCGGTCGGTCGGCGCCGCTGAGGGTGACGAGATCGTTCTGTTCCGGTGTCATGGGCCTTGCTTCTTGCTGTTCTGTTCTCCCACGCTTCTGCCCCAAGCCGCAGGTCAGGCGTGTTGCCGACTAGCGCCCGCGACGTTGCCGAAAGCACACCTCCTCCCAGGTTGCGGTGACGCAATTCACACCATAGAGCTTCGCTCTTCCGTCCCTTTCGATAGGCCTTTTTCCATGACGCAAACCCGCCGCGAGATCCGCAATGTCGCCGTTTTCTGCGGTTCCAACGCCGGGTTGGGCGATATCTACGAGAAGGCTGCGGCAGACCTCGGCGCCACGCTGGCAAGGCGCGGAATCGGGATCGTTTACGGCGGGACTCACAAGGGTTTGATGGGAATTCTGGCGGATTCGGCGTTGGCGGGGGGCGGCAAAGTGCATGGCGTCATCAACCAGCGATTGTTCGACAAGGGGCACTTGCACCCGAAGCTGAGCATGCACGAAGTGGTGGAATCGATGCGGGTTCGCAAGGAGCGGATGCTGTCGATCGCGGATGCCTGCATCGCGCTTCCGGGCGGCATCGGCACCCTGGAAGAGTTCATGGAAGCGTGGACTCTCAACCAGTTAGGCGAGATCGACAAGCCGGTGGGGCTTTACAACGTCGGTGGTTTCCACGAGCCGTTCATGGCCTTTATCGACCGGATGATCGAACAGAAATTCCTGCCGCCCGAGCACCGCAAAGGCGTGGTCGTGGAAGGCGAGCCTGACGCCCTGATCGATGCGCTGGTATCATTCGAAAAGCCGGTCGTGCCCAAGTGGCTGTAATAAGGTGTCGATAAGGTGCGGTTAGCGCGCGGATAAGGCGTGTCTGCTGCGCTCAGACGCTGGTGTCGATCCAAATCGACTTGGTCTGGAAGTGCTCCTCGACATGCTGGCGCCCGTATTCGCGCCCATATCCGCTGGCTTTGACGCCACCTGACGGCATAGCCGGGTCGATCCGGTTGTAGCAGTTGATCCAGACGGACCCGGCCTTGATCGCACGCGACATGCGATGAGCACGGCCCAGATCGCGAGTCCAGACGCCTGCACCCAGGCCGAACTGGGTTGCATTGGCGCGGGCGACGACTTCTTCCTCGCTGTCAAACGGCAGCGTCGCCACGATCGGGCCGAAAATCTCTTCGCGCACGGCGCGCATATCGTCTTGCGCTTCGATCAGGACAGTGGGTGGAAAGAAGAAGCCTGCGTCGAACGCCCCGCCGGTCAGCCGCCCCCCGCCCGAGATCGCCTGCGCGCCAGCGCCCAGCGCATCGTCCATGTGGCCGCACACGCGGTCCAACTGGCGTGCGGAGACGAGCGGGCCAAGGTCTGTCTGCGGATCGAGGCCATCGCCAATCTTCAAGGTCGCGGCGATACGCGCGACTTCGGCGGCGAATTCCCGGTGGACCGAGCGTTCGACGAACAATCGGGTGCCGGCGCTGCATACCTGGCCCGAGTTGGCGAAGGCCGCGACCACTGCCATTGCCGCCGCTTTTTCCAGATCGGCATCGGCGAACACCACATTGGGCGATTTGCCGCCCAGTTCCAGCGACAGCCGCTTGAGGTTCCCGGCGGACGCTTCGACGATCCGCCGTCCGGTCACTTCGGAGCCGGTGAACGCGATCTTGTCCACGCCGGGATGCGCTGCCAGCGCCGCGCCGGCATCGGCGCCAAAGCCGGTGACGACGTTGAACACGCCATCGGGAAGCCCGGCTTCCAAGGCGAGGCGGGCGAGCATCAGCGGGGTCAGGCTGGCGTCCTCGGCGGGCTTGAGCACCAGCGTACAGCCGCTTGCCAGCACCGGCCCCAGCTTGAGCACCGAGGCCCACAGCGGCCCGTTCCACGGGATGATCGCGCCGCACACGCCGATCGGCTCCTTCACCGTACAAGCGAACAGCGCGGGATCGGACGTCGTGTTGGTGGTGCCTTCGATCGCGCGGGCGATCCCGGCGAAGTAGCGCAGCAGATCGACCAGCATCGCCACCGATCCGCGTGTGTGGCGGATGGGCGAGCCCATTTCGAGCGTATCGGTGCGGGCGAAATCCTCGGCATCGCGCTCCAGCAGATCGGCCAGACGCAGCAGCAGCGCTTGCCGGTCCGCAGGCGTAAAGCGGGACCAGGGGCCACTCTCGAATGCCCGCCTTGCCGCCGCGACCGCACGGTCGATATCTTCGGCACCGCCGCGCGCGATGCGGGCAAGCACGTCACCGGTCGCCGGATTGCGCGTCTCGAACGTCTCGCCGGAAGCGGACGCGGTCCATTGTCCGTCGATCAGCAGTTTCTCTTCGCGCAAGGTCATGCTTCCCCCACCCACAACCGGAAGCTGACGTCCTGCGCGCCCTGCCACAACACCATGCGGCCCAGGTCGGGCAATTGCTCAAGCCCATCGATAATGGTCAGGAAGTGGATGCCGGCGAGCGGCCCCAGCTTGCTGGCGAAAGCGACACTGCCGTAGGCCAGCAGGATTTCGCATTCGCTGTAGCCGCCGGGATAGAAGATGAACTGCCCCGGCGCCGGGTAGCGCGTGGGGTTTTCCCACGGCAGGTCGTAAACCGCATTACCCAGCGGAATCCACACGCCCTCGCCGCTCCACCGCACATGGATCAGCTTTTCGTCATACGGCAGCATCGCCTTGAACCGCGCCGAGGTGACAGGGGCGAGTTCTTCTTCCAGCTTGGCGACGAAGGTGAACGGGCCGGCGATGATATCGATCAGGGTCATGTCCATCTCTCTCAAGCTGCAGCGGCCATGCGCGCGAAGCCGCGTTCCAGATCGGCGATGAGGTCTTCCAAGGCTTCCAGCCCGACGTGGATTCGCACCGCTGGTCCCGGTGCAGACCATTCCGAAGCCGAACGCAAGGTCTCGGGATAGGTCGGCACCACCAAGCTTTCGAAGCCGCCCCATGAATAACCCAGCTTGAACAAGTCCATGTGATCCATGAAGGCCGCGAACTGCGCATCGGTGCAGGCTTCCAGCACAAAGCCGAACAAGCCCGAGGCGCCGTCGTAGTCACGGCTCCAGATTGCGTGGCCGGGATCGCCGGGCAGCGCCGGGTGCATGACCTTGTGGACTTCGGGGCGGTCCTGCAGCCACTGGGCAATCACCAGTCCCGAGGCGTGGTGCTGCTTCATCCGCAACGGCAGAGTACGCAGCCCGCGCATCGCCATGTAGATATCGTCCGGGCCGCCGCAGTAGCCCGATTGCGAAGCGATCTTCTTAACCGGGACGAACGCATCTTCAGTCGTGACGGCAATGCCGAGCATCAGGTCGGAGTGGCCCGAAATGTACTTGGTGGCCGCGTTGATCGACACGTCGACGCCGTGTTCCAGCGGGCGGAAATTGATCGGCGAGCCCCAGGTGTTGTCGAAGATCGTGCGGATGCCTCGCGCCCGGCATTGCTGGGCGATCACTGGCACGTCGGTCATCTCGAAGGTGAGCGACCCAGGGCTTTCCATATAGACGACGCGGGTGTTCGCCTGGAACAGATCGGCGATCCCGGCGCCCACGTCCGGGCGATAATACGTCACTTCGACGCCGAATTTCTTGAGCACGCTTTCGCAGAAATCGCGCGCCGGGCCATACAAGCTATCGACGATCAGCAAGTGATCGCCCGCGCCCAGGAACGCCATCAGCGAGGCGCAGATGGCGCCCAGCCCGCAACTGGTGGTGATCGCGCGATAGCCGCCTTCCAGCAGCGTCACTGCGTCTTCGAAGGCGCGCGTCGTCGCGGTGCCTTCGCGCCCGTAGGTAAAGCCCTCGAAGGCGCCCGAGGCCCGGTCGCGCCGGGTTTCCAGCAGCGCGTCCACCGAATCGAACAGCACCGTCGAACAGTGATAGACCGGCGGATTGACGACACCGAAGTTGGCCTTCGGATCGCGCCCGGCATGCAGCGCCTGCGTTTCGCGTCGAAAGCCTTTAAGGTCGGTCATGCTTGGTAGTCCTTCTTAATCGCAATTCCGGTTCAGATCACGGTGCCGGCGTCCACCGGCATGTCCTGCCCGGTGATCATCCGACCCGCCGGGCCGACAAGGTGGAACAGCGCGGCGGCGATGTCGTCCTCGGTAACCAGGCGCCCCAGCGCGGTCGTCGCCAGGAAGCGCTTGAGCGGTGCGTCCTCGGGCTCGCCGTTGCGCAGCGCGCTTTCGCGAAACATGCGGTGGATGCGCTCGCCTTCCACCCCGCCCGGTGAGATCATGTTGACGAGGACGCCGTGCGGCGCGGCATCGAGCGCGGCGGACTTGACGAGGCCGCGCAAGGCCCACTTCGAGGCGGAATAGATCGAAAAGCCGGCCACGCCCTTGTAGCCATAGGTGCCGCCGATCACGACCACCCGCCCGTTTACGCGCGCGATCATGTCCGGCATGACCGCGGCCATCGCGTTGACCACGCCCAGCACGTTGATGTCGAAGCAGCCGCGATAGTCCGCCGGTGTCGCTTCCCAGATCGGACGGCGCGGCGCGCCGACGCCAGCGGCGCAGACCAGCACGTCGATCGCGCCGAAACGCTCGGCAGCGAAGGCGGCGGCCTCACGCATCGCGGCATCGTCGGTGACGTCGGCGGGAAAGGCGGCGGCGCTGATCCCTTCGCCGGCCAATTGGGCGACGGCGGCTTCTCCGGTCGCGGCATCGCGGCCCACCAGCACGACGTGCGCGCCCTTACGGCCCAACGCTGCGGCCAGGCCACGGCCCAGCCCACGAGTGCCGCCCGTTATCAGGGCCACCTTTCCGGTCATGTCGGGGCCGGTCATGTCGGGGCCGGTTGCAACCTGTATTTCCGTCATCGCTGCATCATTCCCGCAAGGTCCACTGGCTTTTGGTCTGCCGTCTTGTCGTAACGCAACGGGGCCGGTGCGAAAGGTGAAGATTAGGCGACGGCTTCACACAGAAAAAGCACCGCCAGCCCCCTCGGTGTTGTCCTAAACGAGTCACCACACAGCGATCCGGCAAGGCCAAACCTTCCAAATGTGCCAAGGCCGGATGTGTCAGGGCCAGATGTGCCAGGGCAAAATGTGTCAGAGTAGGCCGCCACCATGGAGTCTTGCGAATGAGCCGTAGCGAAAGAAGCGAGGACGATATTGCGGCTGCCGCCGCCATCTCGCTGGAGCAAGTCCCGTTGATCGATTTCGGGCCGTTCCTGGGCGGCGATGCCGCATCGCGCCAGGCCGTGGCGGATGAGATCGCGCGGGCTTGCGAGGACATCGGCTTCTTCTAC
Source organism: Novosphingobium sp. Rr 2-17 (assembly GCF_000272475.1). Taxonomy (GTDB): domain Bacteria; phylum Pseudomonadota; class Alphaproteobacteria; order Sphingomonadales; family Sphingomonadaceae; genus Novosphingobium. The sequence continues at coordinate 53,434 of NZ_AKFJ01000110.1, forward strand.
CTCACCGGCCACGGCGTGCCGCAGCCCGTGGTCGATGCGGTGTTCGCCGCTGCTGCCGATTTCTTCGCGCGCCCTACCGAAGAGCGTGCCCGCGCCTACGCCACGCCCGAATGGTATCGCGGCTATATCCCCATGCCGGAGCGCCAGCCGCTTTCGCGCAACACCCGCATGTTCGAACAGTACCGCCTCCAGCACGAATGGCCTGCGGACGAGAGCGACATGGAACATGCGCGCATCTTCGATCAAGTGAACCGCTGGCCCGAGGGCATGGATCAGTTTCAGCAGGCGAGCGAGGATTACCTCGATTCCATGCTGCACCTGGGCCGCGAACTGCTGCGCGCCTTCGCGCTTGGCCTGGGGCTGGAGGAAACGCGGTTCGATGCCTGGTTCACCCAGCCGCCCTCGCAGCTCAGCTTCAACTACTATCCGGTGCTGCCCGGCGATGCCGATCCGGACGTGTCGAACATGATTTCGCACACCGACGAAGGCCCCTTCACGATCCTGGCGCAAAGCGCGGTCGGTGGGTTGGAGGTCAAGCGCCGCGACGGGGCGTGGATACAAGCGCCGCCGATCGCGGGCGCCTTCACCATCAACGTTGGCGACATGATGATGTGGTGGTCGAACGGCCGCTTCATCTCGAACTACCACCGCGTGCGCAATCGTACGGACGTAGAGCGCTTCTCGGTGCCCTACTTCGCCAACCCGGACCGTTCGGTCGTGGTCGAACCGCAGCCCGAGCTGATCGGCGATGGCGCGTTGTATCCGCCGGTGCGCGTCGCCGATCACCTCGCGCGCTTCTACAAGCAGCTCTCCAAGAACCCGCATGAAACCTATAACTGAGCCCGCCACCACCATGAATGCAAAGATCGGCGCCGACATCGGCGGCACCTTCACCGACGTCGTGCTGGAAGTGGGCGAGCGTCGCCACTCGACCAAGCTGCTGACCACGTACGATGCGCCCGAACGCGCGCTGCTCGATGGCGTCTCACTGCTGCTGGCCGAGGCGGGGATCGCACCGCAGGACGTCTCGCTGGTGGTCCACGGCACCACGCTGGCCACCAACGCCCTGATCGAGCGGCGCGGCGTGAAGCTGGCGATGCTGACGACCGAGGGCTTTCGCGATGCGCTGGCGCTCGGCACCGAAAGCCGGTTCGACCAGTACGACATCGGCATGGAAAAGCCCGAGCCGCTGGTCCCGCGCCGCTTGCGCCTGGGCGTGCCCGAGCGTCTGGACGCGCTGGGCAACGTGCTGCTGCCGCTCGACGAGGACGCCGTGCGCGCCGCCGCCGCGACCTTGCGCGCTGAGGGGGTGCAAAGCGTCGCCGTCGCGTTTCTGCACAGCTACGTCAACGACGCCCACGAAAGGCGCGCGGCGCAAATCCTGCGCGAGGAAATGCCTGGCGTCTCGCTGTCGCTATCGTGCGAAGTCTCGCCCGAAATGCGCGAGTACGAGCGGTTTTCGACGACCACCGCCAACGCCTACGTGCAGCCGCTGGTGGACGCCTATCTGCGCCGCCTAGAAGGGCGGCTGCAAGAGATGGGCTTTGCCTGCCCGCTTTACCTCATGCTGTCCTCGGGCGGATTGACGACGGTGGACACCGCCGCCCGCTTCCCGGTGCGACTGGTGGAGAGCGGCCCGGCGGGCGGCGCCATCTTCGCCGCCTCGGTCGCCAGCGAATGCAGCGCCGCGCGCGTGCTCGCGCTCGACGTCGGCGGCACCACCGCCAAGATCTGCCTGATCGACGATGGCGCGCCGCAGACCTCGCAAGTGTTCGAAGTTGGCCGCGCGCATCGCTTCCGCAAGGGCAGCGGACTGCCATTGCGCATCCCGGTGGTCGAGATGGTGGAGATCGGCGCCGGCGGCGGCTCGATCGCCTCGGTGGACAGCGCCGGACGCCTCGCGGTCGGCCCGCACAGCGCCGGATCGGAACCCGGCCCCGCCGCTTACGGACGCGGCGGCACGCGCCCGACCGTGACCGATGCCGACATCACCCTGGGCCGCATCGACCCCGCGCGCTTTGCCGGCGGCAAAGTGACGCTGCTGCCGGAAAACTCGCAAGCCGCGCTTGCCGGGCTCGGCTTGTGGGGTGGGGACGCGCAGACGCTGGCGATCGGCGTCAGCGAGATCGTGGACGAGACCATGGCGAGCGCCGCGCGCGTCCATGCGGTGGAACAAGGCAAGACGCTGGACGAGCGCACCCTGATCGCCTTTGGCGGCGCCGCCCCGCTCCACGCCGTCAGCTTTGCCGAGAAGCTGGGCATCGGCACCGTGATCGTTCCCTCGGGCGCGGGCGTCGGTTCAGCGGTAGGGTTCCTGCGCGCGCCAGTGGCCTACGAAGTGGCGCGCAGCCTTACCATGCGGCTCGACCAGGCGGACGTGCCCCGGCTCAACGCGCTGCTGCACGAGATGGCAGACGAGGCGCGCGAATTGGTCAGCGCTGGTGCCCCCGGTGCGGCGCAGACCGAAAAGCGCGTCTGCCTCGCCCGCTACCAGGGCCAGGGCTACGAGATTCCGTTCGAATTCCCCGCCTGCGTTTTGGGCGAAGAAGACCTCGCGGTGCTGCGAGACGGGTTCGAGCAAGCCTACCGCGCCCAATACGGCGGCATGGTACTGGACCTGCCGATCGAGATGCTGACCTGGCGCGTCACCGTCAGCGCCGGCGGCTTCGCCAGCGCTGCGTCCACCCAAGCCCCCCCAGCCCGCATTGCTCAGTCCGTCGGCACCCGCCGCGTCGTCGATCCGGCAAGCGGCGAGGCCATGGACTTCGCGCTGTATGCCCGTGAGGACATGCAGCCCGGCGACCATTTCTGCGGCCCAGCCCTGGTCGCCGAGCGCGAAACCACCACCGTCGTCTCCCCCCGTTTCGACGGACGCATGGATCAACGCGGCTACCTGGTACTGACCCGCCGCGAAGAAGGACTTGGCCAATGAGCGCTACTGCCGCCCTGACTGAACTGCGGATGCAGGTGATCTGGACCCGCCTGATTTCGATCGTGGAGGAACAAGCGCAGACGCTGATGCGTACCGCCTTTTCCACCACCGTGCGCGATGCGGGAGACTTGTCCGCCGCGCTGTTCGACCTCGACGGGCGATTGGTCGCCGAAGCCGTCACCGGCACGCCGGGCCACGTCAATTCGATGGCCGAGGGCGTTCGCCACTTCCTGGCGAAGTTCCCCGCAGACACGATGCATCAAGGCGACCACTTCATCACCAACGACCCCTGGCTCACCGCCGGGCACTTGCATGACGTGACCGTGGTTTCGCCCGCATTCCATGGCGGCAAAGTCGTCGGCCTGTTCGGCGTGTGCTGCCACCAGGTCGATATCGGCGGGTTGGGCCAAGGGCCGGACGGCCGCTCGATCTACGAGGAAGGGTTGCAGATCCCGCTGATGAAGCTCGCCAGCGCGGGCACCATCAATCAGGATCTGATCGACATCCTGTGCCAAAACGTGCGGATGCCGCTTCAGGTCAAGGGTGACGTGCTGTCGTACGTCACCAGCAACGAGGCCGCGTCCCGCCGGCTGAGCGCGATGCTGGCCGAATTTGCGATGCCGGATCTGTCGCAAGTCGCCGACTACATCATCGCCCAGTCGCTCGAAGCGACGAAGGCGGAAATCGCCAAGCTGCCCGACGGCCAGTGGACCAGCACTTTGGTTATCGACGGCTACGACAAACCAGTGACGCTGGTGGGCACGCTGACCATTGCCGGCGATACCCTGACGATGGATTATGAAGGCACCGACCCGTGCCTGCCGCGCGGCATCAACGTGGTGCTCAATTATTGCCGCGCCTACACGGTGTTCGGCCTGCGCTGCGTGATATCACCCGAAGTGCCGAACAACTTCGGCGCGCTGGAGCCGTTCCAGGTCACTGCGCCCGAAGGTTCGATCCTGAACGTCCAGCGCCCCTGGCCAGTCGCGGCGCGCCATGTCATCGGCCAGATGCTGCCCGACGTGGTGTTCGGCTGCCTTTCGCAAGCAATCCCGGACCGGGTGCCCGCCGAAGGATCGTCGTGCCTATGGTCGGTGCAGTTGCGCGGCAACCTGCCGGGCAGCGGCAACGGCCAGGCGGGCGAGAGCTTCGATGCGATCTTCTTCAACTCGGGCGGCTCGGGCGCGCGACCCAAGCAGGATGGGCTTTCGGGCACCGCGTTCCCCAGCGGCGTGCGCGCCATGCCGGTGGAAGTCACCGAAAGCGCATCGCCGATCGTCATCTGGCGCAAGGAACTGCGCACCGACAGCGGCGGCCCCGGCGAACGCCGTGGCGGGCTGGGCCAGACGGTCGAAGTCGGCATGCGTGATGGCTCCGGCTTCGAAGTGCTGGCAATGTTCGAGCGGGTGGAACGCCCCGCCAAGGGACGCGAAGGCGGCCATGACGGCGCGGCGGGCCAAGTCTCCACCTCATCCGGCAAGGCCATGCGCGCCAAGGGGCTGCAGGCGCTCCCGACCGGCGATCGGCTGGTGTTGCAGATACCCGGTGGTGCGGGCCTGGGCGATCCCGCCACGCGCGATCCGGCGCGGGTACGACACGATGTCGAGGAAGGCATGATCTCCGCCGAAGCGGCCCGTTCTCGGTACGGCTTTACCGGCTGAGATTTCCGGTCGGGCGGGCAAACAGGCCGCCCGACTAGAGCGTTTTCGAAGCAGGTGGAATTCAACTGCTGGCTCGGAAAACGCGGCAAAACAAGAGCCTAGAGCAATCGAGCCGATGCAATCGGATCGATTGCTCTAGGGCTAAACCCTACCGCTCGACCGGAACTTCGTCCAACTCGTCGGGCTCACTCGCTTCGGCATCCCATTCTGCGCTGCCTTCCAGCGTGGGCAGCGAACGGCAATCGTTCAGGTCGCGCGACATCTGTTCGGCAAACTTGGCCGCCACCAGCGGCAGCGGACGCCCCTTGAGCTGGCCCAGCACCAGCGGACCGTACGTACGGTCCATGTCGCTGATACGCCGCACCGCAAAGCGCGGATCGTTACGCCAGGTATCGGCACCGATGTCGATCTGGAAGGTCAGCAGGTCGCTGGTCGCAACGATTTCGGCCAGGAAATCGAAGCTATTGGCTTCCACCGCGACATTGAACTTGGCCGAACTGGACAGCAGCCGGGTTTCCACGATCTCGCGCCCACCAAACGCCATGTCGGGCATTGCCACGTCGTAGTTGGCGCATTGACGCAGCCGCAGCACTTCGTGCTTTGCCAGTGGATGATCGGCAGCCATGACCGCGACAAGCCCTTGCCCGATCGACATGATCGGCAGCAATTCGGACGAGCGCAACGGTCGGAAGATCAGCACGAGATCCATCTCGTATTCCATCAGCGCGCGCACCGCCGTGCTGTGGTCGGTCACGGCGACCTTGAACTTGACGTTGGGGTGCTTTTCGCGAAATTCGGAGACATGCCGGCGCACGAAGCTGCGCGCCACCGCCTGGCTGCAGGCGATGCGAACCTCGCCGCGCTGCATGCCTTCCAGTTCCTCGATCTGCGAATAGACGCGCCGCAGCTCGGACGTCTGCATGCGGATCCAGCCCATCAGAACTTCGCCCGCCGCGGTCAGTCGAACGCCTGAGGTATGCCGTTCGAAAATCACGGCGTTGAGGTCGTGTTCCACGTCCTGGATGCGCCGCAGCAGGGCCGAGGGGGTGACGTTCAGGCGCTCTGCCGCCTGCCGCACCGAGCCAACCCGTGCCACTTCGTCGATGTACTGCCAGATTCTCTGGTTGCGTAGCGCCACTCGCGACTCCGTTCGTTTTTCGGCTACACCGCACCGGTGGTTTAGCACCACTGCGGCAACAGCACATCCCTTATGCATCGAACATCCGGGGAGCGACCGGTGCTAATCGACGCTAAAACTCATATATCGATGATCAAGTCAATAAGTCATTTATACGATGTATATTTTTAGAACATACAAATATAAGATTACGAGGCTGATTAATGGATCTATTCCTCAAACAAAAAGTCGTAGTTGTTACGGGTGCTGGTAAAGGAATGGGCCCGGCAATTTGCCTGGCTTTTGCAAATGAAGGCGCAAATCTCGTTCTTCTAGGTCGAGATCTTCAAGCTCTTGAAGAATTGAAGGCGCAGATCGATGCCATCACGTCCGCGCTGGTTCTGCGCTGCGATGTGACCGATGCCGACGACTGCATGGCCGCCGCTGCTGCTGCCGAGGCGCATTACGGCCAAGTCGATGTCCTGGTGAACGTCGCGGGGGGCACTGGCCCGGTCGGCGATACCGCGTGGGAAACCACGCCCGAAGGCTTCGATGAAATCGTCAAGCTCAACATGGGCGGATGCTTCTTGATGATGCGCGCGGTGATGCCCGGCATGATCGCGCGCCGCTATGGCAAGATCGTCAACGTCGGCGGCACTTTCGGGATGCACGGGCGCGCCGGGCGCATGGCCTATTCGGCGTCGAAGTGGGGCCTTCGCGGCATCACCAAGTCCGCCGCGATCGAGGCCGGCCCCTACAACGTCAATGTCAACATCGTCGCCCCCGGCATGGTCGACGGCCCGCGCTTTCGCACCAAGGTGATGCCCGGCATGGCCGAGGCGCGCGGGCTGACCGAGGACGAAGTGATCGCCGAGCACGCTGCCGAATACGCGCTGCGCCGGATCAGCACCGCCGAGGACGTCGCCGCCGCCTGCCTGTTCATGGCCTCGGACGTATCGCGCCAGATCACCGGCGTCGATTTGCCGGTCGATGGCGGCTGGGCCGCCTTGTGATTTCACCTTCGACAACAACGGGTCTTTCCATGCAAGCCGATATCGTCATCAACGGCGCCACGCTCGTCACCGACAGCGCCATGTTCCAGGCCTCCATCGCCGTAAAAGACGGCGCGATCCTGGCGATCGGCGCGGCGGATACCATGCCGCAAGCCGCCGAAGTGCTCGACGCCACCGGCAAGTACGTGCTGCCCGGCGCGATCGACGCGCACGTCCACTTCCGCGATCCGGGCTATACCCACAAGGAAACCTGGGAAACCGGCACCGCCAGCGCGGCGATGGGCGGCGTTACCACCGTGTTCGAAATGCCCAACACCAACCCGCCCACCGGCACGGTCGAAGCGCTCAACATGAAGCTGGAATCGGCCAAGAACGCCTATGTCGATTTCGGCATCTACGGCCTGTTGGGCGAGGACAACCTCGACCAGCTCGAAGCCCTGATCGAGGGCGGCGTCGCCGGCTTCAAATGCTTCATGGGCAACACCTTCGGCAACCTGCCCTCGCCGCCGACCGGCGCGATCCTCGAAGGGTTCGAGATCGTCGCCAAGCATGGCTACCGCGTCGCGCTCCATGCCGAGAACGCCTCGATCATGGCCCGCCGCTCGAAGAAGCTGCGCGAGAACGACTGCTGCGATCCGCTCGCCCACCTCGATGCCCGCCCGCCGGTGGTCGCGGTGGAAGCGGTCGCCCGCGCCGCGATCCTGGCCGAATGGACCGGCGCGCGCATCCACGTCCTGCACGTCTCGTCGGGCGACGAACTGCGTCCCTTGCGCGAGGCCAAGGCGCGCGGGGTGGACATCACTGCCGAAACTTGCCCGCACTACCTGCTGCTGGACGAGCACGCTTATACCGAGAAGGGCTCGCTGATCCGGGTCAACCCGCCGGTGCGCGAGAAGGTTCACCAGGAACAGCTATGGGAAGGCGTCGCCGACGGCACGATCGACATGATCGCCACCGACCACGCCCCGCACAGCCACGACGAAAAGCACAAGGATGACATCTGGAAAGCCGACTGCGGCTTTACCGGGGTGCAGACGCAGATGCCGCTGATGCTCACGCAAGTCATCGACGGGCGCATGACGCTCAACCAATACGTGCGGATGACCTCGCTGGCGCCGGCCAAGGCGTTTGGCCTGTATCCGCGCAAAGGGGCGCTGCTGCCGGGATCGGACGCCGACATCGTCGTCGTCGATCTCGACAAGCCGGTGATGGTGGATGCAGCCGTGCTTAAATCCAAGGGTTCGTCCACTCCGTTCCAGGGTTTCGCCACCAAGGGCGCGCCGATCCACACGCTGGTTCGCGGGCGTTTCGTGATGCGCGACGGGGAACTGGTGACCGAGGCCAAGGGCCACGGCCTCAACGTGCGCCGCATCCAGCAGATGCCCACGCCCACGCCCAAGAACACCCACACCACCACGCGCGCGATCCTGGAAAAGCGCGGCAAGACTTACTGAGCCGCAAGCCCTCCCGTCGTTGCGATCAACGACGCTGCGCTGCACTACCATTCCCACCCTGAGCCGCGACCTTCGGGTCGCGGCGCTTTTTCGATATTCCTTCGGAGAATTCCCCGCCATGTCTCTTACTCTGGCACAGGCCGACGCCATCGTTGCTGCAACGCTTGCCCAAGGGCGTGAACTGGCGCTGCGACCACTCACCGTCGCCGTGCTCGACGCGGGCGGGCACCTCGTCAGCTTCGCGCGGCAGGATGGCTCGTCCACGCTGCGGCCCGAGATCGCGATGGGCAAGGCGGGCACCGCGCTGGCGCTGGGCATGTCTTCACGCGCGGTTGCTGGCATGGCGACAGAGCGGCCTACGTTCGTCACCGCGCTGGGATCGATCGCCCCCAACGGCATCATCCCCGCAGCCGGAGGCGTTCTCGTGATGGATGCCAACGGTGCGGTCATCGGCGCGGTTGGCGTGACGGGAGACTCGTCTGACAACGACGAGGCGTGCGCGCTGGCGGGCATCGCGGCTGCATGCCTCACGTCTGGAAGCTGACTCCAAGATCGGAGGAATAGCAAACGACCGGCCCAGGAAAGATTTTGCGCTGCTATTCCGCAAAACATCGAAGATATATCAATTATTTGCTGCAATATGAAGTTAGTATGAGGGTTGTGCGGCGACGCTGTCATCGAACATCCATATAACTGTCGTGATGCCGCAATATTAGCGCCCCCAGCGGCAGCAGAAGGCTGCCGAACACAGGGTGCAATTCACATGATGAACACGTTTGCCCGGGCGGCGCTTCTCGCCGGCTCGATGCTCGCCGGCATGAATGGCTCGTACGCGTATGCCGACACTACGGACGCCGCGCCTGCCGCAGCGGACCCGGCAGCAGCCGCCGATGGGGCTGGCCTTGGCGAAATCGTCGTCACCGCCACCAAGCGCGAAACGAACCTGCAGAAAACCCCGATCGCCATCTCGGTGATGAACACCGAGGCGCTCAAAGACCGTCACGTCCAGAGCCTCTACGATCTGGCAGACGGCGGCGTTCCCAGCTTGCGCGTCGCCACGTTCGAGGCGCGCCAAAGCGCGTTGACCATCGGCATTCGCGGCATCGTTCCGCTCGACGCCAACCAGCCCGCCCGCGAGCAAGGCGTCGGCATCTATGTCGATGGCGTGTATCTTGGCCGCCAGCATGGCCTCAACGCCGCGCTGTTCGACGTGGAGCGCATCGAAGTGCTGAAGGGCCCGCAAGGCACCTTGTTCGGCCGCAACACCGAAGGCGGCGCGCTCAGCATCGTCAGTAAGGCCCCCACCGGAGAATTCGGCGGCACTGCCAACGGCGGCTTTGGCAACTACGGCTCTTACAATGGCAACATCCACCTGAACCTGCCCAAGATGGCCGGCTTCTCGATCAAACTGGACGGCGTGCTCCAACACCAGGATGCCACCACCAAGAACCCGATGGAAGGCCAGAGCGGCTTCAACTACTACCACCGCAAAGGCTTCCGCGCCGCCGTGCGCTGGCAGCCGACCAGCAACATCACCAACGACTTCTCGTATGACGTCGCGCGCGATGCCAACACGCCGTTCTACAGCCAGTTGCTCAACTACAACCCGAACAACTGCCATGCCGGCACGCAAGCCTCGCAGTCGTCCTGTTCTTTGCCCGGTACCAGCTACACCAACCTGACCGGCTCCGTGAAGTCGCTGCTTCCCGGCGTCGTCGTCAATGGCGATACCCGGATGAAGACAGCGGACATCGGCGTGCCCCAGCAGCCCAGCGTCGATAAGACCCACGGCTTCACCAACCAGCTCAAGTGGACCGTCTCGCCTGAGATCGAGATTCGCTCGATCACCGCATGGCGCGGCGTGGACGCGACCCAGTGGGATAACAGCGGCGGCGCGCACCGCGTCCCCGTCGTCAACCTGACCTCGTCCTGCACCCAGGCCAATCCTTGCGGCTTCAGCCGTTACAGCCTTGCCGACTTGCGCCAGCGCCAGTTCAGCCAGGAATTCCAAGCGGTCGGCACGTTCGGCAAGATCGACTACGTCGCGGGCCTGTATTACTTCAACGAACACGTCAGCGATGACGCGGCAACGCCCAACTCGAACGGGGTCTATCTCAACAGCGCTGGCGAGGCGGTCTACACGACCCTCAATTCCTGCACCGGTTCGGGCGGCTACGGCTCGGACGTGGGCTGCCGCTCGATCGACCGCGCCTCGGAAGTGTGGTCCAAGAGCTACGCCGCTTATGGCCAGGCGACCTACAACGCCACCGATGCGCTGCACCTGACCGTGGGTGGCCGCTACACCCATGACGAAAAGCAGGGCGTGCTGCACTATTCGCGCAACATCGACTACGACACCGACACGGCCAAGGCCGCCGCGAACGGCTACCAGCCGCTCGACAAGAAGTGGAACCGCTTCAACCCGATGGCGACGCTGGCCTACGACGTGAACGATGACCTTCACGTCTACGCCAAGTATGCGACCGGCTATCGTGCGGGCGGCGCCAGCTCGCGCACGTCGAACTACCAGGCCTTCAACCCAGAGGACATCAAGTCCTACGAAGTCGGCCTGAAGAGCGACTTCTGGAACCACCGCGCCCGCTTCAACCTGGCCGGCTACATCATGGACCGCAAGAACAGCCAGATCGACTTGAGCTCGATCCAGGTGACCGCGACCGGCAGCTTCAACAACCTGGTGACGATCAATGCGCCGGGCATCACCAAGATCCGCGGCATCGAAGCGGACCTGACGGTCAGCCCGATCGACGGCCTGACGCTGAACGCCTCATACGCCTACACCTACACCAAGATCCCGCCGGTTCCGGTGACCTACACCGCCAACGGCGTCTCGACGACGGTGGACCAGCAGTTCTACGTCGTTTACACGCCGCGCAACGCCGCCAGCGGCTCGGTGGACTACGTGCTGCCGCTAGGTGGTCGTGACCTGAACGTGAAGTTCCACATCGACGGCAACTACTCGCAAGCGACGCAAAGCTTCGATCAGTACGCCACCAAGAACGATGCTTCGCTGGTGTTCAACGGTCGCATCTCGCTCGCCGGGATCGAGATCGGCCAGGGCCGCAATCTGACGGTCAGCGCCTGGGCGCGTAACTTGTTCAACACCCAGTACGTCTATCGCCGCGATCCTTCGAACAGCCTGCCCGCCGCGCCGACCACCAGCGTGACCACCGGCAGCGTCAACGGCGTCCTTGGCGACTACGGCAACTTCAACGCGCCGCGCACCTTCGGCCTGGACGCCAGCCTGCAGTTCTAATCCTGCCCCGGGTCGCGGCTTTTCAAGCAAGTCGCGGCTTGGAACCACCTTGCCGGCGTAGCGCACTCCCCCTGCGCTGCGCCGGCTTTTTTCTGTTTTGCGATGCGCCTACGCGGCCAGTTTCACCACGATCCGCAAACCGGGGCTGGCATCTTCCAGCACCATCGTTCCGTGATGCAGCCTGACGATCGCAGCCGCAAGCGGCAGCCCCAGCCCGTGCCCTGCCCTGTCGTGACTGCGATCCATTCGACCGAAACGGCGCATCACCAGCGCGCGCTGATCGGCGGGAATACCAGGGCCGTCGTCAGCGATGCTCAAGACGACGTGCCCGCCAACGCCCTGTACTGCGATGGTGACCGTAGTGCCCTGGTCGGTATGCTTGAGCGCGTTTTCCAGCAGGTTGAGCAGCAATTGCGACAGGAGTTGGCGATCGCCGGAAAGTGGCGCTTCCTGGCACGGCAGCACGACGATCCGCTGCCCACGCTCTTGCGCAAGGGGGGAGGCAAGTTCCACGGTCTCGCCGACCAGTTCGCCTATGTCGAGCCGCTGAAAACCGGCCCGGCGTGATCCGTTGTCGATCTCGGCGATCCGCAGCATCGCGCCGAACATCGTCAGCAGTTCATCGGCTTGAGCCCGCGCCGCCTCGATGTTCGGGCGGAGCAGCCCTGCCTCGTCGCCCTGCTCCAGCAAGGACAATTCGTTGCGCAACCGGGCCAGCGGCGTCCGCATTTCATGGGATATATCGTTGGTGACGTTACGGATTTCGCCCATGAGCTGGGCGATCCGATCCAGCATGCGATTGAACGCAGCGGCCTGCTGGTCAAACTCGCCGCCATCCCCGATGACCGGCACGCGGCGGGTCAAATCCCCCTCGATGATCGATTCCGCCGTGCGCCGCATGGCATCGATGCGCTGACCGATCACGCGGCGAAACAGCAACAGGCCCGTCAGGACCACCAGCACGATCGCGCAGAAACCAATGAGATAGATGCGCTGGCGCACAGCGAAGTAATTGTCGACCGGCTCGGTTTCGGCAAAGATCGCCAGCCGCATCCCCTCGCCCAGATCGCGCACCAGCACTCGGCCCGCGCTCAGCCCCTTGATGCGATCTTCATCGCCGAGGGAGGAAAACCCCAGCGGCAGCGGGCGCGAAAAGCGGGCGTTGCCGGCCAGAACGCGGCCTTGGGCATCGGTCAGCAGCAGGCCCAGGTCCGCCGTGTCGCGCCGCGTCGCCATCGCATTGATCCGCTCGATCATGTCCGCACGTGGTCCGGCCTCGCCGATGGCCGCAATCACATCGCTTTCGGACTCGATGCGACGATCCACCAGCGTGTAGATGATCGAGAGATTGGCGTAGTAGATGCCGAACCCTGCCAGCGCCGTCGTGGCCAGGAACAGCGCCAGGAAGGCGATCGTCAGCCCGCGCAGCGATTGCGGGAGCCGCTTCATGCCTTCAGCAAATATCCCATGCCGCGCATCGTCGCGATCGGGTCTTCTTCCCCGTTTTGCGCCAGTTTGAGCCGCAATTGCCGGACGTGGGCGTCGACGATGTTGGTGGTGGGCATGAAATCGTAGCCCCAGATCCGCTCGATCAGCATCTGGCGCGTCACGACGGTTCCGGCATTGCGCGCCAGTTCCAGCAGCAGCTTGAACTCGGTCTGCGAGAGTACCAGCGGCCGCCCGCCCCGCCAGGCGAGCACGCGCGAAGGGCTGACGACGATGTCTCCGGCAGCAACCGTATCGGCAGGCTTCTCGCTGGTGCGCCGAGCCCGCAGCAAGGCGTTGAGCCGGGCGTTGAGTTCTAACGGATCGACCGGCTTGACCACATAATCGTCAGCGCCAGCCTCTAATCCTTCAACTTTATCAACGGTTTGCCCCAATGCGGTGAGCATCAGCACCGGCACCATCATGCCGTCTTCGCGAAACTGGCGCACCACGGTGGGGCCGTCCATTGTCGGGAGCATCCAGTCCAGGATCACGGCGTCGAACGCCCGGCGGCTCACCTCGGCGAGCGCTGCGGGCCCGTCATCGACGGCATGCACGTCGTGGCCGAACTGAGTCAGTTGTTCGGCAAGTTGACGCCGTAGCTGCCGGTCGTCCTCGACCAGGAGAATTTGCAAGCTCATGCTGGCTGTGGCCGCCTTGTAATGCGATAAAGTGTCGATAACGCGTCGATAGCGATGCACCAGCCAAGATGCCAGCGTATCGCTCTATCTTCGAAGCAAAGCTGGGCCGTGGACAAGCCCGATGTCGCTCACTATATACCGATCGGTATGAAAATAGAATCGTGTTCCTTAAGAGGCCGTCCGCGCGAGTTTGATCCCGACGCGGCACTGGCGGCCGCGCTGCAGGTGTTCTGGCAGCGGGGATACGATGGCGCATCGCTGTCCGATCTGACCGAGGCGATGGGCATCACCAAGCCCAGCCTCTATTCCTGCTTCGGCAACAAGGAAGAGCTGTTTCGCCGGGCGCTGGAACTCTACGAGCGCGACAAGCTGTGCTACACCCGCTCTGCACTGGAAGCGGAGACGGCCAAGGGCGTGGCCGAGCGGTTTCTGCGAGGCACCGTTGCCCTCCAGCGTGACGACGACAAGGACACTCGGGCGTGCCTGGGCGTCATCAGCCTGGTCGCTTGCACCACCCAGGCCGAATCGATCCGCGACCAGGTAAAGGCACGGCAGGCATCCTCCACTCGCGCGTTGATCGAGCGGTTCGAGCGGGCCCAGCAGGAAGGCGATTTCCCGGCGGATCTCAAACCCGATGCACTGGCCGCCTACCTCTATGCGGTCCTTCAAGGCATGGGCGTACAATCCAGCAGCGGCGCATCGATTGAGCAGTTGGAACAACTGGTGGAAACCACCCTCGCCGTATGGCCGGGGCGCTGAGCCAGATGAACGGCAAATAAATTACCAACCGGTATGAAAATCGGTTGACGCTTTACGACCTTTCATTATATACCAGCCAGTATGAAATCGGATGGGCAATGCCCGGAGGAAGATTATTGACGTATCGCAGCGGCAATTGCTGCTGTTCCTGACCGGTCGAACGCCGGGCAGGCCCTACACCTCTATTCAGGACTGATCGAACCCATCGCGCAGCTTGCGCGGGTGGGTCGGCGTCTTCGCACATCATCGTCACGGGAAGCCTGCGCTTTCCCAGACACACACGGCTTGCCGAGCGGCAGCGCCCTGCGCGGGGCAATGCCCTCTATTTCCACGGAGTTTGCGCGTGAACATGCTCACCCCCATCGACAACGATCACGCGGCCAAAGCCGAAGGCGGCGAGGCGCCAGCCCCGGAACGACGGTCCCATTGGCGCGCCGTCTCGATCGGCGCGATCGCCCTCGTGCTGGTCGCCGGTGCCGGCTGGAAGTACTTCGGCCAGAACAGCGCCGAAGCAGCGGTCGCCCCCATCGCCACTGTCGGCGTGGCCGCCCCGCTGATGCGCTCGGTCGTCCAGTGGGACGATTACATCGGTCGCTTCGCGCCGAGCCAGACGGTGGAAGTGCGTCCGCGCGTGTCCGGCCCGGTCACCGCGATCCACTTCAAGGACGGCGACACAGTCGCCAAAGGCCAGTTGCTGTTCACCCTGGACCAGCGCCCGTTCATGGCCCTGCTGGCCGAAGCGCGCGCCAATGTCGCCGCCGCCCGCAGCGCCTTGTCGCTGGCACAGGCCGACTATGCACGCGTCAAGCGGTTGACCGGGGACGAGGCGATTTCGGCCAGCGAAGTCGATGGCTTGCGCTCACGCGTGCAATCGGCCCAGGCCGCGCTTGGCGCCGCCAATGCGCGGGCCACCCAGCGCGCGCTCGATGTCGAATTCACTCAGATCCGCGCCCCGATCTCGGGCCGTATTTCCGATCGCCGCGTCGATATCGGCAACCTGGTTTCCGGCGGCGATGCCACTGCCGCCACCTTGATGACCACGATCAACGCGCTCAATCCGATCTACTTCACCTTCGATTCCTCCGAGGCGCTGTTCCTCAAGGCCCAGCGCGATCGCGCCACCGCGGCCGAGGTTGAAATCCGCCTTCAGGACGAGACCGACTATCGCTGGAAGGGCCGGCTGGACTTCACCGACAATGGCCTCGATCCGCGCTCCGGCACGATCAGGGGCCGCGCGGTGTTGACCAACCCCGGCTCGTTCCTGACGCCGGGCATGTTCGGCAACATGCGGTTGTCGCACGGCGGTAAGGCCAACGCGCTGCTGGTGCCGGACGAGGCGATCCAGTCCGATCAGGCACGCAAGACCGTGCTGGTGGTGGGCAAGGACGATGCCGTTACGGTCAAGGCCGTCACCCTTGGGCCGGTGGTGGATGGCCTGCGCGTCATCCGCTCCGGCCTGGCGCCGACCGACAAGGTGGTCGTGTCCAACGTCCAGGCCGCGATGCCGGGCGCCAAGGTCATGACTCGACCGGAAAAGATCACCGCACAAGCCAGCACCGCAGCGCCGACCGCTGACGAGCCAGCCGCCGCACAAGTGACTTTCGCTCACTAGAAACACGGCGCTCACTAAAACCGGCGCGCACTAAAAATTCGGCGCGAACCAAC
The DNA here is from genome assembly GCF_000272475.1 of Novosphingobium sp. Rr 2-17. Taxonomy (GTDB): domain Bacteria; phylum Pseudomonadota; class Alphaproteobacteria; order Sphingomonadales; family Sphingomonadaceae; genus Novosphingobium. The sequence goes on from NZ_AKFJ01000110.1 coordinate 69,435, forward strand.
AACCGCGCGCAAAACCGAATCCAAGGGGCTTCCCTCATGCGTTTCTCACGCTTCTTCATCGACCGCCCGATCTTCGCGGCGGTGATCGCGGTGCTCATCACCGTGGTCGGCGCGCTGGCCTTTATCGGCCTGCCCATCACCCAGTATCCCGATATCGTGCCGCCGACCGTCACGGTCGTGGCGCAGTATCCCGGCGCCTCTGCCGAAACCGTGGCCGAAACGGTCGCCGCGCCGATCGAGCAGGAAATCAACGGCGTCGACAACATGCTGTACCAGACCAGCCAGTCGACCGGCGACGGCAAGGTCACGATCACCGTCACCTTCAAGATCGGCACCGACCTTGATGCCGCGCAAGTCCTGATCCAGAACCGCGTCGCCATCGCCCAGCCGCGCCTGCCCGAAGAAGTGCAGCGCCTGGGCGTCGTGACGCGCAAGACTTCGCCGGACTTCCTGATGGTGGTGAACCTGCAATCGCCCGATGGCACGTTCGATCGCAACTACTTGTCCAACTATGCCCTCACCCAAGTGAAGGACCGCCTGGCCCGCGTCGACGGCGTGGGCGACGTGATCCTGTTCGGTTCGCGCGACTACGCCATGCGGGTGTGGATCGATCCGGGCCGCGCCGCTTCGATGAACCTGACAGCGGGCGAGATCGTCGCTGCCTTGCGCGCGCAGAACGTGCAGGTTTCCGCCGGTTCCATCGGCCAGCCGCCCTATGACAAGGGCGATGCCTTCCAGCTCGGCGTCGAAACGCAAGGTCGCCTCACCGATCCGCAGCAATTCGCCGATGTCGTCATTCGCACCGATGCGGATGGCCGCCAGGTGCGCGTGCGCGATGTCGCCCGCGTCGAACTGGGCGCGCAGGACTATGGCATCAACACGTACTTGTCGAACAAGCCTACCGTCGTCCTGGCGGTGATGCAGCGCCCCGGCTCCAACGCGCTGGGCGCGGCGGACAAGATCAAGGCCGAAATGGACACGATGGCCAAGTCCTTCCCCAAGGGCCTGGAATATTCGGTGATCTACAACCCCACCGAATTCATCAGCCAGTCGATCGACGCGGTCTATCACACGCTGTTCGAAGCGGTCGTGCTCGTCGTCATCGTCATCCTGGTGTTCCTCCAGAACTGGCGGGCGGCGGTCATCCCGATCATCGCGATCCCGGTCTCGCTGATCGGCACCGCAACGATGCTGGCGATGGTCGGCTATTCTCTCAACAACTTGTCCTTGTTCGGCCTGGTGCTGGCGATCGGCATCGTCGTGGATGACGCGATCGTGGTGGTCGAAAACGTCGAGCGGAACATCGAGCTGGGGATGACCCCGCTCGAAGCCGCCCGCACGTCGATGGACGAAGTATCCGCCGCGCTGGTCGCGATCGTGCTGGTGCTATGCGCGGTGTTCGTACCGACGCTGTTCCTCACCGGTATCTCGGGTGCGTTCTACCAGCAATTCGCCGTCACCATCTCAACCGCGACGGTGATCTCGCTGTTGCTTTCACTCACTTTGTCTCCCGCCGCTGCCGCGCTGCTGCTGCGTGAAAAGCACGGCTCGGTCGCCAACGATCCGTCCGTGCCGCGCTGGCGGCGATTGCTCGCCAAGGCAGGCGATCGCTTCAACGCCGGGTTCGAGGCGATGAGCGCGCGCTACGGCAAGCTGACGCACTACCTGGTCACGCGCCCCAAGAAGATGCTGATCGCCTATGCCGGCCTGATCGTGGCCACTGCCGGGCTGTTCTGGATCACGCCCAGCGGCTTCATCCCCGCGCAGGATCAGGGCTATTTCCTGGCCATCGTCCAACTGCCTTCGGGCGCCTCGCTGGAACGCACCGACAAGGTGACGCGCGAAGTCGCCGAGAAGATCCTGCCGATCAAGGGCCTGCGCGGTGCGGTGATGTTCGCCGGCTTCCACGGCCCGTCACAGACCGGCGCGCCCAACTCCGCCGCGATCTACTTCCCGTTCAAGACCTTTGCCGAGCGCAAGGAAGAAGGCGTGACATACGCCGGGATCATGGAGGAGGCCGGCAAGGCTGTCGCCGGATACGACAAGGCACGCATCATTCTGGCACCACCCCCGGTCATCCAGGGCATCGGCTCCGCCGGCGGCTATCGCCTGATGCTGCAGGATAAGCAGGGCCGGGGCTACGACGCGCTCAACAAAGTCGCCGGTGACATGATCGCCAAGATGAACCAGACGCCGGGACTCGCGCAGGTCTACACCTTGTTCGACGTGGGCACCCCGCGCATCTTCGCCGACGTCGATCGCCGCAAGGCCGATCTGCTGGGCGTCCCGCCCGAGCGCGTGTTCGAAGCGCTGCAGGTTTATCTGGGCTCCGCCTTCGTCAACGACTTCAACATGCTGGGCCGCACCTATCGCGTGACCGCGCAAGCCGATGCCGCCCATCGCGGTTCGGTGGCGGACATCGCCAACTTGGAAACGCGCTCGACCTCGGGCCAGATGGTGCCGATCGGATCGGTCGCGACCTTCAAGGACAAGACCGGCCCCTACCGCGTCGTGCGCTACAACCTGGCGCCTGCGGTGGAGATCGATGGCAGCACGGCGCCGGGGTATTCCTCGGGCCAGTCGCTGGCGACGATCGAGAAGATGACGCAAGCACTGCCCGCCGGCTACACCGGCGAATGGAGCGACATCGCCTATCAGCAGAGCCATGCGGGCAATACCGCTGGCCTGGTGTTCGGGATGGCGGTGTTCTTCGTCTTCCTGGTGCTGGCCGCGCAGTATGAAAGCCTGACGCTGCCACTGGCGATCATCCTGATCGTGCCGATGTGTCTGTTCGCCGCGATGCTGGGCATCAACTTGCGAGGCATGGACAACAACGTGCTGACCCAGATCGGCCTCGTCGTCCTGATCGCGCTGGCCGCCAAGAACGCCATCCTGGTGGTGGAATTCGCCAAGCAGGCAGAGGACGATCGCGGGCTCTCGCCAATCGAGGCGGCGGTCTATGCGGCGCAGGCCCGGCTTCGTCCGATCCTGATGACCAGCTTCGCCTTCATCCTGGGCGCAGTGCCGCTGCTGATCGCCACCGGCGCCGGCGCGGAACTGCGGCAGGCGCTGGGCACGGCGGTGTTCTTCGGCATGACCGGCGTCACGGCGTTCGGCCTGCTGTTCACTCCCACCTTCTACGTCGTGTGCCGCAGCCTTGCCGGGCGCTTTGCCCGCAAGCCGCGTCACAAGGCGACCGACCCGGCCCTGCTGCCGGCGGAATGAGGACACATACGATGACCAAGCAATTCGCAACCTTACTCCTGGGCGCCACCGCGCTGTCGGCGTGCGCAGTGGGGCCGGACTATCACGCCCCCAAGGTGGCTCCGGTCGCTGCGGGAGCGTTCCAGAACACCGCCTCACCGCTGGTGACCACGGCGGCGGTGCAGGACCGCTGGTGGACGATGTACCACGACGCATTGCTCGATACGCTGGTGAGCGATGCGCTGGCCGCCAACACCGACATCCGGGTGGCAGTGGCGCGGATCGACAAGGCACGCGCCCAGCTTCGCGGCTCGCGCGCCGATCGCCTGCCGCAAAGCACCGTGTCCGCTTATAGCAACGGGGTACGCACGTCGCAGGCGCAGACCCAGACCGGCGCCGACCGCGAGAACTGGGTGAACGACGCCGGCATCAGCTTGTCCTACGAGATCGACTTGTTCGGCCGTGTGCGGCGCGGGGTCGAAGCCTCGCGCGGGGACTACGAAGCCGCGCAAGCCGACGCCGTTGGCGTGCGCAACGCGGTGATCGCCGATACCGTGCGCGCCTATCTGGATGCCACCACCTCAGCCGAACGCGTTGCGGTGGCGGGGCAAACGGTGGCGCTGCTCGACAACTCGATCCGCATCACCAACGCCCGGTTCGAAGCAGGCCGGTCCGACCGGCTCGACGTGGTGCGCGTGACCGCGCTGCGCGATCAGCAGAAGGCCCAGATCCCCAACCTGCTGGCCGATCGCGACACCGCCTTGTTGCGCCTCGCCACGCTGACCGGGCGGCCACCCGCTGACCTTCCCGCCCAAGTCCGCGCCGCCATCACCACGCCAACCTTGCGCGATCCGATCCCGGTCGGCGACGGCGCTGCCCTGATCGCCCGCCGCCCCGACGTCCACGCCGCCGAGCGCCGCCTCGCCGCCGAATCCGCGCGCATCGGTGTCGCTACTGCCGATCTGTACCCGCGCATATCGCTGGGCGGCGGGATCGGCGGCAATGCGGCCAACACGGCGGACATCCTGGGCGGCGGTCCCTTGCGCTGGGTGATCGGCCCGCTCATCAGTTGGGCCTTCCCCAACCAGGAAGCGATCCGCGCCCGCATCAACGGCGCCAAGGCGGACAACGCTGCCGCACTCGCCACCTTCGATGGCACCGTGCTGACCGCGCTGGAGGAAACCGAACGCTCGCTGTCCGTCTACGGCCACGCGATCGAGCGCCAGCAACTGCTCATCTCCAGCCGCGACGAAGCGGCCCGCGCCGCCCGCATCAGCCTTGCCCGCCAACGCGAAGGCCGGATCGACTTCCTGACCGTGCTCGACGCCCAGCGCACCCTGGCTGATGCCGAAGCCGACCTCGTCGCCAGCCGCCGTGCGGTCGCTTTCGCGCAAGTCGATCTGTTCCGCGCCCTGGGAGGCGGTTGGAAGGCCGGCTGACCCGCAAACTCACGCCATCGCCAATTCCAAATTCGTCCGGGCGACGCTGCTACCAAGCATTCGTGGCCCGGACGACGCGATTGAGCGTCAGCGGCGGTTGTCCGCCGTCGTGCAGTTCGCCCCCGGGCGCCCCTTGAGCCCCTTAAGCATTGCGCAACCAGTCCACGAAATCGCCATAACAGCGATCGGCGCCGAAGTGGCGGTTCGCGGTTTCCAGCGCCCGTTCGCCAAGCCGTGCGCGCGCGCTCCGATCGCTGGCCAGTTCAAGGATATGGGCGGCAAATGCCTCTGGCTCGGGCGCTACCCGTACCGCGCCCGCGCAGACTTCCTCTACCCCCTGCAGGGTGACGGGCGTGGCGACGATGGCCTTGCCTTTCCCCAGCGCCTCTATCAGCTTGATCTTAAGGCCCGAACCGAACGTCAGCGGCGAGATGACGATGCCGGCAGAGGCGTAAAGCTCGTCCATCTTGTCCACGTATCCCAGCAAGCGGATGCCCTCAGCCGGCGCGCTTGAAAACGCCCGCCCCACGTTGCCGGCAACGTCCAGCTGGATCGCGGGCCGAGCGGCACGCAGCAGCGGCCAGACATGCTCTGCAAACCATTGCAGGCCCACGACATTGGGCGCGGTGTTGCTGGCGACGAACAGCAAGCGATCGTCCTCTCCCGGCTGGGTTGCCGCTACGGTTTGCGTGGCGAGAGGCGCCAGGATCGTCCTGACCTGCGGCACTTCACGCTTCAGAAAGGCCGCCTCTCCCGCCTGGATCGCAATGACGGCATCGGCGCGGCCCAGCAATGCGAGTTCGGTATCGCGATCCACCAGCGCCACCGAATCCGAACCTCCCCCTTCGCGGGCATGGAACAAGTCGTGCATGACGATCGCCGTGGGGCAATCCGGCAAGTCCGCGAACCCTGGCGCGCAGAACATGTAATCCGCCACCGCCGTCAGCCCGTCGCCCGAAGCGACGCACGAACGCGCCGCACGGTGCAGCCAGGCATGATCGCGCGAAACCCAGGGTTGCGCGATCGCATAAGGCATCGGTACGTCGATCGTCCACGCTCCGCGCGCGCCGACCTTGCGCGCAACCGCCCGCAAAACCGCCATCGCTAATGACGCATAGACCTGGGGCCGAAGCGACACGCGATGCCGCCCGATCCGCACCAATCCCCGGATTGCGTGGGTCTGGAACACCTTCATTTCCGGCCGCATCGACAGCACCGGCCAACGCCCCGCCACGTCGGGCGAGGGCTGGAGAAGGTGCGGGACCAGCCCCGCCCCTCTGACCGCGCGGGCAAGGTCGATCAGGTAGGCTGAACTGCCGTTGATCGCCCCCACCAGGCGCTGGCGGCTGATGAAGATGACGTGCCCTGCCCTGCCACTATCCGTTCCAACTGTGCGTTCCAACTATGCGTTCCCACTGTGCGCTGTTGCGCGATGCCCCCCGCCCGATCGGAACAAGGCCGATCAGAGCAGGCACGATGAGAACAACCACATTTACGCTGCGCTGCGGAACGGATTGCATCGCATACGGATGAAACCGGAGGCGCGCCGCAGCGGCTTCTGCAGTCCCGGATCGATCAAGCCGCGGCATCGCCCAGCACGTCTGGACGCCACCATTCCGGAGCAGGTTCGGCAAGCGCCGCTGCCAAGGCCGGATATCCTGCGCCGCGTGGATGGAAACCGGGCGGACGATGACAGCTTCAATCACTACGACGGCCATAACGACGGCGCCAAGTGTGGCCGTTCTACGACGACAGCCAAGCACCGTGCGCGAACCCGCTTGGGCCGCAGACACGCCGGATCGCCCACGCGTCGCCTATCTGGTCCATGATCTGGGCGATGCCGCCGTCCGCCGCCGGGCGGACCTGATCCGCGCAGGCGGAGCCGAACCTGTGATCGCCGGTTTCTTCCGAGGCGCAACGGCTCCCGCCCACATCGGTGACACGCGCCCGGTCATCCTGGGCATGACGCGCGATGGGGCGCTGATGGCAAGGGTCTTGTCCGTCCTGCGCCACATCCTGCGCCCCGCCCGCATCCAGCAGGCGATCCGGGGCGCGCCGGTGATCCTGGCCCGCAACCTTGAAATGCTGGTGCTGGCGGCGGTGTTGCGAAAGCAAGGCCAGCGGCTCGTCTACGAATGCCTCGACATCCACCGGCTGCTGTTGGGTAATGGTCCGGCATCCCGTATTCTCCATGCTATCGAAGCGATGGCGATGCGGCATGTCGATCTCGTCGTCGTCAGCGCCCCGGCATTTCGGGATGCCTATTTCCGCCACCGCCGACATTGGGCCGGACCGATCGAACTGGTCGAAAACCAAGTTCAGTCCAGCACCGCCGAACTGCCACCCCCCAGCCATGTGCCGAACGGACCTCCGTGGCAAATCGGCTGGTTCGGAATGCTGCGCTGCCGCCGCACTCTGGACTTGCTGAAATCGCTCGTCGCACACAGCGAAGGTCGGATCGAAGTCGTCATCGCGGGCAAGCCGTCGCTCGATATCTTCCCCGATTTGCCTGGCGAACTCGATGGGCTGGACGGTCTGCGGTTCGTCGGCAGCTACACCGCCGCCGATCTTCCGGTGCTTTACGGCCAGGTCCACTTCGCGTGGGCGATCGACTTTTTCGAGGAAGGGCTGAACTCCGCCTGGCTGCTTCCCAATCGCCTTTACGAAAGCATCGCTTATGGCGCGGTGCCGATCGCCTTCTCCGGCATCGCAACGGGCACCTGGCTGAGCAAGCACGGTGCAGGGGTGCGGGTGCAAGACCCGGAAAGTGACCTCCTCCCGCTCCTCAGCACCCCGACCCTGCCCGACTATGCCCAGCTTCGCGAAGCCTGCGCGCAAGTGCCGCGCGCCGCAGTCCTGATGGACGCCGAGCGGCAGCGCGCCATCGCGCTCAAAATCCTGGGTGCCGCATGACCGAACCGCTTATCGTCATCCCTTGCCTCAATGAAGAGCGACATCTTTTCAAGCTGCTTGGAACGCTGCTGGCGGAAAACCCTTTGGCAACCGTCGTCGTCGCGGACGGCGGCAGCACCGACGCCAGCCGATCGATCGTCAACGGGCTTGCCGCTCACTATCCCCGCTTGCATTTGCTCGACAATCCCGCGCGCATCCAAAGCGCAGGGATCAACGCCGCCGTCAGCCGATTTTCCACCGGAAGAGGCTGGCTGGTGCGGATCGATGCCCACTGCGGTTATCCGCGCAATTACGTGGCCCAACTTATCGACGCCGCGATCCGCTCCGGCGCCGAGTGCGTTGTCGTCCCCATGGTCACGGTTGCGCAAGGATGCTTCCAGCAGGCCGCGGCAACGGCCCAGAACAGCGTACTGGGCAATGGCGGCTCGGCGCATCGAAGCCGCGCCAAGGGCTGCTTCGTCGATCATGGACACCACGCCCTGATGGACATCGCGAAATTCGTGCAGGCAGGCGGGTACGACGAAACCTTCTCGCACAACGAAGACGCCGAACTCGACTTGCGACTGGCGGGGGCCGGCGCGCAGATCTGGCTCGAACCGTCGCTGGCTTTGTCCTACTGGCCCCGCCGCTCACCCGGAGCGCTGTTTCGCCAATATCGCGGATATGGACGCGGCCGGGCGATGACGCTGGCCCGGCACAAGGTCAGGATAAAAGTCCGCCAGGCGGTGCCCGTGGCGATCGGCCCCATAGTTGCCCTGGCCTTGGCCGCGATCTGCCTCGCTCCTGCCTACCCGCCGGCGCTGATCCTCGCGTTGCCGGCCTTGCTGTGGGCCGCGCTATCCCTGGGATATGGCGCGATACTCGGCATCCGAACCCGGTCACTATGCGCCGCTGCGTCCGGCGTCGCCGCGATGACCATGCACTTCGCGTGGTCGGTGGGCTTTGTCGGGCAAATGGTGCTCGGCCCCCGCCCTGGCAATCCCCCACCAGCATTGCTGCCGCGCACACGCCTGGGCGGAGGGGGAGTGGCGTAACACGCGCGGCGCGCTCCCCAAGTCCACCCGGCATGCGCTGATAATGGGCTGCCGACCTTGCGGTACCAGGATTATCGTCGCAACGGCAGCGACCGTCAGCAGATCATGATGCTCCGCTCCCAGGCTCCGGATCGTGCAGTTCGGCAGCTAGGCGCCATAAGACCAGCCAGGAGCAGGCTTCGTACCCAAAAACTGGGTAATTTTCATTGAATGAAAATACGAATAAGCAAAAACATTAAAAATTAGCTGATTTGTTTATTTTGAAACGTATTACCAAAAATATCGCCAAAGTATATTCGCGCACAATTTCATTTATAACTATGAATAATAATGTTTATTTCCATATATATCTTACGCTGCCACATGATCTTAATTTTTTTTAACTTGATTGAAATCCCTAGAATCATATTGTGAATATCAGCCCGCCAACCAAGCGACGGCAGCTAAATATATTATTGCCATACCGAAACATTGAAATTTATTTCAATGTAACAATTTAATATGGCCATTTAAAACACATATCACAATTTTGCTATCCTGATAGATTTGCACTGCGACGCAGTAAAAATCTCGCAGATCCTAATCTTTTCATATCTTTATTTTATTACTCGATGCTTTTCCGCCTCGAGAGCCTGGTTGTGACATGCTCTTGCTGTTCCCGGCGCTCCCTTCTCACGAAACAAAGCTCATCCATTAAGCCGCCCGCCCCCAGCTTTCTGTGCTCGGATCATTTCAGGCAGGAGCCAACGCATGAACGCCATCGCGAGTTTTGACCCATCAAAAACCTGGCTCGGCATCACGCCCACGTTGTGGTGGAACGATGACTTCCCCCTGCTCGACGCCGGCGTGACCTTCGAACATTGCATCAGCGAGATGGCGCTGGCCGGTTTCCGGGGATGCAGTATCGGCCACAAATATCCCACCGATCCGGCGGTACTAAAGGCGGCGCTCGATCTGCGCGGCCTGCGCATTTCGGAACCTTGGGTCAGCACCTATTTCACCATTGAGGCGATGACCGAGAAGACCATCAAGGAGGCCCATGCCCAACTTGACTTCCTCGATGCCGTAGAGGCAGGATCGGAGGACCCGCGCCGCGCCGATCTGGTGGTGGCGGAGTTCGGCGGGGCGATCAATCCGTTGCCCGTCGCGCTGTTCCCCAATGCCCCGCATTTCAGCGACAAGCAGTGGGATTTGCTGATCGCTGGCCTGAACAGGATCGGGCGGATTGCGCATGAGCGCGGACGCAACTTGTGCTATCACCCTCACCTGGGCACGGGGGTGATGCATCCCTATGCGATCGAGCGATTGTTCGACAACACCGATCCGCTCTACGTCCATATGCTGCTGGATACGGCGCATATCACCGCGGGCGGATCGGACGCGCTGGCGGTCACCAAGAAATATGCCAAGCGGGTCAAGCATGTGCATCTTAAGGATGTGCGGCTGGCGGCGCTTGAGAAGGTCAAGAAAGATGGGCTCTCCTTCGAGGAAGGCGTGATCGAGGGCATCTTCACCGTGCCCGGCGACGGCGGCATCACCACCTTGCCCGATATCCTCCAGGTGCTCTCTGAGGCCGGCTTCACCGGCTGGCTGATGACCGAGGCCGAGCAGGTGCCCAAGGGCGATGAGCCGCTGATGTATGCCAAAATGGCTCGCGCCTTCTTCCTCGAACATCTGGGGTGGTGAGATGAGCGCTCATCTGGATAAGCCCATGATTTTCTTCAGCTTCTTCATGTTCACGGCAGACTTGCGGCCCGACGATGCCGATTACGCGCAGGTCGTCATCCACCACATGCAGGCGTTGAAAGACATGGGCTATGACGGTTTCGACCTGCATATCGCGCCCCAACTGACGCTGGCCGACTGCCAGGCGGCGGTGGACAGCTATGCGCGGTTAAAGGAGAAGTTCGACAAGGCTGGCCTGGGGGACATGGCCTTTTCCACCAATGTCGGTACCACGCCCAATTTCGACCCCACCTCGCCTTGGCAGCAGCAGCGCGATGCGGCGCTGGCTTATCTCAAGACGCGGATCGACATCACGGCGGCGCTAGGTGAGCCGGCGATCATGTCGGGCCCGTTTCTCTATCCCTATGGCGCCTTTCCCGTCACAGATCTGGGCACGCCGCTCTGGAGCGATGCGCTGCTCGACTGGATGGAGCCGCGTTTCGCAACGGCGCGCGAGCCCTTCGTCGAGCTGTCCGCCTATGCGGCAGACAAGGGTGTGACGCTGGCGATCGAGCCGGTCAAAAGCTGGGAAACGCCGCCGCCCAACATGGTGTCCCAAGCGCTGGACTTCATCGAAAGCATTGATTTCAGCACAGTTCCCGGCGCCAATTGCGGAGTCACCGTCGACACCGCACAGGTGGTGATGGAAAGCCAGGGGCCACAGGTCTTCCGCGACAACATCGAACGCGCCACCCGGCATGAACGCCTGCACTATGTCCATGTCTCCGCCCCTGATCGCGGCGCCGTGCATGACAGCTGGATCCCCTGGGAGCTGATGCTCGACACGATCGTCCCGGTCTTCAAGGGCCCTTGGCTGGTCGAGGTGTTCAACGCCGTGACGCCCTTCGACAGCTCGATGCGCATGGGGCGCCAGCGCTTCTGGCGCCCGGGCGAGGATGCGCCGAAAGAGGGCGTGCCAAGCGCCTATGACATCGCCCGCGCCGGGCTGGACACCTTGCGCGGACAGCTTGCCGCCGCTCACCAGCGCCAGAGCGCTCTCCACAACCACCACGCCTGAAGGAGCGGACACGCCATGGCCTCTACGCTGCCGCCGCCCATCAGGCTGATCACCCGGCAAACGGGCGGTTACCGCATCCATACCTTTATCTCGGCCTACACCGGCAACAACATCGCCGATGCCACGCATATAATCGAGGGCCCCACCAGCCTGGTGCTGATCGACGGGCAGTTCCTCAAAGACTACGCGCGGCAGTTCCGGGAATACGCCGATGAAGTGACCGAGCAGACCGGCAAGCCGATCGACCGGCTCTACCTCACCCACCGCCATCCCGATCATTGGTTCGGACTGGGCACGGCATTCAAGGATGTCCGGATATATGCCCTGCCCGAGACGATCGATTTTCTGAAGGAACACGGGCAGGAGCAGATCTGCGATCACAACAGCAAGCTGGGCGAACAGGCCCCCTCCGAAGTGGTCATTCCCCAGTACAGCGTCATCATCCCCCCGAACGATCCGCAGATCCTGGAACAATCCATCGACGGGCTACGCTATGTCTTCACCATGGTGAAGGAAACCGAGATCGATTTTCATATGATCATCGGTCTGCCCGACCTCCAGGTCTGTATCGTGCAGGACCTGATCTACAGCGGCAACCACCTCTACCTCACCGCCCCCGAGGACATGGCAAATTGGGTGCGCTTCCTCGAAACCATGCTGCTCTCGGACTATGACTTGTTCCTGGCGGGGCACGGCCAGCCCGCCGACAAGATCGAGGTGGCGCGCAACGTCGAATATCTGCTGGCCGCGCAGGTCGCCATCGCCGACGGACTACGCGGCGACTATTTCAAGCAATACATGCTGCGCCGTTATCCGGAACGCCTGTGCCCGGCCATTTTCGACATCTATCTGCCGCGCCTCTTTGACGGCGCCTCATCCTATTGACACGCCCTTTCACGCCAGAGCGGGGTTCCCATCATGGATCATGAGACCACCGTCGGCCAATATCTGGTCGACAGGCTTTCCGAAATCGGCCTGCGGCATCTCTTCTCGATCGCCGGCGATTATTCGATCGAATGGCTTAACCGCTATGTCACGCCCAGCAAGATCGCGCTGATCGAGGAGGTCAACGAGCTCAACGCCGGCTATGCCGCCGACGCCTATGCCCGCATGCGCGGGATCGGCGCCTTGTGCACGACTTATTCGGCAGGCTCGCTCTGCGCGGTGAACCCCGTCGCCGGCGCCTATGTCGAGAAGGTGCCGCTAGTGCTGATCGCCGGCACGCCCAGCATCAAACGCACGCTGACTTTCGAGCAGACCGGTTTCTGCGCGCATCACTTCATCGCCGGGCGCCAGACCGATCTGCAGGTGTTCCAGTACATCACCGTCGCCACGATCCGGCTCGACGATCCCGATGCTGCGCCCGGACTGATCGACTACGCCCTGCGTGCCTGCATCAGCCAGAAGCGACCGGTCTATATCGAGCTTCTCCAGGACATCGTCGACCTGCCCTGCCCGGCAGCGCAGGATTGCCTCACACGCTCGCGTATGCTGTGCAGCGAGCCCGATCTGGGCGATGCGATCAAGGCCATCGCGCCGAAACTGGCTGCGGCGTCGAAACCGCTGCTGTGGCTGGGGGTGGAGATCAACCGGTTCGGCCTGAGCGGTCTGGCGCTGCAACTGGTCGAGCATTTCCAGATCCCCTTCGTCACCGAACTGATGAGCAAGTCCGTCCTGTCAGAGGACCATCCGCTGTTTGCCGGCGTCTTCGACGGACAATCCTCTTCCGGTCAGGTCCAGTCGCTGATGGCGCAGGCCGATGTCGTGCTGGCGCTGGGTATCTGGCTGACCGACATCAACGATCTGGGCGGAGGCGTGGATACGGCCAAGACCGTGTTCGCCTCTTTCGACACGGTCAAACATGGCCCGGACTTCTGGGCGCAGGTCACGCTCGACCGTTTCATAAAGGCGCTCCTCACGGTCGAACGGCCATCCGCGTCCGGCAGTTTCACCAGAATCGAAACCGCACCCGACATCGAGGCCAATCCCTGTGCCGCGATCACTTACGACGGCTTCTACGATATCCTGCCCGATTACATTGACGCGCACACCATCGTGAGCTGCGATGCCAGCCTGAACTATTTCGGCGCCATCCGGCTGAAGGTCCCCGGTCCGGGAAATTTCTTCGCTCAGACATCCTATTCGGCAATCGGCTATGCGGGCCCGGCGGCCACCGGCCTCTGCCTGGCCCGCGAAGACGGCGGGAAAGTTCTGGTGTTGTCGGGCGACGGCGGCTTCCAGATGACTGCCCAATGCCTTTCCACTCAGACGCGTTTCGGTCTCGACCCAATTATCTTCATCATGGACAATGGCTCCTATGCCGTGGAGCAATGGCTGGCCAATGCGGCGTACTTCGCCACGGACAAGCCCTTCTACGAAAGCTGCCGCCTCCACCGCTGGGACTACGCGCAACTGGCCGGCGTCTTCGGCTGCCGGGGATGGCGGGTCCAAACCCGCGACGAACTGCGCAAGGCCGTAGCCGACGCCATGTCCAACAAGGACAGCCCGTCGATCATCCAGGTGATGCTGCCGGACAAGGATCTGCCGGCCAATGCCAGATGGAAGATCGCGATCGACGCCCAAACCGCTCCGCCCTGACCGGCGCATCGATCCACAGACGCATTTTTCCGATGCTCGAACACAATGGGGGTTCCCGTGGCGACTTTGCTGACCGACAATCCTGCACCCAATGGTCCCGGCGTCGCCGCCATGTGGGCGCGGGCCGACAAGGACGCCGTGGGCACCGCCTGGTCCGCGGCCAGCCAAATCTGGTTCACCATGGCAGGCGGTGTCGTCACCGAGGTCTATTTCCCCGACGTCGACACGCCGCAGATCCGCGACCTGCAGATGATGTTCACCGACGGCGAAACCTTCTTCCACGACGCCCAGCGCGATTTCACCCATGCATGCGCGCAGATTGATCCCAACGCCCCCGGCTTTCGCGTTACCAGCACGGCCATCGGGCAAGACTATCAGGTAATCCAGGATGTCATCGCCTCGTCCGACAGCTCTTGCCTGCTGATCCGCGTGCGCCTGCAAGGCGATGCCGCGCTGCTGGCCAAGCTCAAGGTCTATGTCCTGCTGGCACCGCATATTTTGGGTCAGGGCGCGGGCAATTCGGCCTTCGTCGCCCAGACCACCGATGGCCTCAAGCTGGTCGCCCAGCGCGACGACTGCTGGCTGGCGCTCAACGCCAGCTGCGGGCTGGGCGCCACCAGTTGCGGTTTTGTCGGGATCAATGACGGCTGGACCGACGTGATCGGCCACCGGCGGGCGATGGCATGGAACTACAATTGCGCGAGAAACGGCAATGTCGCGCTGACCGCCGAAATCAACCGGGGCACCGACACGGAATTCGTGCTGGCGTTGGGCTTCTGCGTCAACAGTCAGGCAATGTCATCGCAGCCCAATCCGGCGATGGTCACCGTTCGTGAAGCGCTGAGCTATCCCTTCGATCAGGCGAACCCGCCGGGCCAGTTGCAGACCTTCATCGCGGGCTGGGCTAACAATGTCTCACCCACCCGCTTCAAGCCCGTCGATGGCACGACGGGCGATGACAACCGCCTCTTTAAGCTGAGCCACGACATCCTGCTCTCGCATGAGGACAAGAACTCACTCGGCGCGCTGGTGGCCTCGCTCAGCATTCCCTGGGGCTACACTGGCAGCGATCAGAATTCAGGCTATCACCTCGTCTGGCCCCGCGACATGTGCCAGAGCGCGACGGCGCTGCTGGCGGCTGGCGAACTGGACCTACCGCTGCGGGGGTTGATGTTCCTGGCGACCAGCCAGTCGCCCGATGGCGGATGGCACCAGAATTTCTTCATCAACGGCGATCCCTATTGGGACGGCACCCAGCTCGACGAGATTTCCTATCCGATCATCCTGGCCTGGCGTCTGACGCGGGCGGGCGCCTTGCAGAACTACAACCCCAAACGCATGGTGCTGGCCGCCGCGCGGGCGCTGATCCTGAAAGGCCCGATGACCCAGGAGGAACGCTGGGAGGAAAACGAGGGCTATTCGCCCTCCACGCTGGCCTCCAACATCGCCGGGTTGATTTGCGCGGCGGATCTGGCCGAGAACGAATGGGGAGACGCTGTCACCGCGCAATTCCTGCGCGAACATGCCGATTTCCTGGAATCGCATCTGGAGAGCTGGTGCGTCACCCGTCACGGCAGCCTGTCAGATCAGCCCTATTACATCCGCCTGCTACCGACCCAGGTCAAATCCGTGGGCGACAATCGCCATCCCACCCTGCCCGAGGACCCGGAGAGCGCCACCCTCTATCTGAAAAACCTGCCCGGCGACAATGGCTTCCCCGCACGCGAGATTGTCGATGGTGGTTTCCTCGAACTGGTGCGCCTGGGCGTGCGCAGCCCGCAGGACCCGATCATCGTCAACACCGTCGCGGTGATTGATGCCCTGCTCAAGGACGATCTGCCGCAGGGCCCGTGCTATCGCCGCTACAACCATGACGGCTATGGCCAAGGCGATCAGGGGCAACCCTTTACCGGCGTCGGTGTGGGCCGCCCCTGGCCGCTGCTGACGGGCGAGCGTGCGCATTATGAGGTCGCCGCCGGTCGCGACGGCAAGCCCTGGCTGCGCACTTTGGAGGCCTTCGCCGGCAAGCGGGGTCTGATCGCCGAGCAGTTGTGGAATGCAGGTCCCCTGCCCGATGCCATGCCACCGCTCGACCTGGGCAGCCCCACAGGCTCGGCCATGCCGCTGGCCTGGGGGCATGCCGAATACATCAAGCTAGTCCGCTCGGTCTCTGACGGGGCGGTGTTCGACCGGCTCGGCATCGTGGCCAAGCGGTACAGCCAACCGCGCCAGCCCAGCCCGGAGGTCTGGAACCTCGATCGCCAGATCACCACGATCGAGGCGGGCAAGACTTTGCGCTTGCCGATGGGCGGCCCGTTCCGCCTGCGCGTCAGTCGCGATGGTTGGGCCAACTGGCAGGACATCGACTCAACCCTGACGGCGATCGGCGTCCATTATACGGACCTGCCGACGCAGGCGGGCGAAGCCGGCGGCACCCTCGCCTTCACCCTCTTCTGGTTAGACAGCGAGCGCTGGATCGGCAGCAATTTCACCGTCAGCCTCAAATCCTGAGCCCTCCAGCAGTGAGACCTGCCGATGTCCCTCTCGCATCACGCCACGCACGACCATGCCAGCATGCCGCTGGCCCCCACCATCCAGGCCAAGGAGGCCGTTCAGCAGGAGTATGATGCCGTCATCGTCGGCGCGGGCATTTCCGGCGCGATCCTGGCGCAGGAGCTGACCCGCGCGGGGAAGCGCGTGCTGCTGCTGGAGGCGGGGCTGGGCCGCGACCTGTCGCAGGATGGCTATGAAAAATACCTCGAAACCTTTTACGCCAATCCGGTCAAGGACAATCAGGCTCCCTTCCCGCGCAACCCCAATGCCGAAATGCCGCGCAGCCCCGACTTGCGCAAGCTGGCGCAAGGACAGGTCAACAGCGAGGCCTATTGGGTGCAATCAGGGCCTTATGTCAGCGACTCTGTCCATACGCGCGTCTTGGGCGGCACCACCGTCCATTGGGAGGCCAAAGCCATCCGCATGCTGCGCGAGGATTTTCAGCTGAAGTCACGCTTCGGCCAGGGCCTCGACTGGCCCGCAGATGTCCAGTTCGAGCATCTGATGCCCTATTATGACCGGGCCGAAAAGTTGATGGGCGTTTCGGGCGATGCGCAGGCTCAGCGCCGCCTCGGGGTAGAATACAGCGCCGACGACTATGTTTATCCCATGGTCGAACTCAAGGCCAGCTACCTTGACCAGATCGTCGCCAAGGGCACGCAAGGCATGCGCGAGACGGTGGCGGGCGAGGAGGTCCCCATCGAATGGACCACCTTCCCTCAGGCCAAGAACGCTGATCCCAATCCGGCCTATGCCAAATGGAATGACGGCCGCCCTTATCGCCCGATGGGCGCGGTCAGTCTGCACCAGAACCGCGATGGCGAACGATGCCAGGGCAACACCAATTGCGTGCCGCTCTGCCCGGTGCAGGCGCGGTTTGACGCGCGCAAGATCCTGGTCAAGTCGCTGTGGAGCGGGCGGGCGGGCCTGTTGACCCAAGCGGTGGCCAGCCGGCTGATCGTCGATCCGGTTGATGGCACGGTAACCGGGGTCGAGGTCAAGCACTATCACGATCGCGCCTCCCCGGCGCATGACACGATCACGGTGCGTGGGAAACTGGTCATTCTGGCGGCCAGCGCGGTGGAAAATGCGCGGCTGATGCGCGCCTCGGCGGTTCTCAACGAGATGCCGGTCAACGATCTGGTCGGGCGGCATCTGATGGACCATCCCTATCTGCTGTGCTGGGGGCTGTTGCCGCAGGATGCCGGGGTCGGGCGCGGGCCGTCCTGCACCTCAGGGCTCTGCAACTTCCGGAAGGGGGCCTTCCGCCGCTCCTTCGCCTCCTTTGCCGCCGACATCCACAATGACGGCTGGGGATGGGCCACCGGGGCGCCGGTCTCGGACCTCACCACCCTGGTCGACCAGAGCAATCTGCATGGCCGCGCCCTGCGCGATGCCTTGCAGCAGAGCGTCGCGCGCCAGTTGCTGCTGGCCTATATGATCGAGATGCCCGCCGATCCCGAGAGCCGGGTGACGGTCGATCCGGCCTATGTCGATCGCCTTGGTAACATGCGCCCGGTGGTGCGCTTCAAGCTCTCCCCCTACAGCCTGGACGCGGCGCATTATGCGCGCGGGCTCTCCAGCCGGATCTTCAGCCAGCTGGGAGCGCAGGATCACACCGCCTATGACACCGGCGATTACGGCTATGTTCTGCACAAGGGCGAGGGTTTTGCCATTCGCGGCGGCAACCATCTCTCGGGCACGCATGTGATGGGGACGAACAAGGGCAATTCGGTCGTCGATTCCGATCAGAAATCGCACGATCACCCCAACCTCTATCTCATCGGCCCAGGCTCCATGCCCTCGATCGGCTCCTCGAACACCACGCTGACCGCCGCGGCGCTGTGCCTGAAGACTTCCGAGGCAGCTCTGCGCCATCTCGCCAGCCTGTGAGGACCAACCCCATGCCTGATACGATCCAACTCCCCAGTACCGTCATTACCGACATCGATCAGCTGCAGGCCTATCTCCAGGTCGCGCTGCAACTCGAACATGCCACGCTGCCGCCCTATCTGACCACCGCCTACAGCGCGCGGATCGAGGCCAACAAGCCCGCAATCGACATCATCCGGGCGGTGGGCAAGGAGGAGATGCTGCACCTGACGCTGGCGGCCAATCTGCTCAATGCGGTGGGCGGCCAGCCCAATCTCAACGCCCCCGATTTCGTGCCGAAATTTCCCGCCCACCTGCCCACTGGCCAGAATGATTTCAGGGTCGGCCTGGAAAGACTGTCCGAACACGCCATCGACATCTTCCTGGCGATCGAGCGGCCCACCCCGCCCGAAACCGCATCTGTGGTGCAATACATCACCAGAACCGTTCCTATCGCGGCCCGGCATGTCGATCCCGCGCTGCTCAAGGACAACGACCCGATGGTGCCGATCACCCCGGATGGTGAGAATTACCTGCTGCATTACCAGATCGCCACAGTCGCGCATGCCGACCTGTCCGACCGCCGGCGCGAGACATCCGAGGCAGGCGTGTCGCTGCTGCCGCATGTGATGGCGCAGGACGGGCCCGCCCCCATCACACTACATTACTGGAGCATCGGGGAGTTCTACAAAGCCATCCACCTTGGCTTCGTCGAACTGTGCCACACGCTGGGCGAGAAGGCGCTGTTTACCGGCGCTAAGAAGCGGCAGGTGGGCAGCACGGCCTATTTCTCCGGCGGGGGCCAATCGATGGAAGTCACCGGCCTGCGCAGCGCGCTCGCCGCGATCGACCTCATCGCCGGGCAAGGTGAGGGCAACAACAGCAGCGTTTACGACAAGGAGGGCGAGATCGCCCATTACTACCGCTTCGACCAGATCAAAAAGCGCCGATATTACCGCAACCCCGACGAGCATGGCGGCGACCGCGCCGGCGACCCTCAGGGCGGCAGGCTGGCCGTCGACATGGACCAGGTGTATCCGATCAGGGCCAATGCCAAGCTGGCCGATTACGCCGGCCATCCCGAGCTAGAGCGCCGCGCCCTGCTATTCAACGGCCAGTACCGGCGCTTTCTCGCTCGGCTGACCCGCGCCTTCAACGGCGAACCCGAACTGCTGGACGCGAAATTCTACCTCGAGATGTTCAACATCAAGGATGCGATGCAAGCGCTGATCCGCAACCCGATCCCGGGAACGGCTGAAAACGCCGCACCGACCTTCGAAATGGACAAATTCATCGATGAGGATGAAACGAGCGAAGCCACGCATGGCATGGAAAGCACGACCGAAGACCGTCTTGAGAACTTCCTCCAGCTCTCGGTCCAGCTTTGCGGCATCACCCATTTCGATCTGACCGGCACCGGCTATGGCAAGGACTATTTCGCGACGGTTGAAGAAATTGTGGGCACGCCGCTGATGCAACGGCTGCTGGATGCTTTTGTCGGCCTGCCGCCCACGCCCGCTCCGGCTTCTTTCCAGGCCGCGATCCTCAACCACCCGGAATTCGGCCCCGTCGCCCGCAACATCATCAAGCTGTGGTACACCGCGACCTGGTTCCAGTTGCCCACCACTTGGCGCGACAATTTCGGCGCACGCGCCAGGGACCAGTCTCACGTGCCCTATCCCTATGCCTATGCCAAATCGCTGCTGGGGCCGGCCGTGGGGGCCCATCCGGCAGGTGCCAAGCCCTCCGGACATCAGTCCTGGGCGCTCCCGCCCATGCCCCTTCCTGTGCCTGAAGAGTGTTTGTAGATGACCACGGAAGATGGGGCGAAAATGTCATCGCCCTGTGCCACCCCAAGCGTGAATCACTCTGCACCGACTTTGTATAACCTGACAGCCTGAGAATTTGCCCCGCTTACGTCGGTGCGCAAGAGCTGTGCGACTGGACTGCCCACGCAGGGATCATGGCGTTCCGGAGCGTACGTGCTGCGCATCGTAGCGTGAATCTGCGTGAAGTGACGCTCCATTCAAGCCTCGCGGAAGGCAAATTCGCCGTCGCGTGAGCCGCGTGGCGGCAACCACGCCACGTAAACGATGAAATTCTGCGAGGTGTTTATCCATGAAAGGATGTGTTATGATTTATTATGGCGGCTAAAAATCATAACGATTCCTCATTTTATGAGAAGAATAGCCATCGAAAAAAAATTAATATTTTTCTTTGAAAGATTGAAACTTAAATCATCACTTAATGAATTAGATAGATTACACGCAGCAAATCTGCCTATTACGCGCAAGCGCTTCTCTGCTTCTGGCTATATAATTAAGCACGGCGACAGATCCGATTTCATAGCGATATTGTTAGACGGATTTTGTTATGGCCAGAAGGTCCACAGCAACGGCAAATCTCAGATAATATCGCTCGGTGTTCCCGGCGATACGATCGGGCTAGAGAATCTTGTATTACAAACGGCTGACTACGACACTCGTGCACTTACGGAAGTAGACGTGGCGATGGTGCCGCTTGTCGCCGTTCAAGAGCTGGCGCTCCAACGACCGGCAATCGCCCATGCACTTGGCATCCATCAGGCAATCAACCATTCAATCTCGCGGGAATGGTTGTTCAATCTTGGCGCCAGGGACGGGCTAACTCGGATTTCTCATTTTCTTTGCGAGTTTGCATTCAGGATGGATGCGCAGAGTCCGAGGCCCGATAAAATTTACGAACTGCCGATGTCGCAGGAGCAAATCGGCCAAGCCACCGGGCTCACCGCAGTTCATGTCAACAGGATGCTGAAGATGCTCCATGCCGCCGGCCTGATCGAGCGAAGCTGGAGGAATGTGCGTTTTCCAAGCTGGGAGAAGTTGCGAGAGATCGGCGACTTTTCCATCGACTATCTGCATTCGGGCCAGCAGGTAAAACTGCCGTAAATGTCGATTAGATGTTTGGTCCCGGCCTTTTCGATCGGGTTGAGGTCGGGCCTGTAGGGTGCGCAAGCCTGGCCCAGCGGCTGCGCCCCTCTCACGGACGGCCACTCACTTATCCATGATGGACCGGTTTCCGGAACGAGCACCGGTGCGACACCAGGCGTCGAACCAGTCCCCGTTGATCGGCCCGTCCAGCGACATCGGGCGATCACACCTGTCATCCCCGGCCCGCAACGGCCGTGCACCAGCGCAATTTGCCACTAACAGATCGACGTCGCTACACCGCCCCCAAACCGCGCCGCCGCAGCCTGGCAACGAGGCTCGCCGTCAACCGCGGCAACTGCTCAACCACGCAAATCCTGCGACAATGCCCTGGCCATCGGCATTAGCCTCAATGCCAAGCGCGGACTTCTGAATCAGAGATTCGAGTCCAAAAGAATCTTCCGCTATTCAGCCGTTGCGGAAAGTATCCCAAAAAGCACTACGACTCGATCTACCTAGCTTCATCGTCGATTTTAAATTGGAATTTGGGACCCCTGTCGCTGGCAGAATTTGGCGGTTAGCCCAGCTTTATAATCGACATTTCCCCAACGATCGGGACCGGCACATCGGTACTTTGTAATGTCTTGATTATATAAGACGAATTTAGCTTGCTTTGTCGCCTTATGACTTACATAGGTTAGTCACACACAGAGTAAGCCATACATCGCGAACCTTTGCGACCGACGACGCTCTGCTGGTAGTACGCCAAAATTTTAGGTCTGGATGGGCTGAAGTATCGACATTGATCGATCTTTGGCTCTTCGCAAGACTTCGTCCTCGCTTCAGGCGCGCTCCCCCATATCAACGTCTCCCGCTGCCACGGATGGGAGATTCGTGCCTTCCATCCGTGGTGATTTTCGAGGTGTTCATGTTCAAGTCGACCCATTGGGCGGCCGCGCTTGCGGCTGTGAGCCCGGCTGCCTTGCTGATTTCGACGCAATCGGTGCAAGCGCAAGTTCCCGTTGGTGCCGGCGGACAGCTTCAGCAGATTCCGCCCGCACCAATAAACGACAAGCCCGCGCCTGATTTCGGCTTCGAGCACAAGACGCCGGTCGTCGTTCCCGCCACGGGTGGACCGACGACGCTTGTTCGGTCGTTGCACGTGACCGGTGCGACGCTGTTCTCCGAGGCCGACCTGATCGCCGCGTCTCAATTCACGCCGAACAGCGAACTCGACTTGTCCGAGCTAAAGATGCTCGCCGCACGGATCACCGCCTATTACAACGGTCGCGGATATTTCGTCGCGAACGCCTATCTCCCCGAGCAGGATGTACAGAGCGGCGCAGTGACGATCGCGGTCATCGAGGGGCGCTACGGCGCGATCGGTCTGGAGAACAAATCTCGACTGTCCGATCGCGTCGCGAACGGTATGCTGGCCGGGCTCGACGTTGGCGATCCGGTCGCGGTGGCACCACTCGAGCGCCGCCTGCTGATGCTGTCCGACCTGCCCGGCGTGCGCGTGTCGTCGACGCTGAGCCCCGGTACCGCGGTCGGCACGTCGGACCTGCTGGTCAACATCACCCCCGGCCAAAGCATCACCGGCAGTGTCGAGGCAGACAATGCCGGCAACCGCTACACCGGCGCCTACCGCGTCGGCGGCGTGGTCAACTGGAACAACCCGACCGGCTCGGGCGACGTGCTGAGCCTGCGAGCGCTGACATCGTTCTCCGGGCTCGCCTATGGCCGCGCGTCGTACCAGGCACCGATCGGGCAAGTCACACTCGGCGTCGCGTTCGCGCATCTTGACTACTCGCTCGGCAAGGAATTCGACAGCCTCGACGCCAGCGGCAATGCCGACATTGCGAGCGTTTATGCCAGCTACCCGCTGATCCGGTCGCGTAACAACAATCTATACTTGACCGTCGCCGCCGACGCGAAATGGTTCGAGGACAAGATCGGCATCGTCGACACTACGAACTATCGCCGTGCGCAAGTGCTCACCGTGGGTCTCAGCGGCGATGAGCACGACACATTGCTCGGTGGTGGCTGGAGCGCCTATTCGCTGAGCTATTCGGTCGGAAATCTCGACATTCGCGGCGCCTACGAACGTTCGGTTGACGCGCTGACCGCGCGCACTGACGGCAGCTACGGCAAGGCGCAGCTCAGCGTCGCGCGATTGCAGACGATCGCCGGGCCGCTGTCGCTGTTCGTCTCCGCCCGTGGACAGATCGCGTTTAGCAACCTCGACATCTCCGAGCGGATGGAACTGGGCGGCGCCAATGCGGTGCGCGCCTATCCTGAAGGCGAAGCGTATGGCGATCAGGGCTATGTCGCCACCGCCGAAGCGCGGCTGGCGTTGCCGCAAGTCGTACCCGGCGCACTCCAGCTGTTCGGGTTCGTCGACGTCGGCGAGGTCGATTACGTCAGGCATCCGTATGCCGAGGGTTCGAACCACGCGAAGCGCAGCGCCTATGGCGCGGGCCTTAGCTGGGCAGGACCATACGGGATCGCCGCCAAGGCGACTTATGCGCGCAAGCTTGGCGACGAGGACGCGACGTCCGCCCCCGACAAATCAGGCCGTGTTTGGTTCCAGGTTTCGAAAACCTTCTGAACGCGCACGTCACTACACAATTTTGCGGCCATCCGCCGCCGCCAAGGATACCGCACATGACCGCCATCCCTTCATCGATCAAAAGCACCGGGCGCCCCGCACCGGCCCCCGCACCCGCCCCTGCGCCAGCCGTAGTCTCGCGGACATGGCGTGGCAGCCTGCTGGGCACGACCGGCCTCGTCAGGTTTGCATGGCTGGTCGGGTTCAGCATCGCTGGCACGATTGCGGCTCGCCCGGTCGAGGCACAAACGCTGCCGACTGGCGGTGAAGTCGTTGCAGGCCAGGCCAGCATAGCGACCGGCAGCAAGTCGTTGACCGTGACGCAGACCAGCGACCGCGCGGCGATCAACTGGCAGTCCTTCTCGATCGGCAAGGGTAGCAGAGTCGTCTTCAACCAGCCCAACAGCAGTTCGGTCGCGCTTAACCGCGTGCTCGGCTCCGACCCGTCGACGATCCTCGGCAACTTGTCGGCGAACGGCAAGGTGTTCCTGGTCAACGCGAACGGTATCCTGTTCGGCCAGACCGCGAACGTGAACGTCGGCGGGCTGGTGGCCTCGACGCTCGACATCTCCGATGCTGATTTCATCGCCGGCAAGAACAGTTTTGCCGGGACGAGCGGCGCGAGCGTGCAGAACGACGGGACGATCACTGCGAAGAACGGCTACGTCGCGCTGCTCGGCGCGAACGTGGGTAACGGCGGGACGATCAAGGCCAATTTCGGCACCGTCGTGCTGGCGGGTGGCGAGGCGATCACGCTCGACGTCGCGGGTGACGGCCTGCTCAACGTCGTGGTCGATAAGGGCGCGGTTGGCGCGCTGGTTCGCAACGGTGGACTGGTCCGCGCGGACGGCGGCAAGGTGGTGATGACCGCGCAAGGCGCTGGCGATCTGCTCCACACCGCGGTCAACAACACCGGCATCGTCGAGGCACGGACGCTGCAGAACCGCAGCGGCACGATCCTGCTGCTCGGCGACATGAGGACTGGCACCGTCACCGTCAGCGGCGAGCTCGACGCGAGCGCACCGGTGGGCGGCAATGGCGGCTTCATCGAGACGTCGGCGGCGACCGTCAACGTTGCGGATGGTGCGCAGGTTTCAACCTATGCCCCGTCCGGCACAACCGGCATGTGGCTGATCGACCCACAGGATTACGTGATCGGCGCGGGCGGCAACATCTCGGGCTCGACGCTGTCGGCACAGCTCGTGACGACCAGCATCACGATCAGCACGATCCCTGCGGCGGGCGATACGACCACCGGCAACGGCGACATCTTCGTCAACGATGCGGTCGCCTGGACCGCGTCCGGCGCGCCCACGACGCTGACGATGAACGCGTTTCGCGACGTCAACATCAACGCGCCGATCACCGCGACCAACGGCAACATCGTCGCTTGTTGTGGCCGCGACGTGAATGTCAACGCGACGCTGACGACGACTAATGGCAGCATCCTGCTGAACGCCGGGCAGAACGTGAACGTGTACCATGCGATCGTCACCACCGACGGCAACATCGCGCTGTGCGCGGGCCACGACGTGCTGATCGACGCAGCGGTCACGTTGACCCGCGGCACGACGATCCCCGCGCAGAGCCTGGGTTTGCCGGTCGGGCTGACGCTGATCGCCGGGTCGGACGGCACCGGGCCGGGCGTCAACGGCGGCACGATCGTGTTCTCCGCATTGTCGCCGCCGACTACGGTCACCGCGGCGCCGGTGTCGATCACCTACAACCCCATCTCATATACGACTCCGACCGACTTCTCGACCGAGTTCGCGCTGACTGAAGGCGCCGCGATCACCCAGCGGATGCTGCTGTTCCCGACGGCGCAGAAGGTGGCCGACGGCACCAATGCGGCGGTGCTGAATGGGTTCAATACGACGGGTACATCGGGGACGCCGACTGGGGTGTCGCTGGTCGCCGGCACCGATGCGACGGCTACGTTCGACAGCACCGATGCAGGGACCGGGATCGGGGTGAGCTTCAGCGGCTACACGCTGGCCGGCGCTAACGCCGATCAGTACGCGCTAGCGAGCGCGTGCTGCGTCACGGGGTTCCGGACAACCGGGACGATCACGGCTCCGGCTCCGGCTCCGG
>NZ_AKFJ01000111.1 GCF_000272475.1 Novosphingobium sp. Rr 2-17
CACGGGCACGAGGATCTTCATGGTATTACGCCTTTCATTCTGATCTCGGCCCTCCCTCCATGCATCATCAGGCGAGGCAAGTCAGCCAGCAACCCTCAATATCCGATGATTTATCGAATATATCGATATCGCCGGGATTTTGCAGGCGCAAGGGAAAAGGCAGTCACGCGTTTCCTCATTCTTCACAAATCCACATACCTTTCACTAATATGCTTTGAAACGAAAGCCGTGGCCAAAACGCTTGCGTAAGCCCAGGACCGGAACTAGAATATTCCGACGTTTAATCGGATTATAACATGACACACAACCCCAGCTCTTCTATCGCGGCGAAACCAGTCGATCGTGCGGCCTTCTTGCTCGCCATGAGAGCCGTCCCCGGCGCGGTTGCAATCATCGCGAGTTCAGATGGTAAAGAGATGACTGGCATGGCAGCCACGGCATGGAACTCATTATGCGCAGACCCGCCGACGATCCTTGTCTGCATCAATCTCGGCGCAAGCGTACATGCCGTCATCCATTGCGCACGCAGGTTCACCGTTAATCTCGTCCCTTCGAACGCCGCCGAGACGGTCGCGATTTTTTCGGCGCAGCGCGGTCTCAGTGGTCGAGATCGTTTTGTAGATGGCCAGTGGAGTTCGAGTGCTGCAGGGCAGCCGATGCTCAATTCGGCAGTCGTATCCTTCGAATGCGATTTATCAGCAGATCATGTCCATGCAACACACAGTATTTTTATTGGCCAGGTAGGCGAGACACGCTCCAACCTGGAATCCGAAGCGCTGCTGTATTTCAATGGCGCTTACGGGCGTTCAGTCAGCCTGGATTAGGGCCTACTTCTGCTTGGAATGCCAACTGGTGTTGACGGCAAAAGATCAAGTGCGATGCTTGAAAATGGGACGAGGTTAAAATGATCGACAAGGTAGTTGGATCAATTCAGGACGCAGTTGCTGATTTACAAGATGGCGCGTCCATCATGATCAGTGGCTTTGGCGACGCCGGCTCACCCCACGAGCTGATCGACGCGGTTATTGAACACGGCGCGACCGACCTTACCATCATCAGCAACAATGCCGGCGCTGGTGAACATGGCATCGCCGCGCTCATCAAGGCCAACCGGGTCCGCAAAGTCATTTGTTCCTTTCCGCGGCAGGCTGCATCTCACCATTTCGAAGCGCGGTACCGGGCGGGGGAGATTGAGCTTGAGCTCGTTCCCCAAGGAAATCTGGCGGCCCGCATTCAGGCTGCGGGCTCCGGCCTGGGCGCCATATTCACGCCGACAGGATATGGAACGCTTCTGGCTGAGGGGAAGGAAACCCGCGAAATCGACGGGCGCAACTACGTGCTCGAGTATCCGATCCACGCCGACTTTGCGCTGGTGAAGGCGCTGGCCGGAGACCGTTGGGGGAACCTCGTCTACCGCAAGGTCGCCCGAAACTTCGGACCGATCATGGCGATGGCTGCCGCCAAAACGATCGTGCAGGTAGCGGACGTGGTCGAGCTGGGCAGTCTGGACCCCGAGTGCATCGTCACCCCTAGCATATTCGTGGACACACTGGTTCGCGTGGTGCCCCGCGCCACAGCCGTCGCAGCCTGAGGAGAAAAACACGTGCAGCGTTTGAACCGTGAAGCCATGGCGGCGCGAGTTGCCAAGGACATTCCCGAAGGCGCCTACGTCAATCTGGGCATCGGCCTGCCGACGATGGTCGCCAATTTCCTACCTGCCGAAAAGGAGATTTTTTTGCAGAGCGAGAACGGACTGCTCGGCATGGGACGGGCGCCAGCGGAAACAGATGTTGATTGGGAGCTGATCAACGCTGGCAAGCAGCCGGTTACCTTGCTGGCCGGTGGCTCGTTCTTCCACCATGGCGACTCCTTCTCGATGATGCGCGGCGGTCATATCGACATCTGTGTGCTGGGGGCTTTTCAGGTTTCGGTGCATGGCGATCTGGCGAACTGGCATACAGGAGCACCTGACGCGATCCCGGCCGTAGGCGGAGCAATGGATCTGGCTATCGGGGCCAAGCAGGTCTTCGTGATGATGGACCTGCTCACCAAGAATGGCGAGAGCAAGCTCGTCAAAGCCTGCACTTATCCGTTGACGGGTCTGGCCTGCGTATCGCGCGTCTATACCGACGTTGCCGTCTTCGATGTCGGCGCCGCCGGGGCAAGAGTAGTGGAGATAGTCGATGGTCTCAGCCTGGACGAACTTCGGGCGCTTACCCACCTGCCTCTTGAACAGATCCTAGAGGCCGCATGAGCACCACCCTGCAGTTTGGCGCCTTCACGGTTGACTTGCGCGACAACGGTGTCGCGGTCACGACGTTCTCACGACCACCTGTGAATGCCGTTTCGCTCTCGGCCTACGAAGATATCGGGCGATTTGCGGATCACGTCGCCGGGGACGAGCGCATTCGCGTCATTGTCATCACCGCCCCCGAAGGGGCGCGGGCGTGGTGTGGCGGCGCCGACTTGCATGAGTTCAAGGGGATGACGGCCGCCAAGCGTAAAGAGCGTTATCAATTCATCAATGAGCAGATTCCGCGCTTTCATCGGATCGATCGCCCTATGATAGCTGCAATCAACGGAGCGACGGTCGGCGTCGGCGTCATGCTGGCTGGCATGTGCGATCTTCGCGTTGTGAGCGAGACCGCGCGCTTTGCCTGCCCGGAAGTCGATTATGGGCTGGTTGGAGGAAGCGCCGGTCTTTTCGCCGCACTCCGCATGCCCGAGGCAAAAGTGCGCGAGATGCTTTACACTGGACGCGCGTTCACCGCCCGCGAACTCGAGAGCACGGGCTTTTTCAACTATGTCGTGCAGCCCGCAGCCGTGCTGCCGATCGCGCTGGACCTGGCTGACCAGATCGCGCGTAAAAGCATGCCGACCTTACGCGCTCGCAAGCTTGCCTCGCTTACCTGGGAGGGGTCCGAATGGATGGACGCTTACTTGGATGCGCAAGAGATATCGTCAGCGCTGGTCGAAAACCCCGAAAGCGAAGCAGCCATCCTTGCAGCGCTGGAACGCGGCAAGCGGCGGTCTCGCACCTAATAAGCTTCGGGACGCATTTCCCAATCAGCAGCGCCTACCCTTCGTGTGAGAACGCGCGTTACAGCGGCGTGTCGAACTTCATGTTTTCAACGTAGACGCGCTGACCCGTTCCTGGATCAGGCGAGCATCTTCAGGAACCCGGCGTCAGGCCCAGCTTCTGGAACAGGGCGGCATCGGCGGACTGGCCGTTGTTCGGGGTCGTCAAAAGTCTGTCGCCACTGAAGATCGAGTTTGCGCCGGCGAGGAAGCAAAGCGCCTGTGCCGAATCGCTCATGCTCTCACGACCGGCGGAGAGCCGCACGATGCTTTCGGGCATGACTATTCGCGCGACCGCAACCGTCCGCGCGAACTCGATCTCATCGATCTGGGCCATGGGCGTTCCCGCAAGCATGTCGCCCAGCACCGTGCCGGGGATCGGAACGAGCGCGTTGAGCGGCACGCTCTCAGGGGGCTGCGGCAAGCTTACCAACGCATGGAGGAAGTCGATCCGGTCATCCCGGGTTTCACCCATGCCCATGATCCCGCCGCAGCATACCGAAATGCCGGATGCCCTCACCCGGGCAAGCGTATCCAAGCGATCCTGAAAGGTTCGTGTCGTAATGACCTGGCTGTAGAACTCGGGGCTCGTATCGATATTGTGGTTGTAATAATCGAGGCCGGCCTCACTCAGGGCGTCAGCCTGAGCTTGCGTGAGCATGCCCAGCGTCATGCAGCTTTCAAGCCCCATCGCTTTGACGCTGCGCACCATTTCCAAGAGCTTGGGCATGTCCCTTTCCTTGGGCTCGCGCCAAGCGGCGCCCATGCAAAAGCGGGTAGAGCCAGACGCCTTCGCCTCCGCAGCAGCGGATATCACCGCTTCGACGTCCATCAATTTCTCAGCCTTCACGCCGCTTTCCGCTGCCACGGACTGGCTGCAATAGCCGCAATCCTCTGCACAACCGCCAGTCTTTATGGAAAGCAGGGTAGAAAGCTGCACCTCGTTGGGCCGGTGGTAGCTGTGGTGAACGGATCGGGCCATCATCAGAAGGTCGAAGAATGGCAGATCGAATAGGGCGGCGATCTGCTCGCGCTCCTTGCAGCCTTTCCGGTCCAGGCCTTCCTGCACAGCGTCCGTGCCTTGCATCGAGCCGTTCACAAGCCTTTCCATTCGGGCTTACGTTTCTCAAGAAAGGCCGTAACCCCCTCCCTCTTGTCAGTCGTACCGAAAAGGGCAGAGAATGCCTGTCGTTCGAGCGCCATATGAGCTGCCAGCGGCATCTCGAAGGTGGCGCGCACCATGGCCTTGGCTTGTTGCATTGCCAGCGGAGCGCGCGAGGAGATGCGTTTGGCCAGATCGAGCGACACGTGCAACGATTGGCCGTCCTCCACGACTGTGGAAACGAGACCGGCCTGATGCGCCTCGCTTGCCGTCATCGGATCGCCAAGCAGAACCATCTCCATCGCGCGGGTACGTCCCACGATGCGGGGGAGAATGGCTGTCCCGCCGGCGCCAGGAATGATGCCCAGGTTGGTTTCCGGTTGGCCGAACAAGGCGCTCGTACCCGCCACCACCAAGTCGCAACACATGACGAGTTCGTTTCCCGCCCCAAGCGACCATCCCTCGACAGCTGCGATCAAAGGCTTGGCAAAGCCGCGTATCCGGCTCCAGATCGCAGGCCGTGGATCGGCCAACGCTCCGCCCGTATCGCGCGAGGCGAGCTCTTTGATGTCAGCGCCCGCCGCGAAGAACCGCTCCGAGCCGGTAATGACGACCGTCCGTACCTCCGGGTCTACCGCAGCCTTGTCGAGTGCATCGGCGACACGGCTCAGCAGATCGGTAGCAAGCGCGTTTCGCTTTTCCGGGCGGTTCAGGCGCAGCAGCAAAACAGCGTCATCGACTTTCTCAACGATCAGAATATCCTGGTGGGCGTTCATGCCGCATTCCTCAGGTATTGGGATGGATTATAAAGGGGGTCTCCCGTTCCCTCGGCAACTGCATGGAGCAGATCCACAAGCACCTTTCGACCCAGCCGATCGGCCCACGCGAACGGGCCGAACGGATAGTTGGCCCCGTTCTTGAGCGCCGCGTCTATCCCCGCTTCGTCCGCGACATGCTGCAGCACTGCGTCTCCAGCCGCATTGACGAGCTGGGCAAGCGTGCGCGCGACTATGAGACCCGGCCGGTCGCTAAGCTCCACGCCGGTCTTGCCCATTGCCGCAAGAGTCCCCAACGCTGCCACGCTGGCTTCCTTGGCGGACACGGCAAAGCCCACCGGTCCGGTTCCCTCCGATGGTGACCAATCGAGCAGCGCGACAGACGCTCGAAGCGCACGGCTCTCCTGCCGGGCCGTGAGGCCCTGAGTTACGCCGACGAAAAGCGCGCCGCAGCGGACGAACGTGCCCGGAGGGGCATCTTTCAGCGCATTCGCCGCTTGCCGGTGCTCGGCACACACTTCAGGAGCTACCCCAATGCGAACAGCCGCCGGCGCAATTGCATCACCGTATTCATAAACGCCTCGTCCGGATTTGCGCCCCAACCACCCAGCATCTACCAACGCAGCCTGACGCAGTTGCGGTACGAACCGCGTCCGTCCATAGTAGGAATCGAACACGGATCGCGCGACGGCGAAGTTTACGTCCTGACCAATCAGATCGGTAAGTTCCAACGGCCCCATTCGAAAACCGGCGGCCCTGAACAAGGCATCGATCGCTTCCGGTTCTGCCGCCCCTTCGTTGAGCGCGGCAAAGGCCTCGGCGTAGAAGGGACGGGCCACGCGGTTGACTATGAACCCCGGCACATCGGCTACCGGTATGGCGATCTTCCCCCACGCCTGCGCCGCCTCCAGCACCCGCTGTGCAACCGCTGGCGCGGTCGCCGCTCCCGAAATCACTTCGACGAGCCGCATCACGGTAGCCGGGTTGAAGAAATGCATTCCGACAAAGCGCTCTGGATGTTGCAAGCTGCGCGCAAGCCGGGAAATCGGCAGGGAGGAAGTGTTGCTCGCAATGATTGCATCCGGTCGCAAAACGCCCTCAAGACGCTCGAACAACTGCGCCTTGATATCGGCATCTTCGATTATGGCCTCGATCACCAGATCGCAATTGCCGAGCTGCTCTAGATCGGAGGTCCAGCGCATCCGCTCTCCAATCTGGGCCCCTTGCTCTGCGGTAAGCTTGCCTTTGGCAATCAGTTTTCCCACATCGGCAAGAGTACGGTTGCGGCTTGTGGTAAGGGCATCCGCACTGACATCGAACACAAACACCCGCACACCCGCTTGCGCTGCAACCTGAGCGATACCAGAGCCCATCGCGCCCGCGCCGCACACGGCAATGTTGTTGATTACCTCACCCATCACACACCCTCTGCAATGACGGCGATCGGCGTTGCGTAGTCCAGAAGATCGCCTGCCGCCGCATTCACCCGAGCGACCGTTCCCGACACCTCTGCGGGAAGCTCCATTTCGTCATCGAGCACCCGGATGGTGGCGACCCGCTGGCCCGCCATCACCATCGTGTCGACAGCGACCAGGCTCACCAGCGTTGCGACATGGGGAGCCTTTACCTCGACCTCACGGCTGGGAACGGCGACGTTCTCCGGTGCCGGCGTGGCGGCGGTTGCCGATACCATAACGTCGCGCATCGGATTTCGGCCACCGCCCTGGGCAGCGAGGAAGATTTCGGTATCGCCGGAGACGACGTGCATCTCGTGCCATCCATTCGCGACCAGTGTGTCGAGCAAGGCCCGAGCATCGTTGATCGCCTGGGTGGCGGTATCCTGGGATCCCGTCATGCTGCCTTCTTTCCGAATCCAGGCAGAAACACCTGTTCCAACCATCGCGTATGAATGCGATTTTCCACGAAATCCGGGTGCGCGATGATAGCCCGGTGTAGGTCCAGCGTCGTCGGAACGCCCTCCACCACAAATGCGTCGATCGCGTTGGAAAGCTTGGCGATCGCATCCCCCCGGTCCGTCCCATGGACGATCAGCTTTCCAACCATGCTATCGTAGAACGGCGGGATCATCGCGCCTGCCGACATGTGGCTATCGAGCCTGATACCCGGCCCTGCTGGCGGTTCCCATCGGCTGATACGGCCAGGACTGGGAAGGAAATCGCGATGCACATCCTCGGCGTTGATCCGGCACTCGATGGCATGGCCCGACAATACGACAGCCTGCTGATCGATCGAAAGCCGCGCGCCTCCCGCGATCCGGATCTGCTCTTGCACCAGATCGAAACCGGAGATCATCTCGCTAACCGGGTGCTCGACCTGGATACGCGCGTTCACTTCGATGAAATAGAATTCCTCGCGCTGGACATCGTAAAGAAATTCGGCGGTTCCGGCGTTGCGGTAATTGACACTCGCTGCCAGGTTCACGGCTGACTGGTGAAGCTGCGACCTCAAATGGTCCGGCATGGCAGCGCAAGGCGCCTCCTCAATCAGCTTTTGATAGCGTCGCTGAACCGAGCAATCCCGCTCCCCGAAATGAACGACTGTTCCGCAGCCATCACCCATGAGTTGGACCTCGACGTGGCGGGCCTGGGGGACGAAGCGTTCCATGAACAACGTGCCATCGCCAAAGGCAGCTACTGCTTCTGCCGAAGCGCGATGAAAGCCTGCCTCTGCTTCATCCCCGTTGTTGGCGATCACCATACCACGCCCGCCGCCACCGGCTGATGCCTTCAGCAATACCGGGTATCCGATGCGGTCGCCCTCGCGGCGGGCGTCTGCTGCTGTAGCAACGCAGTCGCTGCCAGGCACGAGCGGGACACCGGCCGCCTTGGCCATTGCACGCGCCCGCAGCTTGTCACCCAGTTCATCGATGACATCCGGTTCGGGACCTACGAAGGCGATGCCGTGCTTGGCGCAAAGGCGTGGCAGGATCGCCCGCTCGGACAGGAAACCGTACCCCGGGTGCAGGCCATCACAGCCGCTTTCCTTTGCGGCATGAACGATCAGCCGTGGATCGAGATAGCTCTTTGCTGCTGCCGCTGGCCCCAGCACAACGGCACGGTCTGCCAGACGGGCCGCTGCGGTATCGCGATCGGCATCGGAGACCGCCACAACCGTCTCGATGTCGAGGGCCTGGGCCGCACGGACGATACGCAGCGCGATCTCGCCACGGTTCGCTACGAACAGTCGCTTGATAGCCATTATTCACTCACCAGCGCAAAGAGGGGCTGCCCGCCCTCGACCATCGCTCCGTCCTCGACGAGGACGGCGTGAACCCTGCCGGCGGTCTCGGCCCGCAAGGCCGTGAACAGTTTCATCACCTCGATCAGGCACAACTCGTCGCCCGCACTTACGGTGGAGCCGACCTCGACGTAATTTGCGGCGCCAGGCTTGGGCGCCCGATAGAACGTCCCCAGGTTGGGCGCTGTCACGATAATGGCGTTTTCGGGCAAAGCGCTTGCAGATGCGGCCGCCGGCGCCTGCGTAACTGGCGGCGAAGGCGGTGCAACCTTGGCGACAGGGGCAGAGGCATTAGCGGAGGCCGCAGCAGGAACCGTTTGGATCAGTGACCGGGCAGACGAGCCAGGCTCAGTTGACAGATAGATTTCGAAATCTGCTTTTCGAACATGCAGTTCGCGAATGCCGGACCGAGTAAATTCTTCGAGCAGGATCTTCAAAGCATCGGGGAACAACGAGTCGGTCATTGGCATCGGTCCGAAAAAGGAGGTGCGGCGACGAACGTCGCCGCACCTGGCAGGGGGATCTCAGTAGCGGTACGCGAGCGACAGCCCGTAGACAGTCGGCTTGCCGCGATAGCGGATCAGCGTATCGAGATAAGTCGATACGGCCGTGACATACGACTTGTTGGTGACGTTGCGGCCATAGGCAGTCACCCGCCACCGCCCGTCCTGGCTGCTGACCCCTGCGCGAAGATCGAGAAGCGCGTAGCCATCGATGTAGAAGTCGTCAGCCGGCAGGCTGGCATTGTGGAACGTTGTATTCTGACGGCTCTGGTAGGTAAGCCCTGCCCCCACGAACGCGTTGAGATTGTCCGATACGGCAATATCGTACTGGATGTCCGCATTGGCGCTGAACTTGGGTGTGTACGGAAGTGGCGAGCCTTTGAAATTGCCGGTGTAGCCGGCAGCGTTATAGATTGCGAACCCGTCGGGCGTCGTTGAGTAATCAGAGCTAACCTTGCTCTTTAGGTATGTGGCTCCAGCCGAGATCCTTAAGCCCTTGGTAGGACGCACGACCAGGTCGCCTTCAAGGCCGAAGACATAGGATTTTGGTACGTTGAGCATCTTCTCCAGCAGGCCAAAGACGGCATCCTGAACACGACCACGAACTTGCTTGTCAGAGTAATCGTAGTAGAAAACGGCACCATTCAACTGAACGGCATCTCCGGCCAACGGCATTTTGAAGCCGCCTTCGTATGCAATGACCTTCTCTTGGGTAGCGGGCGAATACTGACTGACTTTGGAGGCGCCGATCGCGGAGAAAATGCCGGCTTTGTAGCCTTGGCTCACCGTGGCGTACAAAAGCGTGCCTTGATCGAACTTATAGTTCGCTCCGACGCGGAAAGACACGTTGTCTTCTTTCAGATGAGATGTGACCGGCGTAAGCGTCGATACCGCAGTCCCGGTCAGAAGATCGCCCGTCGTCGGAAAACACTGACCCGGCAAAATATTGATGGGAACGCTGTTGAGAGCTGAGCCGTAGAGGATCGCCGTTCCTTGACCCGCGTCGCTGGCCGGATCATTGTAGCAGTACGTCGCCTGCTGCTTATTGTTCGTATATCGGATCCCACCTTGTATGGTCAACTGCGGCGTGATCTTGAATTCACCGTTTGCGAACAACCCATAGCTACGCATGCGAGAATCGTAGTTGTTGAGGGTGGTCGTTATCAAGTCGGCATTTGCTGAATAGTCGCCGAGATAGAAGTAGTTGTTCTGGGATGTCCGAAGATTGTCGTAGCTGGCGCCGATGATGCCGTTGAACCGGTCGGTATCAAGAGCCAATCGCAGTTCCTGGTTGAATGATCGAACATTGCCGAACAGGGGTACATCGACAACCTGAGCCGAAGTGCCATCAAGATCTTGATTGTATGCAAGCTTCTGCTTCGCGAGCGCCCCCATATATGTCAGCTTGAGCGTGTCGCTCAGTTCCAGGTCGCCGCGGCCGGCGAATTGGTAGTAGCTGTTGTCTGAACGCCCAAGCAGACCTTGCGTCCAGTCCGCATCGCGGGCCTTGTTGCTGACCGGCGTGCCAAGCAAGGCATTTGCTCCCGCTGCGACTGCCGCGTCAGAGCTGCTCAGTCGACCAACGACAATAGACTGCCGACCGGTGAAAGATGCGTCGTAACCTGCCGAAGTTGGCGTCGTAAGGTCGGCATAACGCTGGGGATCAACTTGAGCGTAAGGATTGCCGGAAGCAGCCGCTTGGGCCTGGCTGCCATAGATGTTCAGCACCGTGCCGGCATATTGCGGCGCGAGCGGGTCGGAACGGTCCCGAACGCCAGTCGCCATCAACTCGACGCTGAGGCGTTCGGTTGGCTGGAAGTTGAGCGAAAGGCGAGCCATGAGCTTGCGCTGGTCGCCATTTTCGTCATCCGGCCGAGAAAGACTGCGCTGCCAGGCCCCGCCGGAAACGCCCTTGACGGCAAGCCGTGCCTGGACGTTGTCAGCCAGCGGCCCGCTGACGAAGCCGCCGACCTCCGCCTTGTTGAAGCGCTCGTACGACGCGTCAAAACCGGCATGGAAGTCCTTGGTAGGCTTGCCCACGATGTAGTTGATCGCGCCGCCAGTGGAACTCTGACCAAAAAGCGTACCTTGCGGACCCTTCAGTACTTCCACCCGCTCGATATCAAGTTCTAGGGCATCGGACATAACCGGCACGTTGCGCGGAATCTGATCGGTGTAGACCGATACCGAAGGTGCGGCGCCAAAAGTGGCGTCATAAAGACCGATACCACGCAGCGTAAACACCGGCGTCGAATAGAGGGATTGCGTGAAGGTGAAGCCGGGCACGAGCTTGGACAGTTCGCTGGGGCTGGTGATGCCCCGCTGCGCCAGTTCGACGCCGCTCGCGGCCTGGATCGTCAGACCGACATCGTTGACCGATTGCGCACGCTTATTCGCGGTAACGATGATTTCATTGGTGGTCGCAGCGCTCGGAGCCTTTTCAGGCGGCGGTGGCGGTGCTTCTTGCGCCAGCGCAGTTTGCGCCAGCGGTATAGTAAGCGCCATGAACGAAGCGCTTGAGAATATCGCCTTCATTTTCATTATCCTCTCCTCCCGTTGTTCGTCCCGGGTAACCGTATCAACCTGCTATCATGGCTCCATCGACCACGTGTTCCGCGCCGGACACGAAGCTGGCTTCATCGGAGGCCAGGAAAAGGACCACGTTGGATACCTCTTCAGGCCGGGCCAGCCTTCCCAGCGGAATCGCTTCTGCCGCCCCGCCGCCGTTCTCGTCAGTGGCTGCAATCATCATCGGCGTCAGGATGTATCCCGGATGCACCGAATTGACCCGAATGCCGACATGCCCATATTGTGCTGCGATCAACTTGCTCATTCCCCGTACGGCGAACTTACTGGCGCAGTAGGCAGCGTTCGACGAAGCCTTCGTTCCCAACATCCCGGCGATGGACGATATGTTGACGATCGAACCCCGTCCGGCAGCGATCATTCCTGGAACGACTGCCTTCATACCGAGGAAAACCCCGAGTTGATTGACAGCACAAACGTTCAGGAATTCCTCTTCCGAAAAATCGAGCAAGCTTTTGACGGGTCCGATCGTCCCCGCGTTATTCACCAGAACTTCAACCGGCCCGAACCGAGACCGCGCCGCATCGACGACTTCTGCCCAGTCGCTTGAACTGGAGACATCCTGCCGTACGAAAAAGCAATTCTTCCCCAATTCGTCCGCCAGAGATTGCCCTAGCCCGACGTTGATGTCGGTAATGACGACCTGAGCACCTTCGCGAACGAACAGCCGGGCATGAGCCTCTCCCATGCCCTGAGAAGCACCGGTTATCACCGCGACCTTGCCCTCAAGCCGCCCCATGTTCAGGCGACCGCCTGCGACTGTTCGCTCGAAAGCTGAGGCGCCACTTCATTGACGAGCAGATCCATGGAATGCTCCCACGGCTCCGGGTCATTGATATAGTCGTGGCTGTAGATCAGTAACGTGCCGAAGGGCCCGCCCAGATCATCGAACCAGTGCTCCATCTTCTGCCGCACCGTTTCCGGCGAACCGACGATCCAGACGTGCTCGGCCAAGTACTCTCCATCGACGTCTGCGGGATCTACGGAATCGTCATGCAGCAAGTGCTTGAGCACGCCGAAGCGTTCGTAGGTGGGCTTGATATATTCATTCCACGCATGCTCGATACCGCCCTCAAGCGCCAACTTGCGCGCCTCGGCATCGGTCTCCGCGACAATAACGTCACGAACCACGCGATGAGCTGAGCGGTCAGCCTGGCGACCGTTCTCTTCCATCTTCTCGCGGTACGTGTCGAAGTGGCTGCGAAGGAATTCGTTGCCGGCATAAACCGAGGCCGGCAAAAACCCATGACTGCCGGCAAAACTGATCGACGGAGATGGCGCGCTGAGGCCGGTCATGGCCATCTGCATCTCTCCGCCCCAGGGGCGCGTGTCGCGCAGCGGCTTCTTAGGATTGGGCTCGGGGTAGCCAGCGTTCCAGAACTGGCCCTCCATCTGGAAAGGTTCGCCCTTCCACACCCGCTCCATAATATCGATGGCTTCAAGCATCATGGCGTGGTTTTTGGACATGTCTGTGATGCCGCGCAGCGCAGCGTCGGTTGGGTAGGCGCCGGTTGCCACACCGAGCATATACCGGCCTTCCAGTATCTGGCTGAGCCAGGCCGTTTGGATCGCGAGGGTTGCAGGGTGATGATACGGCAGGAGATGCGCCAATGGCCCGAACTTGATCTGCTGCGTCTGCAGCGCGGCAGCAGCAATCACGAGTTCAGGGCTAGGGATGCCTTCCCAGTTGAGCGTTGCATGCTCGCCGATCCAATATTCGCTGAAACCGATCTTATCGGCATGAACGGCCTGGCGCAGCGCCCATTCAAATACTTGGCGAGGCGTGCGTTCCGGGCGAAGGAACGGCGTCTGAAACATGCCAACTTTCATGAACTCACCTTTCTAGATATCCCGCTGCCTTAAAAGCTCGACAGTTCAGCCGTGATCTTTCCACTCTACAAGCACACCCTCGGCATCGAACCGCATGACGCTGCAAAACTTCAGGCGAAAGCCCTCGCCTGCCGCGCCGAACCCCGGAAGATCGACTGCTGCCGTCCCTACATACCAAGCCTCACGCACGACGATGGAACCAGCGACAGTGACCCGCTCCGGCACTTCAAAATGGCGGTCAGGCACGTAGGATTTCGCGAAACCTCCAAGCACTTCGAGCAGAGCATTCCTATCGCTCAGCACGAAGTCGCGATTGAAGTGCGCGAAGTCGATATCTGGCGCGATAAGCGCCTCCATCCCCTTGAAATCTTTGCGATTGTAAGCTTTTATCAGTCGCTCGGCCGCTTGCGCGAAGTCAACCATGATATGTCCCCTGCCCTTACTAGGCGAAGGCTGCGAGCAGGGCATGATCCGGATGGACGTACGGAAACTCCGCCACTCCTTCCGTCCCCATCTCTCCCACTTGAAGCCGTTAATCGGCCTTTCAGCCTGACTTTCCCGTTACCCAAGAGCTAAACTCACGTGACACGAGCGTCAACAAAAATCGATGTTTTGTCGGAAAAATAGATAACGCTCAGTACGCCGCGAGCGCATACCTTCGGAAATTCGGCACTTTCGATACAATTCAACCTGGACCCAGCTATCGCAAATCGGGCAACTATGCGGCTTTAATCTTGCGCTCAGCCCGATGTAACGGCATTGATGGCCATTCGACATGAAAGGACGTCTCGAACCGCGAGAACGCCATTTTCGGAGAATTGCGTGGCGAGTAAGAGCACAAATGATACTGGCGAGTTGGCGACACCCCAGGGCGAGACCGCCTGGGATGCCTTGCTTCGCGAAATCTCTCACCGCCCTAAGCGCGCGACGGAGCGCAAGCAGGATCGGAGCAAGCGGACTGAGCAGCAAATCCTGACCGCAGCTCTTCGGGTTTTTGCAAGAGATGGGATATCGCGTTCGCGTATCGCCGACATTGCCGCCGAAGCAGGCATCTCAACCTCGACGCTCTACGAATACTACAAGTCCAAGGAAGATTTGGCATATGATGTGCCGTTGTCGCACTTGGCCGACTTTTTCGAGCTCTATTATAAAGCTGCAGAAGGTAAAGAAACAGCCAAAGATCGGCTCATGCTTTATCTGGTAATGTCTGCGGATTATGCCCGAGAACATGCGGAATGGGCGCGTCTGCTCTATTTGGAAATTTGGCCTAGCGTCTTTGTCATTGAAGCCGAGTTACGCCACACAATCGACGATTTCGCGCGAGTGATCGTTTTCCTGATCCGCCAAGGCATGAGCGAAGGATGGATCAAGAAAGACAGCGACCCCTACGAGACGGCCGCCTTGCTCTTGGGCGGCGTCAACCAGCTCATTATCACCTGGTTGCTTTATAGAAGGCCACGCAACCTGACCAAGGCCGGCACAGAAATCGCCGAGCGGCTGATTGCAATGCTGGAAGCGGAAGCAGCCGGTTCACGTTAAATATCCCGATAGGCTGCGGCGCGATGCTCGAGGAACGCTTTCACGCCTTCGCCGCCATCGCAACCCAAGGTGAGCTGGGCGGTAAGTGACTGCGCATCGAGGTACGCTTGTGACCAGCCCAGGCCCTCAAGCCTGCTCGAAGCCATTTTTCGTGCCTGTATCGCAGGCAGGCTCTTGGCGGCGATAGCCCGCGCAATGAATAGGGCGCGCGGTAAAACCTCGGCCCGCGGCAGCACGTAATTGAAAAATCCAGTGGATTCTAGATCGCGACCGCTGAACTTTGCGCCAGTGAAGAGCATCTCCCTCACCTTACCCTCGGGCATGTTGACGAGCGAGAAGAGGCCTGCCCCTCCCGCGACAAGCCCGTAATCGATTTCGGGACAAGCGAACACGGCGTCCTCGGCAGCGATGCGCATGTCGCACAACGCAGCAAAGATCATCCCAATCCCGATCGTAGCTCCACTTATGGCAGCGATTACGGGACGGTCCATGCGAAAGAACCGGGGAAGCTGCTCGTTAATAAAGCCATAGCGCGCCTTACGCCCTTCGAGGTCGATCCCGTCGAAATCGCGAAGATCGGCCCCGCCGCACCATGCACGAGCATCGGGGGCGGCAGCCCACACGAGCGCGCGAATGCGATCACTTC
Source organism: Novosphingobium sp. Rr 2-17 (assembly GCF_000272475.1). GTDB lineage: Bacteria > Pseudomonadota > Alphaproteobacteria > Sphingomonadales > Sphingomonadaceae > Novosphingobium. The sequence goes on from NZ_AKFJ01000111.1 coordinate 15,319, forward strand.
CCTCTACATGATCGATGACCCGCCCGAGATCCTCGTAGACGCTGATCGACACCGCGTTTACGGGTTGTCGATCCAGGCAAAGCAGCGCGACGCCATCTTTAGCAACTTCGACCGTGAACGCTCCGAACGCCAGGCGCTCTGACCCGTTCACCTCACACATCCCACTCAAGCACGAACGGTTTCACACTGCCGACAATGCCGTTGGAGTAGCGCAGGGGTGCGTCGTCCGCCAAGCGGAACTCAGGAATACGCGCAAACCATTCCCGCAAGACGATCTTCATTTCCATCCGCGCCAGATGCGCACCGGGGCACGTATGCGAGCCCTTGCCAAAGGTGGAGTGGGCACGGCCCTTGCGTCCCAGCCGAAATGCCAGGGGATCGTCGTTCATGGCATCGTCCATGGCGACGACCACCGTCGGCGCCATAACCATATCCCCCGGCTTGAGCTGCACGCCCTCGAATTCCACCGCGCATGATTTCGCGCGACGAGGACACCACTGGGAAGCGACGAAAGAACTCCAGCAAAGCGTCGTCGATACGGCTTAGATCAGCCGCGATCGCGCGACGCAGGTCATGGTCGCGCGCCAAATAGGAGAAAATGAAGCCTAACATGTTCACCACGGTGTCCAGCCCGCCCACTAGCACCTGTATGCAGATGTTCTCTGCTTCGAAGTCGCTCAAGGGCCTCCCGCCAATCTGCCCGTTGATCATCCGGCTGATCATATCCTCACCGGGAGACGCGCGGCGCGTAGCGATGATCGGTCGCAAGTAATCGCGGAAACGCTGAGTCACCTCGTCCAGAGGCACGGAACCGTCCGGGCGGGTATATTGGTCCGCCAGGTGCTTAAGGGTGGGCAAATCTTCCACCGGCAGATCGACGATGCGCATGAATATCCGCACGGGAAACTGTTCGGCGAACTCATGCGTGAAATTGCAGCGGCCATTTTCCTTAAAGCCGTCAATCAGGCTGACCGCCAGGTCAACGACCACTTGCTCCATCGGCTTCAGTGGCTTGGGACCGAGATTCTCATTCAACAGGTTGCGGAAAGGGCGGTGCTCTGGCGGATCCAGAGACAGCGGAATCAAGCGATAGGCCTCGCCCGCCGTATCCTTGGGCACCAGGACGGTGTGGTTGGAAAAGCGCTCGAAATCCGACATCACCGTATCTGAAACATCTGCACGCAGAGCAACCCAATGCCCACCGTTATGCGGCGTCCACATCAGAGGGTATGGCGCATTCGCCATCGTTTCGCGCCAGCTCTGATGGAAATCCATGCCTTCAGGCACATCGCGATAGATATCGAAATCGAAGACTCGATCGGCAGGGACGTGCTCGGGTCGCTCCATCATACCGGCAGAAGTCGTCATAGCCGCTTCCATTCACCCACTCCATATTTGCCCCAGGCGCTGAGTGGCCCGATGATCTTGCCGCCATCATAGCGCCGCACGCCAAACATTAAAAGATCATTCGTCGGAATTTTCTTTGGCATCTGTATCAATGCCTTCAAAAATATGGCATACTTCATATCTATCCGACGTTTAATCGGAATTTGGAGAGGGTGATGGGAAGACTCGAAGGCAAAGTTGCGATCATCACAGGGGCTGCTCAGGGCATGGGCGCCGAGCACGCTCGTCGTTTTGTGCACGAGGGCGCGCTGACGATTTTCACCGACATTAACGAGGACGCAGGCAACCAATTGGCTGCCGAACTGGGTGAGCGAAGCCTGTTTATCCGTCATGATGTGTCTCGCGAAAGCGATTGGCAGACGGTGATAGACGCTGGGGAAAAGCAATTCGGTCCCATCAACGTACTGGTCAATAACGCAGGCATCCTAGGCCCAGGGGTGAAAACCGCAGATCTGGCGGAAGCCGACTTTTTGAAAGTCTGTGCGATAAATCTCACCGCTACATTTCTGGGCACCAAACACGTGATCCCTTCGATGATCCGCGCGGGCGGCGGATCGATCGTGAATGTTTCTTCGATTTCGGGCATCGTGGCGATCTACGGCACGCCTAATTCTGCCTACGCAGCCAGCAAGTTCGCGGTTCGCGGCCTGACCAAGCAAGTTGCCATCGAATATGGTGAGCACGCCATCCGAGCGAACTCGGTTCATCCCGGTTACATCCGGACCCCAATGATGACTGCCGCGCTAGATGAGGATCAGATCAAGGTCGCCAGTGGATCGGTGCCGATCAAGCGCGTTGGCGAGGTTGAGGACGTTTCGAACCTTGTCGTGTTCCTCGCATCCGACGAGTCCGGCTTCATAACCGGGTCCGAATACATCATTGACGGTGGCCTCACCGCACTTTGACGTTCGTTCAGAGTAACCCGTCAGGGCAGCGGCCGGGTGCGAAACCCGGCCGCCGTCTTTTTTAGCCCTCGCGCCGAAGACTGACGCTGAATTCTGCGGACTTCATCTCGACCACCGGGATCGTGGCTATTTGCATCAGCTTGCGCACCTGATCCAGTTCCGGCGACGAAAGCATAGGGTAGTCCCTGCGTACCGGACCGGCGGCACGCATCTTCTCGATGTCGGCCTGGGGCACGAATGCGCGATAGAGAAGCTCGTCCTCGTCGTCGGTGCCGTACTGCTTCTTCAATTCTTCGATGCTGGGGGCCTTAGGCGGGTTTGCAAGCACTTCCTCTGCCCGCGCGCTCGTCATGATCCGATCGAGCACTGCGGGATCAACTGGCGCAACGGTATCGCCGTAGAAGCCTGCCGCATACTGGATGACCTCATCGGGGATCGTCCCATAGCGCTTGCCGGTGACGACATTGAGGACGGCCTGAATACCGACGAGCTGGCTGAACGGCGTTGCCATCCCCGGGTAGCCCAGATCGCGACGGACCGCCGCCACTTCGTCCAGTACCTCTGGCAACTTGTCCATCATCTTATGCATCGCCAGTTGGGCTTTGAAAGTGCCCATCATGCCGCCCGGAATCTGATGCTGGATCGAGAACTCATCGTATTCGGCGTATTGATCGACCAGAAAGCCAGCCGCCTTGCCGACATCGCGGAAGTGGGTCGCAACCGGTTCAAACAGCGATTCATCCAGGCTGTGGGTGTGGCCACGCAACTGGATGTTCCTGGCCATGATCTCGGTCGAAGGCACGGACGGACCATTCGCCATGGGTCGGCTCGCGGTGTGGATCACTGTGACTCCGCAATCGATCGCATCGAGGTAGGCTTTTGCGGACAGACCCAGGAGGTTGTTCGAGTGGAATTCCAGGGGTTTGCCAACCGCCGCCTTGACGAGCGCCGGCACCAGTTGCTCGATCCGGTCCTTTTCCAGCACGCCGGCGGTATCGTACAAAAGGATCGAGTCGATGTCCGGGCTTTCCGCCAGCTTCCTCGCATTCGAGACGAAGAACTCGTCCGTATGCACGGGCGAAAGAGCGAACATGATCGCCCCTGCCACCGCGGCGCCGTTGGCTTCCTTCGCCACTCGCGCAAGACGAAGCATGTTCTCGATCCCGAACAGGACATCGTAAATCCAGAACGATCGAATACCGTGGGCACACAAGCGCTTCACCCACAGGTCCATCAGTGCCGGCGGAGTTATGCCGAAGGTCACATTCGCGTTTGCGCGCAACCCGGCGCGCAACGGCGTGTTCGGCATGGACTCGACGAGAAGATCGAGTCCTTCCCAATAGTTTTCCTGACAATACCGGGTGAGCACGTCCAGCATGCCGCCGCCTGTCAGGTCGATGGTGCTGAAACCAGTCTTGTCGATTAGCGGCGAAACCGGAAGCGCCATGCCAGCGCGCATGCGCAGCCCCCACAGGCTCTGCTGCCCATCGCGCATCGTTTCATCAAGAAATTCAATATGAGCCATTCGCTACCCTCTCCTGTTACCTTTTCGGCAACCATCCCAATGACTAGTCTTGGCTGAGATAAATCAGCGCCTGACCGCCTTCGACCACGTCGGCATCGGCCACGGCGATGTGCCTGACCGTGCCGGCCACTTCGACCGTTACCGAAGTAAACAGTTTCATGACCTCGATCAGACATATCTCCATGCCTGGCTCGACCCGCTGGCCTACTTCGACGAAGGGCGGCGCTCCGGGCTTTGGTGACCGGTAGAATGTGCCCAAGTTCGGGGCGGTCATGACCAACCAAGTCGGATCGATGCCACAGGGCGATGATATGGGCGCCAGAACGGCATCACGCTCGGCAGCCGCCGCCACCGGAGGCACGGACGCGATAGAAGGTTGCATAGCCACACGAGGGACACTTGCCGCGATGGCGCCACCCTCCGTATCACTCGAAAGTACAAGGCTGAACGCCAGAGTCTCGATCGAAAGAGCGCTCCACCCGCCGGATTGAAAGAGCGTCACCATTATTTCGAGGTCACGCGCGAGTTGATCGCTCATTGCCAGGACATCCCGCTTTGTAATTTCTTCAGTTCACCAGCGCTGGCTGCGGCTCATGCAGCGCCATCTGCGCCGCAAGCGAGGTCGCCATCACGCGCTCGTAATGCCACACATGGTTTCCGAACCCATGCTCCAGAACTTTGGCACGGCGCAGGAAGCGATGGAGGCCTAGTTCCCAAGTGAAACCCATGCCGCCGTGAAGCTGAATCGCCTGATTGCAAACGTCTCGCGCGGTTTCGCCGCAATAGGCTTTGGCCATGGAGGCCGCCCGGCTTCGATCCTGAGCATCCTCGGCCACAGCCCAGAAGGCATAGTAAGCAGCCGAACGACCGGCCTCGATGGCAACAGCCATGTCCGCGCAGCGATGCTTCAGTGCTTGGAATGCCCCGATAGGCTGGGAAAATTGAACGCGGGTCTTCACGTATTCAACGGTAGTATCCAGCATCCGGGCCGCGATCCCGATCTGCATGCCTGCGTAGACCGTCGCCGCCACGTCGATCAGGCGGGCGATCGCAGCTTCCGGCGCCTTGTGGCTAATCAGCGCGTCGTCCGCCACCGAAGCCGCATCCAGGATGAGTTCGAAGAAGCCGCTCGAAGGATCAATATCTTCATGCTGCCGTAACGCCACTCCACGCGCATCACGCGCAATCATGGCGAGGCACGGCGACCCGTCACAGCGCGCCAGCACCAGGAAGGCATCAGCCCGGTCGGCATCGCCCACAAGTATCTTACGCCCAGTAATGCCATTGCCGCCGATCACGGTCTGCACGTCTTCGGGGTCGTAGCCCTGCCCTGCTTCCAATGAAGCAATAGCGATCTTCATCTCGCCTTCCGTGATCCGTGGAAGCCAACGCGCCTTTTGATTCTCGTTTCCGTACAGCGCGATAATGTCGGTAGCGACCAGTGTGGACGCCACGATCGACGGGGCCAACCCGGATCCCAGCGCCTCAATGGCAAGTGCCACATCGACAAAGCTGAGCCCGACCCCTCCATCTTCCTCAGGGACCAGAAGCGAGAAGAGACCCAGTTCGCTGAGCGCTGACCACAGGTCCGTAGGGCGACCTTCTGCCGGGTCTGGGGCCGTCAGTTGAGGAAAATCGCTCAACAACTGGCCCAGCGTTTCGCCCAAGCTTTTTTGCTCTTCATTGAACGCAAAATTCATTGCTCCTCCCCCTCACCGCGGCAGCCCGAGCATGCGCTCGCCGATAATGTTGCGCTGAATCTCTGAGGATCCGGAGTAGATCGTGAACGCTTTCGACTGCAGGTAGCTGAGCTGGAACCGCCCGCCCCCCGCGCTGGCGGGGTCCGGCGCCGCAATCGGCGCAACCGGACCCAGAATATCCAGGGCGGTCTCGTACATATCTTGCGCCGCGTGGCTCCAGTAGAGCTTGATGATCGATGCATCGGGGCCGCGCTCTTCGCCGTTCAGATATTTGCTGAACGTGCGCACCGCGTTGAGACGCATGATTTCAACCTGGGCGATCGACTTTGCCAGCTTCTGGCGTACCACCGGATCGTCGATGATTTTCTTTCCACCTTGCAACGTCTGCTCGGCAGTCTCGATTAGCTTCTCCAGTTCCTGCTTGAAACGGACCTGGCGCCCCAGGGCGTCTTCCGGTCCGCGTTCATAAGCAAGGGTCGTCATGGCAATGCGCCAGCCATCGTTGATATCGCCGACGATATTTTCGACTGGCACCTCGACGTCATCGAAGAACGTTTCGTTGAACTCGGATTCCCCGGAAATCTGCCGCAATGGCCGGATGGAGATGCCAGGGCTGTTCATGTCAATCAGCAGGAAGCTTAGGCCCTTGTGCTTGGGAGCATCCGGGTCGGTCCGCACGAGGGCAAAGCACCATTGGGAATACTGGGCGTAACTGGTCCAGATTTTTTGCCCGTTGACGATGAACTTGTCGCCGTGCCTGCGCGCACGCGTCCTGACAGAGGCGAGATCGGACCCGGCGTTGGGTTCGGAAAAGCCTTGGCACCAGACTTCGTCGGACGAGATGATCTTGGGCAGAAACCGCTTTTTCTGTTCCTCCGTTCCGTGGCGAAGGATTGTGGTTCCGGCAAGGTTGTGGCCAATGATGTTAAGGCCTTCAGGTGCCTTGGCTCGCGCCATTTCCTCGGCGAAGATGGCCCTCTCGATCAACGTCGCGCCGCGACCACCGTACTCGACCGGCCAATTGATGCCGCTCCATCCGCCCGCGTAAAGCTTGCGTTCCCACGCGAGGCGGAACATCGCGCGCTCGTCTTCGTCCTCTGGTTCGAAAACAGTGTCGCCCCAGCCGTCCGGAAGCGCACCAACCAGCCATTCACGCAGATCCTGGCGGAACTGCACTTCCTCGGTCGTGTAGTTGAAGTCCATTTCCGCCTCTCTCGCTCAGCGCCAGCTTTGGTCGGTCTGCGCCGGCCCCGAACTGAAGGCGGGCTTGCGCTTTTCACGGAAGGCCATCACGCCTTCCATGTAGTCAGGCCCAACGAAGGCGACGGTCTGCGAGAGAATTTCGAACTCGACCATCTGGTCGAACGTCGCATATTCCGACTTGTTGAGGAGCGCCTTGCTCATCGCCACCGAAGTCGGCGCATTCTGAACGATGAGTTGGGCCATGGCCCGAGCTTCGGCCAGGAGATCGTCGTGCGGTACGACCTTGCTCACCAACCCGATCGCCAGGGCCTCGGCAGCTTCAACTTTGCGGGCCGTAAACGCCAATTCCTTAGCACGAGCCAGGCCCACTGCACGCTGCAGGAAATACATACCGCCGAAGTCGGGTACGAGCCCAACTTTCGCAAACGACTGAGTGAAGCTCGCCTTCTCGCTCGCAATCACGATGTCGCATACGAGCGGAATGTTGGCCCCGGCACCAGCCGCCGCACCGTTCACGGCCGCGATTACTGGCTTCTCCAACTTATAGAGCGGCTCCATAATCGACGTCAGAATCCAGCGATGGCGGGCGCTGAGCTGCAAAGGGGTAAGGTCGGTGCGGCGGTTCTTGAGATCTGCCCCCGCGCAGAACCCTCGACCGGCACCAGTGAGGATGACACACCCAACTTCCGGATCGGAGCGCAAACGGGGGATCAAATCCTCCAACTCGCCGTAAAGACGATCGGTCGTCGCGTTCATCGAATCCGGGCGGTTGAGCGTCACGGTCGCGATGCGATCGCGAAGCTCGAAAATGATGTCGTGGTAGTCCATGGCTATATCAGCTTTCGATTTCAGGAGGCGGCACATGTGCAAGATCGCCTTCCAAAGATTCAGGGACCGCGAACCATTCATCCGGGATGTTCACGGGTATGCGGAAGTCGTGAGCAGGCACGACGATGTCACTTTCGGTCAGCACGCGGGCCATTGCCCTTTGCCAATCCCGCTCGCTTTCGCTGCGGATATTGCCGGTGATGAAGGCGCCCGCCAGAGACCGTTGAGGGTGCTTGTTCGCCCGCGCATCGGCGGGAAACCAGTAGCGGTAATGGTCTCCCAAATCGGATACCAAGGCGGCTCGCCCCTTCTCGGTCGAGACGACGACGACCTGCATGCCTTCAGTGTGGCTCGGCACGAACAACAAGCGGATGCCCGGAAACAAGTCGTGATCGCCCTCAACAATCTGCAGTTGCGAAGGCCGTTTACGCCCCAGCAGATTGTCCCGCGTGGATTGCCAGTAAAACACCCGTTGCGAAGGGACGGGGTCCACCGAGGCCATCAACTCGGCCCGTTGCACGACGACGCAGGCGTCAGGGAACAAGTCGAGATTGTCCGCATGATCGAAATGGAGATGGGTAAGCACCACGTGCGTAATCTCGTCCGGACGTAGTCCCGCGCCCGCCAGTGCCGTAACCAGCGCGGGATGCCCGCCACCCATGCCGTTTACCCGCAACCGCTTCGTGACCAGAGAAATGTCGGCCATTCCACTATCGACCAGGATGTTACGCCCTTGCCCCTGGACCAGCCAGCAATGGATCGGATCGCGCATCACCGACGCGCCGTGCGGGACGTAAATCTCGCCGACGCGCAGGGAAGTGATCCGATAATGGCTCACGCGTCGATAACCTCGAACCGTTCAATGTCGGACACGCGCCCTTTGCGCTCGCCTTGTGCCCACACCGCCTGGACCCGCGTGCCTGGCTTAATCGTGTTCTTGGCCGTCTCCAGATCGTCGATCTCGATCACATGGATCATCTTCGTGGATGCCCCGTCGAGCACGATTTCGGCATAGACGTACGGAACCTTCCGGGTGACCCCATACACTTCCATGTTGATGATAGAGCAGGCCCTGATCGTCCCGGTGTCTGCGCAAGTCTTCCAGGTGCCCGTGCGAGCATGGCTGATATCGTCGATCTCGCGCGGCGGCAGCAGCGCGGTGTCCTGCCCCGGTTGGCGCACGCCCATGATACGACCGTTCTCGCGGATCTCATCAAAGAGCCGGCCATAATACGGCCCGTAGGCATGCTCGAACTCCAGCTTCATGGCATAGGGAATGACGCCCAGCGGCTCTTCGGTGGCATCAAGCGCCTGGACCGTCCCGGCCCGGGCATCCGGCGTAAGTGCGAAGCCCTTGATCGCCAGGACCGACTGCTCGACGCTATCGTCCCATTCGGCGGTAACGCGTTGGCCAATTGACAACTCGTCGAAGCGGGCAAGAATGCGATGCGGGAACGCGTTGTCGCAACCGTCAAGCTGAATGAACCCGATAACCTGCCCGTCAACGCGGGTGAAGGCCGTGAGGGTGCCGGTTTGGGGCGCTTCGACGAAAGCCTCCAACTCCTCTCCGTCGATGGATGAGAAATCTTGCGCTGGGGCAACGACCCTGCCCGATGCGAAGCGCGAAGCAACGATCCTGTGGTTCTTCACTTCGGCCAAAAAGGTGCCGGCTGCCGGGCCCGGCGTGAGGGTGTAGGGTAGGTTGATTTCACTGTGGAAAGTGGACAAATCGATGGGGTGGCTGTCCGGTGCGGAATACATCGTCTCTCTCCCTTATGCGCTCAGGACCGCGCAACCGCGCAAGTTGGCCCAACCACCGCCCGACTGGACGAGAGCCAGATTGGCATCCTTGATCTGGTGGCTTTCGTTACGACCCATGACCTGTGTCGCAGCTTCGATCAGTCGAATGACGCCGACTGCACCGATTGGATTCGCCCCCATGCAACCGCCTGATGGATTGACCGGAATATCGCCATCGACCTGCGTGGCACCTGACGCCACCAGATCGGCAGCCTGGCCCGGCGGGCACAGCCCCAAGCTCTCGTAATAGTTCAGCTCGAAGCAGGAATAGGGCTCCTGCACCTCCACGACATCGAACTGTCGGCGCGGATTGGTGATGCCGGCGGCGCGATAGACCTGACGGCTCGCCAGGGCCAAGGGCTCGGAAAGCATCAGCGAGCGCTCGGCCGCATTGTCCGCCTCGCAACAATACGCCATGCCCCGAATCCAGGCAGGCCGCCCGGTCGAATGGTGGGCTACCTTTTCCGAGGCCAGGACGATCGCCGCCGCGCCGTCTGAAATTGGAGGCACGTCCAGCAACTTGATCGGCCAGCACAGCGGCTTGGAATTCAGCACATCCTCTACGGACACCTCTTTCTTGACGTGCGCGTATGGGTTCGCGATCGCGTTCTTGCGGTTCTTGGCCGCTACCATGGCAGCAGCTTCCTCGGTGTGCCCCAGCACATCCATGCGGGCACGCCAGTACGCTGCGGAGAAACCCATGATGCCGACCGCAAACTCGCGTCCCCAGAACGGGTCGTACAGCGTCGAGATCGAATATTGCAGCTGGCCTTCCGATAGCTTGTCGTAGGCAACGACAAGCGTGCGATCAGAAAAGCCGCCCGCAACCTGATAGTATCCAGCCAAAGCGCCTGCAAAGCCAGCTCCGCCGCCACTGGTCAGCCGGACGACCGACTTGCCCTGCGCGCCAATCGCATCAACCACCCACTTTTCCGGCTGATTTACAGCCGCGAACAGTACCGGGCCAGTCGCGATGACAACGGTGTCGATATCATCCATGCTCAGCTTGGCGTCGGCAAGCGCTCGATCGACCGCTTCACGAACGAGGCCGGCCTGGCTTACGTCGGTGCGGCGCCGCGCATGGTGAGTCTGCCCGACCCCGACAATTCCTACATGACGTCCCATATCAAACCTCGAGAGTGAAGACGCAGTTGTTCTGCATGCAGACGCCGCCGGCGCCATGAACGATGGCGCGGCTGGGCGCCGTGCCATATGGCTGGGGCTGGGCCAGTTGCCGGCTTGCTTCAGCCAGGCGTACAAGGCCGGTGGCCATGATCAGATCGGCCGGAAGAGCACCCCCGGAACGATTGATGACGATCTTTTCGCTCTGCGTTACAGAGAGGCCCTTGCCTTGCTCAGCAAGCCCCAAGGCCTCAATCGCCATAAGCTCGCCAACCACCGACGATGCGCTGATTTCGGCGAGGTCCGCCTCCGCCGAAGTCCAACCCGCATTGCGATACGCCATGGCTGCCGCCTTCTGTGCCGACACCAATTGGCCGCCATCGCGCTCGGCATAGCTGTGGCTGTCCAGCGACGTGCCCATGCCGGTGATGAAGGCAGGATTTCGGCTGACCCGCCGCGCGATATCTTCGCGAGCGATCAACATAGCCACGGCGCCGTCAACTGGACGTGACAGCATCAGCTTGGTCAGCGGCGCAGCGCTTTCGTCAGAACCAAGAACAGCTTGCGCATCCGGGATTTCATCAATCTCGATGCCGCCGTTGGCTGCAGCGGCCGCCCATCTTTGGGACACGAGGGCCGCTAGCTCCTGCTGTGTGACGCCCGTCGATGCGAGATAGCGCTGAGCCTGGATACCGCTGGCGGCGCGCTGGCCGAACCCGACGGGGCGCTGGTAGAAGGGCTCGACTTGCGAGTTCCAGTATAAATCGACTGCGGATTCGGAAGGCTTGGAATAAGCAACGATCAAACCGATCGACGACGCGCCTGAACGGATCTTGTTGACGCCGTAAAGCGCGCCCCAGAGGCCATCCTCCTCTACGCGCGCCTCTTCCTTGTGGTGCGCGCCGAGCGCGCCCAAGAAACCGCAATTGGAAATCGATCGTCCGTCGAGAACGTCGCTGCCAGAGTCAATGACGAAATCCACATCGTCGATCGTCAGGCCGGTTCCCTTGAACACCGATGTGACCACAGACGAAATCAGATCGATATGCTGAGCATTACTCCAGGCAGGTCGGAGTTCAGTCTGGGCGGTCGCGACGACCCCCACCTTGCTTAGTGCCATTTGTTGTTTCCTCATCCCAGCGCTGCCCACTCGCCGCCAGGGCGAGACTGAGAGCCTCTCCACTGCGATCAAGCACCGTTGCATGCTCGTTATGCGCCCATTCCCACCGCAGTCAATACTTTCTCGACGTTTCGTCGGTTTTTATCTGTGACTGAGGAAGCGGGCCAATTTGCTTCGATTTCTCGATTTATAAGGCTGAAAATCAGCCATTGCCTTTTCGGATTATCCGACACATTATCGGACAAAGACGTTTTGAGAGACGCTCGATGGGTTTGGATGTTACTGGTCGATATCGCTATCCCGCGCCTGATCCGGCGTGGCTGTCGCTATCGCGAGAGCCGGTGATCGAGCCCGCTCTGCCGAGCGTTGATCCGCACCATCACCTTTGGCTCGAACATCGAACACCATACCTGGTGGACGAATTGCTGCAGGATGTGGAAAGCGGCCACAACGTAATCGCGACGGTTTTTGTCCAGGCGCATTACGGTTATCGTATTGCCGGTCCTGAACATCTGGCTCCCGCCGGAGAGACCGAGAAAGTAGCAGCCGCCGCGCGCGAGGCGCATTCGCGCGGTGCCATGGCAGATGTAGCAGCAGGCATCGTCGCATTCGCTGACTTGACGCTCGGGGAACGAGTCGAAGAAGTTTTGGGGGCACATCTGGAAGTCGCGGATGGAAGACTCCGGGGAATTCGCCACAGCGTGTCCCGCGACGAACTATTTCCTGACGGTATCGTGCTTCGCCCCGCGCCTGCCGGCCTGCTCGCGCAGACCGGCTACCGGGCTGGGTTGGCTCGTATCCAGGCCCATGACCTGGTTTTCGACGCTATGCTCTATCACCGGCAAATTCCGGAACTGACGCAGTTGGCGCGAGCCATGCCCGATCTACGGATCGTGCTGGATCATATCGGCTGCATCCTCGGCGTTGGTCCTTACGAAGGCAAGCAAGGCGAGAACTACCTCCAATGGCGCCAGGATATGGCAGAACTGGCGCAATGCCCCAACGTGCGGGTCAAGATCGGCGGGTTCGGCATGATCGTGTGCGGAGCTCGCTGGCATGAAGGCGTCGCTCCCCCGTCCTCTTTTGATCTCGCCCAAGCATGGCGGCCCTATGTCGAAACCTGCATCGAGCTTTTCGGCGCACGGCGCTGCATGTTCGAAAGCAATTTCCCGGTCGACAAGGCGATGTATTCGTATGTGACCTTGTGGAATGCCTTCAAGCGCCTGACCACTTCCCTGACGCCCGCTGACCGTACGGCGGTGTTCTCCGGAACCGCGATTGACACATACGGGCTGCGCCCACAGGCGCATCAGGAGCCTGCGCATGGGTAATCGGGCAGAGCACTTGTTCCGTCAGGCCGCAGCCAATCCGGACGCAACGGCAATAGTCTTCGAAGGTCATACAATCAGCTTCGCCGACCTGGCCAACCGCGTCAGAAAAACTGCCGGTGGATTGGCTGAGATCGGGATCGCCCAGGGGAATCACGTCGGCCTTTGGTTGCCCTCTACGCCTGACTTCATCGTAATGCAGCAGTCACTTTTCCTGCTGGGTACCGTAGTGACGCCGATCAATATCCAATATAGACCGTCGGAAGTGCGGCATGCCATCGAATGTTGCCAATTAGCGTGGATCATCACGACCGAAGAGTTCGCGCAAACGTTGACCAATACGTTGAGCGATCGCTGTCCCGTACGGATCATTACGATGGATACTCACCAAGATACTCGATCATTCGCTTCGTTGCCGGTTGCGGCGTCAAAGGCCCACCCTCGGGATTGGCTGGTGCCTGTGAACGATGATGACGTCGTCATGTTGCTACTCACTAGCGCGACAACCGGCAAGGCCAAGGGCGTGATGCTGACCTCGGGAAACCTTGCCGCGAACTACGATCAGACACCACGCTGGCTCGGCCTCGATCAAGACACCGTCATCCTTTGTGCCTTGCCTCTCTACAATACATTCGGACTCAACCAGGGCATCAACGCCATGTTGGTCACGGGCTGCACCATGGTGCTCCTTCCCCGTTTCGACACAGAGCAATGCATTCAGGCGATCCACGACTACCAGTGTTCGTTTGTTCCAGCTGTGCCTACGATGCTGCAGAAGATGATCGACCATCCGGGTGCGACTAAGGACGCGCTCAGTTCGCTACGCGGCGTCATGACCGGCGGCGCCCCTGTTCCTTCCGCCCTTCTGCGCCGTCTTCTCGACCTTGCACCCGATGTCGAAGTCCTCACAGGCTATGGCCTTACCGAAGCAACCGCCCTGGTGACCCTCACGCGAGTCCGGCTCGGCCCTGGCGGACAAGTCGAACGAGATCGAACGATAGGGCGCGTGCTGGATGGCATGGACCTCACGGTCATCGACGAAGGCGGCAAGGCCGTGGGCCCAGGGATAGCTGGCGAGATATTGGTCCGCGGTCCGAACCTGATGGCTGGGTATCTTTGCGCTCCAGAAGCGACCGGCGAAATTCTGTCTCAAGGCTGGCTCCGCACCGGCGACATCGGCTATTTGGATATCGATGGCTACGCCTACATCGTGGACCGGAAAAAAGACGTCATCATCAGGGGCGGCCAGAATATCTATCCCGCCGATATAGAGGAAGTTCTCTACCAGTTTCCGGGGGTATCCGAAGCTGCCGTGGTATCCCGCCCCGATCCGATTCTAGGGGAAGTCCCGATCGCCTATCTGGCGTTGAAAGCGGGAAGCTCACCGGACGTGGCTTCGATGCTGGAGCATTGCCGGGTGCGGCTTGCATCCTACAAGTGCCCGGTAGCCATCGAAGTCCTGCCAGAGTTGCCCAAGGGCCCTACCGGCAAGATACTGCGCCGCGCGCTGCGTGGCGCACTGGTTCTCAATTAACCCTCGCGCCATGGCATCACACCAAGCACCGCGCTCGCTGTTCGTCGATCTTGGCGAGACCAGACGGCATGTCGTCGAGTGGGGCGCGCCCGATGCGCCGGTGCTGGTATTGCAGCATGGCATTCGCGATCACGCCCGCAGCTGGGACTGGGTAGCCCGGCATCTGGCAGAGAACTACCGCATCATCGTCCCCGACTTGCGCGGGCATGGCGATAGCGACTGGTCACGAGAAGGAGCGTACTCGCTCTTTGACTACGTCATCGATCTGCACCGGATAGCCACTGCCCTGGAATTGAGCAGCTTCGACTTGGTGGGCCATTCGCTCGGCGGACATATTTCGTTGCGCTATGCTGGCACGTTTCCGGAAACCGTGCGCTCCCTGACCGTCATCGAAGGTATCGAGCTTCCCATAGTCCGCGATCAGCTGCGCAACCCGATGCCCTACCCAGAACGCTTGCGAGAATGGGCTACACGGCAACAAAACGTCCGAGAACGTAACCCGCGCTTCTACGCAAACATCGAAGATGCGATCGCCCGAATGGCCGAACAGCACCCCAGGATCGATGCCGACACGATCGACCATCTCACGCGGCACGGCGTGATCGTCGAACTGGGCAAAGGGCTGCGGTGGAAATACGATAACGCGTGCCGTTACCGGGCGCCGGACGATGCGCACGGCACCGATCTCGACGATGTACTGGACGCGATCAGATCCCCGGTCTTGCTCGCGTACGGTGACGAAAGCTGGATACCCCTCCCCCCGCCCGAACGTCTAAACGGCCTGAGCAGGCATCATCTGGAGATATTCGCAGGCGCGAGCCACTGGCTTCACCACGAAGTTAGGGAACAGTTTCTCGCCGTGCTCGGCGACTTTCTCACCAACACCGAATCCATTCCATTCAGGAAGACAAAACATGCGTGAAGCTGCCATCGTCTCTACCGCGCGCACTGCAATTGCCCGGGCTCACAAGGGCGCATTCAACGATACCGATGCCCCTGAATTCACCGCTCATGTCATCAAGGCCGCCATCGAACGCGCTGGCATAGATCCGAGGCGGATCGACGACGTCATCATCGGCGTCGGTACGCAATGGGGAAGCCAAGGTAGCAATCTAGCTCGTACATCGATTTTTGCGGCCGGTCTGCCCGATTCGATCCCCGGCACTACCCTCGATCGCAAATGTGGTTCGGGACTGACCACGCTCGCCTTCGCGGCCCGTGGAATTATGGCAGGCGATATCGACGTCGCCGTCACGGGCGGCGCAGAAACGATTACTCACACGCGCAACGAACACACCCCCACCTACCGCGCCCAACCCCAGGTTGTCCTCGATGCAAAACCCTATGCCTATATGGCAATGATCGAGACTGCAGAGATCGTGGCGGAGCGTTATGGAATTTCGCGAGAAGCCCAGGACGAAATTTCAGCACTGAGCCACCAACGCGCCGCAGCGGCGGCCGCCGCCGGACGCTTCGCGGAAGAAATCGTACCCATCACCGTCACCAAGAACGTGGTGGAAAAGGACGGACGCATTTCCAGCCGTCAGAAGCTTACATTGACCACCGACGAAGGTATCCGGGCGGACACGACGGCAGAGGCTCTCGCGAAGCTTAAGCCCGTCTGGAAAAACGGCTTGATCGTCAAGGAAGGGAAGTTCGTGACGGCTGGCAACGCCAGCCAGCTCTCTGATGGCGCTTCCGCGCAAGTCGTAATGGATCACGCTACAGCAAAGGCGGAAGGCAAATCCGTCCTCGGTATTTTCCGTGGGTTCCAGTCTGCGGGTTGCGCGCCTGAAGAGATGGGCATCGGACCGATATTCGCCATCCCCAAGCTTCTCGGCAGAGCCGGTCTCAAAGTGAGCGACATTGGTCTTTGGGAAATCAACGAGGCCTTCGCCAGTCAATATCTGTATTGCCGCGAGCAGCTTGGAATCAACCCTGAGACGATCAACGTAGATGGCGGCGGCATTGCCCTTGGTCACCCCTTCGGCATGACCGGTAGCCGCCTGGTCGGCCATGCACTGATCGAAGCAAAGCGCCGGGGCGTGCGCTGGGCCGTCGTTTCCATGTGTGTTGCAGGCGGCATGGGTTCCGCCGGGCTGTTCGAAGTCCCTGACTGAGAACAGAATGCATATACGTAAATATGCCCTTTCCTGTACCTATACAACAGATTTAGCATTAATTAATAAGAATATGAATTAATAATATTCTTGCGATCGCACCGCATTTTACCGCGAAATTTAGCCCATATCGCTGTAGAATCGTAAGCGCATTTTTGAATAATATTTTGCCAACCTATGCAGCAAAATTGAGAGTTTTTAATTCGATTAACGGGCAGATAGCTTTAATAAGCTTTCACGCCAAAAAACTAATTTTTATCGAGAACGAATTCACCTGCAACTCAAAGACGTACTCCTGCAATCTTATGCATAGCAGAATTGCTACCTATCTTTGTCCTTTAACGCACAAGCTTACTGCCTATAAAAGCAACAGTTTTCCTGCTGCATCGAAATGGGCGTAATAAACAAATGAAAGCTCTCGATAACCTCACTCGCTTCGAAGTGGAAATCGCTGGTCACGTCGCCACGGTAACCATCGCTAATGCACCGGTAAATGCCCAAGATTCTGCTTTTCGCGAAGAAATCATCCGGATTTTTGATGTACTAGGTGGAGAGCCTGACATCAGGGCCATCGTGCTTACCGGCAAAGGCAAGCATTTTTCTGCCGGTGCAGACCTTGGCGGGCGTAGCGCCATCGCCGAGCAGCCAGGTGGGTTCGCAGCCCATAATCGACTGGTTCGCGCGGCATTCGATGTTGTACTGGAATGCCCCAAGCCTGTGATAGCTGCCGTTCATGGGGCAGCTCTCGGCGCAGGCGCAGTACTTGCCCTCGTCAGCGACATTCTCGTCGTGGCGGAAGACGCCTGGCTCTCGATGACCGAAGTGGACTATGGTCTTGCCGGCGGTGTCCGCCATGTTTTGCGCTCATTTAGCCCATCCGATGCGCGACTGGTGATCTACACGGCCCGTCGCGTAAGCGGCGCGGAACTGTATCGCATGAATGTTGCTTCCTTATGCGTGACTCAGGAGCAAGTATTGGATGAAGCGCGCTCCATTGCTGAGACCATAGCGCGAAAGGTGCCGCTGGCGGTCGCAGCTGCCAAGCGCTCGTTTGGTCTGACGGAGGAAATGCCGCTTCGCGACGGCTATCGATATGAACAAACTCAGACATCTGCGCTTTCTCTTAGCCAAGATACGCGGGAAGCCCTTATGGCGTTCCAGGAAAAGCGGACACCGGTCTTCAAAGGGTGTTAAGATCAGAACTCGTTGATTAATTTCATGCCGCGCCTGCCCCCCAAACAAGGTGCCGTTGAGGCTGCTCAGCGCCGCCGGATTTTCGATGAAGTGCAGGATCTTCGTCTTGTTGTAACTGTAGGCCGAGCTCAGACAGGAGGTGTGTCAATTGGCGCGCAAACGGGCGTCTGATTCACTGTTGGTACTAGCGCGTGTTTCCCCGAAAAAGGTATCGCCATGCGTTGGAGAGTTTCCGCGCGGCCATAGCGCCAAAAAGATTGGTGATCGACAAAGTCAAATTTACTGCCGACATGGAGTCAGATCTGGCGCGACCTTGGCAGTGATCGAATATGTCCTCTGAGCAGAATTCTTACAGAGCATTGTGAATATGGCTAATCGTATTCTGCGAGATCGGCTTGCCGGGCTTTTCGCCCGGGAAGACATAGCCGGTCCGCGCAATTTCGCCGATCGCGTTTAGCACCCGCACCGCTTGCCTGGACAAAGGCACGAGATGGTCGCGATCCATTTTCATCCGGCCAGGTGGCACCCGCCACAGCGGCTTGGCGCTATCGAGATCTTCGAACTGATCCCAGGTGGCAAAGCGTGTCTCGTTGGTGCGCGCCCAGATGAGCACCGTAAACAGCATGGCAGCGCGGGACACTGCCCGGCGGCGAGGATTTTGGTCGCCGTCGTACGTGTCGATAGCGCGCACAACATCGGGCAACTCGTCGATGCCGACGCGCGCCATGTGCCGCACCCGTGGCTTGGGCTTGAGCAGATCGGACAGATACGCGGTCGGGTCCTGATCCGCCCAACCGTGCGGGATCGCAAAGCGATAGATTTGGCTGACGTGCTGCTTGAGCCTGCGACTTACGTCGAGCGCTCCGCGCGCTTCGACCACCCGGATCATGGCCAGCACGTCAGCGCTGGTGATCGCCAGCAGGTCGCGATCCCCGAACGCCGCGAACGCATCACGCTCAAGGCGGCGCAACAACCTGGCGGCGTGACCGGTGTCCAGCGAAGCGAGGCGGTTTTCATGCCAGGCCCGTGCTGCAGCTTCAAACGTCATCTTGGGCTTGGCGACGGCCCGGGCGCCTGGATCCCTGCCCTGCCCCAAGGCAATCTTGGCCTCGGCGCGCGATAACCCGGCGGCGGTGAGACTGACCTCGGGGTGGTGGCCGAACCAGAGCAGCTTTTCGTTGCCCGCGAAGCGGTATTTCATCCGCCAGAGCTTGGAGCCGTTGGGCCGAACCAGCAGGTGCAGACCGCCGCCGTCGGCGAGCTTGTAATCC
>NZ_AKFJ01000112.1 GCF_000272475.1 Novosphingobium sp. Rr 2-17
CGGGAATTTGCCCCGCTTACAGTGTCCAGTTCTATCGCTACTTCCCCTGTGCAATCCGAGTAATTGGGTGGTGCAGAGCGGGGATGAAAGCCCAAGACGACTTCCAGCCATGGGGAGAACTCGGGCGAGGCGAAGGTCGGACGGATGAAGTTCATGAACCTGTAACGACGTGTCGTGAGGTAGTAAGGTGCCGAAATCGTGGCTGATACGGCATTGTTGGGCGCTTAGCGAAACAGGGCGTGCTTGGCCCTGCTGCGGACACCGCGCCCCGGCACAGCATAGGCATCCACCCCGACCGTATCTCCATCATGCGGAACATGGAAACCCCGATGGGGACTGCCGATCACGGCAGTAGGCCGACCGTAAGGGACAGCCGAATACCCAGCGGGAACAGGAGAGTCCGAGAAGCGAATGCCGGCACGCCGAAAGGCACGGGGAATCCATAACCCGCCGGATAGGGCCATGCCCGAGCCGAAAGGCTGCTGACGCGGACTTGGTGAACCGCCCGATACCATCGTGATGAACGCTAACCATCGGAGAAGTTGGATGCAGGTTCGCTCTGTAAACGGACCGGAGGAATGTGCCCAATGGCGAGCCGTCTACTGGCGGCAGATCAACCGGCGCGTTCGCAATCTGAGACGAAGGATATTCCGGGCGACCCGGGAGAACGACCACCGCAAGGTCAAGTCGTTGCAGAAGCTTATGCTGCGTAGCCGAGCCAACGCCGTGAAAAGTGTCCGGCAGGTCACGCAGATCAATAAGGGGACGCTTACTCCCGGCGTGGATAAGCTGATAGTGAAAACGACCGAGGCGCGGTCGCAGTTGATCGACAGGGTTCTGTCGCATCAGCCGTGGCGAGCGTCGCCGGTTCGAAGAGTGTATATCCCGAAGGCGAACGGCAAGCTCCGCCCCCTCGGCATCCCCACCATCCTCGACCGCGCTATGCAGGCGGTCGTGAAGAACGCGCTTGAGCCTCAATGGGAAGCGCGATTCGAGCCAGGGAGCTACGGCTTTCGGCCCGGACGTGGATGCCACGACGCAATCAGCATGATCTTCAACATCGCCCGGCCAACAAACCGGCGGCGTTGGGTGCTGGACGCTGACATAGAAGGGGCGTTCGACAATATCGGACACGATGCGCTGCTCTCGGCCATTGATGGGTTCCCAGCCAAAGAGCTGGTCCGTCAATGGCTCAAGGGGCTATGTGGAGCAGGGAGTCCTGAACGACACCGACAGCGGCACGCCGCAAGGTGGTGTCATCAGCCCGCTGCTCGCCAATATCGCGTTCCACGGCATGGAAGCAGCGGTCGGTGTGAAACGCATCGCCCGTGGCGACAATGTCGGAAAACGCGCGCTGGTCAGATACGCAGACGACATTGTGGTGTTCTGCGAGACCGAAGAAGATGCCTATGCCGCCAAAGCCGATATCGGCGCATGGTTGCAACAGCGGGGGCTACGTCTCTCCGAGGCCAAAACGCGGGTGGTTCACCTTGCCGATGGCTTCGACTTCCTCGGCTTCAATGTACGTCACTACCGGCGCCGGAAACAAGCCGGGCGGGATGGAAGCTGCTGATCAAACCCAGTCGGGACTCGGTGAAGCGGTTCAAGCAAAGGATGCGGGACGAATGGCAGGCGCTCAACGGGACCAATGCCGTTGCAGTGATGACCCGCCTCAATCCCATTATCCGGGACTGGAGCAACTACTACCGCACCGTAGTATCGAAGAAGGTACTTGCGCGGCTCGACAGCTAGATGTTCGACAAAGAAGTCCGGTGGGCGAGGAAACAGCAGCCGCACAAGCCTTGGTACTGGGGGTTCCCGTACCAGTTTCGCAGAAAGTAGCGGTAGGGAATATCTCTTGAATTCAGCAGGTTGTCTCAAGTGAGCAACCCGAGCATTGTTACAAATCAATAGCTTAGTCGGTTTTCAGGTATTGAGAGACACTAGGGGCCGCTTTCATTAGCTTTCTCGTTGGAGGCG
>NZ_AKFJ01000113.1 GCF_000272475.1 Novosphingobium sp. Rr 2-17
GCCGAACTCGTCCTCGAGATCAGCTCGGCATGCCGCGAGCAGGACATTGGCGCGTCGCAGATCAACGAGGCGATCCAGCAGCTCGACCAGGTGACGCAACAAAATGCCAACGCGTCCGAACAGATCTCGACCACATCCGAGCTGCTCGCGCGGCAAGCCGGCGAGCTGCAGGGGAGTATCGACTATTTCCGCCTCAAGGACGAGGTCCCGGCGCGTCAGGGCGTGACGGCACCGGTCGCCCAGCGAAGTGTCGCCGCCAGGCCAGTGACCTACATGCCCGCGCCCAAGCCAAAGGCTAAGCCGAAGGCCAGGATGAAGCCAAATTCCATGGCCGATCAAAAGGCGCGACTGGCCGGCTTTGCGCTCGACCTGAGCCAAGGCGGCCCGGACGCCGACGACGCCGATTTCGGCAGCACGGTAGCATAACCCCCTCCGACCGGCATGCATGCAGCATGCGGGACATCCGTTCAAAGGAAGTAATGGAAATGTCATTCGGTATCTTCGACCGTGTATCGTCCGACATACTCACCGCCGAATTCGCGCGTCTCGGCGCGGCGGTGGCAAGCGGCAATTATTCGGAACGGGCGGACCTGTCGCTCGCCGGGGGGCAGACCCAGACCGTTCTCGGTGCGCTTAACGCGTTTCTCGACAAGGGGCTGGGTCCGGTCGTCGCGCTGAACGACAGCATCGGCGCCATGTCCGCGGCGCACGATATGGGTGACATCGATGTGGTCCTACCCGTCGAACGCTTTCAGGGCGATTGCGCGGTCATGGCCAGGCGCGTGAACACGATGGTTGCTGGTCATATCGCGGTGAAGAAAAAGGCGATGGCCTGCATCAAGGAGATCGGCGAAGGCAATTTCGAGGCGACGCTCGAACAGTTTCCCGGCAAGAAGGCGTTCATCAACGAGACCATCGAGACGCTGCGCGGCAATCTCAAGGGCCTTATCGCCGAGATGAAGCGCATGTCAGCCGAACATGAGAAGGGCGACATCGACGTCTTTGTTGCAGCGGACAGCTTCAAGGGCGACTTCGGGGTGGTGGCGCGCGGCGTGAACGACATGGTTGCTAGCCATATCGCGGTGAAGAAG
>NZ_AKFJ01000114.1 GCF_000272475.1 Novosphingobium sp. Rr 2-17
GCCCACTTCGTCATGCCTTGGCCTTCATAGCCGTCGATGGACCTGAGCAGTTCCCCAACCTGCGCGGCCTCAGTCACTGCCCCGTAGTGAGTGACTGTTGGCGTTGTCAGCGCGCCGCGCAGATCCCGAGTGGGATCGGACTTCAACCGAGCCGTCGCCACGGCGTAGCGGAAGACGGCGCTGGCCAGTTGCAAGGTGCGCCGTGCGCTTTCCAGCTTGCCGCGCTTTTCGATCTTGCGGATTGCGGCAAGGGCATCGATGGGCTCGATTTCGTGAATTGGCATCCGGCCGATCGAGTGATCGAGCAAGCTGAGAAGATATTCGCAGCGCGTTGCCGTTGCTGGAGCCCATGCCCTGTCGCCATCGCGGCGCCGCTTATTGCAATATTCCTGGGCGATGCTGGTGAACGTGTTGTCCGCAAGCGCCTGTCCACGGAGCTTTTCGCGCTGCCTTTCAAACGACGGATCTTTGCCTTCCGCCAGCATGTCTCGGGCCACG
>NZ_AKFJ01000115.1 GCF_000272475.1 Novosphingobium sp. Rr 2-17
ATGCGGTTGAGCCCAGCTTCACGGTCCCGGTTCGGCCCAGCAAACTCGACCCTTTCGCCGAGAAGCTGACCGCTTGGCTGCGGGTGGAATCCAAGAAATCCCGCAAACAGAAGCGGACCGCCAAGCAGTTGTACGCCGATCTGGTGAAGCTGGGATACGATGGCTCTTATAACCGGGTCGCGGCTTTTTCCCGGCGATGGCGGACTGAGCTGCAGTATGAGCAGCAGACCAGCGGGCGTGGGACATTCGTGCCCTTGGTCTTCCAGCCCGGCGAGGCCTTCCAGTTCGACTGGAGTGAGGATTATGCCGTGCTGGATGGCAAGCCCACCAAGCTGCAGGTCGCCCATACCAAGCTTGCGCATAGCCGCGCCTTCATCGTGCGAGCCTATCTGCTCCAGACCCATGAGATGCTGTTCGACGCGCTGACACAGGCGTTCCGGGTGCTGGGCGGCGTGCCCCAGCGC
>NZ_AKFJ01000116.1 GCF_000272475.1 Novosphingobium sp. Rr 2-17
GCGCTCTACTTTCTCTGCGCTCCAGCCAAGACACCTGCGGCGTCTCGTCGGCATGGCCGTGACGATCGCCTGACGCGTGCCGGTCCGTCTTGGGCGGACCGGACGGGATGCGGTGCATCCCGTCAGCGGTCGCCGCGCTCTGGGCGCGGCGGCGTTGGGCCTTGCGGCGTCAAGGTGGCGGGGGGCGTCGCTGCCCGGTAGCCCCGCCGCGCCGGGGCGCAACCCGCCCGCTGCGCTGGCCGGGTCCTCCACTTCGTTGCGGTCCTGCGGATGCACCCCGCCCTGGTCGGCGGGGCTGTTGGTCCGCTCCTGCCGCCCCCCGCCACCCTGGCGCCGGTCAATGGCGCTTGAGGAAGGAGTGGAAAGGACCAATGACTTGCGAACGTCAAAGCCTCTACGCTGAGGTCACGGCCCGGATCATCGCTGAGCTGGAGGAAGGGCGGATTCCCTGGGTGCAGCCGTGGGATGCTTCGAAGTGTCCCTGCACGATGCCGCACAATGCCGTGTCGGGAAGGCTGTATTCTGGAATTAATGTGCTCATTCTCTGGGCCACAGGAGTGGAGGCGGGTTTCTCCTCGCAGCGCTGGCTGACCTTTCGGCAATGCGCAGCGGCGGGTGGTCATGTCCGGCGCGGCGAGAAGGGCACGGTGGTGTGCTATGCCGATCGCTTCACGCCCAAGGACGAAATGGCGCGTGCACAAAGCGAGGATCGCGAGGCGCGGCAAGTGGCGTTCTTGAAGCGGTTCGTGGTGTTCAATCTCGACCAATGCGAGGGGCTGCCGGAGGAACTGACCGCGGCACCGGCTGTGCCCGATCCAGTGCTGGCGATTGCCGAGGCGGACAAGCTGATTGCCGCAACGGGCGCGGACTTTCGCGTCGGCGGCAGCGAGGCGTTCTATTCTCCCGCTGGGGACTACGTCCAAGTGCCGCCGCAGGCTGCGTTTCATGAGCCGGTGAACTGGTACAGGACAGCGCTGCACGAATTGGGGCATCTCGTCGGGGGTAAGGGCCGGCTGGAGCGCGATCAGACCGGCGCGTTCGGCTCGGCGGCGTATAGTCGCGAAGAGCTGGTGGTGCGCCGTGTCGGCGCGAATATAGGAGTGAAGACATGTCTTCTGGATAGCTGGGAAAATCCATGCGTCCCCGACTTACCGGTGCCGATGATGATCCGGCTGAAATCCCGAAAGGGGAACGGGACCATAGCATGTCGGGAAAACGCCCAAACTGCCGAAACCATCGTAGGCCGGGCGGGTCATCGCAAGATGCGAATGGCGAAAGCTACACTGCCTGAACTCCAGTCCTCAGGGTTTTATCCTCGACAGCGGCGTAGCGATGGTTGCAACGCCGCGCCGTGCGGAAACCGGTTTGCGCATGAGAACCGGTACATGAAGAGGGTGGCGCGACTAGACGCCCTCGGCCCAGCCAGCACGGCCTGCCTGCTATCGGTGGGATCAAAGGGACGAACGGAGCGCCTGCCCGCATCGCATCTCCTTGTTCGCGTAAACACGGGATTGGACTTGTAACGGTTTTGTGCCGGTCACCTGGACACCTCGAAGAACCGGCTGTCGGAGCGTGACTCGACACAGAACGTGGAACAGAGGCCGCAGGGGTTTGCGATCG
>NZ_AKFJ01000117.1 GCF_000272475.1 Novosphingobium sp. Rr 2-17
TAGAGCGGTTTCCACTCATTCTGGATCATATCCGCATGAGCTGAAGTAGTTGGCGCATTCGTCGGGCTTGAAGATGTCGACAAGCTTGCCGATCAGGTCCCACAGTCCGCCGACGGTCCGCTCGCCTGCTTTGCGCAACATGGCTTTGAGCCGGGAGAACGCTTTTTCGATCGTGTTGTCATGATGCCTCTCCAGTCCGGATTCCTGTTGAAGCGTGCGATAGGCTGACGAGCCAGATACGTTGTGTCCCTACCTTGGCGACGCGCCCCTTGAGCTTTCCGCGGCGGAGCCAGCCGTATGCGGTCTGACGATGGACGCCGAGCTGTTCGGAGAGTTCCTGCAGGGTCACTTCGTCGTCATTCCGACGGGGAACGTTGCCCGACCAGATGGGTCGCTTCTTTCCAAGTCCCTTTCGCACCAGAAGCTTCTGGACGATCAGCGCGTCGAACATGGGTTTCTTCGCAGGCGTCCAGCCTCTTGCGTTGAGATCGTCGGCGATCTGCTGAGTAGTCGCTCCCTCAGCGCGGAGGGCCGTGATCCGAGCCAGTATTTCGTTGTGATGCTCCAGCTGTTCGAAGCGTCGCACGGTGCGGATAATCGGATGCGTCGTCACGATCTCACCTGCCCAGTGGCATTTTATCTCGGCACGTTCAGTTTCTCCGAACACCCGAACGACGACATGATCGAGCATCATTCGGGCGATCGTCTGCCGGTCCCGTGATGTAGTGGACTGCGCCCCCCATAGGGCAGGCACATCTTCAGCTAATCGCCGAACCATGTCCTTTTCTGCGTCGGTCAGTCGTTTAGGTTGTCGCGCGAGGGCCCGCTGGTGGTCATCTGCGAGCGCCTGTTTTGTCGCCATTGCAGCTTCCCAGTCTCGTTCCAGCGTCCGCGCAACCAGACGGTTGTCGGGATCGACAGCTTCGTAGCGCCGGCGTGCGAGCGCCGCTTCATAAGCGGCACGTTCCAGTCGCTGCTTCCAGCCGTCGTGTAGCTGCTGTCGTTCGAGCTCGATATCCTCAGCAACCTGCAGACTGATGTCGATGGCGGCAGGTGAGAGCGACTCAAGCATCAACGCGCTCACGCAGGCGTCCACCGGGCGGGCACTGATCGACTGGCACCGTGGACCGCCGTAGGTGGTGGCCTCGTAGCTGCAGCTATAGCGCGCCTCCCGCCCGTCATCATTGTAGCCGGTCACCATTTTACGGCCACACACGCCGCATATGATCAAGCCACCAAGCAGTGCTGCGCCACCACGCGGGACGCCAGGATATCTAGAACGGTTTGCCGCCATCAGCTCTTGATTGCGCTCATAGGATTGCCAGTCAATGTACGCAGGAAGAGCGTTCTGGTGCAGCACCATCCATTTTTGCGGATCGCGGACGAAGCGTCGGCCGCTATGCGGTTTTCCTGGAAGCCGCAGACGCCCATCATGGCGACGGCGCCCATAGACATAGGCACCAGCATAACCAGGATGACGAAGCATGTCGCTGAGCGTCGCGGTAGTAGGCCGGTTCCAGCACACGTCGCCCTTTTCAGGGCCGCTCCGGATACGATCGGGAAGCGCGATGTCATGGTCCACGAGGTATCGCAGGACGCCGCTGATCGAGCGACGCTTTTCGAACAAAGCGAAGACCAGGCGTATAGCCCTTTGGACGCTCTCGTCCGGATCCAGTGCCACTTCGCCTGAAGGTTTCAGCACGTACCCGCGCGGCAGACCTAGGATGAGTTCACCACGGTGCGCTTTGGCTTTGCGTCCTTCATGCATACGGCCTTTCAGAATATGAAGTTCAGCCTCACTCATCGTGCCCTTCAGGCCGAGCAACAGCCGGTCATTGTAGGTGCTCGGATCGTAGATGCCATCGGCATCGCCGATTAGCGTATCGAACAACGCGCACATTTCTATAAGTTGATGCCAGTCCCTGCACGATCGCGCGAGGCGGGATACTTCGATGCCAATGACCATTCCGACGTGGCCCAGTCCAACCTCCGCGACAAGGCGCTGGAAGCCCGGTCGATCAACGGCTGATGCGCCCGAGCGGCCCAGGTCGTCATCGATCACTATTATCTGGTCACGACGCCATCCCAGCCGGAATGCCCGATCTGCCAAGGCATATTGAAGCCGCGTAGATTCGCTGTTGTGCTCGACCTGCCGAACCGTCGACTGCCGCACGTACACAATGGCTTGGCGATCATTGTGGCGGCTGTGGATCTTCTCCGGCAAGGCGAAGGCGAGCAGGCTCGGTTCCACATTCATGACTGATCTCCCGATCCGTCGACATAGTCCGTTGTATGAGACTGCTCATCATTGCCACAAGGCGTCGGCGCCGATCCGCCGGCAGATCCGTCCATCGGATGTGTATCCGCTTCTGGTTCATCGCCCTTCGCCATCCATTCGGCCAGCATAACCAATGCTCTGTGCCCGAGATGAGGTATCAACGGAACCACCCCT
>NZ_AKFJ01000118.1 GCF_000272475.1 Novosphingobium sp. Rr 2-17
CACGGGCACGAGGATCTTCATTACGATCTGTCCTCTCGCTGATGGACGGCGATTTAATCGCGCGATTAAACTAGCGTGTCGAGCTATCGCTTTCCTTGACGTATACGTCAAGCCCTCGAAGATATTGACGATGCGATAGAGAAACTTGTTCTTCTCGGTTGCAACCTGGCCCGGATACGCGAACGGCGGGGGTTGCGAAACCCCCGCCGTCGGTTGCGTCGTCAGGAACGGGCGCGGATCAGGCTGCGGCCTCGACCTCGGCGACGATCTTCTTGGCGGCATCGCCCAGATCGTTGGCCGGGACGATCGGCAGGCCCGAGTTGGCCAGGATGTCCTTGCCCTGCTGGACGTTGGTGCCTTCGAGGCGCACGACGAGGGGAACCGAGAGGTTCACTTCCTTGGCCGCGGCAACGATACCCTCGGCGATGATGTCGCACTTCATGATGCCGCCGAAGATGTTGACGAGGATGCCCTTCACCGCCGGGTCGGACAGGATGATCTTGAAGGCCGCGGTGACCTTCTCCTTGTTGGCGCCGCCGCCCACGTCGAGGAAGTTGGCCGGGAACTTGCCGTTCAGCTTGATGATGTCCATCGTCGCCATGGCCAGGCCAGCGCCGTTGACCATGCAGCCGATGTCGCCATCGAGCTTGATGTAGGCCAAGTCGTACTTGCTGGCTTCGATCTCGGCGGGGTCTTCCTCGGTCTCGTCGCGCAGCGCGAAGACGTCGGGGTGACGGTACAGCGCGTTCGAATCGAAGCTCATCTTGGTGTCGAGCACCAGCAGCTCGCCGCCCTTGCTTTCGACCAGCGGATTGATTTCCAGCATGTCGCAATCCAGCGCCATGAAGGCGTTGTACAACTGCTGCGAGACCTTCTGCGCCTGCTTGGCGAGATCGCCCGACAGCTTGAGCGCGAACGCCACTGCGCGGCCATGGTGGGGCTGGAAGCCGCTGGCCGGGTCGATGGTGATGGTGGTGATCTTCTCAGGCGTCGAGTGAGCGACTTCCTCGATGTCCATGCCGCCTTCGGTCGAGACGATCATGGCAACGCGGCCCGACGCGCGGTCGACCAGCATCGAGAGGTAATATTCCTTGTCGATGTCGACACCGTCGGTCACGTACAGGCGGTTGACCTGCTTGCCTGCGTCACCCGTCTGGATGGTGACGAGGGTGTTGCCGAGCATTTCCTTGGCGAACGCTTCGACTTCTTCGATCGACTTGGCGAGGCGCACGCCGCCCTTGGCGTCAGCGGGCAGTTCCTTGAACTTGCCCTTGCCGCGTCCACCCGCGTGGATCTGGGCCTTGACGACATAGAGCGGTCCGGGGAGCTGCTTGGCAGCGGCGACCGCTTCCTCAACCGTGAGGGCGGCGATGCCGGCGGGGATGCCCACGCCGTACTTCGCAAGCAGTTCCTTGGCCTGATACTCGTGAATGTTCATCGCTCGGACTCGCTTTCTGCTGGAGCTTCCGGGAATGTGCGGCAGCGCCGGTGAGAATATGCGCCAGTGACCTGACGTCTGGGAATTTTTGCGCTGCCGCCTAAGCACATCCCTGCCCGCTTGAAAAGTCCCGTTCCAGGCGCAAAGTCCGACTCGGGTAACCTTTCGGCCAAACTGAATTGATAGGAAGACGCAATAGCAATGATTGATCGCAAAAGACTGGAAGCTATCGTCCGCGAGGCAGGGCGGATCGCGCTGGCGACCTGGCCGGGCGACGGTCATGCCCTGACGTCGTGGGACAAGGCGCCGGGAAGCCCGGTCTGCTCGGCAGACCTCGCCGTGGACGGTTTCCTCAAGGCGGAACTGCGCGCCTTGCTGCCGGCGGCGGGCTGGCTTTCCGAAGAGACCGTCGATGCGCCCTCGCGGTTAAACGATGCACTGGTCTGGCTGGTCGATCCGATCGACGGTACGCGCGACTTCATCGCCGGGCGCAGCGGGTGGGCCGTCTCGGTCGCACTGGTTAACACGCGCCGACCGCTGCTGGGCTATCTCTACGCCCCGGCGCGGCGGCGAGCAGAGGGCGGCGAGTTCTGGTCCGCCGAAGCAGGGCGCGGAGCCTGGCGCAACGGCGAGCGCTTGGCTGCCAGTGGCCGCGATTCCCTGCCCGGCGCGCGGGTTCCGGCCAAGAAGCTGGCGGTTGAGGATGCCGATCTGACATTGGTGGACCAGCCCAATTCGATTGCGCTGCGCATGGCGATGGTCGCGGCGGACGAGGCCGATCTGCTGGCGACGCTGCGCTGGGGTTATGAATGGGACATCGCCGCCGCTGGCCTGATCGCGCGCGAGGCGGGGGGCGTGGTGACCGACGCTTTCGGCCACCCTCTCAACTACAACAAGCACGATCCCAGGGCCTTCGGGGTGCTGTGTTCCTCGACGGGGATTCATGCCGCTGCCGTGTCGCGACTGGCGGACCGGGCGGCGCGGTATTCCGTTCAGCCGTGATCGCTCGCCATTCGATGGTAGAAAACGCTCGATGGTAGAAGGGGCCGACAAGCGTAGCTTGCCGGCCCCTTCACCCGATCCCGCAGCTCGCGGAAACTATAATGCTGGCTTACCGGGCGGAGTTGACGTCTTCCTTGGTCACCGGTGTGATCTTGATCTCGACGCGGCGGTTAAGCGCGCGGCCTTCGGGGGTGCCATTGTCGGCGACGGGATAATCCTTGCCCATGCCCTGCGTCTGGATGCGGGCCGAGGACACGCCCCGGCTGATGAGGTAGCGGGCCACCGAATCGGCCCGGCGCTTGGACAGATCGACATTGTAGGCCGCCGACCCGGTCGAATCGGTATGGCCGTAGACGTCGATCAGGCTGTCCGGATAACGGACCATCGATTGCGCGACTTTATCGAGGCTGTTCTGGAACGAGGGCGTGATCGCGGTGGAATCGACCGCGAAGGTGACGTCCGGCAGGTTGACCAGGATGCCATCGCCCTGCTGGGTGACGTCGATCCCCGACCCTGCAGTCTGTTCCTTCAGCTCGGTGATCTGCTTGTCCATCTGGTAGCCGACGACCCCGCCGGCCACGCCGCCGATGCCGGCGCCAACGATGCGTGCGCCCCGGCCACCGATGACGCTGCCCAGCAGATAACCCAGCGTCGCGCCGCCACCCGCACCCAGCGCGGTGCGCGATACCTTGCGCTCGCCGGTGTTGGGATCGGTGACGCAGGCGGACACGGTTACCAAGGCAAAGACGGCGGCTGCCGAAGTCAGAAGGCGGGACGTTTTCATAGCTCTTGCTCTTTCAAGGTGCGTGCCGATCACGCTAACCGTTGCTCGATCGGACGGGAACCCCTCTCTGAGCGACGAGACGCCCATGCCAGTGAAACCCTCTGACCGCTCAGGTGTTCCCGCACAAGTTTTCGTAAACGGCGGATTTGCGGCACGAGCGTACTTCGCGCGGGCGCCGTTCTCTGCTAGCGCGGGATCATTGTGACGCCCTTTCCCTGGACCGACCTCCTCATCATCGCCGGCTTGATCCTGCTCAACGGCTTGTTTTCCATGTCGGAGCTGGCGCTCGTCTCTGCGCGTTCCGCCCGTTTGAAAGTCTCCGCCGACAAAGGGAGCAAGGGCGCGAAGGCCGCGCTCGTGCTGGCGACAGACCCTGGCCGGTTCCTCTCGACGGTGCAGATCGGCATTACCCTGATCGGCATTCTCGCTGGCGCCTATTCGGGGGCGAGCCTGGGCACGCCGGTGGGCGAGCGCGTGGCGCTGCTGGGGGTTCCGGCCGCCGCCGCTGCCGAAGTGGGCTTCATCCTGGTCATCATCGCCACGACTTACGCCAGCGTCGTCGTCGGCGAGCTGGTGCCCAAGCAACTGGCGCTGCGCATGGCCGAGCCCGTCGCGATCATCATGGCCCGGCCTATGGCGCTGCTGGCCCGGATCGTGACGCCCTTCGCCTGGCTCCTCGATCGTTCGTCGGCGCTGATCCTGCGGCTGCTCTCGATTCGGGGCAGCAACCAGGAACAGCTCACCACCGAAGAACTGCACATGATCTTCGCCGAGGCCACCAAGTCCGGCGTGATCGAGGAAGAGGAACGGGCGATGATGGCCGGCGTGATGCGCCTGGCCGAACGCCCGGTGCGCGAATTGATGACGCCGCGCCGGCAGATCGACTGGATCGATGCCGATGCGGACGAGGCACAGCTTCGCGCCAAGATCGGAGCCTCGCCCCATTCGCTGCTGCCCGTCGTCGATAACGGCGCGCCCGACAACGTGCTGGGCATCCTCAAGGTGCGCGAAGCGCTGGCCGCGCTTGTTGCCGGAGAGCGGGTGGACGTGCGCGCAATGATGAAGCGCGCCGAGATCATCCCCGACCAACTCGATTCGATGGATGCCCTGCGCAAGCTGCAGACCGCCGAAGTCGCGATGGCGCTGGTGCATGACGAGTACGGCCATCTCGAAGGTCTCGTCACCCCGTCCGACATGCTGTCCGCGCTCGCCGGGAATTTCGTCGCCCACCAGGACGAGGGTGACGAGCCGATGGTCGTCGAGCGCGAGGACGGCTCGTTGCTCGTCGCCGGCCTGATGCCTGCCGATGCCCTGGCCGACCGCCTTTTGATGACGTTGCCGGACGACCGCGAATACGCGACTGCGGGCGGCTTCGTCATGGCAGTCCTCAAGAAAGTGCCGACCGAAAGCGAGCATTTCACGCAAGCTGGGTGGCGATTTGAGGTGGTCGACATGGACGGCTTGCGGATCGACAAGATCCTCGTCTCACGTGAGAGCGACGACACGGACGGGGTCGCGGGCGAGGGCTGATATCAGGCTGACGAAACAGGACCTGGCGAACCACGACGTATCGCGTTTCCTAACGTTGAGCGTATGGGTTTAGTTTGTGCAAGGCTCCTCAACGAAAAGCCTGTAACGAAAAAGGCCGGACTTTTGCCCGGCCTCTTTACGTCATTGCTGCGTTTTGCGCGTCACGCGCCAATGGCAGTCTGCGCATCGCGACCGTCGCCTTCGGGGGCGGCGAGGATGGCGCGGGTGGTCTGGCCCTTGGCAACGGTGTACGTCCCCGGATCGCCCACGGTCGAGCGGATCGTCGGATCAGCACTGCCGGCAAGGCCCAGCGTGGTCTTCTCGATGTCGCTGCGCGCTTGCGGGCCGCCGAAGATCGCATCGAGGCTCTGCTGCTGCAGCGTATCATCGGTGGGGCGAGGCTGGCCCTGCTTGGGCGGGCTGAGTGCGAAATCCGGCGGCACCACCAGCGGAGCCTGGCGCTGCACCGCGAATTCATCGGGGCGGGCGCGGTTCAGCATGCCGGTGCTGCCGCAAGCCGACAGCAGCACGGCGCTAGTCACGACGAGGGCAACAGCGCCGGTTTTCTTAATGGGCATCAAAGTCAAATCTCCGGGACGGGGTCCGTCGCTACGACGGGCTTTTCGCGCGAAAGTAGGGATCGGGCAAGAATAATCACCACGCCGATGGTGATGGCCGCATCGGCGAGGTTGAAGATCAGGAAGGGGCGAAAGCTGCCGAAGTGCAGATCGGCATAATCGATGACGAAGCCATGCTCGTAGCGATCACGGATGTTGCCAGCGGCGCCGCCCAGCACCAGTGCCAGCGCCGCGATGTCGCCCAGCTTGCGCTCACGCAGCAGCCAGACCAGCACGAACAGCGCGATCAAGCCGGTCACCACCACCAGCCACCAGCGCTCTTCGGGCGATCCGGCGGTGAACAGGCCGAGCGAGATACCGCGATTGGCCATGAACGTCAGGTCGAAGAATGGCACGCCCTTGATCTGCCCTACGCTTTCCAGTTTGAGGTCGTAATAGACCCAGCCCTTGATCACCTGATCGAGCAAGTACACGCCCAGCGCGAACAGCAGGCCGAGGGAACGGTTGCGCCAGATCGTCGCCTTGGTCATCTGCAAAGCGCTCACGGCTGTGCCTCCAGCGTCGCCACCACGCCTTCACAGCGGCCGCACAAGTCTCCGTCCTCCGAAACATCGGGCAAATGGCGCCAGCAGCGCCCGCATTTGTGCTTGTCTGAAGGAGATACGCTCACGCCGTCGCCCTGCCCGCGCGTCACTGTCGCGGTGATGAACAATTCGGCGAGGTCCCCGTCCGAGAACCCGGTGGGAAGCTGGTCGGCAGTCACTACCACGTCGGCTTCCAGGCTGGAGCGGACGGTCTTTTCGCGGCGCAGCGGCTCGATCGCCTCGGTCACCTTCTGGCGCAGTTCACGCAAGGCGCCCCAAGCTTCGTTGGAGGCTTCCACAACGGGGACTTCGGGCCATTCCAGCAAGTGAACGCTGTCCGCTTCGGGGTAGCGGCTCGCCCAGATTTCCTCGGTGGTGAACACCAGCACGGGCGCGGCATAGCGCACCAGCGCGTGGAACAGCAGGTCCAGCATCGTGCGATAGGCGCGGCGCTTGGGGTCTGCGGGGCCATCGCAGTAGAGGCAGTCCTTGCGGATATCGAAGAAGAACGCGGACAAGTCCTCGTTGCAGAAGTCGATCAGGGTGCGCACGTAAGTGTTGAAATCGAAGTCCTCGACCGCCTGGCGCAGAGTGGCATCGACCCCGCCCAGCAGCGACAGGACATAGCGCTCCAGCTCCGGCAGTTCGTCCACGGGCACGCGCTCGGCATCGCTGAAGCCTTCCAGCGCGCCCAGCATGTAGCGGAACGTGTTGCGCAGCTTGCGGTACTGGTCGGCCACGCCCTTGAGGATTTCGTCGCCGATGCGGTGGTCCTCGGTGAAGTCCACCGAAAGCGCCCACAAGCGGATGATGTCGGCGCCGTTGGTTTCCATCACCTTTAGCGGGCTGATCGTATTGCCCAGCGACTTCGACATCTTGAAGCCCTTGGCGTCCATCGTGAAGCCGTGGGTCAGCACTGCCTTGTACGGCGCATGGCCGCGCGTGGCGCATGATTCGAGCAGCGAGGACTGGAACCAGCCGCGATGCTGATCCGAGCCTTCCAAGTACAAGTCCGCCTTGGGGCCGACATAGCCTTCGGGGCGCAGCAAGTCCGGCCAGCGGCCTGATTCGAGCACGAAGGCGTGGGTGGAACCCGAATCGAACCACACGTCGAGAATGTCGGTGACGCGCTCGTAGTCATCGGCGTTGTAGCCGTTGCCAAGCAGGTCCTGCGCCGCTTCGTCGCTCCAGCCATCGACGCCCTTGGCGCGAATGGCCGCGACGATGCGGTCGTTGACCAGCGGATCGACCAGATATTCGCCGCTCTTGCGATCGACGAACAGGGTGATCGGCACACCCCAGGCGCGCTGGCGGCTGAGCACCCAGTCGGGCCGTCCTTCCACCATCGCGCCGATGCGGTTGCGGCCCTTTTCCGGCACGAAGCGGGTTTCGGCGATCGCCTGAAGCCCGGCCTCGCGCAGTGTCGGCGCGTCGCACAGGCCTTCCTCGGCAGGGTTCTCCGCGCCGCCTTCGCTTTCCCACCGCGTCTCGGCCCGGCTCTTGGGCGAGATATGGGTCATCACCTTGTCCATCGGCACGAACCACTGCGGGGTGCAGCGGTAGATCACCTTGGCCTTGGAACGCCACGAGTGCGGGTAGGAATGCTTGTAGTCCGCCGAGGCCGCCAGCAGTCCGCCGGCTGCGCGCAAGTCGGTGCAGATCGGGCCGTCGGGCGCGTTGAACTTGGGGTTGATGACCGAGCCTTGTCCGCCCAGCCAAGCCCAGTCTTCGCGATACTTGCCATCACCCTCGACCGCGAACTTGGGGCCGATGCCGTTGGCCTTGCACAAGTCGAAGTCGTCCTCGCCGTGATCGGGCGCCATGTGGACGAGGCCGGTGCCGCTCTCGGTGGTGACGAAATCGCCGGCCAGGAACGGACGGGGGCGGGCGAAGAATTCGAGCGCCTTTTCCCAAGCGTCGTCGCCAGCGACCGCTTCGTTGCCGTTCGCGGACGAGAGGTCATCAGATGGGTTCCCGCCTGCGCGGGAATGACGAAGGTAGTTGTAAATGGGGTGGCGGGCGAGGGTGCCGGCTAGATCGGAGCCTTTGCCTTCCCAAATAACTCCTTCGAAGCTCCATGCCTTCTCCAACCGACCGCGAAAGCTGTCGATCAGGTTTGTTGCTATAACGACGTATTCGTCGTCATTTCGCATGAGCGGTGCTTCCGCCTCAGGGGCTACAAACGGTGCAAGTACCTTCGGCCGGAACGCGGCTATGCAGTAATCGATATCAGGGCCATAGGCGAGTGCTTGATTGACTGGAATGGTCCAAGGCGTGGTTGTCCAGATAACCGCCCTGATGGTCTTTCCACGATCAATTTCGAGTTGGCCTTCAGGCACGGCCGGCATCTTCAGAAGCTCGAACGCCACGTCGATCTGGGTCGAGACGATGTCCTCGTACTCGACTTCGGCCTCGGCCAGCGCGGTCTTTTCCACCGGGCTCCACATCACCGGCTTGGCGCCGCGATAGAGCATGTCGTTTTCGGCGAACTTGAGCAGTTCGCCAACGATGGTGGATTCCGCCTGGAAATCCATCGTCAGGTACGGGTTGTCCCAATCGCCATTGATGCCCAGGCGCTTCAATTGCTCGCGCTGGATGTTCACCCAGCCTTGCGCGTAGGCGCGGCATTCGGCGCGGAATTCCTCAGCGGGAACCTCGTCCTTGTTCTTCTTTTTCTTGCGGTATTCTTCCTCGACCTTCCACTCGATCGGCAGGCCGTGGCAGTCCCAACCCGGCACGTACGGCGCGTCCTTGCCCAGCAGGGTCTGGGTGCGGACCACCATGTCCTTGAGGATGTGGTTCAGCGCATGGCCGATGTGCATGTCGCCATTAGCGTAGGGCGGGCCATCGTGGAGGATGAACTTTTCGCGGCCCGCACGCGCGGCGCGGGTCTTTTCGTAAATCTTTTCCGCCTGCCAGCGCGCCAGAATGCCTGGCTCCTTCTGGGGAAGGCCCGCCTTCATGGGGAAATCGGTCTTCGGCAGGAAGACGGTGTCTCTATAATCGCGCTGGGTCATGACGCGCGGGCACTAGAGCAATTGCGGCGATGTTGGAAGGGTGCGCGCTACAACTGCGTCAGGTGATTGCGGCCAGCAATTCGCGGGCACGCAGACAATCGCGGTCCATCTGCTCGATCAGCGCGTCGAGCGAATCGAACTTGGCCTCGGGCCGCAGGAAATGGTGGAAGGCGATCTCCACGTCCTGGCCATACAGGTCTTCGGCGAAGTCGAAGAAATGCGGCTCCAGCAATTCCGTGGGCGGATCGAACGTGGGGCGGATGCCGACGTTTGCCGCGCCGTGCAGCAAGCGGCCATCGGGCAGGCGGCCCGTGACGGCGTAGATGCCGTAGCGCGGGCGCAAATAGGTGGCCATGTCGAAGTTGGCGGTGGGATAGCCGATGGTGCGGCCCACTTTATCGCCATGGCGCACGGGTCCGCGAATGGCGAACGGGCGGGTCAGCAGGCGCGCGGCGGTCTGGCAATCGCCGGCGCGCAGAGCCTCGCGGATGCGGGTGGAGGAAATGGTCCCTTCCGCATCGCTGACCGGGCCGACGGTACGGCTCGACAAGCCCTGGCCGGCGCCGACTTCGCGCAGCATCTGCGGGCTGCCGCTGCGCGCGCGCCCGAAAGTGAAGTCTTCGCCGGTGACGACGCCGATCGCGCCCAGGTGGCGCACCAGCATGGCAGCCACCCACTCGCTGGCGTTCATCGCTGCCATCGCGGCGTCGAAATGCAGCACCAGCATCGCATCGGCTCCGGCAGCGGCGAACAAGTCCTGCCGCTGTTCCAGCGTGGTGAGGCGGAAGGGGGCGATGTCCGGGCGGAACAGCCGCATCGGGTGCGGATCGAAGGTGGCGACGATCGCGGGGCGTCCGATCGACCGCGCCCAGGCGATGGCTTCGCCGACCACGGCCTGGTGGCCCTGGTGGAATCCATCGAAGTTGCCCAGCGCCAATACCGCGCCGCGCAAGGACTCCGGGATTGGCTGGCGGTTGTCTAGGCGAATCATCGGTACGGCGGCTATAGGTCGCGCTGCAGCGTCACGAAAGCATAAGCGGGCGTGGTTTCGCCTGGCGAATGCTCGTCGCGCGCCACTTCGTGCCATTCGGACGCCAGCGGGGGCATGGTGACATCGCCGGGATAGTCGGCATGGATCTGGGTCAGCTCGATACGCGTCGCCAGCGGCAGGAACAGCGCATTCACTTGCGCGCCGCCGATCACGGCGACTTGGCCGTCACCCGCCAGGGCCAAAGCCTCGTCTACCGAATGGGCAACTTCCGCGCCCTCAGCCGACCAATCCTGGTCCCGCGTCAGGACGATATGGCGGCGGCCCGGCAGCGGCGAGGGAAAGCTGTCGAAGGTCTTGCGGCCCATGATCATCGGCAGGCCCATCGTCAGCGCCTTGAAGCGCTTGAGGTCTGCGGGCAGCCGCCAAGGAAGCTGGCCCTCGGCACCGATCACGCCATTGGCGGCGCGCGCATAGATGAGGAACAGTTCGGCCACGCCGTTACCGATCAGCCCAGCGTCAGCCGGGTGACGTGGCCCATCTTGCGGCCCGGCAGCGCGGCGGCCTTGCCGTAGAGGTGCAGGTGGTTGGCCGGATCGCTCAGGATCGCGGGCCAGTCGTGCGCTTCGTCGCCGATCAGGTTGCGCATGGCCACGCCCTTGGCGGCAAGGCCGGTGTCGCCCAGCGGCAAGCCGCAGATGGCGCGGACGTGATTTTCGAACTGGCTGGTGACGGCGCCCTCGATCGTCCAGTGGCCCGAATTGTGGACGCGCGGGGCCATCTCGTTGAAGACCGGGCCGTCCTTGGTCGCGAAGAATTCCAGGGTCAGCACCCCGACATAGTCCAGCGCCTCGGCCACTTTGCCGGCCAGCGCGCGCGCGGCGGGCACGTGATCGAGCAAGGGGGCTGGCGCCGGCACGGTGCTGGTGGCGAGGATGCCGTCGTCGTGGACGTTGTGGGCGCTGTCGAAGAAGCGGATGTCGCCCTTGGCGGTGCGGCACAGGATCACCGAGAATTCGGCAAAGAACGTGACGAAGCCTTCGTAGATCAGCGGGGTGGCCGGAAGGTCGAGCGTTTCGGCATCCTGGGGCGTCCTGATCCGCCACTGGCCCTTGCCGTCGTAGCCATCGCGCCGGGTCTTGAGGATGCCGGGCGCACCGATCGCGGCAATGGCTTCGGCAAGGCTGGCGGCATCGTCGACGGGCGCGAAGGGGGCAGGGGTGCCGCCGAGCTTGGTGACGAAGTGCTTTTCGGAGAGGCGATCCTGTGCCGTCTCCAGCGCGCGGGGATGCGGCAGCAGCGGCGTGGCGCCCAGGATGCCTCCGGGCGGCACTGGCACGTTCTCGAACTCATAGGTGACGACCGCGCACTCGGCGGCGAACCGGGCGAGGGCGGCGTGGTCGTCATAGGCAGCGCAGGTGAACTGGGCGCAGACGTCGGCGGCGATCGAATCGGCCTCGGGCGCGAAGATGTGGCAGCGATAGCCCAGTTGCGCGGCGGCGATCGCGATCATCCGGCCCAACTGGCCGCCGCCCAGAATGCCGATGGTCTCGCCGGGCGGGATCATGCGTTTTCGACTGCGTCTGGGGCCAGCATCAGACCGGACGCTCCGTAACCGATGCGGTCTGTGCCGCGCGGAAGGCCTTGAGCCGCTCGGCCAGCGCATCGTCGGACGTCGCGAGAATGGCGGCGGCGAGCAGACCGGCGTTGGCCGCGCCGGCCTCGCCGATCGCCAGTGTGCCCACCGGGATGCCGGCGGGCATCTGTACGATCGAGAGCAGGCTGTCCTGCCCCGACAGCGCCTTGGATTGCACCGGCACGCCTAGCACCGGCAGATGCGTCATCGATGCGATCATGCCGGGCAAGTGGGCAGCGCCGCCCGCGCCGGCGATCACCACCTTGAAACCTTCTTCCGCGGCGCCCTTGGCGAAATCTACCAGCCGGTCAGGCGTGCGGTGGGCCGAGACGATCCGCGCGTCGTAGGCGACGCCGAGCTTGTCCAGCATCTCGGCAGCGCGGATCATGGTCGGCCAGTCGGACTGGCTGCCCATGACGATCGCGACCAATACGCCTCCCCCGGCGCCGCTCACCGATCAGCGCTCCGACAGGTAGTAGCGGTCGAGCACTGCCAGATCGTCGTCGAGATCGTAGACGATCGGCTGGCCGGTGGGGATTTCGAGGCCGGTGATCTCGTCGTCCGAAATGCCGGACAAGTGCTTGACCAGCGCGCGCAGGCTGTTGCCGTGCGCGGCCACCAGCACGGTGGAACCAGTCTTCAGGTGCGGCACGATCGAGCCTTGGTAATACGGCAGGACGCGCGCGATGGTGTCCTTGAGGCTCTCGGTCATCGGCACGTCGATCCCGGCATAGCGCGCATCGCTCGAAAGATCGAACTCGCTGCCCTTGGCCAGCAGCGGCGGCGGAATGTCGAAGCTGCGGCGCCAGATCTTGACCTGATCGTCGCCATGCTTGGCTGCGGTCTCGGCCTTGTCCAGCCCGGTGAGGCCGCCATAATGCCGCTCGTTCAGGCGCCAGTCCTTGGTCTCGGGAATCCACAGCACGCCGGCTGCTTCCAGCGCGAAGTGCAGCGTCTTGATCGCGCGGGTCTGGACCGAGGTGAAGGCGACGTCGGGCAGCATGCCCTTATCCTTGAGCAGCGCGCCGGCAGCGCGGGCTTCGGCCTCGCCCTTTTCGGTCACGTCGACGTCCCACCAGCCGGTGAAGCGATTTTCCAGGTTCCACTGGCTCTGGCCGTGGCGGAGGAGGATCAGGCGAGGCATGGCGTGGCTCCCTTAATGCAGTGCCGGCGCGCACCCCCGCGCGCCGCGAGACGATCGGCTGAACGCCGTCCGGGCCAGCCCCTAGCTTTCCGGTGGCGGTTTGGGAAGGCTTTGGGATGCGCTAAGTTCATCCGCCGCTGATGGGCTGGCAGATGTCGCGCGCGCCTGTGCCTTGCGGCGGCGCAAGTTCTCGCGCAGCTTGGCCGCCAGCCGCTCTTCGCGGGACAGCTTGGCAGAGGCGGAAGGGGAGTTCGGATGGCCATCCATGCGCCAAGCCATGCCGCCCGACTTAACAAAGCGCAAGCCGCGCTTGACAATCATCCCTCGCACGGACAATAGCGCGCCCCTGCCCCGGGGCCACAGGTTCCCGGTAGGCGCTGCTGTAGCTCAGTGGTAGAGCGCGTCATTGGTAATGACGAGGTCGGGAGTTCAATCCTCCCCAGCAGCACCATTCTCCTTCTTTCCAGATCGTGACGTGGTGCCCTGCCCCAGGCGGGCGGCGTTCGTGCGTTTGATTTGGGTAGAGAGACTGTCATCAAACTGTCTTTGCATCATCATGTTGATGTCATTGAAAGCACCTAGGCGCCCCTGAAAGACATACCGTCTAACAGGGATCACCTCCGCTATGAAACGTTCGCTCCGGCTTTTGGCTGGCCTGCTGGCTTCGGCCTCCTGCTCCACGATCGCCCATGCCGGCGAAGTTGCCGGCCATGTCAGCGACGATACCGGCGCTCGCACGCTGCAGTCCGCCACCGTGCGGATCGTCGAGCTGAACCGCCAGGCCGAGACCGACCGCGCCGGCAGCTATGTCATCGGCGACGTGCCGGCAGGCACTTACACGCTCGAAGCGCGCTATGTCGGCGCGCAGACCGCGACGAAATCGATCACCGTCCCGGCGACAGGCCGCGTCGATGGCGATTTCGGCCTCGCTGCCAGCGGCGGCGGCGAAATCCTGGTGGTGGGCCAGAGCGCCAACATCGCCAGCGCCTTGTCGCGCCAGAAAGCGGCGGACGGGGTCGAATCGGTCCTGACGCGCGACGCGGTCGGCCAGTTCCCCGACCAGAACATCGCCGAATCGCTGCGTCGCCTGCCAGGCGTCAACATCCTCAACGATCAGGGCGAAGGCCGCTACGTTTCGGTGCGCGGCCTCGATCCCAGCCTGAACTCCAGTTCGGTGAACGGCGTGCGCTTGCCGTCGCCCGAATCGGACACGCGTTCGGTCGCGCTCGACGTGATCTCGTCCGACACGATCGAATCGATCGAAGTGAAGAAGTCCTTCACCCCCGACATGGACGGCGATTTCATCGGCGCCTCGATCGAGATCAACACCACCAGCGCGTTCGACAGCAAGAAGAACCGCTATTCGATGGCGGTCGAGGGTAGCTGGAATGACTATTCCGGCAAAGTCATGCCCAAGGGCGCGTTTGATTTCACCCAGAAGCTGGGCGACAATTTCGGCGTTGCCGGCTCGTTCAGCTACTACAAGCGCAAGTTTGAGACCGACAACGTCGAGGCGTCCGACTGGACCAAGACCGAAGACGGGCAAGCCTGGGCCCAGACCCTGGAATATCGCGACTATGACGTTGAGCGCACCCGCATCAACGCGGCGCTGTCGTTCGACTGGCGGGTGTCAGATACGACCAAGGCTTATGTCCGTGGCAACTGGGCGCAGTTCGACGACCACGAGTATCGCCGCCGCACCACGTTCGACTTCAGCGATTTCGAGGATGACGGCCCCAGCTC
This sequence comes from Novosphingobium sp. Rr 2-17, assembly GCF_000272475.1. Classification (GTDB taxonomy): domain Bacteria; phylum Pseudomonadota; class Alphaproteobacteria; order Sphingomonadales; family Sphingomonadaceae; genus Novosphingobium. Next base: position 14,445 of record NZ_AKFJ01000118.1, read on the forward strand.
GATCAGCAACGGCACCGCCTCGTTCGACACGGCGGACAATGACATCACCATCGAGCGCGACTTGAAGGACCGCTTCGAGCGTCAGCGCATTCGCTCGGTCTCGCTGGGTAGCGATACCGACACCGGCACCTGGAAGTTCCGCTGGCAGGGCAGCTATGCCAAATCGACCGAGAAGGAGACGTTCTCGCTCGATCCGATGCGCTTCTCCGCCGATTTCGACGATAGCTCGGGCGTGGCCATCGATGTCGACAATTCGAACAAGTATTACCCGACCTATTCGGTCACCAGCGGCGCCAGCTCGGTCAACGATGCATCGAACTACGGTTTCGACCGGCTGGAACTGACCACGCTGTCGGACAGCCAGGACGAGGAATGGGCCGCCAAGGCCGACCTCGCGCGCACATTTGCCGGGAGTAATGGCGATTTCACCGTGCAAGGCGGCTTCAAAGCGCGCTGGCGCAAGAAGTCGTACGACTACGAAATGAGCCGCTATGACGACTACGACGGCGACCTGACCCTGGCCGACGTGCTGGGCAGCCAGACCTACCGTCTGACCGACATGGGGCCGGTGGCGAACAAGAGCGGCTCTGCGGACTTCTATAACGCCAATTCCAGCGGATTCGAACTCAACGAAGCCGAGAGCCTGATCGACAGCAACACCAGCGATTACACGGTGCGTGAGGACATCACCGCAGGCTACCTGCTTGGCCGTTGGGACAGTTCGACCTTGCGCGTGATCGCCGGTGTGCGCGGTGAACGCACGTACAACAAGATGACCGGCAACCTCGTCGCCGTGACCGAGAAGAAGAAGGTCAAGACCGTCGATATCACCGGCGTCACCTATGAGCGCGACTACACCAACTGGCTGCCCAGCCTGACGGTGCGCTGGAGCCCGCAGCAGAATCTGGTCGCCCGCTTTGCCGGGTACAAGACGGTGGTGCGCCCCAAGCTTAGCGAACTGGCACCGCGCTTTACGGTCAACGAGGATGGCGAGGCTGAATTCGGCAATCCGGAACTGAAGCCCTACCAGTCCTGGAACTTCGATGCTGGGTTCGAATACTACTTCTCGGGCAACGGCGCGATCTCGGTCGGCGGGTTCTACAAGTCGATTAAGGACTATACCTACGCCTATACCAGCGACGAGGGCGGCACTTACAACGGCGTAAATTATGACGAACTCACCAGCTACGCCAATGGCGATAATGCCACCGTGGCGGGCGTGGAAGTCAGCTACAGCCAGGTATTTTCGATGCTGCCCTCGCCGTTGGACGGGTTGCTGACGCAGTTGAACTACACTTACACTTATTCGCGCGGGACGCTGGAAGACGGCCGCCGGATTTCGCTGCCCAACTCGTCGAAGAACACCTTCAACGTCGTGCTCGGTTATGAGAAAGGCCCGATCAGCCTGCGCGCCGCCGGCACCTTCCGCGACAAGTACCTGGACGAAGTGGGCAGTTCCGCCGAGGAAGACCGCATGGTCAACCAGCACTTCCAGTTGGACCTCTCGGCCAAGTACAAGCTGACCCAGAACATCCGCCTCTTCGCCGACTGGGTGAACGTAAACAACGCCAAGTACTATGCCTATCAGGACTATGCCGGTGCCAAGCGCCTGCTCCAGTACGAGGAATACGGCTCGACCGTGAAGTTCGGCGCGCGAGTGACCTTCTGATGAAAAGCCGCATTGCCGCCGCTCTGCTTCCGGCTCTGTTTCTTTCGGCTTGTGCGACCACGGGGGATGCGGCTGCGCCGCGCCCCCGCTACCCTGCCATAGACGTACCCGCGCAGGCCGAAACTACTCCAGTCGGGACGGGTAATGCCGATGCGGCGGACGATCCGGCGATCTGGCGCAACGCCGCGAACCCGGCGGCCAGCCTGTTGCTGGGGACCGACAAGAAGGCCGGGCTCTACGTCTATGGCCTGGACGGCAAAGTGCGCGACTTTGCGCCTGCCGGTGCGCTCAACAACGTGGACTTGCGCGAAGTGCGCCTGGCCGATGGCTCGATCCGTATCCTGGTCGGCGCCAGCGACCGTACCGACCGCGCCGAACCGCGCATCGCCTTGTTCGCGCTCGACGGTGCCACGGGCAAGCTGACGGTGCTGAGCTCGGACGCCTTCCTGAAAGCCGGACATGCACCGGCGGAGGCCTATGGCTTCTGCATGGGCGGCGCCCTTGCGGCGGGAGAACTGGCGCGGGCCTATGTCGTGCTCAAGGACGGGACCGTCGCCGAAAGCCGGTTAGTCGAGCGCGAGGGCAAGATCGTGCCCGAGCATGTGCGCGACGTGAAGGTCGCTACCCAGGCCGAAGGTTGCGTGGTCGATGACGCCACCCGCACGCTCTATGTGGCGGAAGAAGATGTCGCCATCTGGAAGGTGCCGCTGGTTCCGGCGACGTTGACGGCGCAAAGCTACGCCCGTGTCGGCAAGGCCGACGGGCTTGTCGATGATATCGAAGGCCTCGCCATCGCTCGCCCGGCGGATGGCCGGGCCTGGCTGGTCGCGTCCAGCCAGGGCGACAATGCCTATGCGTTGTTCGATCTGGCGACGGGCAAGCCGGCAGGCCGCTTTCGGATCGAGGGCGGCGCGATCGGCGGCACCAGCGATACCGATGGCATCGAACTGGTGCTCGGCGATTTCGGGCCGGACTTTCCCGAGGGCGTGTTCATGGCGCAGGACGGCAACAACGCTCCCAAGGCGCAGAACTTCAAGCTGGTGTCCTGGCGCGCGATCCGTATTGCGCTGGGGATCGACTGAAGGATAAGTGTCACAAGAATGCCGTAAAGGCGGGGCCATGACGATGGGGGTTTCGAATCGATGATGGCGGGCCGTGCCTTGGCGGGCCGTACTCTGGTGGGATTGGTCGCCGCGACGCTCGCGGCGCTGCCGGGCTTTGCCTGTGCCGATGTGCTGCAGATCGGCGCTGCGGGGCCTGAATGGATCGCCGGTGGTCCCCCTAGCCTGCCAGCGCCTGACGTCAATGATGCCGAATTGGTGGAAGAAACGCCGCTCTCGGTTGATGCCGGGGTCCATCCGTCGTCGCTCACTTCCGCGCTCGATGCTGCCGGCCCGACCCGCTGGCGCGAACGCGTGGCGCAGCTTGCCGCCAAGTACGACATCAGCCCGACGCTGCTCGAAGCCGTGGTATGGCAGGAAAGCCGCTGGAACGAAGCCGCCGTCTCGCCCGTCGGTGCGCGCGGGTTGGCCCAACTCATGCCTGGCACCGCCGCGCAGATGGGCATCAACTCCGCCGACCCCATGGCCAACCTGGAAGGCGGCGCGCGCTATCTGCGCATGCAACTCGATGCGTTCGGCGGCGATATCGAAAAAGCCCTCGCCGCCTACAACGCCGGGCCTGGCCGGGTGGTGAAAGCCGGCGGCATTCCCAACATTCGAGAGACGCAAGTTTACGTCGCGGCGATCATGTCGCGGCTAACCGACCCGGTTCGACGTTAGGCGATCGTTTTTCAGAGGTGCACCGGCCACTCCCCCACCCGGCCACCCATCGGCAGTATCTTGTGGGTGGCCGGGTGGGGGAGCGGGCCGGTGCCGCAAATCCGCCTTCAGCGGATCACGCCTTACTCCGCCAAAGCAGCGATCAGTTCGGGGTCTTGCGGCTTCGCTTCTTGTGGGCGCGGCGTCCGGTTGGTCAATTGCACGAGGGCAGGGGGCATCTGGCCGCCGTTGGGGCTGAGCCGGCCATCCAGCCGCGCGCCTTGTTCGATCGTCAGGGCATCGTAGGTCAGATCGCCCTCGATCCGCGCCGTGCGCAGGATCACCACTTCGCGCGCGACGACTGAACCGCGCACCAGGCCCGCCAGCCGAACGCTCTGCGCCTGCACCGCACCGCTGATCTCGCTGCCTTCGCCCTGGACCAGCGATTGGCAGGCGATGTCGCCTTCCACTTTGCCTTCGATGTGAAGATCGGTCTGGGCCTGGATGTTGCCGACGAGGGTGGTGTCGGCCCCCAGCATCGAGAAGGCAGAAGCATGGACGCCACGCGGGGCGCTGCTGGTGAAAGGCTTGGGCATATCAACTATGTTCCTGTTGCGCCTTTGCGGCGGCTTCGAGGAAGGGACGCGGATTGACTGGTTGGTCGTTAATCCGCACTTCGAAGTGGAGGTGAGAGCCGGTCGATCGACCGGTGCTGCCCATCGCTCCGATCACCGTGCCCGCCGCGACCTTCTGGCCGACGTGGGTGCGGAAACGTGAGAGGTGGCCGTAGCGAGTCATCAACCCGCTGGCGTGGGTAACTTCGATGCAGTTGCCGTAACCCTGGCGCTGGCCGACGAACGTGACCGTACCTTGCGCGGCAGCGTAGATCGGCGAGCCCATCGGGCCGGGAAAATCGAGCCCGGCGTGGAACGCGGCGCCGCCGGTAAACGGGTCGGCGCGGTAGCCATAGCTGGACGAGACGTAAGCGACATGCGCGGGGCTGACTCGCGGCAGCGCGGCCAAGCTGTCTTCCAGCGCGCTGGCGCGGGCCAGGCTCTCGCCCATGTGGCGGAAGCGCGGATCGACGCTGCCGTCGCGCCCGGTAGCGAGCTGCACCAGCGGACCACCCATCGCCATGCGCGACTTGCCGTTGCTGCGCGATGCGGCGACCAACGTGCCGGGGTTCAGGCCCAGCTTGCGGATGGCGGCGCTGGTACTGGCGGCGCGCGAGTCTGCATAGCGAGTCAGGCGATCAGCGAAAGCGAGCTGTTCGGCCTCCAGCTGGCGCAAGGCGCCAACTTCGGGAAGCGCGGCGCTGACTTTCAACGTTTCGCCGGTTTTCGGGGCAGTGTCGGCAGCGGGCTGCACTTTGGCTTCACCCGTTTCCGACCCGGCTTCCGGCAAATCGCCGATGTGGGCCTGGACCATTTGTTCGATGAAGCGCTGGCGACGCGCGAGATCATCGGTAAGCTCGTGGACGTCTTCGCGATACTTCGCGACCTTGGTTTCGGCTTTGGCGACGGCGGCGGCCCGATGGTCGAGCGCAGCGACCTGGCTTTCGGCGGAATAGCGCGCGACGGTCAGCGATCCCAGTGCGGCGGTCCCGGCGCTCAGTAAGCCGATGGTGCCGGCAAGGGCGATCTTCTGGGTCCGTGAGGAAATCCGAATGAAGCGGACTTGGCCCTGTGACCGCATGATGAATTCGCGATCCGGGAACGCAGCCCGAAAGCGCTGGAGCAGCGCCCCGGCATTGGTAACTATCAAGATGTCCCCGCAGGTATTATTTCTTCGATCCGACAGTTAAGATAGCGGCGGGTGTCGTCATAGGCGAATCACCCTAGCTGAAACTTCGGTTGAATCCGGGCGAGCCGAACCCTCGGTACGACGAGTTGATGGAACTGAGGCAGATTGCCCCATTTTCAGGCTCATTCCATTTCCAGGCTCATCGGTGACAACGCAGCGGGGCAATGCTAGGTCGCGGGCATGACTGACACCACCACTGTATCCGTTCCTGCGACTGCTCCTGCGACTGCCATTTCGCCCGAGGCGCTCGTCGCGCAACTGGCACGCGATGGCCGTGCGGCGCAGCGCGTGCTGGCGCGGCTGAGCGATGCGCAAAAGGCAGAGGCCTTGCGCGCCGCCGCCGCCGCCTTGCGCGCGGCGGAACCGGCGATCCTTGATGCCAACGCTCGCGACATCGCCGCTGGCGAGGCGAAAGGCTTGTCGGCTGCGCTGCTCGATCGGTTGCGGCTCGATTCGGGACGCCTGGCTGGCATCGCCGATGCGGTCGAGCAGATCGCGGCGCTGCCCGATCCGGTGGGCGAAGTGATCTCCAGCAGCGAGCGGCCCAACGGCCTGCAGCTTAGCCGGGTGCGTATCCCGATCGGGCTGATCGGCATCATCTACGAAAGCCGCCCCAATGTGACTGCAGACGCCGCCGCCTTGTGCTTGCGCTCTGGCAATGCCGTGCTGCTGCGCGGCGGAACCGAAGCGCAGCATTCCAACCGGGCGATCGAAGCTGCCTTCGCCGCCGGGATCGAGAGCGCCGGGATTCCGGCCGCAGCGATCCAACTGGTGCCAACGCAGGACCGCGCCGTCGTGGGCGCGATGCTGACCGCCGCCGGCCTGATCGACATGATTGTGCCGCGCGGTGGCAAAAGTCTCGTCGCGCGGGTGCAGGCGGATGCACGGGTGCCAGTGCTCGCCCACCTTGACGGCATCTGCCACACGTACGTCCATCCCGCCGCCGATCCGGACATGGCCCGCCGGGTGACGCGCAACGCCAAGATGCGCCGCACCGGCATTTGCGGGGCGATGGAGACCCTGCTGATCGACACCCAGTTTCCCGAAAGCGCCTCGGTGGTGAGCGGTCTGATCGACGCTGGCTGCGAATTGCGCGGCGATGCGCGCGCGCAGGCGCTCGACCCGCGCATTCTGCCGGCCACCGATGAGGACTGGGATACCGAATACCTCGATTCGGTGCTGTCGGTCGCCGTTGTGGATGGGCTGGACGCTGCGATCGAGCATATCGCGGCGCATTCCTCGCACCATACCGACGCGATCGTCACTGGCGACGCTGCTGCCGCCGAACGGTTCCTGGCCGAAGTCGACAGCGCGATCGTGATGGTCAACGCCTCCAGCCAGTTCGCCGATGGCGGCGAATTCGGCCTGGGCGCCGAGATCGGCATCGCGACCGGTCGCCTGCACGCGCGCGGTCCGGTCGCGCTGGAAGGGCTGACGACCTACAAGTGGCTGGTGCGCGGCACCGGGCAGGAGCGGCCCTGATTCGCCAAACTGGGATTCGCCGCGCCGGTCCCGTCACCGGACTGCTCGGCGGCAGCTTCAATCCGGCGCATGGCGGGCACCGGCGAATCACCTTGTTCGCGATGGACGCGTTGGGGCTGGACGAGGCGTGGTGGATGGTCTCTCCCGGCAATCCACTGAAGCCTTCTGCCGGGATGGCGCCGCTGCCCGCACGCTTCGAATCGGCGGTGCGGCAGGCCCGCCGCGCCCGGATTCGCGTGACCGCGATCGAGCGCGAACTGGGCACCCGCTATACCGTGGATACCTTGCGCGCGCTGCTGCGCCGCTATCCCCGGCGGCGCTTCGTATGGCTGATGGGGGCGGACAATCTGGCCCAGTTCCACCAGTGGAGGCACTGGCGCGATCTGGCGAAAATGCTGCCGATTGCGGTAATCGCCAGACCAGGGTATGATGGAGCCGCCTTCGCGAGCCCCGCGATGGCCTGGCTGGGGAAATACCGGAGGCCCCTGTCCCGCTTTCGACGTCCGGAACGGTGGAGCGCACCTGCGCTGGTGACATTGCGATTCGATCCCGACACGCGTTCGGCAACGGCTATCCGCCGCGCCGACCCGGACTGGGCACGAAGATCTCTAAACCGATCTTCGCGGGACGCCGTCACGCACCGCCTCATCCCCGGATCAGACCATTGATCGGCCTTGTTGGCCTATCGTGCGCGCCTTTCCGGCTTACCATGTATCGATCGTATTCGACGCGATGGGTTTCCCATCCCGCTGGCGCGATCCTGAAAGGAGCAGACTCGACTTAGATGCCACAGGCCCAAATACAGCCGGCCCAAACCGGCGCAACACCCCCGACGACGATCGACCACGGCGATCCCGTGCTCGCTCTCGTGCTCCAGTCCCTGGATGACGACCAGGCGCAAGAGCTCGTGACCATCGACCTCGACGGCAAATCCTCTATCGGCGACTACATGGTGATCGCCTCGGGTCGTTCGACCCGTCAGGTCGCCGCGATGGCGCAGAAACTGGGCGAGCGGCTGAAACAGGCCGGCTTCGGTAACCCCCGCATCGAGGGTCTGCCCGCAGCCGACTGGGTTCTGGTCGATGCCGGCGGCGTGATCGTCCACTTGTTCCGCCCGGAAGTCCGCACCTTCTACAACCTGGAGCGGATGTGGGGCTTCGACGGACCGTCCGGCGCGGCGTAATCGCTGCGTAACGGGGCGAGAGGATGACCCGGCGGTGCGAAAAGCTGCCGGGCCGATGATCGAAATCGCGCAGAACGGCGCCTGGGTTTTCCGCGCGCTGTGACAGTGCGGCCGGAAAACCGAGTGCCGCAAAGACGAGTGCCGCCATGCTCCTCCACGTGATCGCACGCGGCAAGATCGCTCGTTCTCCCGAGGCCGAGATGATGGACCGCTACGCCAAGCGCCTCACCTGGCCGTTTCGCCACACCGAACTGCCCGACACCGGCGGCAAAGTCCCTGCGCCGGTCGCCACCCCGTATCGCGAAGTCCTGCTCGACGAGCGTGGCAAGCTGATGAGCAGCGAGGAATTCGCCGCCTTGCTGGGCCGCTGGCGCGACGAGGGCGTGCGCGAATGCCGCTTCCTGATCGGCGCCGCCGATGGCCACGGCGACGAAGCGCGGCAACAAGCGGACCACCTGCTCTGCTTTGGCCGGATGACCTGGCCGCACTTATTGGTCCGCGCGATGCTGGCCGAACAACTCTGGCGGGCCACCGCGATCCTGGCCGGCCATCCCTATCACCGCTCGGGCTGAGCGGTCCGGCTGGGCGGATGCCATCGTGACAATAGCGCTTCCCGCGCGAATCCCGCTGCCTTAGTAAACCGTCCGTGAACCTTGTCGCTCGCTCCGTACTGACCTTTGCCGCGTTGGGCGTAGCTGTGTTCGCGGTGCAGGGGTTTACCCAGTCCGTTCCCTTCACCGTGCTCGATCCGGCGGGCAGCGCCGTGCAGGCGCGGCGCGATATGCAGGCGGCGCGGGCCGAGGGGGCGGCGGCGCGCAGGCGGGCCGAGGCGCTGGAGGCGAAAGCGCGCGCGGTTGGCGAACAAGCCCAGGCCACCGCGCGGGAGGCGGCAGCGGTGGCCGCGCGCATCCAGGAAACCGAGGCCGCCATCGCCCAGCGGCAAGCGGCGATCCGCCTGATCGCGGCGCAGCGTGCAGGCTTGCGGGCGACGCTGGCGCAGCGGCAGGAGCCGCTGGCGCGGCTGACCGCCTCGCTGCAACGACTGTCTCGCCGGCCACCGCTGCTGGCGCTGTTGCGGCCGGGATCGGTCCGCGATGCGGTCTATATGCGCGCTATGCTCGATACGATGCTGCCCGAAGTGGAGCGGCGGACGGCGGACTTGCGCGTCGCGATCACGCGCGGGCAGGCGCTGGAGAGCCAGGCGCGTGCTGCTTCGGTGGCGCTGGCGCAGGAGCAGGGCCGCATGCGTGATCGGCGGCGGCAACTGGCGACGATCGAAGCGGCCCAGCGCCTCGCGGGCCGCGAGGCTTCCGGCATCGCCGCCCGCGAAAGCGACCGGGCGCTGGCGCTGGCCGAAAAAGCGCGCGATCTGGGCGATCTGGTGACGCAAGTGGGCGAGCAGGGGCGCTTGCGCGATCAGCTTGCGGCCTTGCCCGGCCCGATTATGCGCCCACCGCTGCCGCAGCGCGCGCAAGTGATCGAGGCTTCGCAGTTCGCGCCTGCTCCGGCGGGTATGGCCAGCTATATGTTGCCGGTGACCGGGCGCGTGCTGTCCGGCTTCGGCGAGCAGACGACTGGGCAGACCCGCGCGATCGGGATCACGCTGGCGCCGCGTCCGCTGTCGCAGGCGGTGGCACCAGCGGCGGGCCGCATCGCCTTTGCCGGGGCCTATCGCGGGTTCGACAGCATCGTCATCATCGAGCATGCCGGCGGCTGGACCTCGCTCGTTACTGGCCTTGCGAGGGTGGACGTGGCGGTGGGGGACCAAGTGGTCGCAGGTTCACCCATCGGGCTGGCGGGGCCACGATCCCCGCGCGTACTAGTGGAACTGCGGCGGCAGGGGGTTCCCGTCAATCCGCTGCAATATATCCGCTCGCTTTAACCGCGCGATCGCCCGGATACGCTGGCGTTCATCTGCGATGGCCGATAGGATGACTGGCAAGAACATGTCCGTCACAAGACTGCCCGCGCCGGACACCTAAAGTTTACGAGAGGCATATAGCCCGATGAAGTTCGCACCTCTGATCCGCGCCACCTTGCTGGTGACCGCCGTGGCCGTGCTGCCGGCGGCGACGTCCGGCCTGGCGGCGGTGGATGGCCGCACCAGCCACGAATTCGACAAGCTGTTCACCGTCTACGAACTGGTGAAGCAGAACTATGTGGACCAGGTGGATGACGACAAGCTGCTGAAAGGCGCGATCGACGGCATGCTCGCCAGCCTCGATCCGCACTCGAACTACCTCGACGGACCTTCGCTGCAGCGGCTCGAAACCATGATCGACGGCAAGTATACCGGGCTGGGCCTGTCGGTGGTCGAGGACGAAGGCGCGGTGAAGATCGTCTCGCCGTTCAAGGGTAGCCCGGCTGAGAAGGCGGGGCTCAAGGCAGGCGACTACATCACCCACCTGGACGGCGTGCTGTATTACGAGCGCGATCTGGATGAAGCCGTGTCCAAGATGCGCGGCGAGTCGGGCACCTCGATCCGCCTCACGATCTACCGTCCAGGCCGGGACGAGCCGTTCGATGTCACCGTGACGCGCGGCGTGATCGAACTGGAACCGGTGACCTGGGAACTGAAGGACAACATTGGCGTCATTTCGGTCAACGAATTCTCCCGCGATGTCGGCAAGGACGTGAACAATGCGCTCGCCGACCTCAAGAAGCAGGCCGCGCTCAAGGGCGGCAAGCTGACCGGTTTGGTGCTGGACTTGCGCTCGAACCCCGGCGGTTCGCTGGACGAGGCGGTGGCTTTGTCCGACTTGTTCCTCGACCATGGCGACATCGTCTCGCAGCGTGGCCGCAACGCCAGCGAAAACCAGTTCTATCGCGCCGAAACCATGTTCAAGGGCGATGCCGCCAAGGGCACGCCGATCGTGGTGCTGGTCGACGCCGGTTCGGCCTCAGCGTCCGAAATCGTCGCGGGCGCGCTGCAGGATCAGCACCGCGCGGTCATCATGGGCGAGCGGACGTTCGGCAAGGGCTCGGTCCAGTCGTTCCTGCCGCTGGACAACAAGAGCGCGATCAAGATCACCACCGCGCGGTATTTCACCCCGTCGGGCCACTCGGTGCAGGAAGGCGGCATCGTCCCCGACATCCGGGTGCCGCAGATGTCGGACCCCGACGCGCGCGCTCGTTCGCAGCGGGCCATGCGCGAATCGGACTTGCGCGGGCACCTCGTCAACGAGGCGGCGCTCAAGGACAAGGATCTGGAAACCGACAAGATGGACGACCCGCGCTTCAAGGTTACCGCTGCAGAACTGGAAAAGCAGGGCATCAAGGATTTCCAGTTGAACTACGCGATCACCACGCTGCAGCGCACCGCCGGCAAGCCGGCGCTCGCCGCGACGGCTGGTTCGACCCGCAAGAACTGATCTTCAGACGGCACCGAAGGAACCACAAGCAATGGCCGTTTCCGTCGCCAGCCCTGTGCGCGCCGCGCGCTGGCTCGCTTTGCTCATCCCGGTCGGCCTGCTTGGCGGGGCGTTGATCAGCCAGTTCGGCTTCGGCCTTTTCCCGTGCGAGATGTGCTGGTGGCAGCGCTACCCGCACATGCTGGCGATCCTGCTGGCGCTGCTGGCGTTCTTCTGGCGCCCGGTGCGCCCGCTGGTGGCGGTTGCCGCCCTGGCGATCCTGACGTCGGGGATGATCGGCGGCTTCCATGCCGGGGTTGAGTACGGCTGGTGGCATGGCTTCACCGCCTGCACCGCGAGCACTCTGACGCCGGGCAGCGATCCCCTTGCCGCGATCATGAACGCCCCGGTGATCCGCTGCGACGTGGCGCCGTGGGACTTGTTCGGGATATCGTTGGCCGGTTGGAACTTCTTGTTCTCGGTGGGCGGCGCCTTGGCGATCCTGTTCCTCATCAGCCGTCGCACCCCTACCAAAGGAACCTTCCAGTGACATCCAGCCCGGCCAGTTCCGCCAAAGCCGCCCGCATGTTGCGGGTCGATCAGGCCGGAGAGTACGGCGCGGTCCGCATCTACGCCGGGCAAATGGCAGTGATGGGCACGCGTGCGCCCAACGCCACCGAAGTGGCTGGCATGGCCGCGCACGAGGCGGAGCATCAGGCCAAGTTCGATGCGATGATCGCCCAGCGCGGGGTGCGACCGACCTTGCTGCAGCCGGTGTGGTCCGCCGCCGGCTTCGCGCTCGGCGCGGCGACGGCGCTGATGGGGCCGGAGGCGGCGATGGCCTGCACCGCGGCGATCGAGACCGAAATCGAACAGCACTACACTCAGCAACTTGAGGAACTGGGCGACGAAGATCCGGAGCTGGCCGCTACGATCCGCCAGTTCCGCGATGACGAGCGCGACCACAAGAACGCCGCGTTGGCTGCCGGCGCGGAAAAAGCGCCGGGTTATCCGTTGCTGTTCGGCGCGATCCGGCTTGGCTGCCGCTTTGCCATTCGCTTGTCGGAACGGATCTGACCTTTCGCGGGTTGTGTCAGGGTCACCCCTCAAAGTGGCCCCCGGCGCTTCACCTATCGTTCAAGCCCGGGCGGCCCTATAGGGGTTTGCGATGTACCGACCGATTGGAACTTTCCCGATGCCGCGCCTTTTGCTTTCCGCCGCTCCCGTCCTGCTTGGCGCCATGATCGGCCTGGGTGCGCTGGCCACGCCCGCATCCGCGCAGGATACCGGGGGTGAGAAGATCAACCAGTTGATCGTCTACGGCAAGGACCCGTGCCCCAAGGGCAATGGCAACGAAATCACGGTCTGCGCGCGCAAGCCCGAGGAAGAGCGCTATCGTATTCCCGAGCCGCTGCGCGGGATTGATTCGCCCAAGTCCGACGCCTGGACCAACAAAGTGGCCGCGTACGAGACCGTCGGAAACACCGGTATCATGAGCTGCTCGCCGGTCGGGCCGGGCGGCGCCCTCGGTTGCACCCAGCAACTGATCGACCGGGCATATTCCGAAAAGAAGAACGGCTCGGACGTGCGTTTCAGCGAATTGATCGACAAGGAACGCCAGAAGCGCCTTTCCACCATCGATGCCGACGCTGCCGAGCAGCAGGCGCGCGTCGAAGATGCGGAAAAGGCGTACTTCGAGCAGCAGAAGCGCCAGGCGGCGGAAGCCGACGCCGCCGAGGATGCGGCTACGACCACGGCGCCCAAGAGCAAGTAAGCCGAGCTGGGCCAGACGGCAAATACCGCCTCTGGTCCCCATCTATCTCGTCATTGCGAGCGCAGCGCAGCAATCCAGGGCGGTTTACGCAACCCTGGATTTCTTCGCTGCGCTCGCAATGACGAACGGAGAGGGAAATAGCGAACGGAGAGGGGGCGGGCCGCGACGACCCACCCTTCCCAAAAAAATCAGCTCAGCGCGATGTCGGGCGCGTCTTCCTGCTTCATGCCGACGACGTGGTAGCCGCCATCGACGTGGTGCGTCTCTCCGGTGACGCCTGAGGACAAGTCCGACAGGAAGTACAAGCCCGCGCCGCCCACGTCCTCGATGGTGACGTTGCGGCGTAGCGGCGCGTTCAGCTCGTTCCACTTCAGGATGTAGCGGAAATCGCCGATGCCGCTTGCGGCCAGCGTCTTGATCGGGCCGGCGGAGATCGCGTTGACGCGGATGTTCTGCGGCCCCAGGTCGTTCGCCAGGTACATCACCGAGGTTTCCAGCGCCGCCTTGGCCACGCCCATCACGTTGTAATGCGGCACGACCTTTTCCGCGCCGTAGTAGGTCAACGTCAGGATCGAGCCGCCTTGCGGCATCATCGCCACCGCGCGCTTGGTGACGGCGACCAGCGAGTAGGCCGAAATGTTCATCGTCATCAGGAAGTTTTCGAGGCTGGTGTCGACATATTTGCCGCGCAGCTCGTTCTTGTCCGAAAAGCCGATGGCGTGGACAACGAAGTCCAGCGTGTCCCAGCGCGTCTTGATGTGATCGAACGCAGCGTCGATCGCGGCCATGTTCGATACGTCGCAATCGATCAAGAAATCGCTGCCCAGGCTTTCGGCCAGCGGCTTCACGCGCTTGGCGAGCGAGTCGCCCTGGTAGGTGAACGCCAGTTCGGCGCCGTGTTCGTGCAACTTCTTGGCAATGCCCCAGGCCAGCGACTTATCATTGGCAAGGCCCATGATAAGGCCACGTTTCCCGCGCATCAGACCGCTCATTCAATCAATCCTGTGTATTTGTTTTTCAGTCGTTGGCGTCTCTTCCAGCGGCCCGTCTTGTTCCTCATCGGACTGCTGCTGCGCCAGCGCCGCGTTGAGTTCGGCACCTGCGACCATCCCTAGTCCGACAAGCCAGAAAAAGAAAAGCGCGATCATCACTCCGGCAAGGCTTCCGTAGGTCAAATCGTAGGTAAAAAACGTCTGGAGCACTTTAGGCAGGGCATAAGCGACCAGCAGCCACCATCCGGTGACCAGCGCCGGGCCGGGCCATTTGCGATAAGGGCGCCCGCTCCATGGCGATGGCGTGAGCAAACGGAACAGCACCCAGATTGACCCGAACAAGGCCGCCGCACTGACCGCGCCGGAGATCGCGATTTGTTCGGACAGCGAATCGAGGCCGGGAAACAGCGCCGCCAGAATCGCTTCGAGGGTCGAGATCAGGACTTGTGAGGACAGCGACACCAGCAACAGCAGCACCGATCCCAGGGTCAACCCGGTAGACAGCAGCCGATCTCGCCAGAACCGGCGCTTCTTGGTGGAATGGTAGGCGCGGTGCAGGACATCGCGGATCGTCTCGACCAGGCTGGTGGCGGTCCACAGGCCCACCACGCCGCCTGCCCACAACAGCCAGCCATGCCGGGCCAGGACAACATCGTGGGCCACCGGGCTCAACACTTCGGCCACGCGCGGCGGCAGCGCGTGGAGTACGGCGTCGATCGAAATGCCCAGCCGCTTGCGCTCACCCAGCGCCGAAAAGATCGCCGCCAGCGCCACGAAGAAGGGAAACAGCGACAGCAGCGACATGTAGGCGAAGTTGCCTGCGTGGATGAAGCCATCCTCCCAGGTGCCACTGATAGTGCGCGCAGCCACCCGGAAGAACCGCGTGCCGGGCCCTGCCTTGCGCTTCAGCTTGCGCTGCAGCGTCTCGTGACGGCGCTTTGCGGGTTGGCCCGGGCCCGACGAGGCAGGCGGATCAGATGCCAAGTTTCGCGCGCACGTCCCGGCCGTCCGTCCAGCCCTCAAGCCGAGCGGCCAGATCGCGGGCGGCGTCCAGGTTGGCTTCGGGCAGGACGATCGCCAGCGAGATCAACTGATCGCCCCGGCTGCCGTCCTTGCGGCTCATGCCGCGCCCCTTGAGCCGCAGAACTTTGCCCGAGCTGGCACTGGGCGGAACCGACAGCATGACCGCCCCCGAAGGCGTGGGCACCTTCACTTTGGCACCCGCGACGGCCTCATCCAGCGTGATCGGCAGGTCGATCCGCAAGTCGTCGCCATCGCGGCGGAAGAACGCGTGCGGCTGTATCTGGATGGTGACGGTGGCATCGCCCGCGCCGCCGGGGCCTGCCTCACCCTTGCCGGCCAGACGCATCTGGGTGCCATCCTCAACCCCTGCGGGCAGCTTGAGGTCGATCGTCTTGCCGTCCGACAAAGTGATGCGCTGGGGTTTCAGCTCAGCGGCTTCCAGCAGCGGCACCGACAGCCGGTAATTGACGTTGGCGCCGCGCGGGGCCGCGCGCCCGCCGCCCATACCGCCCATGCCGGCACCGCCACGCGATCCACCGCCGAAGATGCCGCCGAACAAGTCGTCCAGGTCGATCCCCTCGCTGCCACCAAAGCCGCCGCCGGGATAGCCGCGCTGTCCGCCCGGACCGCCACCGAAGCCGCCACCATGGCCGCCGCCGAACGGCATCGCGGGATTGCCGTCGGCGTCGATCTCGCCCCGGTCGAACTGGGCCCGCTTGGTTTTGTCGGACAGCAAGTCGTACGCTTGCGTCACTTGCCCGAACCGCTCGGCAGCGCGCGGGTTGTCCTTGTTGGTGTCGGGATGCAGTTCCTTGGCGAGTTTACGATAGGCGGACTTGATGTCCTTTTCGGTCGCGCTGCGGGGAACGCCAAGCGTGGTGTAGGGATCTGCTGCCATGATGCGCCTTAGCTAGGTTGCATGTGGCTTTTGGGCAAGCGTTCCCCAGTGCTTTCCTCGTAGTAGGCAGGCGAGTAAGGGCAGGGTATGTCCGCCGATGTCATCCCTGTTTGTCCGCGATCATGCCGCGCTTGTGATCATGGTGGCAACGTCGCGGCTTACCAGCGGTTCTTGGGCCTGGACCGTGCCGCTTATCTCTATCGGAACCTTCATCATGCAAGCTGACCTGAGCCAGGACGCCATCCCCGATACCGATCCCTTCGCGCTGTTCGCCGTCTGGTACGATGAAGCGCGGACGACCGAACTGAACGATTCGAACGCGATGGCGCTCGCCACCGCGACGCCGGACGGGCAGCCTTCGGTGCGGATGGTACTGTTGAAAGGGCACGGGCCGGACGGCTTCGTGTTCTACACCAATGGCCACAGCCGCAAGGGCCGCGAGATCGCCGCCAACCCCCATGTCGCGCTGCTGTTCCACTGGAAAAGCTGGCGCCGCCAGATTCGCATCGAAGGCGCGCTGACCCCGGTGAGCGAGGCTGAGGCAGACGCCTACTTCCATTCGCGCGCCCGCGATTCGCAGCTCGGCGCGGTCGCGTCGGACCAGTCCGCCCCGCTCGATCGGCGCGAGACGTTCCTGGAGCGCTATGAAGAGGCGCGCGAACGGTTCGAGGGCGGCGAGGTGGAGCGCCCGGCGCACTGGGGGGGCTGGCGGGTCGTGCCATCGGCGATCGAGTTCTGGCAGGACCGGGCGCACCGCCTGCACGAGCGCCGCCGGTTCGAACGCGTAGGCTCCGGCGCTGGCTGGTCCAGCACGTTGCTGTTCCCATGAGCAATCACGCCAGCCTCACTCGCAGCGCCGCCTTTGCCAGCATCGGCGCGGCGAGCGTGCTGCTTGCGCTCAAGGGCTGGGCGGCGTGGTCCACCGGCTCGACCGCGATGCTGGGCAGTGTGGCCGACACCGCGCTCGACCTCGTCGCCAGCCTGGCGACTTTGGTGGGCGTGTGGATCGCGGCGCAGCCGGCGGATGACAAGCACCGCTTCGGTCACGGCAAGGCGGAGGCGATCACGGCGCTGTTTCAGATCGTGCTGATTTCCATCTCGGCGATCGCGATTGCCAGCCGCGCGGTGGAGGAACTGCTTGCAGGCAGCCGGGTGCAGTCGGCCAGTGAGGGCATTGGTGTATCGCTGGTGGCGATCGTCGTCACCTTTGCGCTGCTGGCCTGGCAGCGCCACGTCATCCGCCGCACCGGCAGCCTGGCGATCCAGACCGACAACGTTCACTACCAGTCCGACCTGCTGCTCAACGTGGCGGTGATCGCCGCGCTGGTGCTCGATCGCTATGCCGGATGGAGCGGCGCGGACCCGCTGTTCGGCCTCGCCATCGCCGGCTGGCTCGGCTGGGGCGCCTGGCAAGCCTCTGAGCAAGTGCTCAAGCAGTTGATGGATCATGAGTGGCCCGAGGAGAAAAAGCAGCGCTTTCTCGAAGTGCTGGCACGCAATCCCGACATTGCCGGGGTCCACGATCTGCGCACGCGCACCAGCGGCAATCATGATTTCGTGCAGTTCCACATCTGGGTCGCGCCCGACCTGACCGTGCGCGAGGCGCATCGGGTGATGAGCGAGATCGAGCGGCGGCTTCACGCTGAATTTCCCGAGGTGGAAATCCTCATCCACCCCGATCCCGAAGGGCTGGTGGACGAGGCCGGCGATGCGGGAATGAACGTGCTGCCGCCGATCCGGGCGTGACGGACCGCGGCGTGGCCAAGCCTACTTCTTCTTGAGCGCGGCCACGCAGGCGGCGCGGTCCACGTCCTTCCCGTCCGACGATCGCCGGGCATCGACATACGTCGCCAGCGGCTCTCGCGAGGAGGACGTGGGATAAAGGTACACGTCCAGGACGCAAGCGGTGCCGGTGAACTGCAGCTTGCGCGCGTCGCCTTCCCACACGTCGAGGCGGGGCTGGCCGAATTCACGTTCCAGCCGGCTGCGGTCGGCGCCGATCACGCCTTCGAGGCCGGCAGCGGCCTGGAACTGCGGATCGCGCAGGGGCGTGCGCGTTGGTTGGCGCGTGGCCGGCACGCCGCTGGTGCGCTTGGGCGGCGGCGTGCTGGCAACGCCCCCGGCGCAGCCTGCCAACAGCAAGGCAAGCGCGGGCACCGCAAGGAAGTGCCGCTTCGGTTCACGGAGAACGGTGCGCGCGGGCATTGGCATATTAGGATGTCTCATCGGTGGGCCATCCGCATTGCCCGGCGCGCATCGGCTGTCAACGGCGCGCGCGGGCTGCGGCGCTTGCCGTGCGGCGGGCCGCGCGCTAGTCGCCAAGGCTTATCGCGCTGAGCGCGTCAACTTTCCAAGGAACGCCTGCAACCCATGACGCAACCCAGTCTCGACGTCGTCGCCATTGGCAACGCCATCATCGACGTGATCGCCAATTGCCCGGAAACCCTGATCGACGAGCTTGGCCTGTCGCGCGGCGGCATGATGCTGATCGATGCCGAGCAGGCGACCAGCCTCTATGCGGCGATGGGCCCCGCGCGTGAGATTTCCGGCGGATCTGCCGCCAACACGCTGGCCGGCCTTGCCGCGTTGGGCGCGAAGTGCGGCTTCGTGGGCCAAGTGGCGCAGGACCAGTTGGGCGAAGTGTTCACCCATGACATCCAGGCCGCCGGTATCCGTTTCGACGTGCCCGCCCGCCCCGGCAATCCGCCGACCGCGCGGTGCCTGATCTTCGTGACGCCCGACGGCCAGCGCACGATGAACACGTTCCTGGGCGCCTCGCACTTCCTCCCGCCCGAAGCGCTGGATGAAGGCGTGATCGCCGATGCCGCCGTGCTCTATCTCGAAGGCTACTTGTGGGACCCGGAAGAGCCGCGCGCCGCGATGCGCAAGGCGATCGCCGCCGCCCGCGCCGCCGGTCGCAAGATCGCCTTCACCCCGTCCGAAAGCTTTGTGATCGATCGTCACCGCGACGATTTCCTCTCGCTGATCGCTGAGGGCCAGATCGACGTGCTGTTCTGCAACGAGCATGAGATGGCCGCGCTCACCCAGCTTGACGATTTCGAGGCGGGCCTGGCGCTGCTGTCCGCCCAAGTGCCGGTGCTGGTGGTGACCAAGGGCGCCGAGGGCGCCGTGGCACTGTCCGGCGGTGAGCGCGCGCAAGTGGGCGCCGAGCCCGTGGCTCGCGTCGTCGATACCACCGGCGCGGGCGATTTGTTCGCCGCCGGGTTCCTCTATGGCCACGTCCGTGGCAAGAACCTTACGGATTGCTTGCGCATGGGCGCGATCTGCGCGAGCGAGATCATCTCGCACTACGGCGCGCGGCCGGAATGCGATCTGGCGGCCTACGTCGCGCAGCGGATGGGCTGAGCGGGGCGTACCACTATAGGGGAAGCGGCATGGCTGATGGTTGCCCGGCGCTGATCGACTTCGAGGCGAGCTGCCTGCCGGAGTATGGCCATTCCTTCCCCATCGAAGTCGCCATCGCCCGTGCGGGTGGACCCAGCCGGTCCTGGCTGATCCACCCTGCGCAGCAATGGGTGTTTTGGGATTGGGACCCGGCGGCAGAGGCGCTCCATGGCATCACCCGTGCGATGCTTGCGCGCGATGGGCTGCCGCCTGGCCAAGTGATCGGCGAGATGGCAGACTTCGTGCGCGATTGCGATGTCTATGCCGATGCCGATCTGGACCAATACTGGCTCGAAACGCTTTGTGGGGCGGCGGGTGCCAAGCTGCCGTTTCCCGTGCGTTACCTGGGCGAACTACTGGTGGAGCGCGGCTACACCCGGCCCCAGGTCGTGCGCGCCCTGGACGAGGCCAAGCGCCAGATGCCGCGCGAACACCTCGCTCGCGAAGATGCCAAGCGGCTGGCGCTGGTCGTCCGGCTGCTCGAAGAGGAAGTACCGCAATAGCGGCTCCGAGCGTTTTCGAAGCAGGTTGAATCACCTGCTGACTCGGAAAGCGCGGCGAAACAAAAGGCTGGAGCAACCGAGCCGATGCAATCGGATCGGAACTTGCTCTAGAATGCGGTGGTCGCCTCCGGCTGGGGCATAGCGGGTTGCGGCAGGGGTTCGCCAGGGGCCACCGACATCGGTGCGCTCGGTCGCCCGGTTTGCGCCGACTGCAACTGCGCCAGGCACTGTTGCTTGCGCGCATCGCGGGCCTGGGCATAGCTCTGCGCCGTGGCGGCGGGCAAGGCGCAGTCCTGCACCGGGCGCACCGGATGCTTGGCCAGGCAGCCGGCCTGCGTGCTGAACAGATTGTCCGCGCAATCCTCGTAAACGGCCTGGTCGGTATCGTGCTGGGCCTGGCAGGCCGCTGTCCAGCGTTGCTTATAGGATTGCTCGGCGAAGTCCGTGCAGCCCTGGTATTCGGTTTGCGCTGCTTGTTCGCGCTGGGCGCGCTGGGTCAGCGCCTGGGCGGCGGCGGCTCGTTGCACTTGCTTCTCCGCCAGCGCCCGCGCTTCGCGCCGGACGTCTTGTGCGGGCAGGTAAATGCCGAAGTAAAAGCCGATCCCGGCGCCTGCCAGCAGCACGGCCAGCGCCAGCGCCAGCTTCAGGATCGCGTTGGGCTCTTTAAGCATGATCGGCTTCACGAGCGACTTCGCGCCAGCCGATGTCGCGTCGGCTGAAGCCGGTGGGAAAGTCGATGGCATCAAGCGCGGCGTAGGCCTTGGCCTGGGCGTCGGTCACCGAAGCGCCGGTCGCCGTCACGTTCAGCACGCGTCCGCCGCTCGCCACCAGTTGGCCGTCCACCAGCGCGGTGCCGGCGTGGAACACTTTGGCCCCGCCTGCCTCGGCGGTTTCGATCCCGGCGATCGAGCCGCCCTTCTCGGGCGTGCCGGGATAGCCGTTGGCGGCCATCACCACCGTCAGCGCGGTCTCGTTCGAGAACCGTGGTGCCGCAATCGAGGAGAGGCGATTCTCGGCGCAGGCCAGCAGCAGTTCGACAAGGTCCGATTCCAGCCGCATCAGCATAACCTGGCATTCCGGGTCGCCGAACCGGCAATTGTATTCGATCAATTGCGGCCCTTCGCTGGTCAGCATGATCCCCAGGAACAGGACGCCGGAATACGGCGTGCCCTCGTTCGCCATGGCGCGCACGGTGGGGACGATGATGCGGGTCAGCGACAGGGCCTCCAACTCGGGCGTCAGCACCCGCGCCGGGCTGTAGGCGCCCATGCCGCCGGTGTTGGGGCCGGTATCGCCATCGCCCACGCGCTTGTGGTCCTGTGCCGAGGCGAACGGCACCACGGTGGAGCCATCGGTGATCGCAAAGAAGCTGGCTTCTTCGCCTTCCAGGAATTCCTCGATCACGGCTTCGGCGCCGGCTTCCCCGAAACGACCGGCGAAGATTTCGCGCACCGCGTCCTCAGCTTCCGCCATGGTCATCGCCACGGTCACGCCCTTGCCAGCGGCGAGGCCATCGGCCTTGATGACCACCGGTGCGCCGAAGCGCTCCAGCGCGGCCAGGCCCGCAGCTTCGCTGGTCACGCGCTCGTAGCCGCCGGTGGGAATGCCGGCGCGGGCGCACAAGTCCTTGGTGAAGCCCTTCGACCCTTCGAGCTGTGCCGCCGCCTGGCTTGGCCCGAACACTGAAAAGCCGGCGCCTCGTAGCGAATCCGACAAGCCATCGACCAGCGGCGCTTCGGGTCCGATCACGACGAGACCGATGCGCTCTGCTTCACAAAAGCGGATCACGGCGGCATGGTCGGTCGCGTCCAGCCCGGTGCAGTTCGCCAGCGATGCGATCCCCGGATTGCCCGGCGCTGCCCACAAGGTGTCGCAGAGCGGGGATTGCGCCAGCTTCCAGGCCAGCGCATGTTCGCGTCCGCCAGAGCCTAGAAGAAGGATGTTCATTGCCGGTGCCTTTCGATGACGACGATGATGCCGAAGGTCGTTCGGGGGGGCTGGTAGCGAAGCAAGGCGCAGGCGACAACGCCGTGCCGCTTTCCATCACGGAGATTTCCGCCCTGCTCAAGCGAACCGTGGAGGATCGCTTCGGCTTCGTGCGCCTGCGCGGCGAACTTTCGGGGGTCAAGCGGGCTGCGTCGGGCCACCTCTACTGCGCGCTCAAGGACGAAGGCGCGGTGATCGACGGGGTGATGTGGCGCGGCGGTGCCCAGCGCCTGGCCTTCCGCCCCGAAGATGGCGTGGAAGTGATCGCCACCGGCAAGCTGACCACGTATCCCGGTCGCTCGAAATACCAGGTCGTGATCGAGACGATGGAGATCGCCGGCGAAGGCGCGCTGCTGGCGCTGCTGGAAAAACGCCGTGCCCAACTGGCCGCCGAGGGTTTATTCGCCGCTGAGCGCAAGCGGGCGATCCCGTTCCTGCCCCGAGTAATCGGCGTCGTCACTTCGCCCACCGGCGCGGTGATTCGTGACATTCTCCACCGCCTGGCAGACCGCTTCCCCAGCCAAGTGCTGGTCTGGCCAGTGCTGGTGCAAGGCGAAAGCGCGGCGGCGCAGATCGCCAATGCGGTGCGCGGCTTCTCGGCGATCCAGCCGGGCGGCCCGGTGCCAAGGCCAGACCTCGTGATCGTTGCGCGCGGTGGCGGCTCGATCGAGGACTTGTGGAGCTTCAACGAAGAGATCGTCGTGCGCGCGGTGGCCGAATCGACGATCCCGGTCATTTCCGCCGTAGGCCACGAGACCGACACCACCTTGTGCGACTATGCCGCCGACCGCCGCGCGCCGACGCCGACCGCGGCCGCCGAGATGGCGGTGCCGGTGCGCCTGGAGCTGCTCTCGCAACTGGACGAATTGGCCCTGCGCAAGCGCCGCTGCGCGTTGCGCCCGGTGGCATTGGGGCGCGAGCGACTGGAAGCGCGGGTCCAGCGGCTGCCCAAGCCCGAAGCACTGCTGGCGGCCAAGGCGCAGAAGCTGGACGAACTGTCCGAACGCTTGCGCCGTGGTTTGCGAGACGAGTCCGCCGCCAAAGCCAAGCGCCTGGCCGAGACCACCGCTAAACTGTCGCTGCCGCTGCTGCGCCACCGCGTGGCCGCCAGTGGCGAGCGGCTCGATCGCGCCGGCCTCACCCCGCGCCTGTTGACCCGCCGCCTGACGTTGGCGCGCGATTCGCTGGCGCCGTTCGGGCGGGTCTTGCCGCAACTCGACCCACGCCGCCCGCTCCAGCGCGGCTATGCGCTGGTCAAGGACAGCCAGGGCCGTGCGCTCACCACCCAGGCCCGCGCGTCGCAGGAATCCTCGCTGGTTCTGGAATTCCGCGATGGCGAGCTGTCGGTGACGGTAGGGGCCGGTGAGGGCGTCGCTCCGGTTGCTTCGGCCCCGCGTCGACCTGCACCGCGACCGAAAGCCGGTCCGCCGGGGCAGGACGATTTGTTCGGATCGTGAAGCTCTGCTAGACGGTCGCCCATGCTGATGTCCTCTGCCGATCGCCCCGCTACTCTCAGCTATGGCCCCAATGGTTTCCGGGTACTTACCCCCGGCCACTATGTGCTGTGCGCCGTGACGTTGGAGAAAATCCCGCTCGAAGCGCTACGGTACTGGAGCGCTGACCGGCAGGAGCCGTACGCCACTGCCGAGATCGCCACGAAGCGGTTGCTCGAAAAGGTCTGACGCCCTTGCGTCTCCGCCTCCTCGCCGCCGTGCTGTGCGCGGTGTCTCCTGCGTTCGTGGGCGCGCAAGGCCCGGCGCCGATCGCCCCGGCTGTGCCCGCACTCGGCACGACGGGCGTGACCTATACTGGCGAGCTGACCCAAGGCGGCTGGATGCGCGGCATTTTGCCCAAGGGCGCGGTCTCCGTCGCACTTGATGGCAGCCCGCTGCCGGTGGACGCTAATCGCGCCTTCTTTGCGGCGTTCGACCGGGATGCACCGGGCAGCGCCATGCTGTCGGTTCGGTTCGCGGGTGGCGCCGTGCGCCAGCAACCCCTGGTCATCACCCCGCGCGCCTGGCAGATCGAAAACATCAACATCGCGCGCGCGCGGGGTGGCCCGACCGAAGCATTCATGGCGCTGCGCAGGCCGGAACTCGCCCGCATCGATGCGGCGCGTGCGAAAGTCACCGATGCCCAAGGGTGGCGGCAGAAATTCGTGTGGCCGGCAAAGGGCCGCATCTCGGGCCGATTCGGATCGCAGCGCGTCTATCGCGGTGAGCCGGCGGCCTACCACTCCGGCCTCGATATCAGCAGCGGCACCAGCGGCACGCCTTTCGTGGCGCCAGCGGACGGGGTGGTGATCTTGGCCGCGCAAAGCCCGTTCACGCTGGAGGGCAACTTGCTGATGATCGATCACGGGATGGGGCTGAACAGCGCTTTCCTGCATTGCTCGGCGATTCTGGTGAAAGAAGGCGATCACGTCCGCCAGGGCCAGGTCATCGCTCGCATCGGCGCTACGGGCCGCGCGACCGGGCCGCATCTGCATTGGTCGATCAAATGGCGCGATTCGCGGCTCGATCCGCTGTTGTTTACAGGCCCGATGAACTGAGGGCGTGAGGCCATGCGCCTCCGCAATATCGTCACCCCGGCGAAGGCCGGCCCCAGCTAAGCTTTCGATAACCAGCCAACGTGCGAGGGCGCGAGTCCGGTTGGGCCCCGGCCTTCGCCGGGGAGACGGATTAGGTGACGGATTAAGAGGGCGCAGCAGAAGGCATCGGGCATGAGCCTGAAAACGCGAAAAAGCGCGCGGACCTTGGGTCCGCACGCCTTGTCAGCTAGCCTTTGATCGCACCGCTTCCCGAAGGAAGCGAGCGTCAATCAGGCGGCCTGCTTCTTCTTCAGGTCGCGCTTCACCTTGAGGGCGCGCGCGCTGAGCTTTTCGTCGGAAGCCTTGAGCAGCCAGTTGTCCAGGCCGCCGTTGTGCTCGACCGAGCGCAGGCCGTGGGTCGAGACGCGGAACTTGAAGCTGCGCTCCAGGCCGTCCGACAGCAGCGTGACGTTCTGCAGGTTAGGCAGGAAGACGCGCTTGGTCTTGTTGTTGGCGTGGCTGACGTTGCAGCCGACCTGGCGGCTCTTGCCGGTCAGTTCGCAGGTGCGGGACATGTCTTCTCTCGCTACAAAATTCGGGTGCCCACGGCATCGACCGCAGGCTTGGAAGGCGCGCCCTTACCGATTCACCCCGGCAAGGTCAAGTTGCACTGGCACGATAGGCGGGCTAGCGCGCAAGGATGACTCGCTGGCCGCTCCCCCCACCGATGACGCTAGCACTGCAGGAAGCGCGGGAAGCTGCGGCTTTGGGCGAAGTGCCGATCGGCGCGGTGGTCGTCAAGGACGGTGCAGTAATCGCCACGGGGCGCAACGCCCCGCGCGCGCACCACGACCCCACCAGCCACGCCGAGATCGAAGCGATTCGCGCTGCCGCCAAGGCGCTGGGCAACGAGCGGCTGGACGGCTGCGAGCTGTGGGTGACGCTGGAGCCTTGCGCGATGTGCGCGGGCGCCATCGTCCATGCCCGGATCGCGCGGGTGTATTACGGCGCCTCGGACCCCAAAGGCGGCGCGGTGGAACAAGGGGCGCGGGTGTTCGATCAACCGCAGTGCCTGCACCGGCCCGAAGTCTACCCCGGCATCGGCGAGGCCGAATCGGCGGAACTGTTGCGCGGGTTCTTCCGCGCCCGGCGTTAGATTTTAAGGACGCATTTTCCGAGCCGTTGACCGTACACGGCCAACTTGAAAATGCGTTAGAGCCCACGCCAGACCTTCATGGCGGCCCCGTCCCGAGCGCCGTTGCGCCCGGCAGCGCAGCGTGTGGGGCGATAGTTCTTGTCGTAGCAAAGCCGAACCTCACGCAGCCAGCCAGAGCGGCTGAGGTCCACCGCCACCGCTTCGCGCGGCCACCCGGCGTTGGTGGCCACGAACTCATCGCGCAAGTCGCCTGCGGTCAGGTCTTGCTTGCGCGACAAGCGATCGGCGTCCGGCCAGCGGATCGCGCGCCACAATGTCGCGCCGGTGGTGAAATAGGCCTCAGGCGTCGGGGCCATGCAACTGCCGTGCTTGGCCCATTCGTGGGCGAGCAAGTCGGGCGACGGGCTCATGCACAAGTGCTGGCGCAGCGTCGGCGGAGACGGCGGCCCGGCGTTGCCGCACCACTGCGGCGAAGGGCCGCGCGCCGCTTCGGGCCACAGGCCGTGGAGGATGAAGCCGAAGCGGCCATTGGTCTTGGCGCATTGCATCGAACGCGTGTCGCCGCTGGTCTTGCAATAGTCCGGCGACCAACTCGCGGCCAGGGTATAGCCCGCGACCGGCGCCTTGCGCGTCGGCCCGTCGGGCTTGATCGGGCGCAGCGGGGCCAAGGCACGCGGCGCGCTGCATTGGTAGGCTTGCGCCAATACCGGCGCAGGCAGCAGCATTGCGGCCAGCGCCAGGGCCTTCACCGCAGCCGATCTCATAGCGGGGTAAAGTCCAGTCCGACGTCCGCTGCCGGCGCGCTCTGGGTCAGGCGGCCGACCGAGACGTACGTGACGCCGCTGGCGGCGATGGCGCCGATGGTCGTCAGGTTGACCCCGCCCGAGGCTTCGGTCGGCACTCGGCCCGCGACGATCGCCACCGCTTGGCGCAAGACCTCCGGCCCCATGTTGTCGAGCAGCAAGTGATGCGCGCCCGCCGCGATCGCCGGCTCAATCTGTTCGAGGTGGTCCACCTCGCAGATGATCTGCGCGACGCCCGCCGCCTTCGCCCGCGCCACGGCCGGCCCGACGCCGCCGGCAACGAGAACGTGGTTGTCCTTGATCATCGCGGCGTCCCACAAGCCCATGCGGTGGTTCTTGGCGCCACCCATCCGCGTTGCGTACTTTTCCAGGTGCCGCAGGCCGGGGATGGTCTTGCGGGTATCGAGCAAGGTGGCGTGGCCGCCCATCGCATCGACATATTCGCGCGTCATCGTCGCGATACCGGACAAGTGCTGCACCGTGTTCAGCGCCGCGCGTTCCGCCGTCAGCATCGCGCGGGCATTGCCGGTCAGGCGCATGAGGTCCGAGCCGGGGCCGACTTGCGCGCCTTCGGCCACCAGGATCTCGATCTCCATCGCCGGGTCGAGCGCGCGGAAGAACGCCGTCGCGATCGGCAAGCCCGCGACGGTGATCGCATCGCGCGAATCCATCACGCCCGAAAAGCGCGCGTCCGCCTCGATCACGCTTTCGGAGGTCACGTCATGCCCGCCGCCGGGCAGGCCGACGCCGAGGTCTTCGGCCAGGGTAGCGGTGACGAAGGCCGCCAAGTCAAAACCGGAGATATCGAAGCCGGGAATCTCGAAATCGGGGATCGCAAAGTCAGTCATGGGCGCTTCTTCGCGCTTCGTGGCGGCGATGTCGAGTGGGCGATTGCCCTGCGCCGCGCGCCGCGCTAGCTCTCGCGCGATGATCGCGATCCCCACCGAAGCCGCCCCGCCCGCCGCGCCTCGTCGCTGGTATGCGCAAACCTATTTTCAGGTGTTGATCGCCATCGTGCTCGGCGCGGCGCTGGGCTATTTCAGGCCGGCCACCGCAGAATTGCTCAAGCCGCTGGGCGATGGTTTCGTCAGCCTGGTGAAGATGATCATCGCGCCGGTGATCTTCCTCACGATCGTGACCGGCATCGCCGGCATGCGCGATCTGGCGGCAGTCGGACGCGTGGCAGCCAAGGCTTTCGCCTATTTCCTGTTCTTTTCCACCCTGGCGCTGGCGGTCGGCCTGCTGGTCGCCAACGTGGTGCAGCCCGGCGCGGGACTGAACATCGATCCGGCCACGCTGGATGCGTCCAAGGTGGCGCAATACACCAAGCAGGCACACGAAACCGGCCTGGTGGCGTTTCTGATGGGCTTGATCCCGGATAGCCTCCTGTCCCCGCTGGTGGGTGAGAACATCCTCCAGACGCTGGTGGTGGCGATCCTGTTCGGTATTGCCCTCACCATGGTGGGTAAGCGCGGCGAACGCGTCGTCTCCGTGCTGGAAGACCTGGCGGTCGTGGTGTTCAAGATCGTCTCGATCCTGATGAAGGCAGCCCCGATCGGCGCTTTCGGTGCGATGGCTTTCACCATCGGCAAGTACGGCATCGGCGCGCTGGCGAAGCTGGCGCTGCTGGTCGGTACTTTCTACTTCACGTCGATACTGTTCGTGGTGGTCGTGCTCGGCGCGGTCGGCCTGTGGTGCGGCTTCTCGATCTTCCGCCTGATCGCCTACCTCAAGGGCGAGCTACTGCTGGTGCTGGGCACCTCCTCATCCGAAAGCGCGCTACCGCTGCTGATCGAGAAGATGGAAGCCGCCGGTTGCCCGCGCCAGGTCGTGGGCCTGGTCGTGCCGACCGGCTATTCGTTCAACCTGGATGGCACCAACATCTACATGACGCTGGCCGCGCTGTTCATCGCACAGGCCTGCAACGTCCACTTGCCGCTGGGAGACCAGTTGCTGCTGATGGGCGTCGCGATGATCTCATCGAAGGGTGCGGCAGGCGTCACCGGCGCGGGCTTCATCACCCTGGCCGCGACGCTGGCGATCGTGCCGAGCGTGCCGGTGGCGGGCATGACCCTGATCCTGGGCGTCGATCGCTTTATGAGCGAGTGCCGCTCGCTCACCAACTTCATCGGCAACGCGGTCGCCGCGATCGTGGTGTCGAAATGGGAAGGCGGGTTGGACAAGGAACGGATGCAGGCGGTCCTGTCAGGCCGCGTCGCGGTAGAGGTTTGAAACTTCGAACGACGACGCTGCGTTAAGTGCCCCTTCTCGTCATTGCATGATGACCGCGCTCACCACGCGCACGTTGCCCCTTGGAACGGGCAATCAAAATTGGGTTGATTTCGGCAAACCACACAATTTTGAAGCGGGGACAAAACGCAGCAGATGTAATTGGCCCGAATTCCATCGATAATAGTACATGCCATAGCCCTGTGGTCGCTCGTTTACCGTACCCACCACGATGAGCAGATTGCTGTCGCGTTGAAAATTCAATCGGTCGATCTCGTATGCGCCAGTATCGACTAGCATGTATGTTGCTGATCGCACTGGCTTGGGAAAATAGACCTTGCCAGTCAATGCATCGGCGATTGCAACACAGACGGTCCCGGCACCGCATCCGATCCTTATAATCGTGAAATGGCCTGCAAAATTCGGGCCCCGCCGTGCTTCGTCCCGAATGACCGTTCGGAAAAGATGGGCCTGTCCACTTCTCACGTCAGGTTTGGCGGGTCGGATACTTCGCGCTGATCCAAGAGCAGGATAGACTGCAAATGTCTTGCTCGAAAGCAAGTCCGAAAATGGTGCATGGCAAGCCGGGAAGGTTTCTTCCGCATGCGAGGTAGAGGCAATTGCTAACGCCGAAAGCGTGAAACTCGCAACCATCCGCATCGTCCCAGCCTCCCAAAGCATCGCAACCCATCATGGCTTGGCAATTTTGTAAGGCAACACTCAGTGGTGTCATCAAGCCTGCAGCGTCATATCATGACACGTGGCTTCACTCCAAGGCGTGCCAGCGTTCGGTAGGCCCCGATGGCGACTGTGCGGCGATTACACTCTCCTTACCCTACTCTTCGTCATTGCGAGCGCAGCGAAGCAATCCAGGGCGGGGCTGAACTGCCCTGGATTGCTTCGCTGCGCTCGCAATGACGAGTGTTTAGGAGGAGGGTCAGTACGGGGGGTTAGGACGAGGGTTTAAGGAGGCGCAACGCCGTCGCCTCCACCCAGCGGTGCGCAAGTCCTGTCGAGCCGCACCACCGGTGCCGGCTCGAAGATCAGGCGATCAGTGGACGAACCGGGCGATGACGTCGCGGTAAGAACGGCTGACTTTCACTTGCGCGCCTGAATCGAGCACCAGGAAGCATTCGCCGTTGGTGTGCGGCTTTACCTGGCGGACCTGGTTCAGGTTGACGATGGTGGAACGGTGCACACGCTGGAACACGCGCGGGTCAAGCCGGCGCTCCAGGTCTTTCATCGTTTCGCGCAGGATCAGCGAATTGTCGGCGGTGCGGATGCACATGTAATCGCCGGCAGCCTCGATATGCTCGATCGAATCGACGTCGATCCGGAAGATCTGGCCGCGATCCTTGATGTTGATGAGCTTTTCGTAGCGGTCCGAGGCGGGGTCGGTCTCGTCCGGCATCGCATCGACGGCATCGGGGGCGACTTCGGCCAGCACGTTCTTGAGCTTTTCCGCCTCGTCGGCAGAGCGCTTTTCGGACAAGCGCTGGCGCACGCGGGCAAGCGTATCGTCCAGCTTGGATTCGTCGACCGGCTTCATCAGATAGTTCACCGCGTTCGCCTCGAAGGCGCGCACGGCGTGTTCCTGATAGGCGGTGACGAACACGAACAGCGGCGGCTCGATCTCCATCACGCCCTTGACCACCGAGAACCCGTCAAAGCCGGGCATCTGGATGTCGAGGAAGACAAGATCGGGCTTTTCCGTCTTGATCTTGCGGATGGCCTCGCGGCCATTGGCGCAAGTGTCGATAATTTCGACATCGGGGTATTTTTCGAGCCGCAACTGCAGCCCCTGGATCGCGAGTTTCTCGTCATCGACGAGGATGGTTCGGATTGTCATGTATTAGGGTCTCCGGTCGGGCATAAACGCTGGGTGCCTTCAATGGTTGCACCCCATTGCCTGCTCCAAATGTTTGTTGCCTTCTCAAGCACGCCTTACCGCACTGTCACCGCTGTATCGTACCTGAATACCGCCAGCGTACCAGTGCGGATGCCCTTAGCGCACTAATGCGGATTGAGCCGTGAATTCGGGCATGCCGCCATGGCCGTTCGGCTCGATTTCGCGGTGTTCTACGGGTATTTCGATCAGCACGGCAAAGCCGCCTTCGAGCGGCTCGACCGTTTCGAAGCGGTGCTTTTCGCCGTAAGCCTGGCTCAACCGATCGCGAATGTTGGCAAGCCCGACGCCGGTCGAAACCGGCTCTCCCCCATCGTATGTCATGCCCGACAGCCTGTTGTCGGTCGTCTCGCTTTGCAAGCCCGGCCCGGTGTCGGAGACGGTTATCCGAAGCATCGTGCCGATGAGTTGCGTCGCGATGGTGATTTCCGCCCCGCTCTCCTGCGGCGCGACCGCGTACTTGATCGCGTTTTCGACCAGCGGCTGCAGCAGCAGCGAGGGGAGCAGGGCCGCTTCCGTTGCCGGGTCGATCGAGAAGGTGGTGCGCAGCCGCTCTTCGAAGCGCATCAGTTCGATGTCGAGGTACAGCTTGAGCGTCTCGACCTCTTGCGCGACGGTAACGCGCCCGGTGGGCTTGTTCACCAGGGTGTAACGCAGGAACGAGGACAAGCGGCTGAGCATGGCGTTGGCCGGCTCGGTCTGCTTGAGCAGCACCAGCGTCGAGATCGAGTTCAGCGTGTTGAACAGGAAATGCGGGTTGAGCTGGTAGCGCAGCATCGCCAACTGGGCGCTGGTCGCCTGGTTCTCCAGCCGGATCAACTGGTCGTTCTGCTCCTCCACCTGGAGGTAGAAATTGACCATGTAATAAAGCGCGGTCCAGGCCCCTAGCAGCGCGGCGTCGAGGAAGAACACGCCGACGATCAGCTGGGCGAAACCGGTCTCGCCCTCGGTCCGCAGCAGCGAGATCACCCAGGCGTCGATAAAGGCGTGCAAGCCGACCGCGAACGGCAGGATCAGCGCGGTCAGCCCCCAGGTCACCAGCGCGCGCTTGGCGATCAGGCCGCGATATATCACCGACAGCACCAGGCTGATCGAAAAGCCGGTGATGGTGGTGATCAGCACCAGTACGAACGAGGACCACGACAGATTGTTGGCGATGGCCGACATCGTGCGCAGCAGCATGACGCCGCCCCAGCCGATCGCCTGCAGGCGCCAGAACGCCTTGTCCTTATCGGCAAAGAACGGGATGGGCTGGATCGGCAGAACCTTCATCCGCCTTGTCTTAAACGAGTTTTTCCAAAATCTGAAACCCCACCAAACGAGACCGCGCGATACCCGGTGGCGGCGATCAGGCCGGGCGCACGGCCTTGAGCGCTTCGGCAAGCTGGTCGATGCCGACCGCGCCCGGGATCATGTGGTCGCCCACGATCCAGCTCGGCGTGCCGGAAAAGCCCAGCCGGCCCGCGGTTTCGATGTTGCGGTTGAGTTCCGCTTCCACCGTCGGATCGGACGCGACGCGCTTGGCGCGATCCATGTCGAGGCCGATCTTGGCGGCTACCGCCGTCATCGTCTGCGGCGTGATCTGGCCGGCTGCGAACATCGCGTCGTGGAAGGCGGCGTACTTGCCTTGCTCGGCAGCGGCGAGCGCGAGCTTGGCGGCATCGGCGCTGTGGGGGCTGATGATCGGCAGTTCGCGCACGACGATCCGCAAGTCCGGGTTGCGCGCGATCAAGGCGGCAACGTCGGGCAGGCTCTGGCGACAATAGCCGCAGGCGTAGTCGGAAAACTCCACCATGGTCACATGGCCGTTGGGATTGCCCAGCACGGCGCCGGGGAAGGGCGTCTCGACACTCTGGCGCACGCCGGCCAGCGTTGCGGTTGCCTGCTTGCGCTGCAAATTCTCCGACGCCTGCGCGAGGATCTCGGGGTTTTGCAGCAGATAATCGCGAACGATGTTCTCCACCGTGACGCGTCCGCCATACCAAAGACCGGCGCCGGCCAGCACGACGCCTAAGGCGATGGCTGCGAACCTGGAGGTAGTACCCATGCTATTCCTTCGCTATCCGCGCCTTATCGACACCGTATCGACGCCTTAGCGACGCTTCTTGCCGCGTTCCAGTGCGGCACGCGCTTGCATCTCGATGTCGCCCGCGCGCAGCCAGTCGGGCGTTCCCGTCGGCAACCCACTCTTGGCAGACTGGGCGCTACGCAGCGCCTCGGCCATATTGCCCGATAGCGATTGCTGCTCGGCACTGGCTAGAAACGCCCGCGCCATGTCGCCATTGGCCGCGTAAACAACGCCTAACTGATACCAGGCAAAGGGATTTTCCCGATCGCGAGCGACCGCGTTCTTCAGGACACCTTCGGCTTCCTTGAAGTTCGCGGGGTCTTCCGTGGCGATCAGCGCATGGCCCAGCAGCGTCGCGATCAACGGGGTATTGTTCGAAAGCGCGGTCGCCCGCCGCAGCGGCGGCAGCGCCTCGGCGGGCTGCCCCGCCTCGAGCAGGATCTGCCCGTCCAGCTCCAAGAAATAGGGATCATCCGGCGCCGCCTTGAGCAGCGCGTCGGTTTCGGCCCGCGCCTTATCGAACAGCGACTGGCGGTGGTAAACATAGGCCCGCGCGTAGTGCGCCGGGATGGACTGGTCGGTCTCCGGATAGGCGCGCAGGACGAGGCGGGGTTCGCCGATATAGCCGTAGAGCTTGGCCTTCACTCGGGCAAAGCGCCGTTCCAGCACGGCGTTGTCCGGCTTGTTCCACGCCGGGTCCTTTTCATACGTGTCTTCCAGCGTGGCGATGCGGTCGCCGGTCGATGGGTGACTGGAATAGAACTGGTCAGTGTCCTGCGGCCGGTAGCCATAGCGAAACTCCATGTTCTGAAGCTTCTGAAAGAACTCCAGCGACCCGCGCCCGCTGATCCCGGCCTTGGAAAGATATTGGGCGCCGGCGGCATCCGCCGAGGATTCCTGCCCCCGGCTATAGGCGAGGTACTTGCCTATGGCTGCCTGCTGGCCTGCCGCCAGCACCCCCATAGCGGCTTCACCGCCCCCTGCCGCCGCCGCCGCAACGCCCAGCAGCAAGGACAGAATGGAGATATTGGTCGCATCCTTCGCGCCGGGGTTGAGCACGGCATGGCCGCCCATCACGTGGCCCAGTTCATGCGCGATCACGCCTTGAACCTGCGATGCCGTGTCCGCCTCCTGGATGAGGCCCGAGTTGAGATAGACCGCCTGGCCTCCAGCGACGAAAGCATTGACCGATGGGTCGTTCACCAGAACGATATCGACATGCGCGGGATTAAGGCCCGCCGCACTGGCAAGCGGCGTTGCCATGTCGTGCAACAGCGCCTCGGTCTCTGCATCGCGCAAGATCGATTGCGCCGCCGCCGGTGTGGCCGACCAGCCAAACAGCGCTAGAGCGGCGAGGCAGTACGTAAATTTCAGCGATTTGAGCAAGCGGGCACTGCCTCTCCTGGGTCGTCTCCCCGGGGGTTTGTCTTGGGCACCCCCGGCGCTTAACCCGTCGTGAAGCAAGCGCCATTCCGGCAACCCTAGCGCGCGCACGCGCCAGGTCCAGCGGCTTGCGTTGTGAAAGCCGCGACCACGCCTTTCAGCACGGCGACCGCCGCGCCCGGTGGGGACCAGTCGTCCCGTCAAGCACGGTCGATCACTCCTTCGCCTAGCCGCGGCATCGGGGCGAACACGCGCAGCAGGGCGAATGCGGCGATCAGGAACACCGCGCCCGCGTGCAAAGTGAACGGCAGGCCGCGCCAGTCGGCGAGCGAGCCCCATATCCATGATCCCAGCGCCATTCCGCCAAAGGTGACGGCCTGGTAGATCGACAGGCAGCGGCCCAGGATCGCATCAGGCGCGCGAAGCTGTACGGCGGTGTTGAAGGTGGTCAGGATCAGCACCCAGGCGCTCCCGGCGACGAATGCGGCAGGCAGGGCATCGACGCTGGTGTCCGCGAGCGAAAGCACCGTCATCGAGAACACGAACATCACCGAGCCCAGCGCGAGAATGCCCTCCAGCCCCAGCTTGCGGCGCAGCAGGCCCAGGAAAGGCGCAGTCAGGATCGAGCCGATGCCGAACAGTCCCAGCATCAGGCCATAGCTGATCTCGGTGCCGTGCAGCGGCCCGCTGACCATCGCGGGGACCAGCGATTGATAGGCGGCAAGCGCAAAGCCCAACGCGAAGCTGCGCATCAGGATGCGGCGGATCGGGTCGTTGCCGAAACAAAATCGGATGCCGACCGCTACGGCGGGAAGGATCGGGCGCCGCTCGATCTTGCGCGGCTCGGGCTTCCACCACAGCAGCACCCCGATGATCCCGATATAGCTGATCGCGTTGAAGGCGAAGGCGAACGAGACGTTCCAGATCGAAATCAGTACCCCGCCCAGCGCCGGGCCGATCGAGCGGGCGATGTTGAACGAGATCGAGTTGAGCGCGATCGCCTGGGGCAGTTCGTCCTGCGGCACTTGCTGGCGGACCGAAGCTTGCCAGGCGGGCGAATTGAGCGCGGTGCCCGTGCCCACGCCCAACGTGAAGGCGAGCAGGAGGTAAGGCGTGATCCATCCCGCGTACGCCAGCGCCGCCAGGATCGCCGAGACGGTCAGCATCGCGATCTGCGCGGCCAGCATCACCTGGCGACGGTCGTAGTTGTCGGCGATGGCGCCTGCGAACACGCCGAACAGCAGGATCGGCACGCTGGCGGATGCTTGCACCAGCGCCACCAGCAAGTGCGAGGAGGTCAACTCGGTCATCAGCCATGCGGCGCCCACGCCTTGCAAGGTGCCGCCGATGTTGGAGAACAAGTTGGCGGTCCAGATCGCACGGAACACCGGGTAACGGAATGGCGAGAATGTATTGCCGAGCGGCGGCGGCGCGAGGCCGGCGGTCGTCTTGTCGACGATCGCCTCGATCATCTCGGGCGCTTTGCCATCCTCTCGTGCCACCCGGATTGCCTAAGGGCGCCGCTGCAGTGGGGCAACCCCTTCAGAGCAGATAGCGCATCTTCAAGGTGAGGTGCGCCGCTTGTGCGGGCACGTCGAAAGCGGCCTTGTCGAAATGGGGTGCTGACATATGCACCGGTGCATCGCGCGAGAATCCGAAGCCCTCGCGCGGGATCATCAAGGTGGTGTCGAGCTTGCCGTTGCCATTCTCGTCGTGGATGACAGCAATCGCGTAACGACCTTCGGGGACCGCCCCGAAGTCCAACCGCACTTCGGGCGCGGCGGCGACGTTGAGCTTGCGGGCGTGTGGGTCCTTGTCGCAATTGGGAAAGGCCTCCGCTTGCGCGGTAAGGCAGGCGCGCACCATCCCCTTGGACGAGCGCAGGCCAGTGACCTCAACGACGACTTCGGTGTCCTGGGCGTACGCAGCCCCAGGCGCCGCGCTGGCCGCGATCAGGGCGAGGACAGCCCACGATCGGTGCCGCACCAGTGGTCCCAGAAGCGGAAATAGAGGCCGTAATTGCATCGGTAGCTTTCATGGTGCCGGTTATGGTGGCTGGCAGTGATGAGCCAATGGCCCAAGCGGGAGCGGACCAGCGCGCGCGGGAAAAGCTCCCAGCCCATGTGGTTGGTGATGCCCATGACGGTCATGATCGTGAGCACCAGTGCCAAGACGCCGACATGGATCGGAACCACGAACACCAGCGCCGGGATCACCACCGCGCCGGTCAGCGCCTCGATCGGATGGAAGCTCATCGCTGCCCAGGCGGTGGGCGGTCGGCTGGCGTGGTGGACGGCATGCGCCAACTTGAAGGGACCAGGGCGGTGCATCCAGCGATGGGTCCAGTAGAACCAGGTGTCGTGCAGGAACAAATAGACGAACAACGAGAGCGGCATCCACCACAAGGGCCAGTCGCGCGCGTTGGTGTAGATCAGCGTCCAGCCATGCTGTTGCCACCCCCACGCGACCACACCGGCCGGGGCTCCATAGATCACCGCCGACAGCAGCGACCAGGCGATTTCGCGCCGGATCTGGCCGTCGAGGCCTTTGTATTGGCCAGGCCTGACGGTCCCGGTGATCCAGGCGAACAGCCCCGATGTCGCCAGATAGCGCACCGCGACAATCGCGATCATCGCAAGGACCGAAGCGGCTGCGGCGAGAAGAGGAGCGGCTGATGCCATGGCGCGGGGATTATGCGGTGCGAGCGCGAAGGGGAAGCGGAATGATCTGCAAACGTCGCTGCGTCGGACCGTTTTGGCGGCATCTTTTGGAAACAGACGTGAAAAAGGGCGCGCAACCTTGGTTGCGCGCCCTATCATGATGCCAGCAAGCTATCGTCCGAGGACTTTAGCTCGCTCGAATCTTAGCTGGCCCGGCGAACCGCGCCCTTGTGAGCACCCAGGCCTGCGGGACCGCGCGGACGGAACCGGCGCTTGGGCTGGCCGCCCTCGGCACCGGCTTCGGCACGATCGCCACGAGGCGCCTGGCCACGTCCACCATCGCGACGCTCGCCTTCGCGGCGCGGCTGCTGGCCACGGCCACCGTCACGACCGCCATCACGGCGACCACGATCGCCCTGAGCTTCCGGTGCCGCGCGGGCAGGCGCGGGCAGACGAGCAGCCTGGTTCTGGAAGTCCTCGGGCAGCGCCAGCAGGTTGAGCTTGACGCGGGTCAGGCGCTCGATGTCGCGGATGTAGGACTTCTCGTCGGGAGCGACGTAGCTGATCGCAACGCCGGTCGCGCCGGCACGCGCGGTGCGGCCGATGCGGTGGACGTATTGCTCGGCCACGTTCGGGATTTCGTAGTTGTAGACGTGCGAGACGCCCGAAACGTCGATGCCGCGCGCGGCGATGTCGGTGGCGATCAGCACGCGAATGGCGCCCTGGCGGAAGCCGCCAAGCGCGGCGGTGCGCTGGGCCTGGCTCTTGTTGCCGTGGATCGCGGCGGCGGGGATGCCGGCCGCGACGAGGTGGCGCACCACGCGGTCGGCGCCGTGCTTGGTGCGAGTGAACACCAGCGCACGGTCGATCGGGCCATGCTCGGCGTTGTCGGCTGCGTCATCGGCGAGGCCGGCGCGCAGGCTGAGCGTGAGCAGCGCCTGCTTTTCGGCCTGATTGACCATCGTTGCGAACTGCTCGACGCGCTCGGCGGTGGTCGATTGCGGCGCGACTTCGACGCGGACGGGATCGTTGATGAACTGGCGGCCCAGGTCGGCGATCGACTGCGGCATCGTGGCCGAGAAGAACAAGCTCTGGCGCGTCTTGGGCAGCATGGCGGCAACGCGCTTGAGCGGGACGATGAAGCCCAGGTCCATCATCTGGTCGGCTTCGTCGAGCACGAAGATTTCGACGTGGCGCAGCGTCAGCGCGCGGCTGTCGATCAGGTCGAGCAGGCGGCCGGGGGTGGCGACGAGGATGTCAACGCCGCGCTCCAGCGCACGGGCCTGCTTGCCGGCGGGCACGCCGCCGAAGACGCACTGGACCGACAAGTTCAGGAACTTGGCATAGCCGCGCATATTTTCGGCGATCTGCGCCGCCAGCTCACGCGTGGGCGAAAGCACCAGCATGCGGCAACCGGCGTTCTGGCGCGGTTGGGGCTCGCTGATGAGGCGATGAAGCGAGGGCAGCGCGAACGCGGCGGTCTTGCCCGTCCCGGTCTGCGCAATACCGAGCAGGTCGCGGCCTTCGAGCAGTGGCGGAATGGCCTTGCGCTGGATCGGCGACGGATCGGTGTAACCCTTGACTTCGAGGGCACGGAGAATGGGCTCGGCGAGGCCGAGTTCTGAGAAATAGGACATGCGTCACTTTCAAAAGTGCACGGGGACGCGCACTGTTCGAAAGCGAGGCGCGCGCACACGGCAAGGTGTCGTATGGCGACCCTGCGTGAGGAAGGAAGCTTGATTGGTGGCAACCGTTCATCCGAGCCGGTCTTAGCGTCTTGCGCATCGACCTCACGCTGCTCACGGATTGCGACGGATTTTACCCCGTACGCCGGTTGCTGCGGCCCAAATAATCGGCGTTACGTGAAATAGCAAGAAAATTACGCTTGGCATTGCGGCGCCGGGCTGCTGAGGCCGACGGCCATGGAAGACGTGCCATCTCCCTGCAACGGCATTTGCCGGATCGATCCGCGTACCGCCTTATGCCTGGGCTGTGCGCGCACGATCGAGGAAATCATGGCTTGGCCCACGCTGTCGCGCCCAGCGAAGCAGGCGATGCTGGCGGCCCTGGCCACGCGTCAGGGCTAAGCCAAGCCAGGCCTGAGCCAAAGCGTCAGTCCGCATCGCCCCATTGGCGCGTGTATGGATCGCCCAGCGTCACCAGTCGCCGCAGCGAGGCACGGGCCAACCGCTCGGTTTCCACTTTGCGCCGCGCGGCGGCCATCTGGTGGAGGGGGGCAGGACGCAAAATCTCTGCATCGTAACCATCGGCCACGATCACCCCGCAACGCGCCGGCAGGAAAGCCTCGGTTTCCATTGGGGCGCGATCCAGTGTCGGGGGAAGGCCCCAAAAGAAGCGATCGCAATAATCGAGATAATCGGTCCATTTGCCATCGCCTAGCAAGTCGGCCCGGCTCACCTTGATCTCGACGATGATGACGTGTCCGCGGGCGTCGATCCCCATCAGGTCGGCCCGTCGCCCGCAGCGCAGCGGCATTTCGCTCAGGCACCAGATGTCGTTGCGGGCAAACAGCCGCGCGATTCCCCGCGCAACGTCCGACGCGGCGAAAGTGGAGGGGATCGCCCCGGATAAAGTAGATGGAGAATCAGTTTCGAGCACGCCGCATGATAGGAACATATCGCGAACTTGCAACATCGACACTGGGCAGTCGCGCATTCTTTCCAGCGCCCACACCCGCCCCATCGGTTGAACGTCGCTATAAGCGGGTTTGCGGCCACGGCACCGGGCTGCGTCAATTTGCCGCTGGAAACGCTGGGCGGGCTCTGCTAACCGGCTCTCGAATGCACCCGTAGCTCAGCTGGATAGAGTGTCGCCCTCCGAAGGCGAAGGCCACTGGTTCGAATCCAGTCGGGTGCACCATTTCCCCCATTTTTGCGTATTCGCTTGGCGATCGATTTTGCCGGCAAAGCGTGCGCCGCCTGATCCGGTAAGCGCGCGTATAGCCGCGCCAGCACGCGCCGTCTTCGGTTCTCGCGACCGTTGGCTGTCCACTGCAGAAGCGCGCACCGCGAGCTCCACCATTTCCTCTTGATACCATACCCCCCCAGGGTATAGGTGCCGCCCGAATCGGCGGCGCCATGGCCAAGCCGACCTCAGTTCAAAAGGACCACAAAGCAGTGCCCCGAAGTTGCAACCCCGCCGCTGACGAAGGCGACAGTAGGTTCTCGAACCTGCTCCCGCGTCGCGGTTTGTGGCTTCCTGTCCTGGCGGTTGTGCGCGTGGTGTGACGCGTCGATCCGGCCCAGGCGGGGAGCGCGTTTCCCTTGTCCAAGGACCGGACCATGATGATCTCTGCCAACCGCTTGTCCGCCCCATTCGCGGCATTTCTTCCCTCGCCCGCCATCGTTGCTGAATTGTCAAAATCTTCGGGCAGGACGACCGCCTGGAGGATTTCGATGACCTGTGCCAAGCTGTGTGCTGCCTCTTTGGCGGCGGTCGCCGGGATGGCGGTTGCGAGCGCGCCGGCCTTTGCCGACGATGCCGCAGCGCCAGACCAAGTCTATGCGATCCATGGCCAGGTGACGAGCGTCGTCCAGGGCGTGGGCAGCTTTGCGTCGCCTTATGCCGGCGGCAACAGCCTGGCTCCTAACCAAGTCAAAGCCACCAACGACGTGACCGTCTATCTGGGCGTGCGTCCGTGGAAGGGCGCGGAAATCTGGGTCAATCCTGAGATTGACCAGGGCTTTGGCCTGTCGAACACCCTGGGCGTGGCCGGCTTTACCAGCGCCGAGGCCTACAAGGTCGGCAAGATGTCGCCTTACTTCAAGTTGCAGCGCGCGTTCCTGCGCCAGACCATCGCCCTGGGCGGGGATGCGCTGTCGCTCGATGCCGGGATCAACCAGTTGCGCGGCGCCACCACTGCCAATCGCATCGTGATAACCGCGGGCAAGATGGGCGTGGGCGACATTTTCGATACCAACAAGTATGCCCACGATCCGCGTGGTGATTTCCTCAACTGGTCGTTGGTGGATACCGGAAGCTTCGATTACGCCGCCAACGCGTGGGGCTATACCTACGGAGCAGCGGTGGAATGGTATCAGGGGCCATGGACGCTGCGCACCGGGCTCTACAATTTGTCCAAAGTGCCCAACGGCGTGGAACTGGAAAGCGATTTCTCGCAGAACGCGTTGGTCGTCGAGGTCGAACACCGCCACCGGATCGCCGGCCGCGATGGCGCCATCCGCGTCACCGGGTTTCGCAATCGCGGGATGTTCGCCCGTTTCGACGATGCGCTGGCGCTGGCGCGCACGACCGGAACCCTCGATCTGGCAGCGGTCCGGCGTCGGCGGGACCGTTTCGGCGTGGCGTTCAATGCCGAGCAGGATGTGACCGACAACCTGGGTATGTTCGTGCGCGCAGGCACCACCAACGGCGCCATCGAGACCTACGATTTCACCGATATCGACCGCACCGTTGCAGTGGGCGGCGCCTTGAAGGGCAAGGGTTGGGGCCGTCCGCAGGATACCGTGGCGATCGCCGAGGTCGTCAATGGCATCTCGGCGGCGCACGAGCGCTGGCTGGCGGCAGGCGGCATGGGGGTGCTGGTGGGAGACGGGGCATTGCCGCATCCCGGTCACGAACAAGTCATAGAAGCGTATTATGACTTCCGTCCGGTGGACTGGGGCGCGATCACTCTCGACTATCAGCATATCGAAAATCCTGGCTACAACCGGGATCGTGGACCTGCCAACGTCTTCGCCATGCGCGTTCACGCGGGCTTCTAGCCCCTAACGATCCGAAGTCGTCGATGAAGCAGGTCTGCCCATGAGCCGTGACAAGAACCCCGTGCAGCGCCTTCCATCCTTCTCGTGGATGTTGCGGCTGACCCGTCCCAACCGTGAGGATGCGATTGCGTTCGTCGTCCTGTCGGGACTGGCGGTGCTGATGTTCCGCGGCGCCGAGGGAGCGGTGGCGCCGCTGTCCAACTTGCGGCTGGAGCCGGTTACGCTCGATCCGGCCTGGCTGCCCTATTATGCGCTGCGGACGGTTCTGCGGATGTTCGCCGCGCTGTTCGCCTCCACCGTGTTCACCCTGGTGGTGGCGACGTTGGCGGCGCGCAGTCGGCGGGCGGGGCAGGTCATCGTGCCGGCCCTCGATATCCTGCAATCGGTGCCGATCCTGGGCTTTCTGACCTTTACCGTCACTTTCTTCATGAACCTGTTTCCCGGCAACGTCCTGGGGGTGGAACTGGCCAGCGTCTTCGCCATCTTCACCTCGCAGGCTTGGAACATGGCGTTCAGCTTCTACCAGTCGCTGCGCAGCCTGCCGGGCGACCTGGAAGAGGCATGCGAGGGTTTCGGACTATCCCCGCTGCGCCGCTTCCTGCGGCTGGACCTGCCGTTCGCGACGCCTTCGTTGGTGTGGAACGCGATGATGTCGATGTCGGGCGGGTGGTTCTTCGTCGTCGCGTCCGAGGCGATCACGGTGGGGAACACCACGGTGACGCTGCCGGGGATCGGATCGTATCTGGCGCTGGCGATCCAGCAGCAGGATTTCCGCGCGGTGACCTGGGCGGTGGCGACCATGGCAGTTGTCATCGTCGGCTACGATCAGTTGTTCTTCCGCCCCATCGTCGCCTGGGCGGATCGCTTTCGCTACGAACAGACCGCCAGCGCCGACGCGCCGCGCAGTTGGGTGCATGACTTGCTGCGCCGCACCCGCGTGCTGCCGCTGCTGCTGGCGCCATTCGGAGCGTTGGGCCGGTTGTTGCTCTATTTCGAACCCGTGCGCAAATCGCGCGCGCCGCGTGACATGCGCCCGGCCAATCCGTGGATCGACCGGGCCTGGCAAGTGGCGATTGGGGCCGGTGTGGCCGCCGCGCTGGGGTGGACGCTGCACTACGTCCTTACCTCGCTGAGCCTGGCGGACATCGCGCATTGCCTGGGCGTGGCCGTGATTACGATGGTGCGCGTCGTGGTGCTGATCGTCCTCGCCAGCCTGATCTGGGTGCCGCTGGGGGTGAAGATTGGCATGCGTCCGCGCCTGGCAGAGCGCATTCAGCCGGTGGCGCAATTCCTCGCCGCGTTCCCGGCGAACGTGCTGTTCCCGTTCGTGGTGATCGCGATCGTGCGCTTCGATCTGGTGCCCGACGTGTGGCTGTCGCCGCTGATGATCCTGGGCACCCAGTGGTACATCCTGTTCAACGTCATCGCCGGCGCCAGCGCGATCCCCAACGACTTGCGCGAGGCAGCCGGAATGTTCGGGGTGAAGGGCTGGCAATGGTGGCGGCAAGTCGCGTTGCCGGCGATCTTCCCGTACTACATCACGGGCGCGCTGACGGCATCGGGTGGATCGTGGAACGCCTCGATCGTCGCCGAAGTGGTGGTGTGGGGCAGCCGCCGGGTGGAGGCGCACGGCCTGGGCGCCTATATCGCCAAGGCGACCACCGCCGGCAATTACCCGCAAGTGGCGCTGGGCGTCTTCGTGATGAGCTTGTTCGTCCTGGGCTTCAATCGCCTGGTCTGGCGTCCGCTCTATGCCTTTGGCGAACGCCGCCTGCGCTTGTCCTGATTTTCTCGCGAAAAGAGTTTCCCATGGCCACCATCGCACCCCTGCAGCCGCTCGTCGAAGTTCAAGGACTGAACCACTACTATGGCCCCCCGCCGGGCGGACACCTGGTGCTGGAAGACGTGAACCTCACGCTCTATCAGAACGAAGTCGTCGGCCTGCTGGGGCGCTCGGGTTCGGGCAAGTCCACGCTGCTGCGCTCGATCGCCGGGCTGATCCGTCCGCGCCAGGGCACGGTGGAGCGGGTGTCCAGCCCCGATTGCCTCGATCCCAGCGTAGCGATGGTGTTCCAGACCTTCGCGCTGTTCCCCTGGCTGACGGTGCAGGAGAACGTCGAGCTCGGGCTGGAAGCGCTCAAAGTGCCCGCCCCCGAACGCCGCGCTCGCGCGCTGGCGGCGATCGACCTCATCGGCCTCGACGGGTTCGAGAACGCCTACCCCAAGGAGCTGTCGGGCGGGATGCGCCAGCGCGTCGGCCTGGCCCGCGCCTTGGTGGTCAACCCCTCGCTGCTGCTGATGGACGAGCCGTTTTCGGCGCTCGACGTGCTGACCGGGGAAACCCTGCGCACCGATCTGCTCGATCTGTGGTCCGAAGGGCGGATGCCGATCAAGTCGATCCTGATCGTGACGCACAACATCGAGGAAGCCGTGCAGATGTGCGACCGCATCCTGGTGTTCTCGTCCAATCCGGGGCGGGTGGTAGCCGAAATCACGGTCGATATTCCCCGCCCGCGTGATCGGCTCGACCCTCCGTTCCGCGCGCTGGTGGACGAGATCTATGCCCAGATGACGGCCAAGCAAGCACCGCAAGGCCCGGCCAAGGATGGGCTGTTCCCTGGCACCGGCATCTCGATGGTGCTGCCCCACGTTTCGACCAACTCGCTCGCGGGCCTGATCGAGGAAGTGG
Source organism: Novosphingobium sp. Rr 2-17 (assembly GCF_000272475.1). Lineage (GTDB taxonomy): Bacteria > Pseudomonadota > Alphaproteobacteria > Sphingomonadales > Sphingomonadaceae > Novosphingobium. The sequence continues at coordinate 58,442 of NZ_AKFJ01000118.1, forward strand.
ACGGCACCCCGTTCAACGGCAGCGCCAGCATGGCCGAGCTGGCCGATTCGCTGCAGTTGGAAGTCGATGACTTGTTTCCGATCGCGGAAACGCTGCAGCTACTGCGCTTTGCCGAATTGCGCGGCGCCGAACTGGTACTGACCCGTGCCGCACGGCGCTATGCAGAGGCGGATGTCGATGCGCGCAAGGCGATGTTCGCGCAGGCGCTGGTGGCTTACGTCCCGCTCGCCCAGCACATCCGCCGCATCCTGGACGAACGCGCGAGCCACACCGCCCCCGCCCGCCGCTTCCGCGACGAGCTGGAGGATCACATGAGCGAGGACTTCGCCAGCGAGACGCTCAAGACCGTGACCAACTGGGGCCGCTACGCCGAGATCTTCACTTATCACGAGGACGACGATCAGTTCAGCCTGGAAGACCCGCAATGATCGCCGTCACGGCCGCCATTGTGGGTGGCTGACTTCAGGTTGCCCGAAGCGTCTTATTCCAAACCGGATTGCTGCCCCATTTCGTCCTTGCGAGCCCGAGGGGCGCAGCAATCCAGGTTGGGAGATACGTTTAACCAGCCAGCGCCTTCAGCCCATAATCCCCGCCGCCGCGAGCACTGCGCTGGTCAGCACGTCGGGCGCGATGGCGGTCATCGGGACGATCTGCACCGGCTTTTCCATGCCCAGCAGCATCGGCCCGATCGAGGTGGTCCCGCCGATTTCGCGCAGCAGCTTGGCCGAGATGTTGGCCGATTGTAGGCCCGGCATCACCAGCACGTTGGCGGGCGCGGACAAACGGCAGAACGGGTAGAACTCCATGATCTTGGGGTTCAGCGCGGCGTCGGGGGCCATCTCGCCTTCGTATTCGAAGTCGGGCTGCTGCTCGTCGAGGATGTGCACCGCGTCGCGGGTGATGTCGAGCCACTTGCCGGCGGGGTTGCCGAAGGTCGAGTAGCTCAGGAACGCGACGCGCGGCTGGTGGCCGAGCTTGCGGGCGACGGCGGCGGTTTCGGTGGCGATCACCACCAGTTCCTCGGCGGTGGGGCGTTCGTTGATGGTGGTATCGGCCATGAACACGGTGTGGTTCTTGCCCACCAGCAAGTGGATGCCGAAAGGCAGCTTGCCCTCCGCCGGGTCCAGTACGCGGCGGATTTCCTTCATCGACTGGGAGAAGGGGCGCGTCACGCCGGTGATCAGCGCATCGCCCACGCCCAGCTTGAGCAGGCCGGCGGCGAAGATGTTGCGGTCGGTGTTGCACATGCGCTGGACGTCGCGCTTGAGGAAGCCGCGCCGCTTGAGCCGCTCGTACAGCATCTCCACCATCGGCTCGACATGCTTCGAGATCATCGAATTCTCGATGTTGAAGCTGTCGGGATCAGAGACGCCCAGGTCCGCCATCATCGCCAGGATCGTCTGCGTGCGGCCCACGAGTATGGGCTCGCCGTAGCCGAAGTCGCGGTACTGGATCGCCGCGCGCAGGACCACTTCGTTGTCGGCCTCCGCGAAGATCACCCGCTTGGGATTGGCGCGAACTTGCTCGTACACGCGGGTCAGCACCGAGGTCGTGGGGTTGAGCCGTGCCTTGAGCTGATCGCGGTAGGCCTCGAAATCCTCGATCGGTCGACCGGCGACGCCTGAATCCATCGCCGCCTTGGCGACGGCCATCGGCACCACTTCCATCAGGCGCGGATCGAACGGGGCGGGGATGATGTATTCGCGCCCGAAGGCATGCGTCTCGCCGCCATAGGCTGCGGCGACGTCCTCATGCACCGGCTCGCGCGCGAGTTCGGCGATGGCGCGGGCAGCCGCGATCTTCATTTCTTCGTTGATCGCGGTGGCGCGAACGTCGAGCGCGCCGCGGAAGATGAAGGGGAAGCCCAGCACATTGTTGACCTGGTTCGGATAATCCGAACGGCCCGTCGCCACGATCGCGTCGGGGCGCACCGCCTTGGCATCGGGCGGGGTGATTTCGGGATCGGGGTTGGCCATCGCGAAGATGATCGGCTGGTCGGCCATCTTGCGCACGTATTCGGGCGTCAGCGCGCCGGCGGCGGACAGCCCCAGGAACACGTCGGCGCCGACCAGTGCTTCTTCCAGGGTGCGGTTGGTGGTGTCGATCGCGTGCGCGCTCTTCCACTGGTCCAGCCCACCACGACCGCGATAGATCACGCCAGTGCGATCGCACACGGTGACGTTCTCGTGCCGCACGCCCAATGACTTAATCAGCGCGGTGCAGGCCAGCGCCGAAGCGCCGGCGCCGTTCACCACCATCTTGACGTCCTCAAGCTTGCGCCCGGTGATGAGGCAGGCGTTGATCAGGCCGGCAGCGGCGATGATCGCGGTGCCATGCTGGTCGTCGTGCATGACCGGGATCTTCATCCGGTCGCGCAGCGCCTGCTCGATGATGAAGCACTCGGGCGCCTTGATGTCTTCCAGGTTGATGCCGCCGAAGCTCGGCTCCATCATCGCGATGGCCTCGATCAAGGCGTCGGTGTCTTCGCTGGCCAGCTCGATGTCGATCGAATCGACGTCGGCGAAGCGCTTGAACAGCACCGCCTTGCCTTCCATCACGGGCTTGGACGCCAGCGCGCCCAGGTTGCCCATGCCCAGGATGGCAGTGCCGTTGGAAATCACCGCAACGAGGTTGCCCTTGGCGGTATAGTCGTAAGCGGTCGCGGGATCGTCGGCGATGGCCTGTACCGGCACGGCGACGCCGGGCGAGTACGCCAGGCTGAGGTCGCGCTGGGTCGCCATCGGCTTGGACGCGATGATCTCGATCTTACCGGGGCGGATCGTGCTGTGGTAGAACAGCGCTTCACGCTCGGTAAACTGGACCTTATTGGACAAACGATAATCTCCCGCAGCTTTGCCCCGACCTAACCACATCGGCGGCGTCATGGTAGGGGAAAGACGGGGCGTTCGCGCTTTTCGAACGGCGCATGGCTCGCTAACGCCTTAGCGATGCCCCATAGCGAGCCTTCTCAGGGAACCAGCGCCGCCGCCACTGTTACGCCGATGATGGCGCAGTACATGGCGCTGCGCGAAACGGCGGGCGATTGCCTGCTGTTCTACCGCATGGGCGATTTCTTCGAGCTGTTCTTCGACGATGCCAAGCGCGCGGCGGCGATCCTGGATATCGCGCTGACCACGCGCGGCGAGCACTTGGGTCAGCCGATCCCGATGTGCGGAGTGCCCGTCCACGCCGCCGAGGGGTATCTGGCGCGGCTCATCAAGGCAGGCTGCCGCGTCGCCATTGCCGAGCAGGTGGAAACGCCTGCCGAGGCCAAGAAGCGCGGCGGCTCCAAGGCGCTGGTCGCGCGCGACATCGTGCGGTTCGTCACGGCGGGCACCCTGACCGAGGAAGCGCTGCTGGAGCCGCGCCGCGCCAACGTGCTGGCCGCCGCGTGCGAGTTGCGCGGGATGGTCGGCATTGCTGCGTGCGACATCTCGACCGGGCGGATGGAGCTGGAAGAGTGCGAGCCGGAGCGCTTGGCCGCAGCGCTGGCCCGTCTAGGCGCCAGCGAGCTGGTGGTGCCGAACGACTGGCCGCTGGCGCCCGAGGGCGCGATTGGCCGATCAGCGCACGAGTTTTCCTCCGAAGGCGGCGAGGCGCGGCTCAAGCTGGCGCATGGTGTTTCGACGCTGGACGGCTTCGGCGCGTTCAGCCGGACGATGCTGGCGGCGGCGGGCGGCTTGATCGCCTATCTCGACCACGTCGGTCGGGGCAAGCTGCCACTGCTGCTGCCGCCTGAGGCACGCGCGGGATCGGACACGCTGGCGATGGACGAGGCGACGCGGGCCAGCCTCGAAATTCTGCAATCGGCCCAAGGCGGGCGCAAGGGCAGCCTGATCGACGCGATCGACCGCTGCGTAACCGGCGCCGGCGCGCGGCAATTGGCGGAGGATTTGTCCGCGCCGCTGACCGACCGCACGCGCATTGCCGAGCGATTGGAACTGGTCGCGTGGCTGCACGAGGACAGCCTGCTGCGCGACGATTTGCGGGTGGCGCTGCGGGCGCTTCCCGATATCGGCCGTGCCCTGGGTAGATTGGTGGCAGGACGTGGCTCCCCGCGTGATCTTGGCCAGTTACGCGATGGTCTGGCGGGCGCGCGCACGATCGCCGAGCGGCTCGCGCGGTTCGCGGATGTACCGGCTCTGCTACGCACGCTGCTGCCGCAGCTTGGCGGTCACGCGGCGCTGGTCGATCACCTGGATAGGGCGCTGGTGCCCGCGCCGCCGACCGAGCGCGGGCAGGGCGGATACATCGCCACCGGCTACGATGCCGCACTGGACGAGCTGCGGGTGATGTCCGGCAATGCGCGGCGCGCCATCGCGGCGCTGGAAGCGAAGTACCGCGAGGATACCGGGACCCCCTCGCTCAAGATCAAGCACAACAACGTGCTGGGCTACTTCATCGAAGTGCCCCAGCGCCATGCCGACAAGCTGCTGGAGGCCGACAGCGGCTTTTCCCATCGCCAGACGATGGCCGGCGCGATGCGCTTCAACGCGCTGGCGCTGCACGAGGAAGCCGCGCGGATCACTGAGGCGGGCGCCCATGCCCTGGCCGCAGAGGAAGCGCATTTCGAGGAACTGGTGGCAGAGGCCATCGCAGCGCGCCAGGCGATCGCGCGCACCGCTGCCGCTGTCGCTCGCATCGACGTTGCCGCCGGCCAGGCCGAGCGGGCGGCGGAAGGCGGCTGGACGCGTCCGCAGATCGTCGAGGGGCTGTCGCTCGACATCGAAGGTGGGCGTCATCCCGTGGTCGAGGCAGCGTTGCAGGCGCAGGGCGAGCGGTTCGTCGCCAACGACTGCCGCCTGGGCACGCATGATCGGCTGTGGCTGATCGGTGGCCCCAACATGGGTGGTAAATCGACTTTCCTGCGCCAGAACGCGTTGATCGTGCTGCTGGCGCAAGCCGGCGGGTTCGTGCCCGCCAAGGCCGCGCGGATCGGCATGGTCGATCGCTTGTTCAGCCGCGTGGGCGCGTCGGACAATCTGGCGCGGGGCCGCTCGACCTTCATGGTCGAGATGGTGGAGACCGCCGCGATCCTGGCGCAAGCGACCGAGCACAGCTTCGTCATTCTCGACGAAGTGGGGCGCGGCACGTCCACGTACGATGGCCTGGCGCTGGCCTGGGCCGTGGCGGAAGCCGTGCACGAAACCAACCGCTGCCGCTGCTTGTTCGCGACGCACTATCACGAACTCGCGCGGCTGGCCGAGACGTGCGAGGCGCTGTCGCTCCACCATGTTCGCGCGCGCGAGTGGAAGGGCGATCTGGTGCTGTTGCACGAACTGGCCGAAGGGCCGGCCGACCGCAGCTATGGCTTGGCGGTGGCGAGGCTGGCAGGCGTGCCGCCCAAGGTCATCAGCCGCGCCAAGTCGGTGCTGGACAAGCTGGAGAAAGGCCGCCTCGAAACCGGCGGGCTCGCTGCCGGCTTGGGCGACCTGCCGCTGTTCGCCGCCGCGCAGGAGCATCGCGAGGAGCAATGCGACAGCTTGCGCGACCGGCTGCAAGCGCTCGACATCGACGCGCTGGCCCCGCGCGACGCGCTGGAGGTGCTGTACGACCTCAAGCGCGAGGCGGGGACGGAGTCCTAACCTTCACTCCTTGCCCCACGGTTCGTCATTGCGAGCCGCCGAAGGCGGCGTGGCAATCCAGAGCGGTTTACGCCAACCTGGATTGCTTCGCCCTTCGGGCTCGCAATGACGAATCGTAAGGGGGATAGGTCGTTTCCGGCTAGCGCCCGACGCCGCCCCGCCCAACCGTCAGCTATCGTCGTTGCTGAATTCCGGGTCGGCGGCATTGCGATTGCCGTAGCGGTTTTCGAGGTCGTCCATCGTTTCTTCGCCGTCGTAGGCGGACATGTCGATGGTGCCGCTGGTGTCCATCTGGTTCATGTGATCGACGATATCGGTGACGTTGTCCTCGTCCTCGATCCCGCCCTTGACCTTTTCGGTGTCGCTGAGGCCCACGCCGCTGGAGGCGCGGTCTTGCGCTTCTTCGGCCACGGTCTGGGCCTGGGTGTCCTCGTCTTCCTGCTCGTCGTTCACCGTCTCGGGCGCGAGGTCGTCGGGGCGTTCGATCATCGGTACTCTCCTTTGTAGGGAGAACGGGCGGGCCGGCTCGGGAGTTCCGGGTTGGTTGGATAAAGACGGCCCGCTTGACCTACCTATCGGGTGGCGACCGGCACTTCGCCCGAATAATCGTAGAAGCCCTTGCCGGTCTTGCGTCCGTACCAGCCGGCCTCGACATACTTCTGCAGCAGCGGGGCAGGACGGTACTTGGGATCGCCGGTGCTGAGCTGGATCACCTTCATGATCTCCAGCAAGGTGTCGAGGCCGATGAAGTCCGCCAGGGTCAGCGGCCCCATCGGGTGGTTGAGGCCCAGCTTGCAGCCGGCATCGATATCCTCCACCGAGGCGACGCCGGCGCCCAGCACGCAGATCGCCTCGTTGATCATCGGGCACACGATGCGGTTGACCACGAAGCCGGCTTCGTCGCCGGCCAGCACCACCGTCTTGCCCAGCGATTCGCCGAACGCCTTCATCTTGGCGATCGTCTCGGGCGAGGTCGCCAGGCCGGGGATCACTTCGACCAGGGCCATCAGCGGCACCGGATTGAAGAAGTGCAGCCCGCAGAACCGCGCCGGATCAGGCGAGCCGGCGGCCATGCGTGTGATCGGGATCGAACTGGTGTTCGATGCCAGCACCGCGCCGTCCTTGAGCACTTTACCGGCCGCCTCGAAGATCTTGGCCTTGATGTCCTCGCGCTCGGTGGCGGCCTCGATGATGAGATCGCAATCCGCCATCGCGGCATAATCGGCCACGGGGGTGATCCGCGCGAGCAAGGCGTCGGCCTCGTCTTGCGTGATCTTTTCCTTGGTGACGAGGCGGGCCAGGCCTTTCGCGATCCCCGCCTTGCCCTTTTGCGCGTTCTCGATCGACACGTCGGCTAGGATGACGCCCATGCCCTTGCCCGCCACGGTCTGGGCGATGCCCGCGCCCATGATGCCCGCACCGATGATCCCGATTGTCTGCACGCAAGGCTCCCCTAAAATTTAGCCGCAAATGGTCCCGCTACCGGTTCTGGCCCGGCACCCAAAGCACGTCGTCCCGGCCCATCGCGTTCACCGCGCGGGCAAGCACGAACAGATAGTCGCTCAGCCGGTTCAGATAGGCGAGCGCTGCCGGGTTGATCGGGTCGCTGGCCGCCAGCGCGGTGGCCCGGCGCTCGGTAGTGCGCGCCGAAGCGCGGGCGATATGCACGCGTGCGGCGGCTTCGCTGCCGCCGGGCAGGATGAAGCTGCGCAGCGGCGTCAGATTATCGTTGATCGCATCGATCGCGCGTTCCAGCCATTCGGCTTGCGAAGGCACCATGCGCAGCGTCATTTCGCCGGGGGTGAAATCGTCTCCGGGGGTGGCGATGTCCGCGCCCAGGTCGAACAAGTCGTTCTGGATGCGGATCAGGGTGGCGGCATGTTCGCTACCCGCCAAGGCGCACACGGCGAGCCCGATCGCGCTGTTCGTTTCATCTACCGCACCGATCGCGTCCATCCGCGCGGCGTGCTTGGGCAGGCGCGAGCCATCGACCAACCCGGTCGTGCCATCGTCGCCCGTGCGAGTGTAGATCCGGTTGAGCCGAACCAACGCCTTATCGCGCCATCGCCAGCAGCAGCGCACACACCAGCACCGCCGCTGCCTGATACTTGATGCGGTTGAACATCATCTTGTTCTGCAACAACTGGTTCGCGCTTGGCCCCGTATCGCCCGGCGCGCGGTTGAGGTCTTCCTTCGTGCTGTTCAGGAACGCGACGATGCCGCGTACGAGGCTGACGATCACCATGATCACCAGCACGACGATGATGGGAACGAGGATGTAGTTCATGGAACTTGATGTAAGCCGCGCGAGAGCGAAATGCCAGCGGGGAACCGGCCCTCACGCAGCATCGCGGCGATGGCCGCTCCATCCTCGCCAGCCCGCCGCCGATCGCCCAGTGACGCAGAGCCGCGCCGCTTGGCGAGCTTGCGCCCGTCGGGCTCGACCAGCAAGTCGTGGTGGTGCCATGTCGGCACGGGCAGGCCGAGCAGCGCCTGCAGCAGCCGGTGGACGTGGCTGGCGGCGAACAAGTCCATCCCGCGCGTAACCAGCGTAATCCCATCTGCAGCATCGTCGAGCGTGACGGCCAGGTGATAGCTCGCCGGCAAGTCCTTGCGCAGCAGCACGATGTCACCGAACACTTGGGGCTGCGCGCGTTGCGGGCCGGCGCGTTCGTCGGTCCATTCCAGTGGGCCGGTCAGCGCCAGCGCTTTGGTCACGTCGAGCCGCCAGGCCGCGCCCACGGGATCGACATCGCGACCACGGCAGGTGCCGGGATAGACCGGGCCGTCCGGCCCCAGCTCGGTCGCGGCAGCGGTAATCTGCGCTCGGGTGCAGTGGCAGGGGTACAACAGGCCCATCGTCTTGAGCCGCTCCGCCGCCTTGGCAAAGGAAGCAAGGTGGTGCGACTGGAACGCCGCGTCGCCGTCCCATTCCAGGCCCAACCACGCCAGGTCGAGCAGGATGTCCTCCACGAAGGTGGCTTTGCTGCGCTCGCCATCGATGTCCTCGATTCGCAAGCGGAACTCGCCCTGCCGCGCCCGCGCCAGATCATGCGCGACGATCGCGGCATAAGCATGGCCCAAGTGCAGCGGGCCGTTGGGGCTGGGGGCGAAACGGGTGCGGATCATGGCGGACGCACACCTATCGTGAGCAGCGCCACTGCGCAAAGACCATGCGGCTTGTCGATTGTCTTGCACCGAGTGCGATCGCCCCGCTTGACGCGCCTGCGTACAAATGCTGCAAAGCACGCATGGATTGCCATCAAACCGCAATCGCCGCCTGTCACAGGAGGCCATGCTCAAGTCGGAGCTGATAGAGCGCGCGGCCCGGTTCCGCAGCGCCGAGGGGGATCCCTCGCGGAGTCTTTCCGACTGTCCGGCATTGGTGTTGAACGCGGACTACACGCCGCTTTCCTATTACCCGCTCAGCCTCTGGCCCTGGCAGACCGCGATCAAGGCGGTGGTGCTCGAACGGGTCGATATCGTCTCCAGCTACGAACGAGAGGTGCATTCGCCCAATTGGACGATGCAGATCCCCTCGGTGATCGCGTTGCGGCAATATGTGAAGCCCAGCGAGTTTCCGGCGTTCACCCGCTTCAACTTGTTCCTGCGTGACCGGTTCTCGTGCCAGTATTGCGGCAGCCCGCATAACCTGACCTTCGATCACGTTATCCCCCGGCGCCTGGGCGGGCGGACGAACTGGGAGAACATTCTGACGGCGTGCGCGCCCTGCAACCTCAAGAAGGGCGGGCGCACCCCCAAGCAGGCGAAGATGCCGCCGCTGGTCCATCCGATACGCCCCACCAGTTGGCAATTGCAGGAGCGCGGGCGCGGCTTTCCGCCCAACTATCTGCACGAAACCTGGCGCGACTGGCTCTATTGGGACATCGAACTGGAAGAGTAAGCGGTGGGAAGGCGGTCAGTGGACCGTTTCGACCACCGGTGCTTCGTCTGCAGCATCGCCGCTGGACCCTTGCGTATCGACCGCGCTGGCGAGCGCTACGTCCATGGTGACATTGCCCACGGTCCGCATCAGATCGGGCAGCACTTCCACCGCGACGAGCACACCCAGCGGCCAGAGCGGCACGCCCATCGCCGCCGCGATCGGGCCGATGGAGGAAACGAAGCTGATCGTGCCGGGCAGCGAGACCGCGCCGAAGGTGGTGGCGAAGGCGACGAAAGCGCCGGCAGCCAGCGCCCCGGTGGTCAGTTCCAGCCCCGCCAGCTTGGCGGCATAGACCGCGACCGCCATGTTCATCGCCGGGCCGGTCGCGCGAAACAAGGTGACGGCCAGCGGCAGCGCGAATTCCGATGTCGTCGGCGCCAGGTTCAGCTTGCGGCTGGACGCGAGCATGGCCGGCAGCGTCGCGATCGAGGATTGGGTGGAGATGGCGACGACTTGCGCGGGGATAAGCGCGGCCACGAACGCGCCGATGCGTTGGCGACCGAGCGTCGCGGCCAGTACATAGCCGCACAGCATCACCACGGCTCCGACGGCGACGACCAGCACGACGTAATGCGCCAGCGCGCCCAGTGCGGCGCCGCCGCTGCGCACGCCCAGCGATAGCCCCAGCGCGAACACCCCGATCGGGGCGAGCATCAGCACCCAGCCGATCACCACCATCATCGCGCCGGCCAAGCCTTCGAACAAGGTCGCCAGAAGGCGGCGGGGTTCGTCTGCGAGGCGGGTGGAAGCGAGCGCGAACAAGGTCACGAACACGATCACCGGCAGCATCGCGCTGGCCGCAGCCGCCGAAATGACGTTGTCTGGCAAGAGCGAGGCGAGGAACTCGGATAAGCCGGGGACTTTGCCGGGATCGGCGTCGTGGGAGAATTGAACGCCGGCAGGCACTGGGAACAAGCGCAGCAGCGTGGGCATCATCACCGCACCCAGCACCGCGCTGAACGCCAGGAAGCCGACGATGATCCCCAGCGTGCGCCGGGCCATCGCCCCACCTCGGGCAGCAGCGACCGTCGCGACGATGCCGGTGAACAGCAGCCCCGCCACCAGCGGCAGGATCGTCATTTGCAAGCCCTGCAGCCACAACGAGCCGATGGGGCCCGCCACCTCCAGCAAGGTGGTCGCCACCGGCTTTCCGGCGACCAGTAGTCCGAGTATCAATCCCGCTACCAGCCCGGCCAGCGTCAGCTTTCCGGGCACGCGAATCTCGGGCAGGCGCGATGGGCTGTCGGTCACGGTCGGATGGGTAAGCGCGTCAGGCGGTGTGGTCATTGCACCAAGCCATAAGCTGCACCGTGGAGGATGGCAATTTGGCAGGCGCCGCCGTAGAGATAGTCGGCGCCTGCCAAATGGCGCACCGTGACATTACGGATCGATAAGTCGGCATTCACTGGGCGGTAACGCCGTCCGCAGCATAAGGTATCCCGATCTTACGGGTCCTTTGCAGGGGCAATTCATGAGCAAGCAGTTCTTCGGCACCGATGGCATTCGTGGCCGCACCAACCAAGGCGCGATGACCGCGGCGACCGCGATGAAGGTGGGCCAGGCCGCGGGCACCCGCTTCCTGCGCGGCACCCACCGCCACCGCGTCGTGATCGGCAAGGACACTCGGCTTTCCGGCTACATGCTGGAAAACGCGATGGTCGCCGGCTTTACCAGCGTCGGCATGGATGTGGTCCTGCTCGGCCCGATGCCGACCCCGGCAGTGGCGCTGCTGACCCGCGAACTGCGCGCGGACGTGGGCGTGATGATCTCTGCCAGCCACAATCCTTACGAGGACAACGGCATCAAGCTGTTCGGCCCGGACGGCTTCAAGCTGTCGGACGAGGATGAGCTGGCGATCGAGAAGATGCTGGGCGAAGAGCTGGCCCTGGCGGATTCGCCCGAAATCGGCCGCGCCCGCCGCATCGACGATGCGCGGGGTCGCTACATCCACGCAGTCAAGCGCTCGCTGCCGGCCACGGTGCGGCTGGACGGACTGAAGATCGCGGTCGATTGCGCCAATGGCGCCGCCTATCAGGTTGCCCCGTCGGCCTTCTGGGAATTGGGAGCGGAGATCGTTGCGGTCGGCGTCAATCCCAACGGCAAGAACATCAACGACCGTTGCGGCTCCACCCACGTTGGCCTGCTGCAGGAAACCGTCGTATCTTCAGGTGCTGACATCGGCATCGCGCTGGATGGCGATGCGGACCGGTTGATCGTGGTCGACGAACAGGGCGCCATCGTGGACGGCGACCAGATCATGGCGCTGATCGGCAGCCAGCTTGCCACGCGCGGCGAACTGCGCGGCGGCGGCGTGGTCGCCACGGTCATGTCGAACCTGGGGCTGGAACGGTTCCTGCACGGACAAGGCCTGACGCTTGAGCGCACCGCCGTGGGTGACCGCCACGTTCTGGAACGCATGCGCGCGGGCGGCTTCAACGTCGGCGGCGAGCAATCCGGCCATATGATCCTGCTCGACCATGCCACCACCGGCGATGGCACCGTGGCCGGACTGCAAGTGCTGTCCGCGCTGGTCCAGTCAGGCAAACGGGCCAGCGAACTGCTCCACTTGTTCGATCCCGTGCCGCAACTGTTGCGCAACGTGCGTTTTTCGGGCGGCAAGCCGCTGGAGACGGTTGGGGTAAAGGCTGCGATCGCGGACGCTGAGGCCGCGCTTGTTGGACGCGGAAGGCTGGTGATCCGGCCCTCGGGCACCGAGCCGGTGATCCGGGTCATGGCCGAAGGCGACGATGCCGGCGAAGTCGAATCGGCGGTCGCCTCGATCTGTCACGCCGTCGAGCAGGCAGCCGCCTGATGGCCCTGGAAATGCGCCCCGATTGCGAACGCTGCGGCACGGACCTCCCGGCGGAGGCGCCGGGCGCCTTCATCTGCAGCTTCGAATGCACCTTCTGCGCCGAATGCGCCGACGATCTCGACGAGCTTTGCCCCAATTGCGGTGGCGAGCTGTTAGACCGTCCGACTCGCGCCAAACGGCATCAGGACGCGCATCCGCCTTCGAAAGAGCGGCGCTTCAAGGGCTGAGAACGGCGGCGAGGGTGTCATGCCCCCGCCGTCCGGTTCGATCAGGCGAGCGCGGCTTTCAGCGCGTCGATCAGGTCGGTCCGCTCCCACGGGAACGTATCGCCTTCCGGCTTACGACCGAAGTGGCCGTAAGCGGCAGTGGTCGCGTAGATTGGCTTGTTGAGGCCAAGGCCGACGCGGATGCCGCGCGGGGTCAGGCCACCCAGCTTTTCGGCGGCGACTTTGGTGACGGCAGCTTCTAGTTCTGCGTCGGTGACGCTGCCAGTGCCGTGCGTATCGATATACAACGAAAGCGGCGCCGATACGCCGATGGCGTAGGAAACCTGGATCGTGCAACGCTTGGCCAGGCCTGCGGCGACCACGTTCTTGGCCAGATAGCGCGTGACGTAAGCCGCCGAGCGATCGACCTTGGTCGGGTCTTTGCCGGAGAACGCGCCGCCACCGTGCGGTGATGCGCCGCCGTAAGTGTCGACGATGATCTTGCGACCGGTCAGCCCGGCATCACCGTCAGGGCCGCCGATCTCGAACGATCCGGTCGGGTTGATGTGGAACACGGTCTCGTCGGTGACGAAGCCGGCGGGCAGAACTTCGGTGACCACGTTCTTCACGTAGGCTTTGAGCTCGGCTTCCTTCTCGCCCGCGTCGTAGCCCACCTTGTGCTGGGTGGACACGACCACCGCTGCCGCTGCGACCGGCTCGCCATTCTCGAAGCGCAGGGTGACCTGGCTCTTTGCGTCAGGCTCCAGGAACGGCGCCGCGCCGGAATGGCGATCCTGCGCCAGGCGGTGGAGGATCTTGTGGCTGTAATCGAGCGTCGCCGGCATCAGATCCGGCGTCTCGTCGCAAGCGAAGCCGAACATGATGCCCTGGTCGCCCGCGCCTTCGTCCTTGTTGCCCGAAGCATCGACGCCTTGCGCGATGTGGGCGGACTGAGCGTGCAGTCGGTTGATGAATTCGAAGGTTTCCCAGTGGAAGCCGTCCTGCTGGTAGCCGATCCGCTTCACGACATCGCGCACGGTGCGTTCGATTTCCGCCAGCGCGCCTTCGGCCCACTCACCGTTTTCGAAGATGCCCTTGCAGCGGATTTCGCCGGCCAGGACCACGAGCTGGGTCGTCGTCAGCGTTTCGCAAGCGACGCGCGCTTCGGGGTCCTTGGACAGGAACAGATCGACGATGGCGTCGGAAATCTGATCGGCGACCTTGTCGGGGTGGCCCTCGGAGACGCTCTCCGAAGTGAAGACGTATTGGCTGCGCATCGGGCACCTTGGAATAGGGATATAAAGAAAGCTTTATGCGGTCTGCGGGTCTAGCCCCGGCGGCGGCCAAGCGCAATCACCGAAAATGCACCTAGTGCCAGAAGCGCGGCGAACGACAGCGGCAGCGCGTTGCCGTAGCGGGCGAACAGCGTCGGCTCGTGCGGCGGGGGGATGCGTCCATCTATGCGACCGGCCTGATGGAACGGCACAAAAGCACGGACCAGGCCATCGGCGTCGATCACCGCGCTGAAGCCGGTGGTGGTAGAGCGCAGCACTGGCAGCCCTTCTTCGATCGCACGCAACCGGGCTTGGGCCAAAGCCTGGGGGGAGCCCCAGGTGCCGAACCAGCCGTCATTGAACGGGTTGAAGATGTAGTCGGGCCGGTTGGCAGGATCGACCACTTCGCCGCTGAAGATGATCTCGTAGCAGATTTGCGGGCCGGCTTTGCCGTAGGCGCCCAAGTCGTAGGTGCGCGGGCCGGGGCCGGGCCAGAAGTCCAGAGCGCCGGGCACCAGGCGGGTCGCGCCTAGCGGCTCCAGCAGCCAGCGCAGCGCCAGATATTCGCCGTAGGGCACCAGATGGGCCTTGGAATAGCCGGCTAAAATCGATCCGCGCCCGTCGATCATCGTGACCGAGTTGCGCGCAGCGACTTCCTGTTCCTTTTGGATCACTAGATCGACAGCGCCGGTCATCAGCAACCCGTAAGGGCCGACGACTCGGCCGATACGCTGGCGGGCCAGGACCGGATCGCCTGCGTACGTATAGAGGCGGTAGAGGTAGGACGGATAACCATCACGTAGATAATCGCCCAGCCCCGACTCGGGCCAAAATACCACGCGCCGCTCGCCCGGATCGGCAGGGATCGACAATCGCGCAAGCTTGACGAAGTTCGCCTCGAAATAGCGCGGATCGTCGATGATTTCCTGCCGTAGATCGGGTTGGACGAGGGTAAAGCGGACGGCGCCGTCAGAGAGGCCACTGCCCCGCGCCCACGGATCGGGCACGCTCATCAGCACGATTACGGCGGCGGCGACGGCGATGCCGGGCAGGGCCCACAGCAGACGGCCCAGCCCCTTGGCGTCCCGCGCCAAGCGCACCAGCAGGCCGGGAAGACCAGCGATCAGGACGAGCACGGCGGACAAGCCGTAGGTGCCGAGCCAAGGCGTCAGCAGAGCGAGGCCCCGGCTGTCGAACGGACCCAGCAAGGCGATGCCGATCGGATTCCAGGCAAAGCCGGTGAACACCCACGCGCGCAGCCATTCGGTGACGGTCCAGGTCGCCGCCAAGGCCAGGATCAGCGCGAGGTAGGGGACCGGACGTGCCACATTCCTCCGGTCGGGCGTCCGGTCGGGGCGGACCAGAGCCCAGGCGCCAAGTGCAGCGAGGGCGGGATAGACGGCGAGGTAAAGCGCCACCAGCACCACCGCGACCATGCCCAGCCAGGCCGGCATGTTCGCCTGATACATGAAAGCCGTGGCGATCCAGTTGTTACCCACCGTGAAGTGGCCGAGGCCGAAGCACCAGCCCAACGCGAAGACGCGGCGACCGCTGGGCGCACGGGCGATCAATTCGATCAGCAGGGTGACGGCGAGGATGGTCAGCGGCCACAGCGCGAGCGGGCGGAAGCCGCAAGCGGCCAGTGCGCCAAGGATGAGGGCGGCAAAGCGCGGGAACTGGCCCGCGCGCTGGACAATTTTGGTCAAGGGGAAGGCCGCTCGGTCGGACACCATCGCACAGGCCTTGTAGGACCGACCAGCCCCGACGCAAGCACGCTTGCGATCGGGACTGGTCCGTTCGCCAATCAGCCGTTCACGGCTTCCAGGGGGTTGCCGGCATCATCGCTGGGCGTTGCCGCCTTGCGAGTAGTGCGGCGGCGAGCGCGAGGCTTTTCGGCAGGGGCATCTGCCTGCACGACTTCCGGCTCGGGCGCACTTGCGACGGGTTCGCTCGCTACCGGTTCGCTCTCGACTGACTTGGTCGAGATCGACGGCGGTAGCATGCTGGGATCGAAGTTGCCGTTCGGCTCGGACGATGCGGCTTCGCCGTCGCCCTCTGCATCGCGTGAGCGACGTGGCTTGCGTTGCTTGAGGCTACCACGGCTGGGGCGGCTGTCCCGCACGAACGGGTTTTCGACCGGCTCGTAAACCGAGGTGCTCGCTTCGGCGACGGCTTCGACCACGGCTTCGGTGGTCGGCTCGGCGGCGACTTCCTGAACGCGCGGTTCGCGCTGTTCCCTCGGCTCGCGCGCCTCTCGCGGTTCGCGCTGCTCGCGAGGTTCGCGCTGCTCTCGCGGCTCGCGTTGTTCACGCGGTTCGCGTTGTTCACGGGGCTGCCGCTGTTCTCTCGGCTCGCGCTCGGGCCGAGGTCCGCGCTCACCAGCCTGGTTCGACTGGTTGGCGCTGGATTGCCCAGAGTTCGAGTGCCCGGAGCTCGAATGCCCGGAGTTCGACGGCATGCCCGACTGCATCGGGTTCGCATAGCTGCTGTAAGGATCGTCACCGACGTCGTAATCGTCGCCGTACTCCGAACTGCGATAGTCGGCCTGGCCATCATTCTGGCGCGGCTGGCGCATTTCTTCCTGGCGCTGCCGTTGATCGGCAATGACGCGGAAGTAATGGTCAGCGAACTGGAGGTTGTATTCCTCCGTCACGCGATCGCCATTGAGGTGCGCGTCGTGCGCCAGCTTACGGTACTTCTCCAGCAGTTGCGGCGCGTTGCCGCGTGCCCTGCTGTCGATTCGATTGGTTTGCTGGCCGCCTTGCGGACGGTTGTTACCATTACCGCGGCCACGCCGACGGTTATTACCACGATTATTGTTATTCAAGGATAATTTTCCTCAAAACCCTTGGTGTTCACCCGAGCCTAGTGGGGCGAACTGCCGTATGTCATATCATCACGGCGCATTCCCCGCGCTGCCGCGATTTTCACATCTGCCCTGTCGGGGCGTTTCTGCCGCGACCGTTTGCAAACGCTGGAGGCGGACCGGGTATGGGAATTTGCATCCATATGCCGGTTCGGGATTATGATTTAGTGACTATAGCGGCCAATTCCAAGAGAAATCTTGCCCATCTGGGCTATGAGCCTCAGAAAAATGCGATGGCCCGAGCGCGACTGGCCAAGTCGAGGTGAAGCTGGGTGGACAAGCCGACCTCGGTTCCGAGCGCGATGACTGCCTTGGCCTGGGTATGCCCGATCTCGACAAGAGCCCTGCCGCCGGGTGCTAGCAGGCCCACAAGCTGGGGGACGAGCACGCGATAATCGTCCAGCCCATCGGGCCCGGCAAACAGCGCGCCGGCTGGCTCGAACGCGCGGACCGAAGCATCCAGCGCGGCGTCGTCCTCGACATAAGGCGGGTTGGCAAGGATCAGGTCGAAGCGCCCAAGACCGTCCGACCAGTTCGGCACGGTCCAGTCCCGTTGCAGGAACGCGACACCGTTGTCGGTGTGCGCAGCAGCGTTGCGCGCCGCGACGAGCAAGGACTGCTCCGAACGGTCGATCCCGACTCCTTCGGCCTCTCCCCACAGCGAGAGCGCGGCGATCAGCAAGGCGCCCGAACCTGTGCCCAGGTCCAGGACACGCGCGGGAGAGCGCCCGGTGAACGCGACTCGGGCCGCTTCAATCAAGGTCTCGCTGTCGCCGCGCGGGATCAGTACGGCGGGCGAGACTTCCAGGGCCAGTCCGTAGAACTCCGCTTCGCCGGTGATGTAGGCGACCGGCTCGTGGCCCAGGCGTCGCTCAACCAGCGCGGCGAACCCGCTCGGCTCATTCTCGCGCATGTGTCGCAGCAGCAGTTCGGAGCGCGTGGCGCCCAGCGCGTGGGCCATCAGCACTTCGGCGTCGAGACGGGCGGTGTCGCTAGTGGCGGCGAGTGTTTGCGCAGCGTCGCGGATCGCTTCGGCGACGGTTGGCGCGATGGTTGGTGCGACTGGCCGCGCCGGGTCAGTCATCCATCGCCGCCAGCCGCTTGGCCTCGTCCTCGGCGATGAGGGCGTCGATCAGTTCGACCAGGCCCGGCCCTTCGAGGATTTCGGGCAGGCGATGCAGCGTCAGGTTGATCCGGTGGTCGGTGACGCGCCCTTGCGGGAAGTTGTAGGTGCGGATGCGTTCCGACCGATCGCCCGAGCCGACCATTGCCTTGCGCGCTTCGGCCTCGGCGCCTTGCGCCTCGTCGCGCATCTTTTCGTAGAGGCGGGCGCGCAGCACCTGCATCGCCTTGGCTTTGTTCTTGTGCTGGCTGCGCTCGTCCTGACAGATCACCACCAGGTTGGTGGGCAAGTGGGTGATCCGCACTGCCGAATCGGTGGTGTTGACGTGCTGGCCGCCGGCGCCGCTGGCCCGGTAGATGTCGATCTTGAGATCCTTGTCCTCGATCTGGACATCGACCTCGGTCGGCTCGGGCAGCACCGCGACGGTGGCGGCGGAGGTGTGGATGCGACCGCCGCTTTCGGTGACGGGCACGCGCTGCACCCGGTGGACGCCGCTTTCGAACTTGAGCTTGGCGAACACGCCGTTGCCGGTGACGTTGGCGACCACTTCCTTGAACCCGCCGACATCGCTGGCGTTGGCGCTGACCATCTCGACCCGCCAGCCCAGTTCGGCGGCATAGCGCTCGTACATGCGATAGAGGTCGGCAGCGAACAGCGCCGCTTCGTCGCCGCCGGTGCCGGCGCGGATTTCCAGCATCGCCGGGCGCGCATCGGCGGCATCGCGCGGCAGCATCGAAATCGCCATGCGGCGCTCGGCCTCGGGCAGTTCGGTCTTGAGGCGCGCGACTTCCTCGGCGGCCAGCGCCCGCATTTCGGGGTCGGGGTCTTCCAGCGACTGCAGCGATTCCAGTTCGCCGCGCATCGACATGATCTCGGCGGCGATCCGCGCGACCGGCTCCAGCTCGGCGTAATCACGGCTGGCGGCGACGAAGGCGTCACCGTCCAACGTGCCGCTGGCAAGCCGCGCTTCCAGTTCGGCCAGCCGCGATGCGAACTGGGCCAGGCGGTGATCGGAAATGCTCATTCAGGCAGAATAATTTGGCTGTCGCGGGCAAGCGAAAATTCGGCCTGCCCGAGTCTCGTCTCAACAACCGACCAAATCGCATGCATCCCGAGCGGTCCAAGGGCCATGTCTTTTTTTGTCCGGTGGCTACTTACTAACATGGAACGAGGTGACGGGTTGCCATCATCACGGACCGTAACGATAACCGATGCACCATCGCGCTTCGCTTTATCAAACTGCTTCCGTTGATTGTGCTTAAAGGAGACGTCAACTCCACCGACAAAATCAAAATTGTCAGATACGGCAAAGGCGCCATCAGCCGCTGCGTTCTCGACAGCGAAGTTTCGATCCCAACGATTGCGATCAATCTCGTTTATGATCTTAGGGATTTCCCGGCGCAGATAAGCCGCTAAAGCAGTTGCTTTATGGACTGCCAGCGGGCCGTCAGGAAGAATTACCAGTGCTTCGGAGGGCTTAACGGCCCCATCGCCCGCATCCGCCACCAGCATCGCCAGCCGCTCGATCCCTGCTGCCCAGCCGACCGCCGGGGTGTGCGGACCGCCGAGCGCTTCGATCAAGCCGTCGTAGCGCCCACCGCCCAGCACGGTGCCTTGCGCGCCCAGCCGGTCGGTGACGAATTCGAATGCGGTGTGGCGATAGTAGTCCAGCCCGCGCACCAGCGCCTCGGCGCGAGTCCAGGCGACGCCAGCGGCATCTAGCCCTGCGGTGACGGCGGCGAAGAAGTCCTGCGCTTCGGCGCTCAAGTAATCGTCGATCTTGGGCGCGCCGGCAGTGAACGGCTTGTCGCGCGGGTCTTTGCTATCGAGGATGCGCAGCGGGTTGCGCTCCAGCCGGTCCTGCGAATCCTCGCTCAGCGCGTCCTTGTGGTCGCGGAAGTATTCGATCAGCGCCGCGCGCCAGGCATCGCGGCTCGGCGCATCGCCCAGGGTGTTGAGCTGCAGCGTCACCCCGTCCGATATGCCCAGTTCGCGGATGAGCTGGTCGGCCATCACCAGCAGTTCCACATCGGCCAGCGGCTCGGCAGCGCCGATCACTTCGGCGTCGATCTGGTGGAACTGGCGATAACGACCCTTCTGCGGGCGCTCGTAGCGGAACAGCGGGCCGTGGGTCGCGACCTTGAGCGGGGCGAACTGCTGCCAGCCGTTGGTGAGGAAGGCGCGAGCGATGCCTGCGGTGAATTCAGGCCGCAGCGTCAGCGATTCGCCGCCGCGATCCTCGAACGAGTACATTTCCTTGGACACCACATCGGTCGTCTCGCCCAGCGAGCGCGAGAACACCGTGGTCTTTTCGAAGACCGGCATTTCGGTGCGGCGAAAGCGGTAGAGCTTGCGCACCCGCTCGAAGGTTTCGACCACATGCGCAAAAGCCTCGGCCTCTGCACCGAAGATGTCCTGGGTTCCGCGAATGGCCTGGGGTGTCGTGTTCATAGCGCGCGCGCTTAGCCCGATTGACGGCGCGGGGGAAGGGTGGGGCGTAGGTGCTTGGTGTGGGGTGATTTGAATTCGGCTGGTGGGCAACACCTGCCGAGGTGCCGAGCGCCTTGCTTTCGGACGAAACCGTCTTTCGTTTATGTAGCAGCGAAGGTCGGTCGTGGGACGAGCGACTCTGAACGTTATCGGACTGTCGGCTTACGGGTTGGAAGCGGATATAGCTGACTGTCGCCTTCCAGTGTGGGGCTCTGCGCCAAGCGAAGTTTGCTGCCGTTCTCGAAACGCCCCTTAGTCGACATCCTCATTGCTGGTGCGCCCTATAGGCGTAAGTAGGCCATGGAGTTGCTTATGAGAGCAGTTTTTGCAAGTTTGCTGCTGGCGGGATGCGCCACACCGGACATCTATCCCTCGCGGGAGTTTGCATACTGGGATCGCCCGACCACAGGTTGGTATTGGGTCGCGGAGGCCATCGAAGCTGCCGACATCATCAAAGCTGCCAGTGATTGCGGGGCGAAAGTCGACGGAAGCACGGCAAACCACGGGCTGGTTCCGCCCGGTTTCTCCACAGGCGTTTTTCACTTCATCGGCGAAAACAGTGCGTCTGTTCGTGACTGCACAATCGAGCGCCTTCGGGCTGTGCCCCAACTGACCACATATTTGCGGTGACCGAAGCGGCACTGTCTCCACCAGACGCAGCAAATGTCCGCTTCCCACCCATGCTCGCTGTTTCGGGGGCCGATCACATCGTTTGACGACGTAAACCCGCCCGACCGTTTTCGGGTAGTGCAGATCCGCAGCGTTAACGCCTATGATGGTGGGAAGCGGACCTATTCGTATGGTGGCGAAGCAGAGACGAGCCACGGTGAGTTCTTATCGCTTCGTTCAGCCTCGAACCCCAAATTGACTGTTGGGAGGCGCAGCAAGTCAGGTTGCCAGTCCAGAAGATGCGCGGCATGCAACAACTTACATTGTTCAGAAAAGTCGTGATCGGAGGCTCCGCACAGGAACTGCAGGTCTCCGTCAGGATCATGCACGAAGAGTAAGACCGGTGCGCCGTCCAACACGTGCTTGCAAGTGAAGCAGCCCTTGTCGGCGTTGAAGGTGTATCCGGCAAAACTTATCGTTCGGGCGGTCATACAATCCACATCGCACGCGTCACGAACGTCGGCAACGGGCGTTTGCCGTCAGGCCGCTTTTCTTGCTTCAAGGGGGGGCGGCCAAATCTGAACGAAGACCCTTCCGAGCAATAAAAGTGGCCCGCAGAGTGGCGACAATGGGCGCGTAGCCGCCGTGGCAACAATGGCTGTAAGCGGAAACGCAAATTCGCCCACCTCGCCCGCCACACCCGCACACCTCGCCCCCGCTATTGAAAGGTTGCGAATCGTCGCAACAAGCGCAAAGATGGGCGCAATGAAAAGCTATCTTGCGGTCACAACGCTCGTCCTCTCGCTGTCCGTCTCCGCCGCCGCGCTGGCGCAGGACGCAACCCGCACCACCCCGATGGCGGCGGTGCTGCCGCCGCCGGTCGCCAAGGCGCAGGACGTGCCGTATCCCGGCACGATCGCCCTCCAGATCGACGCGAGCGACCTCGATCGCGGTGTCTATCGTGTGGTGCAGACGTTTCCGGTCGCTACCGGCACCCGCGATCTGACGCTGCTGCAGCCGGGCTGGCTGCCGGGCAACCACTCCGAAACCGGCACGTATCCGCTGTTGGCGGACATCCACTTCTTCGCCGACGGCAAGGAAGTGGCCTGGGTGCGCGATACGGTGGCGGTCAATGCGTTCCACCTCGTGCTGCCCGACGGCACGCGGGAAGTGGCCGCCAAGTTCGTCCACACCTCGCCGCTGCAGCCCAGCGAAGGGCGCATCACGATGACGCCGGACATGCTCAACCTGCAGTGGGAGAAGATGAGCCTCTATCCCGCCGGTTACTATACGCGCGGCATCGTGGTGAAGCCGACCGTCACCTTCCCCAAGGGCTGGACCGTGTTCACCGCGCTAGACGGCATGGCGCGCAGCGGCGACGTGGTGACGTGGTCGCAGATCGATTACGAGCGGCTGGTCGATTCGCCGATCTTCGCAGGCGCCTATGCCAAGCGGTTCGACCTGGGTTCGGGCGTGTGGATGGATGCCGTGGCCGACGAGCCAGCGCTGCTGGCGATCACGCCGCAACACATCAAGACCTACAACAACCTGGTGGACGAGGCGCTGCTGACGTTCGGCGCGCGCCATTTCGACCATTACGACTTCCTGCTCGCCTTGTCGGACAATCTGGGCGGTATCGGTCTGGAGCATCACCGCTCCAGCGAGAACCAGATGAAGGAAAAGAGCTGGGTCGATTGGGACAAGATGGGCTGGGCGCGCAACGTCATCCCGCACGAATTCGTCCATAGCTGGAACGGCAAGTATCGCCGCCCGGCAGACTTGTGGACGCCCGATTACCAGCAGCCGATGCAGAACACGCTGCTGTGGGTCTACGAAGGCCAGACCCAGTTCTGGGGCTATATCCTGGGCGCACGCTCGGGCATTCAGAGCAAGGACGATATCCTGGGCTCGTTCGCCAACATCGCCGGCCGCTTCGTCGAAGCGACGCCCGGTCGCGGTTGGCGTTCGGTGGAAGATACCACTGCCGGCCCGCAGCTCAACAACCGCAGGCCGCTGCCGTATTCCTCGCTGACCCGCAACGAGGATTACTACACCGAAGGCGCGCTGACCTGGCTGGAAGCGGACCAGATCATCCGCAGCGGCACCAAGGGCGCCAAGGGCCTCGACGATTTTGCCCGCGCGTTCTTCGGGGTTCGCGATGGCGATTGGGGCGAGCTGACCTACACCTTCGACGATGTCGTCTCGACGCTCAACGGCGTTTACCCTTACGACTGGGCCAGCTTCCTCAAGACCCGCATCTATGGCACCGGCCAGCCCGCGCCGCTCAAGGGCCTTGAAATGGCCGGGTACAAGCTGGTGTTCAAGGACAAGCCCAACCCGTACGACGAAGGCGGGGCGAAGGAGAGCAAGCGGCTCGACCTCTCGTATTCGCTGGGCATGACGCTCGACAAGGACGGCCAGGTGGGGGCCACCGTGTGGGATGGCGCCGCTTACAACGCGGGCGTGGTGAACGGCGTCAAGGTGACCGCGGTCAACGGGCGGGCCTATAGCGACGATGTTATCAAGGACGCGATTACCGCCGCCAAGACCGGCGGCGCAGCGGACAAGGCGCCGATCACGCTGCTGGTGCGTCGCGGCGATCGCTACCAGACGGTGAAGATCGATTACCATGGCGGCTTGCGCTGGCCCTGGCTGGAAAGCACGACGCCCGGCAAGATCAATGGACTGGATCGCTTGCTGGCAGCTCGGCACAAGTAAGCTTCGCATTTGCGATAAGCTTGTTGCAGTGCCAAAAAGTGGAGGCTAAATCCCCGCGTATCGGTGATCCGAACGTGACCGTCACGTTCGCCGCAATCGAAGGACCATCATGCGCATTGACTTGATTCCCGTTGGCGACAATCCGCCCGAAAGCCTCAACGTCATTATCGAGGTTCCAGTCGGCGGCGAGCCGGTCAAGTATGAATTCGACAAGGACTCCGGCGCCTTGTTCGTCGATCGCATCCTGCACACGCCGATGCGCTACCCGGCGAACTATGGCTTCGTGCCGCACACGCTGTCGCCCGATGGCGATCCGCTCGACGCATTGGTCGTTGCCCGCTCGCCGTTCATCCCGGGCTGCGTCGTGCGCGCCCGCCCGATCGCGGTGTTGAACCTGGAAGACGAACACGGCGGCGACGAGAAGCTGGTGTGCGTTCCGGTCGATGCGACCTTCCCGTATTATTCGAACGTTTCCGAGAAGGACGATCTGCCCGAGATCCTGTTCCAGCAGATCGAGCACTTCTTCACCCACTACAAGGATCTTGAAAAAGACAAGTGGGTGCGCGTCGGCACTTGGGGCGGCCGCGAGGACGCGCTGAAGATCGTTCTCGAAGCGATCGAGCGCTACGACGAGGCCAAGAAGGCCTAACGACGCCTTATCGACACTTTATCGACGTCTTATCGACACGGTATATTCCACCCCATGTGGAACGAGGCCGGCGGTTCATTCCGCCGGCCTTTGTGTTTGTGGGGTGGGTTTGGGCAGGCCGCTTAGCTTGAAATACCCATGCACAGGTACTTCACCTCCATGTAATCATCGAGCCCATAGTGCGATCCCTCGCGCCCCAGGCCCGATTGCTTGACCCCTCCGAAGGGGGCGACCTCGGTGGAAATCAGGCCGGTGTTGATGCCCACCATGCCCGCCTCCAGCGCCTCTGCGACCCGCCAAACCCTTGATAAGTCACGAGCATAGAAGTAGCTGGCGAGGCCGAACTCGGTATCGTTGGCCAATCGGATCGCCTCGGCCTCGTCGGCAAATCGGATCACGCCGGCCAGCGGTCCGAAGGTCTCTTCCTTCGCCAGCTTCATGTCCGGCTTCACGCCTGCGATCACGGTGGGATTGAAATACGACCCGCCCCGCTCGTTGCGCTGACCGCCCGCCAGCACCGTAGCACCCCCGGCCAAGGCATCGGCCAAGTGCTCCTCCACTTTGGCAACCGCCTTCTCATCAATCAGCGGCCCGACTTCAGTTCCCTGATCGAGCGCATAGCCAACCTTCATTTCCGACACGCGCTTCGCCAGCTTATCGACGAACTCGTCGTAGACGCCGTCCTGCACGTAGAAGCGATTGGTGCACACGCAGGTCTGGCCGCCGTTGCGGAACTTCGAGATCATCGCGCCCTCGATCGCCGCGTCGATATCGGCATCGTCGAAGACCAGGAACGGCGCATTTCCGCCTAGCTCCATCGATGTCTTCTTGATGGTGTCGGCGCACCCGCGCAGCAGTTCGCGGCCGATTTCTGTCGAGCCGGTGAAGGTCAGCTTGGCGACCTTTGGACTTGCGGTGAGCGCCGAGCCGATCTCACCCGCGCTGCCGGTGACGACGTTGACCACGCCCTTGGGAATGCCCGCCATCTCACACAACTGGGCGATCGCCAGCGCCGAGAACGGCGTGGCCGATGCGGGCTTGATCACTATGGTGCAGCCTGCCGCCAGGGCCGGACCCAGCTTGCGGGTAATCATCGCATTGGGGAAATTCCAGGGCGTGATCGCGGCGACGACGCCGACGCCTTGCTTGATGACGACGATACGCCGGTCGGGCGCATGGCCGGGAATCACATCGCCGTACGCGCGCTTGGCCTCTTCGGCGAACCATTCGATGAAGCTCGCGCCATAGGCGATCTCGCCCTTGCCCTCGGCCAGCGGCTTGCCTTGTTCGCGGCTGAGCAGTTCGCCCAGTTCGTCCTGGTGGGCTATCATCAGGTCGAACAACTTGCGCATCAGCTTCGAACGCTCGCCCGCCGTTTTCGCGCGCCAGGCAGGGAGCGCCGCTGCCGCAGCCTCGATCGCGCGGTCAGTTTCGGCAGCGCCCATCTTCGGCACCGTTCCCAGCACTTCGCCCGTGCCGGGATCGGTGACTTCGATGGTCGCCCCTCCATCGGCATCGCACCACTTCCCGTCGATGTAACACTGCTGCTTGAGAAAGTCGGTGAAGGCCATGGGTCGTTCCTAGTCGATGCCGATCACACAACACCTGCATGATCGGTTGGCTCCAAATTGTCGCGATCGACCGCACAAATGGCAGTCGCTGCGTTCGATGCTGCTGCATGCCGATTTCGCACATGAGGGCGAAGTGCGTGACCGGCACTATCCGCTCCCCGGCTTATGCGACGCTTTCCGGTGCCCTTTCCGACCTTGCGCTGCCCCGTAAGGTCGCGCGCTCGAAGCCTATTTCAAGTGGGGACTGGGAACATTCGTGCCTTCCACTGGTCCCATACCGTTAAGCAATCGGAACACCTGGGCATATAACCACTGGGCATATAAGGGCGCAGCAATTGGAAGACCGCGAAAGAGAAGCCGCCGCGCCTGACGCAAATCTCGATGCCCAGGAAACAAGGGACGTCGACGACAAGCGTGCAAGTTCGTCGAAGATTGTCCACGAAGTCATCCGCCTTCAAGGGGAGGAGGAACTGGAGCGGCCGGCCTTTGCGCTGACATTGTCCGGGCTGGCTGCCGGGTTCGCCATCGCCCTTTCGCTCATGTGCGAATTGTTCTTGCGGAGCCACTTGCCAGATACTTCCTGGGCGCCTCTGGTCTATTTTCTAGGATATCCCGTTGGTTACGTGATCGTCATCATGGGGCGCCTGCAATTATTCACCGAAAGCACCGTAACCGCCGTGCTGCCGGTTGCCACGGCGCCAAGCTGGCACAACCTGCGCCGGCTCACTCGGTTGTGGCTGTGCGTTCTGGTTGGCAACCTTGCGGGCGTCACTTTGGTGAGCGCGCTAATGGCGGGCGAAATCATCATCACTCACGAGCAGCGACTCGTTGCACTCGACATTCTGGGCAAACTGGAACTGCAACATTGGACCCGAACGTTGACGCTGGGCATCCCTGCTGGATTTATCATGGCCGCGCTGGCTTGGGTTCTGCCTAACGCGAGAGGTAGCGAATTCTGGGTGATCTTCGCTTTGACGTACGTAATTGCGCTCGGCGGGTTTGCGCATGTCGTCACCGGCTCGTCGCAAGTGAGTTTCTTGTGGCTGAGCGGGCGCATCAGTGCTGCCGAAGCGTGGCTTGAATTCGCGCTGCCCGCGCTGTTGGGCAACGTGATCGGTGGAACCGGCCTATTCGCCGTCCTCGCTCACGGCCAGATGCGCAGTGATCTCAACAAAGATTAAGCGAGGCCTAGTTCCCTGCCGGACGTGCGCGGGCAAGGGGTTCCCCTTCTTAGCAATTCAGGCCAATGTCTCGATCATCAAAAGTGTCTGGGAAGGAAACGATGTTGGACCGTCGCAAGCTATTGATCGCCGCACTGATTTGCCTGGCACCCAGCCCCTTGCTCGCGGCGCCGAAGGGCCCAGACGCTGCGCTGCGCGCGGCGATCGCCAGCGATGTGCGTAGCGAAAAGGATAAGGCGCGCGACGTCTATCGTCATCCTGAGCAGTCGCTCACATTCTGGGGGTTGAAGCCGGGAGACGTCGTCATCGATGTCCAGCCCGGTAGCGGCTGGTGGACCGACATTCTCGCGCCTTATCTGTCGCGCACCGGCGGCAAATATATCGCCGCAAGCGCGGATTTGAGCAATCCCGACGTTGCTGCGTGGGAGAAAAAGAGCCGCGCCACGTTCGAGGCGAAATATCAGGGCAAGCCGGATGTTTTCGGTAATGTCAGCGTCGTGAACTTCGGGCCAAAATCCGGAGGGCTTGCGCCCGCCGGAACGGTCGATCTGATCCTGGTGTCGCGCAGTACCCATAACTGGGTGGAAGGGGGCTTCATCGCCAAGGCGTTCGGCGACTTTCATGCCGCACTCAAGCGCGGCGGCATTTTGGCGATCGAGGACCACCGCGCGCCAGCGGGTGCCGACCCGGCGAAGGGAGATGGGTATCTTCCCGAGGCTTACGTGATCGCAGAAGCGAAAAAGGCCGGGTTCGTCCTGGCCGCGCGCTCCGAGATCAACGCGAACCCGAAGGATACCAAGGATCACCCCTACGGCGTGTGGACCCTGCCGCCCACCAGGCAGACGGCGGCGAGGGGCCAGCCCGCAAATCCGAACTTCGACCATACGAAGTACGACGCCATTGGCGAGAGTGACCGTATGACGCTCAAGTTCGTCAAACCATGATGGGGCAACGGTCCTACTGGCAGCAGTAGAGCAATGACCGACTTGCGATGGTAAGGCTGCCATGAAGTGCCGCCGGGTCAAAGTGTTCTTCGACGGTGGTTGCCGCCCCAATCCCGGACGCATGGAAGCTGCCGTGGTCCTGCGCGGGATCGTGCACGTGTTCGATGACCTGGGCGTCGGGACTAACGAGGATGCCGAGTGGCTTGCGTTGTTCCGGGCCATGGAATTGGCGCAGGCGCTGGGGCTGGCTGATGTCGAATTGATCGGCGATTCGCGCGAAGTGGTGAAGCAGGCGAACTTGGCTTGGGCGAGCGGTCATTCCGCGCAGAGCCACGCCGCTACTTTTCTGACCCTATCAGCCAAGTGGCGCCCCGCACGCATCCGCTGGATCAAGCGCGAGCAGAATCTGGCAGGTATCGCCTTGGCTGCCCGGCACCCTCGCTAAGGTAATTGTTTTTCCAGGAACATTCCTACCGGCTCGATGCCCGCAGGATATGGACGAGCAGGCACAGCGTTTATCTCATCCGCTGATCGATAGAGGCCGGACGAGGTGATCAGCCACCGACGTCGCCAGGAACACCAGCACGACGATCACGGTCGCGGGCAGGAAGTCTTACGCCCTACTTGCGATAGGTATCGATCTCGATGCCGTGCCGGTTCAGCTTGTCGTAGAAAGTCTTTCTCGGCAGTTGCAGTTTGGTCATTGCCGAGCGGGCATCGCCTTGAGTTCGTTCCAGAACCCTGCGGATCACGGCGGCTTCGAAGCGTTCGACTTGTTGAGCGAGCGCCATCTGGTCGCCGGCGTCAGGGCTGTCGGCCTGCATTCCCAGCACTGCCCGTTTTGCGAAGTTGGCCAGTTCGCGCACGTTGCCGGGCCAGTCATGATCGGACAAGTACGCGCGCACGTCGACGCCAATGGCGGGGACGTCGCGCTTCATCTGGTCTGCCGCTTGGTGAAGTAGATAGCCAAACAGCAACGGGATATCGTCGCGCCGCTCGCGCAAAGGGGGAATGCGCAGCCGCACCATGTCGAGCCGATAGAGCAAGTCGGCCCGGAAGCGCCCTTCGATGACGCTGGCATCGATGCCCGGTTTGGTGGCGGCGATTACGCGCAAGTCGACTGCTTGCGGCTGCTCGGCCCCGACGGGCAGGATTTCACGCTCTTCCAGCACGCGTAGCAGCATGCCTTGCAGCCAAGCGGGGCTGCTTTCGATTTCGTCCAGGAACAGCGATCCTTTGTCGGCCCGCGCGATGCGACCGGATTGCGGCGCTCGACCGCCTTCCTGTCCGAACAGATCGACTTCCGCAATCGCATCAGGCAGGGCGGCGCAATTGATGGCCACGAATGGTCGGCCCCGCCTGCGGCTCCAGCGGTGGAGCAGCCTGGCGACCAGTTCTTTGCCCGTACCCGTCTCGCCCTCGATCAGGATATCGACATCGGCATCGGCCACTTGCCGCATGTTCTCGCGCAGGCGGACCATGGCTGGGGTCTCGCCGATCAGTAGTTCGCCGCCTGCGCCCTGATCGGCGGCGGCACGCAGCCGGCGGTTGTCGAGGACCAGCCGCCGCATTTCCAAAGCCCGCCGTGCCGACGCGATCAAATGGTCGGTGGCGAAAGGCTTGGCGATGAAATCGAATGCACCGGCTTTGAGCGCGGAGACCGCCATCGGCACGTCGCCATGGCCGGTCATCAGGATCACCGGGATTTCATGGTCGATTGCGGCGACCCGCCGGAACAATTCCATGCCGTCCATACGCGGCATGCGGATGTCCGACACGATCGCTCCGTCGAAGCCGGCGGAAAGCCGCGCTAGCGCAGAAGCGCCGTCGGCGAAGGCCTCCACCGCTAAGTCGGCGAGTTGAAAAGACTGCACCAAGGCGTTTCGCAGGGCATCGTCGTCATCGACCAGCAGGATCGGTATTTCGCTCATCCCCGGTTCGCTCTCATACGGCATTCAATGTCATGCGGAACAAGGTATGGCCGTCACCCGTCACATGCTCCAACGTACCACCGAATTCGACCATGATATCGCGGGCGATGTGGAGGCCCAGACCCAATCCCTCGGACTTGGTCGAGGTGAATGGCATGAAAAGCTGGTCGGCGATGGCTGGATCGACCCCCGTGCCGCTGTCGCGAACATCGAGAATGACACGACCGTCCTGCTGCGTCAGGATGACGCTGACCCACCGATCGGGTTGGTCGCGCACGGCTTCCAGGGCGTTGGTGAGCAAGTTGACCAGCACCTGCTCCAGCCGTACCCGTCCCGCTTGCACCATCAGCGTGGCACCAGGAGCAGGTAGGTCCAGCCGTACTCGCGCGCTGCGGAAACGGTCTCCCACCAGCAAGCGGACGCCATCGATGACCTGGGTCAGCGGCAGCGGGCCGATCGTGCCGACGCCGCGCCGTGCGTAACGGCGCAATTGCGCAGTGATGCTGCCGATCCGGTCAGTCATTGCCACGATTTCGCGCAAGTTGGTCGCGACTTGGGCAGGCTGGGCGCGCGCTAGAAAGGCAGCGGCGTTTTCGGCGAACGTGCGGATCGTCGCTACCGGCTGGTTGATTTCATGGGCGACGCCTGCCGAAATCGTGCCGAGCGTTCCCAGGCGGTTGGCATGGGCCAGCTCCTCGCGCGCCTGGCGGTAACGCTGGTCGGCAACGGCGCGCGCTTCCATTTCTCGTGCGAGATCGCGAGTGCGCAGCGCCACTTCCTGTTCAAGCCGCGCGCGTGCCTCAGCGGCGCGACGGCGGCGGACGCTTGCCCAGCCGAGTGTGGCCACGGTCAGCGATAGCAGGACCGCGAACAGCATGGTGGCGATCTCGGCGCGTTGCCGCGCTGCCTTCAGCGCCTCTCCCAGCGGTTCGATGTGATAGAGCTGCCAGCCGGCCACCGGCACTGGCAGGCTGGCCGTCGTTGCTGGCGACCCGTCGGGCAGGGTGGTGAGACCATTGGCGGCGATCGCTATGCCAAGCGGTGTCAGCGGCGCGCCGCCGAATTGCAGCGCTGCCTTGATTTGCGCTTTGCGTGCCGGCGCAATTGCCTTGAGCGTCCGAAAGTGTAGCGCCGGGTCGCTGCTGAGCAGCAGCACGCCATTGGCATCGGTGACGAAACTGAGCGCCTGCCCATCATTCCAGGCTCGTTCGATCGCGTCGAACTCTACTTTCACCACGATTACGCCGATCGGGCCGTCGCGATCCTCGATCCGGCGGGACAGGAACAGGCCGGGGCGATGGCTGACCGTGCCGAGCGCGAAATACTCACTGCCGCCCTTGGTCCAGCCGAGGCGATAATAAGGACGGAAGTTGTAGTCGTGGCCCACGAAGCTCTCGGGCAGGCGGGCGTTGGAGGCCGCAATCGTCTTACCCTGCCGATCGAGCGCGAAGATCGCGCCTGCCCCAGTCTTGTCTTTGAGCACGGCCAGCTTGTCGTTCAAGGCAGGGTCTACCCGGCCCGAGCGCAGAGCGGCGCGCAGATCGGGATATTCGCCCAGTACTGCCGGCAGCAACCGGAACTTCTGAAGCTCGGATTCCAGCAGACGCAGCACTGCGCGGGTTTGCTGGGTGGTTTCCTCGCGCTCGGCAGCGATGGCCTGCGTGCGCAACATCCAATGATAGCGCTCGGCAAAAACCGCTGTGCCCGCACCAACCGCAAGGATCGCCAAAACCCAGGGCGCGATACGGCGGCACCAAACAGGGAAGGATGCATGAGCCATGGTTGTGTGGATTATCACACAAATTGTCTCAGGGCGATGTCGAAATCCACATTGATTGCCAGATGCAGGGTGCCGGAAAATACAATTTTACCGTTATATATCAGTGAATTAGGACGATTCATATTAGCATATTGGCGCCGTTCCGCTTTGGGGGCACCATCATCTCTGTCGCAAATAGAAAGCCAGCGGCGGCTATGGAGATGGAGCAAACCCATGATCAACCCGACTTTCCCGACGCCTGCGCAGCCCGCAAGGCGCAAGGGGTTTGCCTCCCAGCTCTATGTCCAGGTGCTGGTCGCGATCATGCTGGGCGCGGTTCTCGGCCATTTCTGGCCCGCCTATGGCGAGGCCCTGAAGCCACTAGGCGACGGCTTCATCAAACTGGTAAAGATGATCATTGCCCCGGTCATCTTCCTGACCATCGTCACTGGCATCTCAGGGATGAAAGAACTGGGCTCGGTTGGTCGCGTCGCAGGCAAGGCCTTCGCCTATTTCCTGGTCTTCTCGACGCTGGCGCTGGTCGTGGGCTTGATCGTCGGCAACCTCGTCCAGCCGGGCGCAGGCATGAACATCGACCCCGCCACGCTGGATACCAGTGGGATCAAGGATTACGCGGCCAAGGCGCATGAAACGACGCTGACTGGGTTCCTGCTCGGCGTGATCCCCAACACGCTGGTCAGCGCTTTCACCGACGGCAACATTCTCCAGATCCTTCTCGTCGCGATCCTGTTCGGCATTTCGATCAGCCTCGTCGGCGAACCCGCTGCGCCCGTCACGCGGTTCCTGGAACGGCTGAGCGTGATCGTCTTCAAGCTCGTTTCGATCCTCATGCGGGCGGCCCCGATCGGAGCCTTCGGCGCAATCGCGTTCACCATCGGCAAGTATGGCGTTGGTAGCCTCGTCAACCTAGGGGCGCTGGTCGCGACCTTCTACCTGACGGCGCTGCTGTTCGTGGTTGTGGTGCTGGGCACCGTGGCCCGCCTGACTGGCTTTTCGATCTTCAAACTGATCCGCTACCTCAAGGCCGAACTGTTGCTGGTGCTGGGCACATCCTCGTCCGAGGCGGCGCTGCCCAACCTCATCGAAAAGATGGAACGGGCCGGCTGCGAAAAGTCGATCGTCGGACTGGTCGTCCCCACCGGCTACAGCTTCAACCTGGATGGCACCAACATCTACATGACACTGGCGGCGCTGTTTATCGCGCAAGCCACCGGGGTCGAACTGACGCTGGGGCAGGAATTGCTGCTGCTGGGCGTCGCCATGCTGTCGTCCAAGGGCGCTGCGGGCGTAACGGGCGCAGGCTTCATCACCCTGGCGGCCACGTTGTCGATCGTGCCGACGGTGCCGCTTGCGGGCATGGCGCTGATCCTGGGCGTCGATCGCTTCATGAGCGAATGCCGCAGCCTGACCAACTTCATCGGCAACGCCGTCGCCACGATCGTGGTTGCGCGCTGGGAAGGCGGGCTGGATCGCGAAAAGCTGAATGCAGCGCTCAACGGCCGCAGCCTTTCGCCCAGCGACAACGAAGCGCCTTTGCCCGCGCTCTCTGCAGCCTGACATCCTTTTTGGAAGGTGCCGCTCCGGCTGGCGCCTTCCACTAGCCGATCGGTTCCAAACCCATGCGTATCACCCGCTTTATGTGCGGCGCGCTGACGATCGCCTCCGCGACGCCCGCCGCAGCCCAATCCGCAGCCTCCGAGACCGCCGCTACCGAGGCACCCGCTGCCGAGGCAGTGGCTAAGACAACCGCTTCAGAAGCGCCCAAGGCGGTCGAGCCTCAACCCGCTCAGCCAGCCAAGCGTGCGACTTATCCCGCCGCCGCGCAAGGCGATGGCGCCACCACCAAGGGCTACAACTTGTCACGCTGGGCGGAGGACTGGCAAGTCTATCGCGACCCGGCCAAGCGCGACGATTTCCTCGACCGCCTGAAATACCTGCCGCTGAACGATGACGGCGATATCTACCTGACGCTGAGCGGCGAGGCGCGGTTGCGGATGAACCTGACCAGCAATCCGCAACTGGCAGAGGCACCCGAACAACGCCAGGACATCCTGCGGCTGGTGGGCGGCGCCGATCTGCATGTCGGCGAGCATCTGCGTTTTTACGGCGAACTTGCTCATGGCGAATTGAGCGGCAAGAATGTCGGCACTCCCTCGGGATCGCTGCGCAACAAGTTCGTGTACCAGCAGTATTTTGCGGAAGCCAAGGGGAGCCTGGGCCCCGTCGATGTGGGCATCCGCTATGGCCGGCAAGAATTTACCGATGGCCCGAACCTGTTGATTTCCCAGCGCGATAACAACACTATCCGCTTCGTGTTGAACGGCACACGCGCCTGGGTGCGTAAGGCAACGATGCGCGCGACGATCTTTGATTTCGAAACCACCGACTTGGGCAATGGCGGGCTGGGCGATGACGCGCCGGACAAGAACCGCCGGTTTAGCGGTGTGTCCGCAGGGTTCGTCGTGCCGACCCAATGGCTGGGCGGATCGAGCCTTTATTTTGATCCGTTCTTCTGGCGGCGGCGCAACCTGGTCGGCACCTGGGGCGGGGTCGTGGCGCCCGCGGTGCGCTATTATGCCGGCGCGCGGCTATGGGGCGATATCGGTCCGGTCGCGCTCGACTGGACGGTGAGCCGCCAATATGGCCACTTCGACAACCGGGAGATCAAAGCATGGCAAATCTTTGCCGCTCAGACGGTCCGCCTGGGTGCTGACAAAAGCGGCCCGCGCGTGGGCATCCATGCCGACTATGGCAGCGGCGGCGGGGGCTATGGCAAGGGAACATTGCGCAACGCCTATGCCCCGTTCGGGAACAACATCTACTTCAGTTATGGCTTGTTCCTGACCGCCACCAACATGATCGCGGTTTCGCCGAACTTCTCATTCCAGCCGGTCAAGGGCGTGCGCGCCAGTCTGGAATACCAGTTCACCTGGCGAGACAGCGCTCACGACGCCGTCTACCGCGCCAACAACACGCCCTATGTCGGCACCGAAAAAGTCGCCGGCAAAGCCGTGGCTCAACTGGCCCGCGCCCAGATCGTCTATTCGATCTCGCCCCGCCTATCGCTGACGACGAGGCTCGAACATCTCCAGGCGAAGGAAGTGCTGAAGCGTGCCGGCTATCACAACTCAGCCTTCCTCGCGACCTGGGTAAGCTTCCGCTTCTAAGGTATCAGCCGGTCCGCGCGCAGTTGGGCGAACAGATCGAAGAACGCATCGTCCGTCGGTTGATACGCTGTGAAGCCCAGCCGACGGCTTTTCGACATGTCCGTCACCACTTCGATCGGGCGGCCAAGGTCAGCATCGGTGTGCCAGGGAGATGCCAGCCGGGCGAGGTCCGGTTCGGCCAAGTGATGGCGTTCGACGATCTGCCGCCAGATGGGGCCATCATTCGCCATTTGTAGTTCCAACGGTCTGACGGTGCCGTCGAACGGCGCGGCCTCGATCCCGAACCAATCGGCGATTCGGCTCCACATCCAGCTCCACCGAAACACGTCGCCGTTGACAATATTAAATGCTTCGTTTGCCGCGGCGGGCGTGGTCGCGGCCCATAGCAATTGCTTGGCCAGCACGCGCGCATCCGTCATGTCCGTCAGGCCGTTCCACTGGGCGGAGGAGCCGGGAAAAGTGAACGGTCGTCCCGTTTCGCGGCACAGCGTGGCGTAGACCGCCAGCGTCGTGCCCATGTTCATGGCGTTGCCCACAGCCTTGCCGATCACGGTGTGCGGACGATGGACGCTCCAGGTCAAGCCATCACGCTCGGCTGCGGCGAACACCTCGTCCTCCTGCGCGTAATAGAAGTTCTCGATATCCAGCCGGCCCTGATCCTCGCGGAATGGCGTTTGTGGCAACTGGCCCTTCCCATAGGCTTCGAATGGACCAAGGTAATGCTTCAATCCCGTGACCAGCGCGACGTGACGCGCGCCGGTAGGCTGGGGTAGACCATTAAGCAGGTTGCGCACCATGGCCGCGTTGACGCGAATATTCTCTGTTTCGGTCGCCTGACGCAGCCAAGTGGCGATGAAAACGGCGTCGGGCTGCAGACTGCCCAGCGCGGCTGCGGTGGCTTGCGCGTCTTGGAGGTCGGCAACCACCGGCAGCACGCCCGCTTGTTCCGACGGACGCCGGGCGAGACCATGGACCGTCCATCCCTGATTTAGCAGCAGGTTGGCCGTCGCGCTGCCGACTATACCGCTTGCGCCCACTACGAGTGCCGTTCCTGCCATGTCGTGCTCCATCTGGTTTGCTGGGAGCGGAACTTATGTACCTTAAGGGCTCTCTTCCAGAAGGCACCCTTTGGGGACATGGACACCAGGAGGTTACCAGACATGCAGCCCGGAAGCGCAGAAGAGGATTGGCGCGAGGATTGCGCACCGCGCCGCGTGCTGGAACTGTTCGCGACCAAATGGACCAGCATGGTCCTGCACACGCTTCATGCCCGGCATGGCGGCGTGGCGCGCACAGGCGTCCTGCATCGCAGCCTGCCTGGCATCTCTAAAAAGATGCTGGTGCAGACTTTGCGCGAGATGGAAGGCAGCGGGCTTGTGTCGCGCCATGTCCAGGGAACGATGCCGCCTGCGGTAGAATACCGCCTGACCCCACTGGGGAGACGCTTCCTCGAACCTGTGGAACTGCTCTACAAATGGGGTCGCGCCAATCCCGATGCCCTCGACGCTTTGGGTTCGCGGCCAAGTTCGCGCTGGTGAGGCTTGGTTGCGTTGCCAGGGGACAAGCCGATGAACGCGGCTGATCCGCACGCTGGTTGGCGCCGGCGGGCCTGCTGGTTAGCGCTGCTGTGCTGGGCAGGGTTCGCGATCATGTTCGGCTTGATCGAAACCGGGCATGTCCAATCCTTCGACGCTGCCGGGCTCACGATGTGGCGGAATGGCGCCGAGCTTGCCCGTCCGCTCGGCCCCGGTTGGTTGTCCGAAGCCGTCCGCGATTACACTGCGTTGGGGAGCGCCTTGTTGCGCAACATATTTGCGCTAGGCGCACTCGTGGCCCTCTTTTTCCTCGAACGTCGGCGCGAGGCCGTGTTGTTCTTTGCCACGGTGTGCGGCGGATGGGCGCTGTCGGATACAATCAAGCTGCTGGTTCAGCGCCCCCGGCCGATGATCGTGCCGCACCTGGTGCACGCCGGGGGTAGCAGCTTTCCCAGCGCGCATAGTTTCAATGCCGCGGTCGTTTACATCACGATGGCACTGGCATTTTCTGCGCTGAGCCAGCGCCGCGCCGTTCGTTTGACGCTCATCGCCAGCGCCGTGGTGCTAACCGTACTCGTGGCGCTCAGTCGTGTCTGGCTCGGCGTTCATAATCCGAGCGATGTGATCGCCGGTTGGCTGGGTGGTGCAGGCTGGGCATTGCTGGCCTCGGCGATCCTGACCGAGCGGGACGCCATTCGCTAGTTTGGATGCCGACCGTTATGGGAAGGGCCGTGCCGAAGACCGCGGCGATCGAAAAGGGCGGCTAGGCGCCGCCACCTTCGATCGTTGCGTGGGTGTGAGCGTGTTCACTCTCCAGATCACCCATCGTATCGGATCGGACGTCGATACCGCGCGCGCGATAACGCAGGTAAATCCTGGCAAGCGCGGGGGCGTCCTTGCCGGCACCCAATCCTCGCGCATCGCTTCTCAACGTTTGCGTACGAACTCGGCCCGAAGGACGAGGCCCTTAATGCCGGGATACTTGCAGTCGATTTCCTGCGAATCGCCGGTCAGCCGGATCGAGGGGATCAACGTACCGCGCTTGAGCGTTTGGCCGGCCCCCTTAACGTCCAGATCCTTTATCAGCGTGACGGCATCGCCATCTGCCAGCAAGTTGCCGACCGCATCGCGTACCTCGATCGTGCTCTCGGCGGCTTTCTTGGCGGCTAGTTCGGAGGCGGGCATCCATTCGCCGCTCTCCTCGTCGTAGATGTAGTCTTGCGCGTCGTCTGACATATTGGCCTCCTGTCAGTCACGCCTTTGGCAGGATGCAGCCGGATTGGCGAGACCACAATATGCCGCGCGAATGGTAGCCCCGACCTATCCAGCTGTATGATCAGGATAAGCGTAACGGTGCAAACCCGCATACGTCTTCGCCCCATGCGGGGGCGAATAGGTTATGTGCCCAGCAAGCTCTTCTTGAACAGCGTCTTGATCAACCGATCTTCGAGAAACCGCCCGATGACATACAAAGTGGCGAAGATCGCGGCAAAGACATAAGCCGCCGTGGGCGAGTGCTTCTTGTCTTTTTCTTTGTCCGCACCGTCTTTCTTAGGTTTTTCTGGCGGAGGTGCGCCCAGGGCTTTGTCTATTGGGTTCATCGGCATTTCCGCTTTCTTTTCAGCGGATTTTTTCGCCGCGTCCGAAGCTTTTTCCGCCGCGCTTTCGGCTTTGGCCGATGATTTTTCGAGATTCCCCATGGCGATAGTAAGCTGAGCGAAGCCCAGAAACAGTAGCGGCGCCAAAAAGCAGAACAGCAACGACCGACTGATCAGATCATAGCGTAGCACAGACCCGACCGAAGTCGTTTCGATCTGCAAGACGCCGCTATCGAAAACGGACATCTTGTCTTGTGCCGCTTGGTCTTTCTTGCGGAAAGTCAGCGTGTCACTAGCTCGTTCGTGGCTGGTGCCGACCTCGCGAAACAAGGGGGCCAGCTTTGCGAAAGCTTCCTCGCTCGATTGCTGGGGCGCAAGCGGCAGGCTGCCCCTGACGTGCCAGATCCAGTCGATGAAACGCAGGTTCATTGGGCCTCGGGTTGAGAGAGCCTTTTGATGCTGCGCAGGGCTGAGGGCTGGAGCCGGGCCGCTCATCGCTGCTTCAGCCAAGGCATCAAGGATGGACGAAGGGGGTTAACCGGGCGAGCAGTTATCATCACTCGGCCGGTACCGTCGCCGACATTGGCATCGACCGACCGTAGCGCTCCTTGAGCGTCTTCCAGCCCTCGGTGAAAGGATAAGTCATCTGTTCGCGGATCGACATGCGGCGACCACCTTCCATCCCGAGCAGTTCTGCCTCACCGTCCACGCATGTGCCGAACATGCGGTCGATGAAGATGTACGTGCCGGCATAATTGCTGCGGGTGGCTTCGAAGTCCTGCGAATGGTGGACGCTGTGATGTTCGGTGGTGTTGAACACGAAGCGCCACCAGCGCGGCGTGTTGAAGCGAACATTGATGTGCTGGTAAGTTCCGACTGACAAGCCGATTGCGCCGGCGAGAAGAGCCGCTCTCGGCAAGAAGTCGAAGAAGCCGCCGATCCCCAGGCCGATCAGGAAAAGCTCGACCGGATTGCCTACCGCGCCTTTGTTGATGTTCAACTGGGTGATGTAGTGATGCACCGAATGGGGCAACCACAGCGGATACCAGTTATGCATCCCGCGATGCATCCAATATTGCCCGAAATCGAAGATGAATGAGATCATGAAAGCTTGCACCAGCAATGGCAAGCCAGTGAACCACTTGAATTTGTCCCAATCGAATTGGTGCTGGACGGCTTCGATCATGGCACCGTCGCCGATATAGCCGTCGATCATACGAAGAAACGTATAACCAAGCCCGACATAGAACAGGTCGGTGACCAGTTCTTTCCAAGTCAGGCGCCAACTCTCGTGACGAGGGTAAAGCCATTCGAGCCCGAGCAGCAGTACTCTAAAGCCGATGCCTATGCCGATGGCGGTCGATGCCTTGGCGATGGAATTGGGAGCATAATACCAGAACGCGATCAGCGCGAACAGGATCGTGGGTTGGAACCAGGTGAAGATGAACTGTTTCAGCGGGCCGCCTTCGACCTTGGGGATATTCTCCCAGCCCACGGTTACAGGCGCTTGTGCCCCGATAACCCTGTTACCTACGCGTACTCCGACCATATCGCCCGCCCCTGCAATGCTTGGTTGCCGACTCCAGTACTACCAATTGGCATTATCGTAATATCATTGTGACTCGCTTGTCTACACGAATAGTGGGCTGGGCCATGCGCTCTCCCTGAAAGCAGACGAAGGCTGGACGGTAGCCTGTCAGCCCGAGGCCGTATCGATCGGTCGTTCTGCTGACATTTGTCCGTTGACGGTCGCAGTTCCATTGCGCAGGTAGACCCCCAGATCGGGGCGCTATTTCATGAGAATCGTCATTATTGACGACAGCGGCCTACGCGCCAGCGTCCTGGAAGAAGGACTGCGCGAGGCAGGGTATGACGATATTCATATCGTCCCCCCGCGCGGTGCGTTCGTCGCGCGGCTTGAACGCATGGCTCCCGACGTTGTCCTCATGGACCTGGGAAGCCCAAGTCGCGATACGCTGGAAGAAATGCTCATCGTCAGCCGCGCGCTAGCCCGGCCTATCGCCATGTTCGTGGATCATTCGGACGAAGCGATGATCGGCGCGGCGATCGATGCCGGGGTTTCGGCCTATGTCGTCGATGGCCTGCGCAAGGAGCGCGTACGACCCGTCCTTGAACTGGCGGTTCGCCGTTTCAATGCCTTCGCTAAGATCCAGGCAGAACTGGATGAGGCGCGCACGGCGTTGTCGGACCGCAAGGTCATAGACCGCGCCAAGTCGATCCTGATGGCGCAGCGCGGTCTATCCGAACAGGATGCCTATGCGCTGCTGCGATCGGCAGCAATGAACCAAGGCAAGAAGATTATCGACGTGGCGCAGGCTTTGATTACCGCCAGCGATTTGCTGGGAGGGGGACTATGACCACCACAAGCCTGAAGATCGCGTTCCTGCCGCTGACCGACGCCGCGGTGCTGGTCGCCGCGCGCGAACGTGGTTTTGCGCAAGAGGAAGGGATCGCTCTCGATCTTATCCGCACGACCAGTTGGGCGACGCTGCGCGACCGGCTGGTCTATGGTCAGGTTCAGGCCGCCCATATGCTGGCGCCACTCGCCGTTGCCGTGACACTGGGGCTGAGCCAGCAACCAGCGTCCATAGCTGCGCCCTATAAGCTGAACGTCAATGGCAACATGCTGGTCATGGCGTGCGATTTTGCACGGGCACTCGAGCCCAATCTTGCCAGTCGTCTAGGCGACCCGCTGGGCACTGCGCATGATCTGGCCGCCGCCATTGGTCTCTGGCGGCGCAAGCCGGTGATCGGTGTCGTCCATCGCTTTTCCAGCCATGCGATCATGCTGCGGTACTGGCTGGCGAGTGCGGGCGTGGACCCGGATCGTGACGTAGTGCTGCGTGTGTTGCCCCCATCGCTGACGGTCGAGGCGATGCGGGCAGGGGAAATCGATGGCTTCATCGCGGGGGAACCATGGGGCAGTGCTGCAGTGGAGGCCGGACTCGCCGAAGCGGTAGCGATTGGCGAGCGCATCTGGCAGCGCGGCGTGGAAAAGGTGCTCGCCTTTCGCACGACATGGATGGAGGAAAATCCGGACGTCGTGGACCGGCTTCTGCGCGCGCTGGTAAGGGCGGCGGCATGGTGTGACGATCCTGCCCATCATCAAGACCTTGCCCAGTTGTTATCGCAGCAAGACTATGTCGATCAGCCGGCCGACCTCATCGCGCGCGCGCTGTCTGGGGCGATCATAGCTCGTGCCGGGGAAGCACCGATTGCCCAGCCGGATTTCATGTTGTTCGCGCGAGAGGCCACGCCGTTTCCGTGGCGCAGCCAAGCGCTGTGGATTTATTCGCAACTGGTTCGCTGGGGCATGGTCGATCACGATCCGGCAAGCGTGGCCAAGGCAGCGGCAGTGTTTCGCCCTGATATCTTCCGTCGTGCATTGGCGGATAGCGACGTCGCGATACCGGGCGCGAGCATGAAGGTGGAAGGTGCGCTGGGCCTCCCGCTCGCCGTGGGATCGAGACGAGGCGAGTTGACGCTGGGGCCTGACCGATTCTTCGACGGGCGCATGTTTGACCCCGACCGAATCGAAGAGTTTTTGGCGGGTTTCGCTCCGCAGCGT
Organism: Novosphingobium sp. Rr 2-17; assembly: GCF_000272475.1. GTDB lineage: Bacteria > Pseudomonadota > Alphaproteobacteria > Sphingomonadales > Sphingomonadaceae > Novosphingobium. The sequence continues at coordinate 100,016 of NZ_AKFJ01000118.1, forward strand.
TGAAAGCGCCGCGAAAATTGTGCCTTGCAACATGAAGCGATTCGCGGGATAAAGAATCGACCGCGCGATGAAGCGCGTTTATCTTGATGAGCGTTCCCAAAGGCGGGAATCCCATCATTACCATCCAAAAACAGCAACGCCGCTGACCGTACATGCCATGAGGCATCGTCCGGCCTGCGGCTTTTTTCGTGTCCAAATCCTTTGAATGGGGGACGTATCATGGCAACTGCTGCCTATTGGGATCGTGCGCAATCGGCTGACCAGCCTGCGGCCGCCACCAGCTTCTGGAAGGTTGGCCACAAGCCGACCCTCATCGCCGCTTTTCTCTATTTCGATCTCGCGTTCATGGTGTGGGTGCTGTTGGGGCCGCTCGCCCCAATGATCGCCACGACGCTGGGCCTGACGCCAGCGCAAAAGGGTCTGATGGTTGCCATGCCCACACTGATGGGCGCTTTGTTGCGGGTAGTGAACGGGCTGCTGGTCGATCGGATCGGCCCGAAATTGTCAGGCGCGATCAGTCAGTTGATTGTCATTATCGGCCTGTTCGTGGCCTGGATGGTGGGCATCAGCAGTTTTGGAGGCACATTGGCGCTGGGCGTAGTGCTGGGCTTTGCGGGCGCCAGCTTTGCCATTGCGCTGCCGCTGGCCAGCCGCTGGTATCCGCCGGAGCACCAAGGCAAGGCGATGGGCCTTGCTGGCATGGGCAATTCCGGCACCGTATTGGCAGCGCTGTTCGCGCCTGGGCTTGCCAAGCTGTTCGGCTGGAACGCGGTACTGGGCCTGGCCTGCATTCCGCTGAGCATCGTGTTTGTGGCTTACGTCCTGTTGGCAAAAGATGCGCCGAACCCGCCGCCAGCCAAGAAGATGATCGATTACTTCCAGCCCTTGAAGCAAGCGGACGCCTGGTTGCTGATGGCGTTCTACGCGGTAACGTTCGGCGGCTTTGTCGGCTTGGCTGCCAGCTTGCCGATCTACTTCACCGACCAGTTCGGGCTTACCCCGGTGGTTGCGGGCTATTGCACCGCAGGCTGCGTATTCGCGGGATCGCTGGTCCGTCCGATGGGAGGGGCACTGGCCGATAGGATTGGCGGCGTGAAGGCGCTGATGATCGTTTATGTCGTGGCCGCGTTGGCGTTGGCCGGGGTTGCGTTTGCCACGACATTGGCCGCGTCGCTTGGCTTTTTCGTCATCGCCATGCTGGCGCTGGGTACGGGCAATGGTTCGGTGTTCCAGTTGGTACCGCAGCGGTTCCAAGCGGAGATTGGCGTGATGACGGGGCTGGTCGGCATGGCGGGCGGCATCGGCGGCTTCTATCTTGCCAGTTCGCTTGGCTTTGCCAAGCAACTGACCGGCAGCTTTTCTGCAGGCTTCCTGATCTTTGCCGGGCTTTCGCTCGTAGCCTTCTGCGGCCTTGCACTAGTCAAGGCCCGGTGGCGCGCGACTTGGACGAGCAGCGCGCGAATCTGATCGACTTTGGAGGGACGGGGGGCGGATCTTTATAAAGGACCGCCCCTCGATATCGGCTGCATCAGTATAAAATGGGCTAGTGTCCACAGGGGGATGACTACCATGAAATATCTTCTTTTATCGTCGGCCAGCTTGGTCGTCGCAGGGCCCGCTTGTGCCCAGGACATCGATCTTAAGCCGTTGGTCGAGGCGCGGTTGCGTTACGAACATGCAGATCAGGAAGGTCTGCAAGAAAAGTCTGACGCGGTTACTATCCGCGCTCGTGCCGGACTGTCCGCCACCAGCGGTGCGCTGAGCGCTACTGTGGTCGGCCAGGGCACTCTTGCGGCAGTCGACAAGTATTATGATGGTTTGAACGGCGCTGCGACCCGACCGATCGTTGCCGATCCCCAGGACATCGCACTCTACATTGCACAACTGCAGTATAAGACCAAGGCAATGACGCTCACCGGCGGACGGCAGAAAATCGCGCTGGATGACGAGCGTTTCGTCGGCAATGCCGGTTTCCGCGATAATGGCCAGACGTTCGATGCGGTGCGGATGGAATTGACCCCGGCCAAGGGACTGAAGCTGGACGTCGCCTATGCCTGGAGCGCGCGCACGATCTGGGGCATCCAGGGCAAGGGCCTGCGACAGCAGGCAGTGAGCGGTGACAATATCTTCGCCAACGTATCTTATGCAACGCCGGTCGGCACACTGACGGGCTTTGCTTATCTGGTCGATCAGGACGAAGCGGCGGTGCAGGGATTCCGCCTATCGAGCCAGACGTACGGCGTGCGTCTGGCAGGGGCGCGGCCTTTGGCACAGGCGGTCAAGCTGTCCTACCAACTCAGCTACGCCAGGCAGTCCGATTATCGCGAAAACCCCAATACGTATAGCGCCGACTATTGGCTGGTAGATGCTACGCTGGACGTGAAAAGCTGGAAATTAAACGCTGGCTATGAAGTGCTCGGTGCCAGCAGCGGCGCCGCTTTGACCAGTTTCCAGACGCCGTTGGGCTCGAACTTCAAGTTCCAGGGCTGGGCCGACAAATTCCTGACTACTCCCGCAAATGGCATCCGCGATCGCTATATTGGCGGCGGCTATGGCTGGAAGCAATTAGGCCCGCTTTCGGGCGCGTCGCTGCAAGCCATCTGGCATCGCTTCGATAGCGATCGGCTAGACCAGCATTATGGCAATGAGTGGGACTTCGTTGCCTCTGCGAAAGTCAAGAAAACCGCCCTGTCCATTCGTTATGCCCGCTATGAGGCGAAGACGATGGCAACTAACACCCAAAGACTGTGGCTGCAGGCTGACTGGGCTTATTGACGAGCTAGTCACAGGAATCGCTTGAGGCATAAGGCGATTCGATTTATGGTGCACTGCAAGAGGCAGTGTTGCCTTCCACCCATAGCTGGCGCGATCCAAGGACGGATCGCCAAGGCGCATATGATGGCAAAGCCGCCATCCTGACTTCCGGTTCGTGCCGGGGGTCAGGATGGCGGCTTTTTTGTTTTCTGGAGTTAAGCGCATGGAATTGCAGGCCGGAACGGAGCCGTTGACAGGAAGCGGGGGTAACATTCTCTTCACCGGCGACGATGTGCGCGAACATCTGGTGTTGGTCGGCAACGGCATGGCGGGGTGCCGCGCGGTCGAGGAATTGCTGGCCCGCGACCCGGGGCGCTATCGCGTCACCATCTTCGGCGCCGAACCGCATGTGAATTACAACCGGATCATGCTTTCGCCGGTCCTGGCAGGCGAAAAGGCGTTCGATGATATCATCATCAACGACCGTGCCTGGTATGATGACAATGGCATCGATCTGATCGTCTCCGATCCAGTAGCGGCGATCGACCGATCGGCCAAAACCGTCACGTCGCACAGCGGTCGCACCGTCGCTTACGATAAGCTGCTGATCGCGACCGGCTCCGACCCCTTCATCATCCCGGTGCCGGGCAAAGACCTGCCTGGCGTTATCAGCTTCCGCGACATGAAGGATGTCGATGCGATGCTGGGTGCCGCCGACAAAGGCGGCGACGCCGTGGTGATCGGCGGCGGCTTGCTTGGGTTGGAAGCAGCGCATGGCCTGACGTTGCGGGGCATGAAGGTCACCGTACTGCACATCATGCCGACGCTGATGGAACGGCAACTGGACGAAGCCGCTGCCTGGCTGCTCAAAAGCGCGCTCGAAGGGCGCGGCCAAACGATCCTGACCGGCGCCGATACCGCCGAAATCTATGGCGACGGCATGGTCGAGGGCGTTCGCCTCAAAGACGGCACGCTGATCCCCGCCAGCCTCGTTGTCATGGCCGTCGGCATCCGCCCTTGCGTCGCGCTGGCGCGCGAGGCCGGCCTCGACGTGGGGCGAGGCATCAAGGTGGACGACCATATGGTCACCAGTGACCCCGATATTCTGGCGGTCGGTGAATGCGTCGAGCATGAAGGCAATGTCTATGGGCTCGTCGCGCCGCTGTGGGACATGTGCCGCAGTCTCGCCGATGGGCTGACCGACCGGCACAGTGGCTACAAAGGGTCGGTCATATCGACCAAGCTGAAGGTTGCCGGGCTGGATGTATTTTCGGCAGGCGATTTTTCCGGTGGCGAAGGCTGCGAGGACATCGTCCTGCGCGATGCCTCGCGCGGGGTCTACAAGCGGGTCGTGGTGAAGGACGATCGCGTCGTCGGCGCAGTGCTGTATGGCGATACCGCGGATGGCGGCTGGTATTTCGACCTGCTCAAGCGCGGCGAGGATGTCAGCGACATTCGTGACTTGCTGATCTTTGGCCAGTCTTTCGCCTCGGGAGGAGGCGCGTTGGACCCTAAGGCGGCCGTTGCGGCGCTCTCGGATAATGCCGAGATTTGCGGCTGCAACGGCGTTTCCAAGGGCCAGGTGATTGCCACCATCAATAAAGGCGCGTGCAGCCTGGACGCCGTACGCGCCGGCTGCAAGGCATCGGCCAGTTGCGGCAGTTGCACGGGGTTGGTCGAGACAATCCTGGCGCTGACGCTGGGCGAGGATGTCCAGTCCGGCCCCAAGACGATGTGCAAGTGCACCAGCTTTGGCCATGACGACGTGCGGCGGGAAATCGTGGCGCAGGGCATGAAAGCGATCCCTGAAGTGATGCACAAGCTGCATTGGTCAACGCCCGATGGCTGTTCGTCCTGCCGCCCGGCGCTCAACTATTATCTGCTCTGCGCGCTGCCCGGCGAGTATGTGGACGACCAGCAGAGCCGCTTCGTGAACGAGCGCATGCACGCCAATATCCAGAAAGACGGCACGTATTCTGTCGTTCCGCGGATGTGGGGCGGATTGACCAATCCGCGCGAACTGCGCGCGATCGCCGATGTGGTCGAGAAATACGAGGCGCCGATGGTCAAGGTTACCGGTGGCCAGCGTCTCGACATTTTCGGCATCAAAAAGGAAGATCTGCCGGCTGTTTGGGCAGACCTGAACGCTGCGGGCATGGTGTCGGGCCATGCCTATGGCAAGTCGTTGCGCACCGTCAAAACCTGCGTCGGATCGGATTGGTGCCGCTTTGGCACGCAGGATTCCACCGGCCTTGGCGTCAAGACAGAGCAGATGACCTGGGGTTCGTGGATGCCCCACAAGTTCAAGATCGCCGTGTCGGGCTGCCCCCGCAATTGCGCGGAAGCGACGATCAAGGACTTCGGTATCGTCTGCGTCGATTCGGGCTACGAACTGCACGTCGGCGGGAATGGCGGCATCCATGTCCGTGTTACCGATTTGCTGTGCAAGGTGACGACCGAGCAGGAGGCGCTCGATTACTGCGCCGCCTTCACTCAGCTTTATCGCGAAGAAGCGCGTTATCTGGAACGCACTGCACCCTGGATCGAGCGGGTCGGCGTGGATTACGTGAAGAGCCGGATCGTGGAGGATGACGCGGGCCGCGAAGCGCTGCGGGCGCGCTTCCTGTTTTCACAACAGTTCATGCAGGACGATCCCTGGGCCGCGCGGGCGGCGGGCCAGGATACCCAATTGCACCAGCACCTTGTTCCTGCGGAGTAAACGACATGAACGACTGGATCGACATCGGCACACTGGCCGACATTCCGCAGCGTGGAGCTCGCACTGTGCAACTGGGAGGCGGGGAAAAAGAAATCGCCGTGTTCCGTACCGGCGACGATCGGCTGTTCGCGCTGGTCAATGAATGCCCGCACAAGAAAGGCCCGCTCAGCCAGGGCATCGTCCATGGTCACAACGTCGCGTGTCCGCTGCACAACTGGACCATCGCGCTGCAAACCGGGCAGGCGCAGGGCGCGGATACGGGCTGCACCCCGACCATCGCGGTGAAGCAGGAGAACGACCGCATCCTGATCGCGCGACCGGTTGCACTGAGCGACGCGGCGTGACGTTCCTCTCGCGATCGGCACCAAGCGCTGTTGAGCAAACGCGCTTTGGCTATTCTCCCCTACCGCCGCGCTCGCAGGCCGGCGAGGGGCTATGGTAAATTCCATCCGCACCACCTGCGCGTATTGCGGTGTCGGCTGTGGCATCGCCGCGACGCCGACCGGCGGGCGTGCGGTGACGATCCGGGGGGACGAGGCGCATCCGGCCAATAGCGGACGGCTTTGTTCGAAGGGGACGCATCTGGGCGAGACGATGGGTCTCGAAGGTCGCCTTCTTCATCCCATGATCGGCGACAAACGGGCCAGTTGGGACAAGGCGCTCGATCTGGTGGCCAAGCGATTTCGCGAAACCATCGCCCGGCATGGGCCGGACAGCGTCGCCTTCTACGTCTCCGGCCAACTGCTGACCGAGGACTACTATGTCGCCAACAAGCTGATGAAGGGCTTCATCGGTTCGGCCAACATCGACACCAACAGCCGCTTATGCATGTCGAGCGCGGTCGCAGGCCATACCCGCGCGTTTGGCGAAGATATCGTTCCTGCCAGTTACGAGGACCTGGACGAAGCCGACCTGATCGTGCTTGTCGGATCGAACACCGCGTGGTGCCATCCGGTCGTCTATCAGCGCATCCAGGCCGCCCGCGCCGCGCGAGGCACCAAGCTGGTGGTGATCGACCCGCGCCGCACTGAGACTTGCGAGGGGGCGGACCTGCATCTGGCCGTGAGGCCCGGCAGCGACGTGGCGCTGATGAACGGGTTACTGGCATGGATGGATCAAGCCGGGCTGCTGGATACCGACTTTCTGCGCGACAGGGTGAATGCGCCTGATGGCTTTTGGGATGCGATCCGCACCGGCCATGATCTGTGGAGCACGGCTAAAGCGTGCGACGTGCCGCCGGCTGCGCTCCAGCAATTCTACGAATTGTTTGCCGCAACCTCGCGTACCGTCACCTTGTTCAGCCAAGGGGTCAACCAGTCGATCCGTGGCACCGATCAAGTCAATGCGATCATCAATGTCCACCTCGCCACCAATCGGATCGGCAAGCCGGGTGCGGCCCCCTTTTCGATCACCGGCCAGCCCAACGCCATGGGTGGGCGCGAAGTGGGGGGGCTAGCCTCCACGCTGGCCGCGCACATGGATTTCGCGCCCGAACATGTCGCGCGGGTGGGCCGGTTCTGGTCTGCGCCGAACATGGCGACCAAGCCAGGTTTGAAGGCAGTCGATCTCTTTCGGGCGATCGGCGAAGGCCGCATCAAGGCTCTGTGGGTGATGGCGACCAACCCCGCTGTGTCGCTGCCCGACGGCAATCGCGTGCGCGAGGCGCTGGCCGCTTGCCCGTTTGTCGTCGTGTCGGACGTGATGGCGACCACCGACACCACCGTCCACGCCCACGTGCGTTTGCCCGCTGCCGCTTGGGGCGAAAAGGACGGGACTGTCACCAATTCCGACCGCACGGTCAGTCGCCAGCGTGCGTTGCTGCCGCTGCCTGGCGACGCGAAGCCCGACTGGTGGATCGTGACACAAGTTGCCCGCCGCATGGGTTGGCAAGATACGTTCGCTTATGACCGACCCGCCGATATCTGGCGCGAACATGCGCGCCTGACGGCCTATCGGAACGATGGCGCCCGGCTACTCAATCTGCAGGCGCAGGCGGCGATCAGCAATGAGGCCTATGATGCCATGACGCCGTTCCGTTGGGGGGGCACCCCGTTCGCCGATGGGCGCTTTTCGACACCCGATAGGAAAGCGCGGCTGGTGCCAGTTAAGCAGATGGATTTGCAGGCGCCGTTGCGCGAATGGCCGATGACGCTCAACACCGGGCGCTATCGTGACCAATGGCACACGATGACGCGCACCGGGCTCAGCCCCAAGCTGGCGCGGCATCGCGAGGAGCCGCTGGTCGAGGTCCACCCCCACGATGCCGCAGCCCTGGGTATTGCCGATGGCGATCTGGCGCGGCTATCGACCCCGCAGGGCGAAAGCCTGTTCCGGGCGCGGATCAGCGATGGGCAGCGCCTGGGCGAGGTGTTTACCCCGATCCACTGGACAGATCAGCAATCGAGCGGCGGACGGACAGGCCTGTTGCCGCGCCCGCTGGTGGACCCCCATTCCGGTCAGCCTGGCTTCAAGTCCACACCCGTCCGGGTGGAGAAGGTCGTGACCGAATGGAAAGGCTTTCTGATCCTGCGCGGTGACGAGCCGGCTCGGGTGCCGTGCCTGTGGATGACGCGGATCACCGTACCGGGCGGTGCGCTCTATGAAGTGGCGGGCAATGGCGATCCGGCGCGGCTGGACACCTGTCTGCCCAAGGGCGACAGGATCGAGGCGGTCGACGCGACGCGCGGCACCCGCCGCGTTGCGATGATCCGCGACGGACGGCTGGCGGGTGTGCTGATCGTGACTCGAACCGGCCTCTTGCCCAGCCGCGAGTGGCTGATCGGGCAACTGGCGGTCGAGAGCGTCGGTGCGTCGGTACTGGCCGCGCGGGGGCCGGGGGATCAGCCCGACAAGGGGGCGGTCGTGTGCGTCTGCTTCGACATTGGCCTGAACCAGATCGTCGCCGCAATTCGAGACCAAGGGCTGGTCGATGTGCCTGCCATCGGCCAGGCGATCGGCGCCGGGACCAATTGCGGTTCGTGCCGACCCGCGCTTGCCAACCTTATTATGCAGTCATCGCAGGAGACGCTTCGTGCAGCTCAATGACCTGATCGTGCCTGGCGAAGTGTGGCTGGTAGGCGCGGGGCCGGGCGACCCCGACTTATTAACGCGCAAAGCGGAAAAGCTGATCGGTGCCGCCGATATCGTCTTTTACGATGCACTGGTCGGCCCTGGCGTGCTGGACCTGATCCCGCACGGCATCGAACGAGTGAGTGTGGGCAAGCGATCCGGGCGGCATAGCAAGCAACAGGGTAGCATCAATGATCTGCTGTTGGCGGCGGCGCGGGCGGGCAAGCGTGTGGTCAGGCTGAAAGGCGGTGATCCGTCGATATTCGGTCGGTCGGTCGAGGAGATGGCGCACCTGGGCGAAGGCGGTGTGCGAGTGCGTATCTGCCCCGGCATCACCACGGCAAGCGCGGCGGCTGCGAGCGGGCACGCCTCGCTCACGCTGCGGGGCAAGGCGCGGGGGCTGACGCTGGTGACTGCGCATTTCAAAGCGGGAGAACCGCTGGCGCTCGATTGGCAAGCGCTGGCCCGGCCCGGCGGAACGTTGGGTGTCTACATGGGGCGTGCCGCCGCCAGTGAAATCGCAGGCGGTCTGATCGCCGCGGGGTGCGATCCCGAAACGCCTGTAATGGTGGCAGTCAACGTGTCTTTGCCAAGCGAACGGCTGATCAGGGGCAAATTGTCGGCGCTGGCCTTCTTGGTCCGGACGATCAGCGACGATGATCCGACTTTGCTGCTGATCGGCGATGCGATGGCAAGCGGCATGCTCGCAAGTAGCAAGACTGCAGCCACCGCAAACAGGCCGGCGCTGTCGTACAGCCGTGGGCTAAGCGCTCTCGCGTAGCTCACCCTCCCACTTGGTGACGACCGAGGTGGCGATGGCATTGCCCAGCACGTTGGTGGCGGTGCGGCCCATGTCCATGAAATGATCGACCGCCAGGATGAAGGCGATGCCTTCGACCGGCAGGTCGAACTGGGTCAGGGTGGCGGAGACGACCACCAGCGAGGCGCGGGGAACGGCAGCGATGCCCTTGCTCGTCACCATCAGCACGAGGAGAATGGTGATCTGGGTCATGATCGGCAAGTCGATGCCATAGGCCTGTGCGATGAACAGCGTCGCGAACGTCGCGTACATCATCGAGCCATCGAGGTTGAAGCTGTAGCCTAGCGGCAGCACGAAACTGTAGATGCGCCGAGGTACGCCGAAGCGATCAAGCTGCTCCAGCATCTTGGGGTAGGCCGCCTCGGACGAAGCGGTCGAGAAGGCCAGCAGCACCGGTTCGCGCACATGGCGCAGTAGCGAAAAGATCCGCCGGCCCAGGAAGATCGAGCCTGCCAGGATGAGCACGATCCACAAAGTGCCCAGAGCGAGGTAGAATTCGCCCACCAGCCTCCCGAACGTGCGCAGGACGCCGAGCCCCTCGGTCGTGATCGCAGCAGCCAGGGCGCCGAAGACCGCGAGCGGCGCCACGCGCATCACGTAACCGGTCACCGTGAGCATCACCTCCACCAGTGCCTCGATGATGACGACGATCGGTTTGGCCGCGTCGCCCACCGCGTTGATGGCAACGCCCACGAAGATCGAGAACACCACGATCTGCAGGATCGAGTTGTCGGCCATGGCGCCGACCATCGAGGTCGGGAACACGTGCAACACGAAGTCCCGGAAGTTGAGGGCCTGGGCATCGACCACCCCGCCTGCCCCCGAACGTACCAGGTTCAGCCCTTCGCCAGGCGCCAGCACATTGACGAACACCATTCCCAGCGCCAGCGAAACCAGGCTGGCGATGATGAACCAGGCCATCGCCCGCCCGCCGATTCGTCCGAGCGAGCCTCCATCCCCCATGTGGGCGATACCAGCTACCAACGTCGAGAAGACCAAGGGCGCGATGATCATCTTGATGAGATGAAGGAAGACGTCGGCCAGGAGGTGGAAGTACCCGGCGACTTCCTTAGCGGTCTCAGGCGTATCGCCCACCAACTGGTTTGCGACAAAGCCGGCGAGAACGCCGGAAACCATCCCGGTGACGATAGCGGTCGTCAGGCGACGCGACATAAGGCGTGTTCTCTTTCGGTGAAGGGAGTTTAACTGGTAGCTTAACAAATTGATCTAAAAGTTGAATAATCCGCATTTCGGGCCATCAAGGGTGCCCACGTCAAGCAAATTAAGACGGGTTCGGTTCTGAGCCGACGGAATCCAATAGCTTGATTATCCCGAGTTGCGTCCAGTTTTTGGCTCGTTTCGCTGCCGATGTCACTGTGCTGGAGTGACCATATCCTGAGATGCCGCGATCAAAGGTTTGCCAGGAACACAAGTGACCGCCCGTCCATCATAAAGGGGCCTATCAGCTTCGCGCGGACTTTTGGCAATTCGCGGTGCAATTCAGCGTTCTGGGAAGCCGATCACCTTCACGCCGGCCTCGATCACCCGAGGCTTAGTCGTGCGTCGCTGGCATTTTCTGAGCCGCCAAGATCGGCCCCTTGAGCATCGCCACCGATCATATGGCGGCAGGTAGCCCGACAACCCTGCCTGACGCACATGACGGGATGTGTGCAAAGTGCAGTTTTCGATACGCCAGGCTTTTGAGGCGCCTGGTAACCGTATCAAATCTGGCAGCTAGTTTAGGTGGTATATTGCCGCCAAAAACGAGCGAAGGAAGGTGCGGTGTATATTCACTTCATCCTTATTGTTTTTAAAAAAAGAGCACAGCGAGGGATTCGGCTGGAGAGGAACTGTCCGTTGAAGATGGGAATAAAGCTCGCTTATTTGATAGGCATGTCGCTGGAGATAAGTGGGGCGCAAGCAGCCTATGCTCATCATTCCTTCGCGGCCTACGACATGGCACGTACCGTGACAGTGCAAGCAACCGTGAAAGAATTTCGTTGGGGGGCGCCACATTCAAGCGTCGTGCTGATGGTGAAGGCGGCGAATGGACAGTCCGCGCCGCTTAATTTGATTTCCGGACCGCCTAACGTGTTCGTCCGACAAGGCATCACCCCTAAAAGCGTCCGGGTCGGCGACAAGGTGAAGGCCACCTACCATCCCAATTTCAATGGCTCAGCGGGCGGAGCGCTCGCGACACTGATCTTGCCCGACGGGCGGACGTTCACCGATCAAGAATCCTTTGGCGCCGCGCCAAAGTCCCGCTGATGTTGAAGAGATCTCACACGATGAATCGATTGCGCATATTTGTTGCTGGGCTTTCTTTGGCGACGGCCAGCCTAATTTCAGCCCAGGCAGGAGCGCAGACCCCATCTGCGGCGACTAGTTTCGATGGTACTTGGTCCATCGTAAAGCCGCGAGCGGTGATGCAGCCGACAAGCGGTTCGGTGCCATTCACGACCGACGGGCGCAAGCGGTACGAAGCGAACAAGCGCGCGCAGGCCGCGAAGCATTACGACTATGACAACGCCCAGACGCTGTGTGCGACGCCGGGCCTGCCGCGCCTGATGCTGACGCCGATGCGCTTTCACATCTGGCAGCGCAGCGATCTGGTGACGTTCCAGTTCGAATGGAATCGCGTTTTCTATCAAGTGGATATGACCGATCGCAAGTCCGAGCCGCTGCTCGTCGGGGTCAATGTCGGCGTGTCGAAGGGGCAGTGGGAAGGCGATACGCTGGTCGTGAAGTCGGACAACTTCACCGATCAGACGCTGATCGATAACCTGGTGCCGCACAGCGATGAGATGAAGCTGACGCAGCGGTTCAGGCTGGTCGATCCCGACACGCTGGAAGATCGCATCACGATCGAGGATCCGCAGACGTTCACCCGGCCGTGGGAAGCCGTGGTCACCTACAAGCGTCAACCGGACGCGCCGTTTCCCGAAGATGTCTGCATCGACCGTCGCCGTGCCGGTCAATTGCCGTTGCCCCTGAAGTGAGGATGCCCGTGCCCGCTCCGATTAATCATTCCTGTCGCGCACGCCTTCAGCGCCTGAGCGCCCTGGCGGCGATCGGCCTCACCGCGCTGGCGACGGTCACATCCAGCGCCATTGCTCAGGACGCCCCGCCGCCCGGCGAAGCGCCACCGGGATTTCCCGCCGGTGCGCCGATGCCCAAGCCCGGCTCGATGCCCCCTGGCCCCATGCCCAAAGGCGGTCCAATGCCAGGGGGCCCAATGCCAAGCGGTCCGATGCCGGGGCCGGGCTCTGCCCCCGGAGGTCCGCCGTCGTTCGACGGGCCTCCGCCCAGCGCGGCGATGGCCGCGTTCCGCGATCAGCTTGCCGCTGACGTTTTGCCCGCTGACGGCAACTGGCCGGTGCCATCGTCGGACCCCAAGAACTTCGAAGGCGTGTGGCGGCAGTACAATCCGCTGCTGGTCGTACGGTCGACCGATATGTTCGGCGGGCCGACGCCGCTGAACGAGGCCGGCAAGGCGCTGCTGGGTAAGCGGGTGGCCTCGGCGATCGCTGGCAAGCCGAACGTGAACGCTTCTGCCATGTGCATTCCGCCGGGCCAGCCGCTGCAGATGGAAATCAACCTGCCTTTCGTTGTCTACCAGAACAAGGACTGGGTGCAGTTCGTGTTCCAGCAGTACCACGGCGCCTGGACGGCGGTGTTCGATCCGGCCAAGCAGCCGGACGGTGCCGCGCGGCCTTACACGGGCAAATCGATTGCCCATTGGGAAGGGGATACGCTGGTGGTGGAAACCAGCGGCTTCAAGCAACCGATGTGGCTGGATATCAATGGCACCCCAGCCTCGGCCAACGCCAAGTTCACCCACCGCATCCGCAAGATACAGCAAGGCACGAAACTGGGCGATTGGATCCTAGAAGTCATCACGACGCTGGACGATCCGGCCTATTACACCCGGCCGTGGTCGTGGGCGACGTCCTATTCCTGGCGGCCAGACAAGGCGCCATTCGCTGAATACGACTGCGAATATTCGGTCAACCGTCCGGACTACGTTTCCAGCTCCGGCTTGGTGCCAGAAACGGATCAATGAGGAATGCCGTTCGAGGCAAGACGGGCCGGTCGCCCGTCGCGCCTCGAACGGCAGGTATTTGCGATAGCGGGCTGGGCAAGCGCCGGGACAGCCAACAGGTCCGCCAAGACCATAATAGCAGCCGAGAGCAGTTCGAGGGCCAAGCCGGAAGGCGTGGCTCGCTCTTGGCGATCGACCTCGAAAGACAACCATAAACTCGATCGACACAAGATCGAACCAGGGGGGAGAAACCCGATGAAGCGCATTGGTTTTATGCTGTCGACCTCATTGCTGAGCTGCGCCATCGCCGCGCAGCCGGCGCTGGCCCAAAGCACCGCCGGTTCCGCAACGCCATCGGCCTCAGGCCAGGCGGACGAAAGCGGCCAACAATTGCAGGACATTATCGTCACGGCGGAACGCCGAACCAGCACGGCCCAGAAAACGGCGGCTTCGGTCAGCGTCCGTTCGGGCACTGAAATGCTGGAGCGGGGCCGTTACGAACTCAAGAACATCCTGGAAGACGTGCCCGGCGTCGTCGGTGGGGCCGCGACCAGCACCAATTCATCGAGCGGTGGCGGTTCGGACAATCCGGCGGCTGGCCTTACCATACGCGGCATTCAGTCCAACTCGGGTGCGGGTGGCAGCATCACCTCCACGGCTGCTTCGGCAGCCATCTACGTCGACGATGTCTACAACGGCATCGGTGGCGGTTATGACATCGATCGCGTCGAGGTGCTGCGCGGGCCGCAAGGCACTCTTTACGGGCGTAGCGCGACCGCCGGCGTTGTCGCCATTCATACCCAGGCACCTGATACTACCACCGTGTCTGCGCAGGGAACGGCGGAATTCGGCAACTACAATCTGATCCACATCGCGGGCGGCGTGAATGTGCCGGTCATTCAGGATAAGCTGGCGGTGCGGGTTTCCGGCAACTTGTACGAGCGAGACGGTTATTATTCGGCCGACGGCGATGCGCGGTCCAGCAAGTCACTGCGCGCCAAGGCGCTGTGGACGCCCACGGACAATTTTTCCGCGCTGGTAGGATACGCTCAGGAATACAACGTGACCCATTCCGGCGGCCTTTCGATCACGCAGACCGATCCTGCCGGTGACTATATCTATCAGACGCAGGACTACGCCCCGGCGAAAAACCACTTCCGTCAGTATTGGGCGAATTTCCAACTCGACCTAGGCGCGGTGGCCGTGACGTACATTCCGGCCTATCGCACCTGGTTCCAGGATGCGACGCTGTATGGGCGCGGTGTGTTCAATTCGAACCAGACGATCTATACGCCCAAAGACAACTTCATGACCCACGAATTTAGAATTCGTAGCAATGACAGTGATTCCAAGTTGAAGTGGCAGGCCGGTTTTCTGTATTATCGCAACTACCTTGAAAATACGAACAACCTCTATAGCCTGGATTTGAACAACTTCATCTTCAAGTCCACGTCGCAAAAGACGACGACGGCTGCGGGCGCCTTTGCCGAAGCGACGTACTCCTTCACGCCGGAGACACGCCTGACCGGTGGCATTCGTTACGACTATACTCGGATCCGCAACCTCGGCGACTACACCAGCATAACTGGCGAAACCAAGTCGCTCACGGGCGACGAGGGCCTGCGCACGTTCAACAACGTGACCTACAAGGCGCGGTTGGAGCATGACCTCACCCCGCAGAACTTGATCTATGCATCGATCTCAACCGGTTTTTCGCCAGGCGACGTTACCTTGACGACCGACGCTGACTCCAAGCCGGTGGCGCAGACCTTGAAGGCGCAGACCCTGACTGCCTACGAGATCGGCACCAAGAACCGGTTTCTGGGCAACAAGCTGCAAGTCAACCTGACCGCGTTCTACTACGACTATGGCGGTTATCAGACCGCCGGCGTCAATATCACGCCTGACACGCCGCTCAACCAGACTTACGCGACTTTGTCCTCCCCGGTTAAATCCTACGGCGGCGAACTGGAAGTGCAGGCCCGACCTTGGGAAAACGGCACGTTTAGCTTCAATGCGGCCTATACCCATGCGCGATACGGCGGTTTCGGCGAATACCAGTACTTGTTCTCAAAGGACGAGATTCCCAATGTGCCGGCCTTTCAGGGCAGCGCCGCCTACGACCATCATATCCCCATCGGCGAAGCCAGCCTGATGCTGCATGGCGACCTGCGCTACTTCACCCACTACGATACGATGTCCATTCCGGAAGCATGGGCTGACCAGGGCGGGGAGGCCTACATCCGGGTTCCGGCCAGAGCGATCGCCAACCTCAGCGCAAGCCTGGCGTTCGGCTCGAAATATTCGATCACCGCCTACGTCCGCAACGTCGCCGATACCCGCTACCGCCCGAACAACTGGATCGTCACGAGTACGGGAGGGGCGTTTGCCGGTACCGGCAACAACTTGAGCGATCCGCGCACCTACGGCTTGGTCCTGAACGTCAAATACTGAAAAGGCGATAATCGATTGCTTTGGCGGCGCTATCGGGTTGTGAACCGGGTAGCGCCGCTTGGCGTTGAGGATGACAGCATCGGCCCGCTTGCCAGGACGATGGATGGATCAGGACACCAGTGGCGCGATCTGCAGCCGGAGGCGCGGCGCGAACCGTTCGTCGAGCATCCGATCGACCTCGGCCCATTCCGCTTCGCGGTTGAGCACGTCGAAAAAGACGGCGCGGACATTGGCGGCAAGTTGCGAAGCATTGAGATCGGCCGGTAACTCGCCCTGGGCCATGGCCCGTTCGATGGACATAAGGCTCGCGGCATCAAGGGGATCACGCGGCGCTCCCGTCGCCTGCTCGATCTCCGCTGACGAACTCGTAGCAGCAAGCCGGGCAAAGGGGCGAGCAAGGGTCGGCCGGTCTGCCAACATCACTGCGGCCTGCCGATAGAAGGTCATCAGACCATCGATCAGGATCGCGGAATCTTGTCGTTCGACCTCGGCCAGATGCACGGCCAGGTCTTCCCAGACCACCGCGAGCAGCATCAGTTCCTTGGTCGCAAAGTACGAAAAGATGGTACCTGCCGCGACGCCCGCGCGGGCCGCGATCTCAGACGTTGGTGCCGCCTCGAACCCGGATTCGTAGAACACTTCGCGCGCGGCCTCGACGATGAAGCCGCGGCGCTCGGCCTTCATTTGCTGGCGCAATCCGCCAGAGGGTCGTGGGACTGTGCGCAGGCCGGTGCGCGGGAGGAGTTTCGTCACTACGCGTCGGATCTCCTCAGGCGATCGTCAATCCACTCGGACGATCAGCGGGGACAGACCCGTGACGGTGGCCGTCAGCGTATCGCCGCGCGACACCGAGGCGACACCCTCGGGCGTGCCGGTATAGATCAGGTCGCCGGGCTGCAGGGTCCATGCTTTCGACAGATGGGCAATGGTTTCTGCGATAGACCAGATCAGCTTGTCGATGGTGCTGGCCTGGCGGACCTCGCCATTGACCGTTAGTTCGATCGCGGCGGCGGCGATGTCGCCCGCTTGTGCCACAGGCGTGATCGCCGCGATCGGCGCGCTTTCTTCATAGGCCTTGCCGATTTCCCAAGGCCGGCCTTGCGCCTTCATCTCGTTCTGCAAATCGCGCCGGGTCATGTCGAGGCCGACGGCATAGCCGTAGATGTATTGCAGAGCATCCTCGGGCGCGATGTCCGTGCCCGCCTTGCCGATGGCGACCACCAGTTCAACTTCGTGATGCAGCTTGTTGGTCAGGCTGGGATACCGAAACGCGGTATCCTGTCCGGTTTCGGCCACCACCAGCGCGTCGGCGGGCTTCATGAAGAAGAACGGCGGTTCCCGACCGGTAAAGCCCATCTCCTTGGCATGCTCCGCGTAATTACGGCCCACGCAGTAGATGCGATGGACCGCAAAGCGCTCGGCCAGGCCGACGATGGGAACGCTGATGGTGGGGCAAGGCGCAAAGACGAATGACATCGGAAACCCCAGTAACGTCAGAAGGTGGACTTGGGAATGGGAGCATTATCGGTCAGCACCGTTTCGTCCGCGTCGCCATTGTCGCCAGCGTCGGTCCATTCGGGTACGCGGCCCAGCGCTGCCGCCTCGCGCCAGTCGAAGTTGAGCTCGATCTTCAGGCCGTTGACCGGCTCGCGCATGAACAACTGGTAGAGCTTGGAATTGTGGGCCTTGCGTTCACTGAATTCGACGCCGTTGCGGGTCAGGCGCTCGACGAACTGAGCAAGTCCGTCGCAGTTGAAGCACAAATGATCGATGCGGCCCGATCCTGGGGCGCCCGCTGCCGCGTAGTCGATGCCCTCCTGGTCGGACGGGGTCTTGAGATAGGTGTTCTGATGCTCGGAATAGCGGGCCTTGCCGATATGGACCACGTCTTGATCGCCGATATAGAGCCAGTAAACGGGAAAGCCGAATTCCGGGTGATAGCCATCGCGAAAACCCAGGTTGTCGACGAACCAGTCGCGCGTGGCATCTGGGTCATGGGTCAGTATCAAGGCGTGTTCGAGGAAGCGCAGTCCCATGGGATATCCAGTTCTGTCTGTGATCAGCGCGCGTGCTCTGCCGAAACGGGATGGGTTTCGCCGGTTTCGACCAAGGTGCGGGTGGCGGCGGCATTGGCGTAGATCCACAAAATCCGCAGTGGCGCGCTGGACGAACGATTGCGGAAGCGGTGGGCCGCATTGGCAGTGATGAAGGTGGCGTCTCCGGCCTTCAGCGCGTGTTCTTCCTCGGCGATGTCTAGCCAGGCTTCGCCTGAGAGCAGCACCACGCTTTCTTCGCAGTTGTGCGAATGAAACGGGATCGCTGCATCGGCGGGGATTTCGGTTATGCCGCTTATGAAGGTAGCGGCGCCGATGCGCGGCGTGACCAGCGGAATGGTCCGCGCGCCATTGCCCCGCTCATACGCGGGCAAGTCATCTGGGCGAAGGATAGCGAAGGGTGAGTGGGTCATGAAGCTTTCCCGTGATTGTGAACGGCTCAGAGCTGGGCCGGTCCAGTCCAGACGGTCTTGGCGTTGGTGAATTCGTGCACGCCACTGGCGCCCAGTTCACGCCCGTAACCGGAATCCTTGATGCCACCGAAGGGCAGGCGCGGGTCGGACGCACTCATGCCGTTGACGAACACAGCGCCGGCATTGATCCGCCGCGCGAGGGTGGCGGCGCGGTCGGTATCGCCCGTCCACAAAGAAGCGCTGAGACCATAGTCGGTATCGTTGGCGAGGCTGATTGCCGCGTCCGCCCCGTCGACCCGCATGATCGCGGCGGCAGGGCCGAAGATCTCCTCACAGCCCGCCTTCATGGTAGGGGTGACGTGATCGAGCACGGTGGGCGCATAGAAGGCGCCTGCCCCCGCGATGGGCGTCCCCCCGCGCACCAGGCGGGCGCCAGCCGCGATCGACGATGTGATCTGGCCATGCAATTCGGTCCGCAGCGACGCCTTGGCCATTGGTCCTTGCGTGGTCGCGGCGTCCTGGGGATCGCCCAGAATCAGGCTGTCGACCTCGGCGCAAAACGCGTCGACGAAGCGATCGGCGATCCCGGCATCGAGGATGAAACGTTTGGCGGCGATGCAGCTTTGGCCGGTGTTCTGAAAGCGTGATTTCGCGCCGACCCTGGCGGCTTGCTCGACATCGGCATCATCCAGCACGATGAAAGGGTCCGCGCCGCCCAGTTCCAGGACTTGCTTTTTGAGCGCATGGCCGGCCTGCGCTGCAATGATCCGACCGACCGGCGTCGATCCGGTGAAGGTGACCGCAGCGATGCGGCGGTCCTGGATGACGGCCTCGGTCGCCGCGCTGCCTATCAGCAGCGTAGTCACGATCCCGCTGGGCAGACCCGCCCTGGTGACGATGTCCTCAATCGCCAGCGCGCACTGTGGCACGTTGCTGGCGTGCTTGATCGCCAGGCCGTTGCCGCCGGCCAGGATCGGCGCGGCGGCGCGCATCACTTGCCAGAATGGATAGTTCCACGGCATGATCGCCAGTACGCTGCCGATCGGATCGTAGACGACGCGGCTGTCGGTGGCGCTGCTGGCGATGATCTGGTCTGATAAGTAATCCGGCGCCGCTTGCGCGTAGTACTCGAAGTTCCAGGCGCATTTTTCGATCTCGGCCTTCGCTTCGGTCAGCGGTTTACCCATTTCCAGGGTGGCAAGCAGGGCCAGGGAATCGCGTTCGGCGCGCAGCACGGCGGCTACCGCGCGCAAGCCATCCAGACGCTGCGAAAGCGGGTATGTAGCCCAATCGCGCTGCGCCGTGGCCAGCCGCGCCAGCGCCGCATCCACCGCCCCGTCGTCGAGCGGCGCAAAGCTGTCCAATTGCTGATCGGTCGCCGGATTTAGCGAGCTGATCCGGACACTCATCGACGGCTTCCTTCTATTTCGAGAGGAGCGATCCCTAGATCGGCGGCGAGCTGGTCCAGTTCGCCCAGCAACCCTGTGGAGATCGGGTAGCCAGCGGCTGCATAAGCGCCGCGCTTCGCATGACTTTGTTCGCCTGGAAGCCAGATGCGATCGACGCCGGGCAAGCGCTCGCTGTCGCGGATGTCGCGCTCAAGCTGGTCCACCCGCGCCTTGAAGGCGTCCACATCCCCGAATGCGGCCAGGTCGACCATTATGATCGTCTGGCCAGTGTTGGTGGGAGTAACGTGGTCGGCGTTGAAATCGACGACGTTGCGGCCCATCGCCGCGCCATTGAGCGTCCCGGCTAGCAAGCCGAATACCAAGGCCAAGCCATAGCCTTTATGATCGCCGATGGGCAGCAGAAAGCCGTCTTCCGAGCGGGTGGGATCGGTAAGCGGCTGCCCCTGACGGTCGATCATCCAGCCTACCGGCATTTCGCGACCCGCCTTCGCCCTGGCCTTAACCTTGCCGTAGGCCGCAACGGTGGTGGCCATGTCGAGCACCACCGGTGGCTCCGCCGCGCCTGGAATCGCTGCGGCGATCGGATTTGTGGAAAGCAACATGTCCATTCCACCCCACGGCGGCAGGTGGTTGGCGTTACCCACTGCAAAGTACAGTGCGAGCATATCGTGCTCCAACGCCCGCCGGACATAGAGCGAGGCAGGCCCTGCGTGGTTGGAATTGCGCGTTCCGACCCAGGCCACGCCGCATTCACGCGCCTTGCCGATCGCGATATCGACGGCATGCGAAACGACGAGATGGCCCATTCCATTATCGCCGTCGACTACGGCGGTCGCTGGTCGATCTTCGACTATACGCATGATCGGACGAGGGTTCATGCCGGCTGATCGCAGACGCTTGATGTACTGCGGCAGGCGGATGATGCCATGGCCGTCCGAGCCCTGCATATCTGCCTCTGTCATCAGTTTGGCGACTTGGTCGGCACCTTCGTTTGCAAGCCCTTGGGTAAGCAAGGCGGCCTTGATGAAAGCTTGCGCGCAAGTTGCCGCAACGCGTGGTGTGGTTTGGTCTAGGGAAGTCATCGCTGGACACGATACGCCCACGCAAACGTGGCTAACCACCTGCTTCAATATTTCGGTTGTATTTGTTGATGAGGCAGTTGGTTTCGCCTTTGCCGTTGAGCGAAGGTGGAACCTTATGGGAAGGACGAGAAATTACATGGAATCGGTAGAAGTCTTGATCGTGGGCGCCGGCCCGGTGGGCGTGACTTTGGGGTGCGAACTTGCGCGGCGGGGGGTAGGCTTCCGGCTGGTCGATCAAGCGACGAGGCCATTCGAGGGCTCTCGGGGAAAGACGCTTCAGCCACGCACGCTGGAATTGATGGAAGATCTGGGCGTCATTGATCGGGTTCTTGCTCGTGGCGAGCCGACGCCGCCGATCCAGGTATTCTCACCCAATGGGGCGGTGGATGTCGAAACATTGTTCGGCGATCGCGTATCGACGCCCTCTACGCCCTTTCCGCGACCATTCACGATCGCCCAGAATCTGACGGAGGACGCGTTGCGTACGCGTTTGGCGGAGATGGGTGGTGAGATCCACTACGGCACGACCTTGATCGCGCTAAAGCAGGACGAGGCCGGTGTCGTCGCCACCCTGGAGACCGAGAGCGGCCTATCGCAAATTCGCGCCGCCTACGTGGTGGGTTGCGATGGCGGTCGCAGCAAAGTGCGTCAGCTTCTGGGCATCGCGTTCGAGGGGGATACCGATGAAAGCCGGCGCCTCTACGTCGCGGACGTACGCATCGATGGGCTCGGTCGTGAGAGCTGGTACAGCTTTCGCGGACCAGGCGGCATGCTCAATCTTTCGCCCCTGGCGACGACCGATCTCTATCAACTGCAAGCATCGATACCGCCGACCGCGCCGGACGAAATCGATATCGAGGCGCTTCAGAACATCGTCACCACCCGCAGCCGCCGCGACGACATTCGCATCACCGATATGGCGTGGATGTCGACCTGGCGCATGAATGTGCGACTTGCGGCGAAGTACCGGGAGGGGCGCGTGTTCTTGGCGGGGGACGCTTGTCACGTCCACTCGCCGGCCGGGGCGCAAGGGCTGAATACCGGCTTCCAGGATGCCTGCAACCTGGCCTGGAAACTCGCGGCCGTCCTGCGCGGCGCGCCTGCCGATCTCCTATCGAGTTACGAGGAGGAGCGCCGTCCGATCGCCGCCTGGATGCTGGGGCTTACCTCGGCGCTGGAGGCGCAAGCCTTCGAGAAGAAAGGCTTCCCGACCGATCGGGAGGAAGGCTTTCTCCAACTCGCAATCAACTACCGCGACAGTTCGCTCACGGCGGAACACCGCAGGGCACCGGGCGGGGTGGTGGCCGGCGATCGTCTGCCCGATGCGACCGGGCTGGTTGCGCAAGGACAAACATTCCGTTTGTTCGAGTTGGTCCGTGGGCCGCGGCCCGTCGTCATTGCGGTTGGACAAGGCTGGAATGCCACTTTGGCGGATCTGCGCGCGCGGTATCCGCAGGAGGCATTGGCTATCGTCACCATAGCGCCGGGGGGAATCGAGGATAGCAATGGTCACTTCGCAGGCGGCCTGGGGATTGATGGCGACGCGCTAATGGTGGTCAGGCCAGACAAGTACATCGGCTTTGCTGGCGACCACGAGAGTGCCGGCGAGATTGTCCCTTATTTGGCCAGGTTGCTTGGATGATGGCGCACGATCCCGCCATCACCCGGCGCGTGTTCCGCCGCCGCTCAACGCCGGAAGCGGCCAGCATAAATATGCTGCCCGGCGAAGCGCAAGCCGGGCTGCGCCAGTTTAGCGTCGAGCGGCTGACGGCGTACGGTCTCGTATATGAGGATGCCGCCGAACTGCTCGACAGGGTGGCCCAGGGCGAAGGGTGGCAGGACGCCGCGAGCGACATGGCCGCCGCGCTGCCCACGTCGCGTGACGGGTATGCGCCGGCAACCGCTGCCGACCAAATGTTTCGTAAAGCGGCGCTGCTGCGCGCCGCCCAGTTCATGATGATCGAGGATACCGCTCAGCGCTGCGAATTGTTCGGGCAGGCGGCACAGCTTTACGCCTCCGCATCGGTCCTGGCGCGAGACCGCATTCGTTTTGAATGTCGAGGCGTCGACGGCGCGGTCCTGGTCGGTTGGCGTTTTCCGGCCGAGGCTCCTTGCGCTGTCGCGGTTGTGTGGGGCGGGATCGAAGGCTGGGCGATGGACTTCGCGGCGATGGGCGTCGAACTCGCGCGGCGCGGGATCGAGGTATTCCTGATCGATGGGCCGGGGCAAGGCGAAACCCGGCTGACCTATGGCCTGTACTTCGACGATAACTGGCAGAGCCATTGGCGTCTCGCCATCGACCATGTCTGTGAGCAGGCTGGCGATCTGCCGCTGTTCATTGTCGGCAACAGCATGGGCGGTTGCCTGGTAATGAACTATGCTCCAGGCGATCCTCGCATCTGTGGGATCGTCAGCAACGGTGGCCCGCTGCGTCCGCCCGGTCTTACGGGCGATCTCCCAAGCAAGCTACGCAAGTTCGTGGTCTTTTGCGGGGAGGCGGATGCTCCTAGTGTCTGGGGCGCACTCGACGCCGGCCGCGCGCTGGCAAACTCACGGCAACCGCTGCTTATCCTCCATGGCTCCGCCGATCCGCTGGTGACCGAGGCTGAAGTGCTGGAGATTGCCCGCATGGCCGGCTCGGAGGATGTGGAAGTCGCTATCTTCTCGAACGGTGAACACTGCCTCTACAACCATACCGCCGATAAGCACGACCTGGTCGCCGAATGGATACGGCAGCGGTCGCGCTGGGCGCAGGACCAGCGATCATGATCATGCACGACGCTCCGGCGGAACCTTCCGGCACCGCGGTATCGAGCAAGGTGAGCCTACCACTCGTGATCGCCATCTGCTTCCTGGTCATGATGGGCGAGGGGTTCGATACCCAGGCTATCGGCGTAGCCGCGCCGCAGATGATGCCGGAACTGGGGATCTCGCCTGCCTTGAAAGGCGCGATCTTCGGGATCGGGCAATGGGGCGTGGCAATCGGTGCGTTGGCTGGCGGCTATCTCGCCGATCGCTGGGACCGGCGTAGAGCATTATTCGCGTCCGTGCTCCTCTTTGGCGGAACGACGCTGGCGATGGCCTATGCATGGGACTATTCAAGTTTGATGGCGTTGCGCCTAGTTGCTGGGTTGGGACTTGGGGCCGCGATTCCCAGTGTTGTTGCAACGGCGATCGACCTTTCTCCTCCCGGCAAGCGGGTGGGAACGGTAGCGACGATCATGGCCGGCCTTCCGCTCGGCGGTGCACTTGCCGCTGCGGTGGCAGCAACCGTGATGCATGATGTCGGCTGGCGGATCATTTTCTACATAGGAGGCGCGCTGCCGCTCATTGCGCTCCTGGCATTGCCAATGCTGCCCGTCCGCAAAGGACGGAGCGTGACTGCCGCACAACAGACTAAGCCGACGTTCTCGATGATCTTCGTCCACGGGTCCCGAGCATTCACGCTGACAATGTGGCTGGTTTATTTCATCACCTTGTTGATGGTTTATCTGCTGCTTTTGTGGCTACCCACGATGATGGTCGATCAAGGTGTTCCCGAACCTAAAGCTGACTTGCTGTCGATGATGTTCAACCTTGCTGCAGTAGCGGGCAACATTATTCTCGGGCGAACTACCGATAAATTCGGATATAAACGTGTGGTGCCGGCAATATACTTTTGTTTGATTGCTGCTACGGCGATCGTGGCATTTGCAGAAAGCTACGCAGCTTACGTTGTGGGATTCGCCTTGCTTGGATTTCTTCTTCTAGGTGGGCAAAATTGCCTCAACGGAATTCTGCCGTCATTTTACCCACCACAAGCGCGCTCGATCTCTGTTGGTTCGGCGGTAGGGGTGGGACGCATCGGCTCGATCGTGGGGCCGCTCTATGCCGGGATCGCCTTCGCTGCAGGCCATGGCGTCCCGGTCGTGCTGCGCAGTATGGTCGGGCTGACGATCGTTGCCGCTCTCGCGATTGCGGTTGCACTGCGCATCGGTCGAGTCCGGACTGGGACTGAGGGCTCGCCGTAGTTCGGCAACCTCACCGCCTCAAACGGATCGTACAAGCAATAGAGCCGTATCGAAGGAATGTGCCATGGAAGATCGTACCGAGCGCGACAGCGTGACTTATACTGTTGAAGACCGCATCGCCTGGGTCTCCTTTAATCGTCCAGACAAGCGCAACTGCATGAGCCCGGCGCTTAACCGGCGCATGTTGGAGGTGTTGGAAGAGTTAGAATTTCGAGAGGATGTCGGCGTCCTTGTGCTGACCGGAGAAGGTACGGCGTGGTCCGCCGGCATGGACCTTGAGCAATACTTTCGCGCGAGTGAAAAAGAGGGCCTGGGTGCCGTGCGCAAGGCACAGCGTGAGGCCTATGGTTGGTGGGAGAGGCTGCGCTGGTTTGAAAAGCCGACGATCGCGATGGTAAATGGGTGGTGCTTTGGCGGCGCCTACGGCCCGCTGTTCGGCTGCGACCTCGCTATTGCGGCGGAGGAAGCGCAGTTTGGTCTTTCCGAGATTAACTGGGGCATATTGCCCGGAGGCGGCGCCAGCAAGGTCATCACCGAACTGACCGGTTTTCGCAACGCAATGTACCACGCCATGACGGGCGAGAATGTCGATGGACGCAAAGCTGCGGAGTGGGGGCTGGTCAACGAAGCTGTTCCGCTTGCCGGGCTAAGGCACCGCGTGACAATAATCGCGAAAGTACTGCTCGGAAAGAACCCTACAGCTCTGCGAGCGACCAAATGGGCCGTCCGCCGAGTACGTGAGATGAC
This sequence comes from Novosphingobium sp. Rr 2-17, assembly GCF_000272475.1. Taxonomy (GTDB): domain Bacteria; phylum Pseudomonadota; class Alphaproteobacteria; order Sphingomonadales; family Sphingomonadaceae; genus Novosphingobium. The sequence goes on from NZ_AKFJ01000118.1 coordinate 125,589, forward strand.
CTTCGATCAGTCCATGGATTACCTCGTGCGGACGCAGGAAGCAGCCAATTTCTTTGATGCCGAAGGGCGTAACGAAGCCCTTCGGCAATTCATCGACGAGAAGTCTTTCAAGCCTGGATTGGGTGCTTACGACCTCAAGCGTGAATAACCGTAGACCTGGGCGTGGAGTGCTTCTCTTCGCCTCGGCGGCTTGATTCCGATGGTGCGTATGAAGAGACCCATCTTGGCTTTCTGCTGAACGAAGACATGCTCCACGCGAGTACCACCTTGGATTTGGCGGCATTCGCCTTGGTCCTTGCGCCTTGAGCCATTTCTCATTGGCATCGCTCCGATAAGCTGTGTCGGCCATACGTCGGAGGCAGTGTTGTCGTTCGTTACGATCTCGCGCAGCATCCGCCCATAGAACCGCGCGCCATCGATAACTTGCCCTTGCGGACGAAGCCGAAGTCCCGAGAGATTGCGATGCTGCTTTTGTACCTTGGCGAACCTAGGCGCCGCATTAACGTGTTCGCATGGGCGTTGGCGCGCCAAGGTCAAAACCCAAAAAGCCCAGCCAGTTTGCCCAATCCCGGATAACATATTCCATCCGTGCGTCGCTGACATTATTCTGGGGCCAGCCCGCCGCCAGCGTCGGACGAAACGCCTCGAATTCGATTACCCGGCCAGTCCTCCAGCGGACTGCGGTGGCGGCTTTTTCGTCTTCCGATGCTCCTTAACAAACGATCTGTCGCAAAACCGATACAAATCGACCCTTGGCATCTCGCATTCATCAGGTATTATGAATTCATAATATTACTGAGTGAACTCAGAAAGGATGAAGATGGAGGGTTCTGCTGTTAATTGGTCGAGATCGAGCGGCGCGGTTCCGGGCAAGCTTGGCTTACGGGTCGCTCTCGCCATCGAAGAGGACCTCATGCGACAAGGCTGGCGGCATGAAAGGCTCGTCGGTTCTCAAGCATCTATCCAGCAGCGGTTCGGCATCGGCAGATGGGCGTTCCGTGAGGCCGCTAAATTGCTCGAAATGCGTGGTTCGGCACGTCTCAAACGTGGCCCCGGGGGAGGGTTGCATGCTCTCGCGCCCGATATTGAAACGTTCGCACGCCAGGTGTCGTCCTACCTCTACTTTACCCTTGGGGGCGATGATCAATTGATCCACGCGGCGCTCAAGGCGCTGCGCGCAATTACGCGACAGGACCCTGCCGAGCGGTCTATCATCCAATTTCTGATGGAGCTGTTGCAATGCGTTCTGGCGAACGTGACGGCTCAACACACGGTGGAAGAAAACACTCGTGACATCAAAGCTCACGCAACCGCGGCCTCAGGATCGCTTAACAAACTTAGCTATGCTCAGCAGCTCGTCAGGCGCATCATCGCTGACCTTGTGGATATCGAGGATGGAGCTTTACAAAGCATCGGCCCGGAATGGGAAATAGCAGAGCGCTACGGCTACAGCCTCGAGGTGGTGCGCCAGGCATCACGCATCCTGGAGGGTATGGAACTGGTTGAAGTGCGCGTGGGGCGCCACGGAGGCATCTTTGCCCGTCGACCGCGTCTGGTGCTCTCGCGCGCGCAGCTTATTTCTTACCTCGAGAAATCGGGCGTCGAGCAGCGGCAATTGATCGGTGCCGTGGCAAGTTTGCGACACAAGCTCCGCAACGAAGCGACATCACGGCAAAATCCGCTGCTCGCATCGTTGCTTAACGCGCTGGAAGATGCGCCGCCAAAACCTTTTCCCGAGATATCGCTCGATCTCATTCAGGAGGTTGCCGATGCGCATTGTTGATGCCCAGGTCCATCTCTGGGAAAATCCAGGGGCTCCACCTATTCATGGCCCTAGTTTTACCTATCAGCAGGCACTGACGGGAATGGACGAGGCGGGCATTGATCTCGCCATCAATTGTCCGCCGATCTGGGACCCTGCGGCCATGGCGTATTCTGTCGAAGCGCATCTCGCCCATCCAGACCGCTTCGTTACGCACGGCTGGGTGGATCTGCTCGGGCCGGACGCCTCCGCATCCCTCGATGCTACCCTTGCCCTGCCGGGTATGGTCGGAATGCGATTTATTACAGCGTCACCCGTTGCAGCGCCTGGTGAAACCAACACCATGAACCGAATTCGTTGGCCTCAAGACAACAGTCTCGATTGGTTTTGGGAAAGGATGGCTGCTAGCGGTCGCCCTGTCGCGGTTTGCGGAGGAGCGATCCTGCCCCACGTGGACAGAGTGGCCAGGCGCCATCCCGAGCTCAAGTTGATCATCGACCATTTCGGTGCCTCGATTATGGGGCCAGGGCTGGTCCAGTTCGACGGGCTTTTCGATTTCGCACAGCTTCCCAACGTTGCGATCAAGCTGACGGGGGGGGCTGGCTACTTCGACGAGGCCTATCCCATGCCGTCGTTGTCTCGCGAAGTGCGCAAGCTGTACGATGCCTTTGGTCCGAACCGTCTATTTTGGGGTACCGACTTCACCCGGATGAGGTTGAGCTGGCGTGAATGCTTGACGCTATACACCGAAGAGATGGACTGGCTTACCGATCGCGACCGGTCGCTGATCGCGGGCGAGGGATTGCTTCTTTGGCACGGAATGGCGATAGACCGAGGGGGAGCTATCGGTTAATCTTAGTGATGGATGAAAGGTTCAAGCTGCTCAAGGTGTTGGTCGAAGGCAATGCCTCCGAACATAACCTCGGCCAAGACATCGCCGCAGGCGCGGGTACCGTACTGATGCGCGCTGGCGCAGCCGAAAAGGCGGCCGGCAGGGCGTCGGTGCGTATCAAGATGCCTACGCTCCATGAACGCACGGTAGAAGTTTTGCGCGAAATGATTGTCGAGGGGGAACTCGCCCCGGGAACTCGACTGCAAGAACTAGAATTGTGCGACGAGCTTGGGGTGTCGCGCACGCCCTTGCGTGAGGCGATCAAGGTTCTTGCCCACGAAGGATTGGTTCGGCTTGAGGCAAATCGCGGTGCGACTGTCACCACGCCTGAGATGCCGGAAGTGGCCGACACCTTGGAAATGATGGGCTTACTGGAAGGTGCTGCCGCGATGCTGTGCGCCCACCGAGCCAGCGACGCCGAATTGGCTGCCATTCTCAAGGCTCACGAAGATCTCATTTGCCATTCAGGCAATGAGGAACTTCAAGAATATTTCCGCGCCAATATCCGCTTTCACGATCTAATTATGAAGGCGGCAGGAAACTATGTCTTATGTGATATGCACGTAAAGCTAGGGTCCCAACTCAAGCGCGTGCGCGCCTCTCGCGTAGATAAATCCTCGCTTGATGAGCGAGAGGCATTTATTGACGAACACCAGTCGATTGTGGATGCCCTTTTGCGTCGTGACGGAATGGGTGCATTTCAGGCTGCACTAATTCACATGGCGTCCATTGCGCAGGCTCGCGATTCGCAGCCAAGTAAGTAAAAGTGAATGGTCGCAGGCGTTTCCTCGCTCATTTTGAGGAGTGGCAGGGTGTCAGCGGCCTGTTTACTGCCGTGGCCGAGTCCAGTAACTGGGCATTATTGACCGCGATATTGCGCCGCATGGCCAAAGCAGTTGGCCTGGTCTGAGCTCCGACGTTCCTCCGCTTAGGAGTAGAGCTTACTGCCCTATTGATGTCCATGTGCGGCCGTGATGACAACCGCGATTGAAGTGGCTGCCATCTCGGTCGGGGCTATGTCGCCCAAGCTCGAGTGGGCCGGTGATGGTTGTAGTGCTGCCGCCTGGCGGCAAGCACACATCGGGCTTGGGCCAGGCTCGTGAAGATGGTCTCGTTCAGGCACTCGTCGCGCAAGCGGGCGTTGAACCTCTCGGTGAACTCGTTCTGCTGCGGCTTGCCCGGCGCGATGTAGTGCCACTCGTTGTCGCAGGCAGTGTCAGGAATTCCGTGTGCGGGCGGGCGGATTGAACCTTACGCCGCCATGGCCTTGATAAACCATTCTTCGAAGATGACGGCGAACTGAAGGATCGTGTTTGTATGGCGCGCTTGGGTTGCGGCATTGCCGGTCTGATGGATGAGAACTCGCCAACGACGGGATCGTCGATGCTGACCAGGCGGAGGCGGTGATGCCCGAATTGCTAACGTTCTTGTAGCTGATGTGGTGGATGTCGCCACCCAAGTCGCCGAACACCGTAGCCGTGGTGCGGTTACCTGTCTGCCGCTGGCTGTGGTGCAGTTCCAGAAAGCTTAAGGGCGCGGGCGTCACCATCGGCGCGAACCTCCGCTCTCCTTCCGTCTTAAGCGAGGACCACCGTGCAGACACATTGATTAACCTGGTACACGCTCGGATAAGTGCGTAATGGTGCGCACATTTTATTTTAAGTTGAATCGGCAGCATGCATTTGGATTCTCTCAGAACCGATGGTGAGGGCTTCGCTGCGCTTTATGGCGATGCATCAGCTTTGGTAGGGATGGGTGCGTGGGCTTGTGACCTGCGGACCGAGAGGTTGTCGTGGACCCCCGCCGTGTTCGATATGTTCGGATTGCCTCGTCACAAACACCCCGAACGATACGACACTATCGGCATGTATGCCGAACCTTCCCGCGCCATGCTTGAACGCTTGCGTTCGGCGGCAATCGCCAAATCCGGCACGTTTTCCTTGGAAGCGCAGATATTTCGCCCGGATGGTGAAGAGCGATGGATCCGCGTGAAGGCTGCAACCAAGGTCCAAAATGGACATGCCGTTACGCTCTACGGCATGAAAGAGGATATTACAGTTGAGCGAAAGCGCTGGGAACAACTGCGCCGTGCGACCGAATTTGATGCGCTGACGGGCCTCGCGAAGCGCGCACAATTTCAGGCGCGGTTTCTGGATGGCATTCCCGGCTCCGAAGCTTTAGCGTCACTGAGCGCGTTGGCGCTGTTTGATCTGGGCAATTTGAGAGAGATCAATCGCCTTTGGGGCCTTGCTGCGGGTGACGCCTGTCTGGTTGCGTTTGCTCGGCGCTTGTTGGCTGCTTACCCGGATGCGGCGCTTGCAGCCCGCCTGAGTGGTGGCGAATTTGCCATACTTTTGAATGGTGACGCATCGGCAAAAGCGCGGGGCACACACAATCTGCTATCCAGTTTGGTTGACCCCGTCCTTTGGAGGGGATCAGCAATTCCTATCCATGCTTCGGTAGGAATGGCATTTCTGCGGCAGCGCCGGAATTTTGAAGCTGAAGCTCTGTACACGCAGGCCGCTGCGGCACTTGAGGCGGCCAAGAAAAAACAAGGACATGGAATGCGCGTGGCCGCTGTGGATTTCCCAGAGAGTGCGCGCCTTTCCAGCGACATCTCTGCTTCGATGCAAATCCGCACGAACTTCGATAATTTCCAACTTTCCCCCCGCGAAACGGAGGTGCTCCGCCACATCGCCCGGGGAGGTAGCACCGACGAGATCGCCCAGGCGATGGGCGTTTCCCGACATACGGTCCGAAATTTCATCAGGCGAATGTACCAGAAGATGCAAGTCGGCGGTCGCGTGGAAGCGACACGCTTGGCGGCCCAGCACGGAATGCTGTAAGGCGAGCATCTGTTACCGCATGGCCGAGCCACTGGCTCTTGCGGCCATAAAATTCGCCGACGTGGCCCTGTAGGGCCACATACAAGATCTCTGTACCTTGGCATAACTACACACCGTGTCGTTAAGGCGGGGATCTAAGTTTTTGAAATCACTAGTGTTGTGCCTTTTTAATCGCCACGCTCCGATCCGATCGAAAGTGGCATGGGACGGCTTCAACTTTGTCGGCAAGTGCAAGCGTTGCAGGCGACGCATCCGCAGAAAGGCCACGCGAGAATGGCGGCGCGATTGGCTCGATGAAAGGCCAGGCAAGTCTATTTAGGTACCGGACAAGGAGTGTCACGAGCCGGCTCAGGCTATGGACATGAGAATGTGCGGGCGGAAGCCCGCCATCGGCCTCGTCGGCGCTGATTAGCCAGGCTCTCGCGGTAGGCGGATTCGGTCGTTTAACGAAGAAGGCGATGCACCTGCGCTATCACGAGATCTAGGTCGACTGGAGTCCGCGTATCGACCTCGATTACCGGACCGATTCCGACAGGGCGGTCATACTCGGCAAGCATTTCAGGCGGCAGATCTTTCAACGGATGGGCAGCATGATGGCCGCTTGTAGCGGCCCGTTTACGAAATCGCTTTGCCGTTTCGGAAGTGCCGCAGTCACAATGAAGCTCTATGATCGATGCCTGAAGACTAGTCAGTTTGGCCCGCTCGTAGTGGCTGTGGGGCCGGAAATTGGCTTCTAAAACCGCATGCGGCGCACGGTGTGCTAACGACCAGATGAGTTCCATCGACGCACCGCCGATTTGGCGAGAGGCCGCAAGATCGCCACCCCCATCGCCTAACACGTCCGTCAGGGTTTCTTTGATAAAGTCCTTCGAGAAAAGCGGGTAGCCGAGCCGTTCGGCCAACGGCACAGCGAGGGTTGTCTTGCCCGATCCCGACGCACCGGAGACAATCACGATTTTGCGCTGAGCGGCCGACATGGGGCTGCATATCAAATACAAGGAATGGCCGCCATTGGCGGCGTAAACGGAAAACTGATCCGTTAGAGCGTTTTCGAAGCAGGTGGAATCACCTGCTGACTCGGAAAAACGCGGCGAAACAAGAGTCTAGAGCAACCGAGCCGATGCAATCGGATCGGAACTTGCTCTAGCCTGGCAATACTCTCTAATCTTCCCCTGATTGCGGCGTCGCGCGGCCCTTGAAGCCCTTGGCGATCACATACCATTCGGACGAATCCTTGCGGCTCGCCGGGGGCTTGGCGTGCTTGACGCTGGTGAAGTGCTTTTTGAGCAAGCCGAGCAGCGCGGTGTCGGTGCCGCCCGCCAGCACCTTCGCGACGAACGTACCGCCCGGTGCCAGCGCCGCAATGGCGAAGTCCGCTGCCGTCTCGACCAGGCCCATGGTCCGCAAGTGGTCGGTCTGCTTGTGGCCCACGGTGTTGGCCGCCATGTCCGACAGCACCAGGTCGGGCGCACCTTCCAGTGCGCCTTCCAGCGCAGCAGGAGCGGCATCGGCCATGAAGTCCATCTCGAAGATGGTGACGCCCTCGATCGGGTCGGTAGGCAGCAGGTCGATGCCGACGACTTTGGCTTTGGGGCATTGCAGGCGCAGCACCTGGCTCCACCCGCCCGGCGCGATGCCGAGATCGACGGCGCGGGTCACGCCCTTGAACAAGTCGAACTTCTCGTCCAGCTCGATCAGCTTGTAGGCGGCGCGGCTGCGATAGCCGTCCGCCTTGGCTTTCTTTACATACGGGTCGTTGAGTTGCCGCTGGAGCCAACGTGCCGAGCTGGTCGTGCGCTTCTTGTTACTGCGCAGGCGCTCATTAGGGTCGCTTCCTGAGCGGCTCATGACAGATTCTCCGATGAAGGGACGGTGATGTGAGAGCCAGCGGCGTGAGGGACCGACGCCAAACTGGTCACGCTGCCTGATGCCTTGGAAGCTGAAACCGTCTGGCCTTGCCCCGAGATCAGGCTGCGCAGGATGCCTTCGCGGATGCCGCGATCGGCAACACCTAGGCGGTCTGCCGGCCACAAGTCGAGGATGGCCTCCAGGATCGCGCAGCCCGCCACCACGAGATCGGCGCGGTCTCGACCGATACAGGCCACTTCGCGGCGTTCCTCGATGCTCATCGAGGACAGCCGGCTGCTGATGTCGCGCATCGACTGGGCCGGGACGATCAGCCCATCCACGGCGCGACGATCGTACTGGTCGAGTTCGAGATGCAGGCTGGCCAGCGTCGTTACGGTGCCGCTGGTGCCCAGCAACCGCAACGGCCCTTCGCGCCCGGCGCTGTTGCGCGCACCCGAGACGCGCTTGGAAAACGCTGCAAAGCTTTCGGCAACCAGGCGGTGCATGTGCCGGTAGCGTTCCAGCCGCTCTTCGCGCGTTGTGCCTTCGGGGCCGCAACTTTCGGTCAGCGAGACGACCCCCCAAGGCACGCTCTGCCAGTCGAGGATGCGGGGCACGGTGCCCGTGCTTTCGATCAGGACCAGTTCGGTGGAGCCGCCGCCGATGTCGAAGATCATTGCCGGGCCAAAGCCCTGCTCCAGCAGGACATGACAGCCCAGCACCGCCAGGCGCGCTTCCTCGCGCGCGCTGATGATGTCGAGCGCGATCCCGGTCTCTCGCCGCACCCGCTCGATGAACTCGGTGCCGTTCTCGGCCCGGCGGCAAGCCTCGGTCGCCACCGAGCGCGCCAGGAAGACGTTGCGGCGCACCAGCTTGTCGGCACAGATCCGCAAGGCGGCCAGCGTGCGTTCCATCGCCGCGTCCGACAGGCGGCCCGATTGTGCCAGCCCCTCACCCAATCGCACGACCCGGCTGAACGCGTCGATCACCGTGAAATTCTCGCCGGAAGGCCGCGCAATCAGCAGCCGGCAATTGTTGGTGCCAAGGTCGATCGCGGCGTAGGACTGTCGCGGAAGCGGCGACGATCGCGGTCCGAACGGCGGAGCAATGGCAGGCTGCTCCACGACGGCAGCAGCCGGCAAAGCGCCCTGACCCGGAAGCTTCCCGGCGGAAGGCCTCTGGGGCCGACCTGGCTGCTCTACGCGCGGCGCTGAGGCTGCCTCAGCCCGGCGCCCGCCCTCACCGGCGCGCGTCGTTGCCTTGGCCGTGCCGTCGGGAGCAGGGCGTTGCTGCTTGCCCTTGCGTCCCCGGCGCCTTGCACGGCGCCCCGGCACCTCGACCTTCGCTGCCGGCGGATCATTCTCCGCCATGATACTCACACATCTTTCATGTCATCCCGCCCCATCGGACAGGCACCTGACACGACCGTACTCCGCCATGGTCCTCCCGGCAAGACCGCCGGCCGACAGCCCTTCCAAGCCGCTTGACCCGAATCGCAACCGCCTCTAGAGGGGCGCCCTCCGATGCCCCGTCGTCTAATGGTAAGACTACGGATTCTGATTCCGTCTATCGAGGTTCGAATCCTCGCGGGGCATCCAATTTCCCATCTCAGCCAGTGTCAGCCAAGCGCTACGCCCTTGCGTAAGTGCCGGTTTTCCTGCCATCTTTGTCCCATGCAGTTGCAGCCCATGTCAGCCAAGCGCAAGGCCCGTGGGGGTATCGATTGGGGTAGCGGGGGTACGGCCACTTGCTGACGGACGCAGCCTGCCGAAAGGCTCTGCCGGGCGAAACGGATCGCAAGATGTTCGACGAGCGGGGTTTGTACCTGCTCGTCCGAAAATCTGGGTCGAAGCTCTGGCGGCTGAAGTATCGGTTTGCACGCCGCGAAAAACTGCTGGCGCTTGGCCAATACCCGGAAATCACGATCACGCAGGCACGCAATGCGCGGGACAAGGCGCTGCAGCAGCTGCGAGACGGCATCGATCCGTCGGAAGCGAAACAGGCACGCAAGGCGCAAGCGATCGCGGACGCTCTGGACAGCTTCGAGAAGGTGGCTCGAGCCTGGCACGAGGTGAAGGCGAAAGCACTCACCGAACGATATTCAGCCGCCGTCCTGAGCAGGCTGGAGCGCAACGTCTTCGGCGCGATCGGGTCGAAGCCCATTCGTTCAATCACGGCGCCGATGGTGCTGGAGATGATCAGGCGGATCGAGAAGCGCGGGGCCTACGACATGGCGCATCGCGTGCGCAATCATGTCTCGGACGTCTTCGTCTGGGCTATTGCATCCGGGCTGGCGGAAACCGATCCGGCGGCCATGATCAAGAAGGCGTTGCATCCAACCGATCCGCAGTTGCGGCCCGCGATGGTGCGGATCGTCAATTCGAGGAAGCTGCTCAAGGACGTGGAGTCGCTCTCGGGCACTTATTGGTCGACGTTGCTATCCTCGCGCCTGCTGGCGCTGACAGCGGCAAGGCCTGGCGTCGTAAGGCTGGCCGAAATGCAGGAGTTCGAGGGTCTGGATGGGCGCGAGCCGATCTGGCGAATTCCGGCCGAGAAGATGAAGCTTACGCGCGCGCAGAAGCGCGACATCACTTGGGAATTCGTCATTCCGCTGTCGCGGCAGGCAGCCGACGTGGCGAGGGCGGCGATCTCGGAAAGCGCTGCGTGTCGGGCCAAAGACGGTCCCTCCTGGCTCTTTCCAGGCGTTGGTGGTTGGCAGCGACCGATCAGCGACAGCACGCTGAGCAAGCTCTATCGAGACGCCGGTTTTGCTGGCGTGCATGTGCCGCATGGCTGGCGCTCAACCTTCTCCACGATCATGAACGAACGTGCGGCGCTGGAGGATCAAGAGCGCGATCGAGCTATCATCGACCTGATGCTGGCGCACGCGCAACAAGGCGTGGAGCCGATTTACAATCGAGCGCTCTATCTGCCTCGCCGTCGCGAACTCGCGCAGATCTGGGCCGACCTACTGATGCAGGGTGCCATCGAGCCGCACTTGCTCTTGCCGGCGCACCGGCCATGGCGCGCGAAGTCCGGGGAGACCGGGCATGACTGCGGCAAGCATCGGCCAACCGCACGGGCGGCACGAAAAAAGGGGACCGTGGCGTAAGAGCTATGACGTGGAGGACGTCCGCGCGCAGGTCTTCCAGATCCATTGGGAAAAGACCGATAAAAACGAAAACGCGCTCAAGTTCTTCGACGTGTTCGCCAAAACGGTAGTGAGTTACTCAGACCATATTCGGGCAGCCGGCAAGCAGCTGCCCATATCCATGAACGCGAAGGCCATCCTGGAAGCGCTGTTCAGTGTGATGGACGGCAAGACGGGTCGTTGTGATCCGTGCCTCGATACGATTGCCAAGCGAAGCCGCCTCTCGCGGCGCACCGTCGTCCGGCAGTTGGACGCACTGCGCGAACAGAAAATCATCAATTGGGTGCGCCGCACGGTCAAGACGGGGAACGCCAAAGGCGAGGGGCCGCAGCGCCACCAAACTAGCAACGCCTACTTCATCGACATGCTGAAGTTGCCGGTCGAGATCGTTCGCACGCTGCGACAGAAGCTCGGGGACAAGCTGAGAGAAACGGCGCGGCATCTTGAAGGCTCGGGTATCGTGCCCAACCGTTTGGGCATCCAGGCCGAGAGGCTCCTCAAGTCCTTTGCAGGTGCCATGTCAGCTTCGGACGGACGCGAACGGGTAGAGCGCCGTGCCTTGGTAAGCGCCTCGGCCGACACGCGCCTGGCGCTGATGTATGGCGGCGACCTCGACGCCATGCGCGAACACGAGGAAATGCTGGGCCTGTCTTTTGGTCATAGTGCGAGTGCCACGTTGGCATTGTACCCCGTGGACAGAACTATAAAGGGAAAGGACTGAGGACGCTTGGGCGCCCTCAGGCGTCAAGTTTGTATTGTCCCCATGCCGAAATGACCTTTCCCGCCTTAAGCGGAGCGCCAGCGGAGCCGGTGCGCGAGGGCGGCTGCGCCGCCCAGGGGTGTCCAGGGGGCCAAGAGCAAAGGGCGTGCCAAGCCGCCACGGCCCGTAATCTGACAAGTCGCAAAATCATACCCGTTGGTGCATCAATCTGCATCAGCCGGTCGATCGCAAATGTCCCTATCCCGCCCAGGACCCAGGCCGGGTTTCGCCGGTCGGCGGCAGTGCATCAAAAGGCACACGAAAAGCGCGCGGGCGAGGCGGGGGGAAAAGCGCGTTGCGAGGGGTGGCAGCGCGGCGATCTGAGCTTGTGTAATAATATTACGCACGCCGGCAATGATCGTCTTTGCGTAATATTATTACTCGATTGCGACATGAATTGACATGCGGTCGATGCGACAGGTTGAAGCGGGCACCGCTTGACCGAATCGACATTCGTTCTTCATATGTTCTAAAAATGGAGGCGCATTCATGAAGATCGAAGACATCCGTGGCGCCGTGGCCGACAGCCTCGAAGTGCGGGGACTCAATAACCGGACATTTCTGCGCGAGATTCGCAACGGTAAGCGGGACGACGGGCCGTACATGATCGGCGCGCTCGCATGTGTGGCGCTGAATAAGACCGCGCCGGCCTGATGTGGCCCGCTACGCGAACGATCCGCATGACGTAGCTACCCTCTTAGATGCGGCGATCTGGCACTACTCGATCAAGGTGCAGTGCACATGCGGTAGCGTCAAAGTCTATTGTGCAGCAGGGCTTTGGTGGCGGTTTCGTCAGGCTCGCTGGGATCATCGACTAGAGGCGGCCTGCCGGCGGTTCTATTGTCACACATGCTGGCAGACGCATTCCAGCGTGAAGCATCCTGATACTCTGGAGCTGAGCCGGGTCGAGCCCACGGTCGTTCTAACACCACCAGATCGACGGGAGTGGAAACGTGCCCTTAATAGCCTTCGGGGATAGAACGATCGAGCATTACTGTTCCGCATTGGGACAGTAAGAAATGTCGCTATGGTATCGGTGCTTCGCTTCCCCACCTCCCTAGGACCGCAAAAGCGGAAAAACAGGAGGCTTTATGAAAAACGGCTTGTATTCGGTAACATTTTCTTACGCAGGCGACAGCGGTGCGGGCGTAGTTGTTTTAACCGATGGCAAAGTACGCGGCGGCGACACTTCGTTTTTCTATATTGGAAATCTGGGCGTAAATGGCAGTGAAGCGACCGGAGTCATTGACGTGGCCCGGCATTCACCTGGCCTACCTAACGTTTTTGGGGTGGACGCTTATCAGCTTACGCTTAACGCTAAGCTCATCAGCGGAGGCGAGCTGAAAGGCACTGCAAAAACGGCTGCAGTGCCGGGTGCAACTCTTCAGGTGGTCATGAAGCTGATTGCTGAAGATTAATGGGAGTGGGCGCAGGGGAGACTTTGCGCCCAATTTCCTAAGCCGCGGCCTTCGCTCGCTCCCGAAAGCGCACCGCTTCCACGCCCAGCATGTCGTTCAGTTCCAGGAACACGGACTGCAGCGGCTCGATCTCCAACTCGTAGAACGCATCGGTGGCCTTCGTCACATCGCCAAACCCACCCGCGTTCGCCGGCACGATGCCGAGCAGCTGGGGCGGCACCCGGTGCGCTGCCAGGACGTCGTCGCGCGTCGTATTCTTGATGCCGAGGAACTCGTCCTTCGCCCCCACCTCAGCGATAGGCAGGATCTTAATCGCGGTTTCCTTGCCCTCCGGCGCATGCACGAACATGTTGCGGAAATTACCCGGCCCCTTGGACCGCTTCAGCGCGTCGCGCATCTTGTCGATATCGCCGTCGGCGAACTGGCCGGTGGCGTAGAGGATGTAGCCGGCGTGGCTGCCGTTTTCAAAATAGCGGCGGCGAAACAGCGTCGCGTTTTCGTTCAGCAACGCGCTCTGTAGGGCCGAGAGGTATTCAGGCAGGCCATACACCTCTTGGTTGATGTCAGGCGCCATCAGCTGATGAACGGTGTCCGGTGCGAACTCGGTTTCCGACAAGTGAACCGGCACCCACCAAAACCGCCCCGGCTCAACGCCGCGTCGCGTATATTTGGCCAGGCAATGGTCCAGTCGCAGCAAGCCGCCCAGGCGGTTGCGGATTTCCTGCACATAGGCGTTCCCCAGCACGAGGTAATCCTGCACCAGCCCTGCGAACACCTTGCGCGACAAGATCGGCGTGGGATCGAGGCTGGCAGCCAGCATATTGCGCTTCAGAATGATCGCGCTCGAATGATGGGGCGACGCCCGGAAAGAGCGCGACAGCCCTTCCAACGAGATCGGCGGTTCGTACCAGCGCTGATTGTGCCAGCATTCCAGCATATCGAGCATGGTGGCCCGGCTGTTGACGGGCTCCGGGTCGCCGAAGGTGAAGGCCTCGATCGACCGGCTCTGACCAGCCTTATCCGCGACCAGCGCGCCGGAGGATGCCGAAGCCGTTTCCTGCCGGCTCATACGGCGTGCGCGCTTGCTCATTCGATAATCTCCATCGTGCCCTTGGGCTTTTCCTTGCCGTCCAGCGGCTCGTTCATGAGAATGTGCATCGTCGCCCAGGCTAGATCGGCATGCCCGTCATCGCCGCCGCGCCCGGCCTTGAAGGTCACGTTGCGCCCGCTGGTGGTCAGCGTCTTCTTGATCGAAACAAACGCCGAGACGATGTCGAGGAAACTGCTGTCCATGGACAAACGACCGCGGCGAATGACGTTCTGGGCCTTCATGATCATCCCCGCCTTCACTTCCAGCGAGTATTCAATCTTGGCGACCGAACAGCCCGGCAGCGCGCCGACTTTGGCCAGCAACTGATAGACACCGGCGCCGACGCCTTGCGCGTCGATGCCCAGGTACGTGCAGTTGTAGCGGCTCAGCACCGCCTTGATGAATTCGGCCTGCTGCTCGAAATCGAGCCCGCGCAACTGGTGGCGCTCAAGGATGCGGAACGTCCCGCCTTCCACCAGCGGCGGCGCCACGATCACCAGCGCGGCATTGTCGCCTGTCTCACTGGACTGCGGATCGTACCCCGCCCAGACCGCGCGATGGCCATAGGGTCGCGCCGCCTCGATGTTGAAATCGGTCCATTCGACCAAGCTGTCGCAGCCGCAGGCAATCATATCGTTGAACTTGAACGCCGACAGCGTGTCATCGACGAAGTCGCACATGAACAGGTTAGCGAACTCGTCGGGCGCGTACTCGTCGCGCAGCTCGTCGATGTCGAACAGATCGCAGCCGCCGGCAACGGCGTCTTCGATGTTGACGATGTGCCGCCAGACGCGATCGGGGCCGACGCTGCCTGCCGCCGCCAGGGCGGCATGGCTGACGTCGATCTCGATCCGGTCTTCCTTCTTGCGCCGACGGTTGCGGCGCTCGCCGGTCCAATACGGATAGGCCGGGTGCGCGATCGTGGACGGCGTCGAGAAGTAGGTTTTCCGCCACTTCTTGTGCGTTGCCATGCCCGAGGCGACTTTGTTCAACTCCTCGAACGAATGGACCCAGAAGAATTCATCGAAATAGAAATTGCCGTGCCGGCCCTGCGCGGTGCGAAAGTTCGTGCCCAGGAAGTGCATCTCCGCCGCCGCTTCCTCGGGCGGTCGCAAATCCGAGGTAATCAGCATCGGATCGCCGGTCAGCGAGACGCCAACCAGCTTGGCAAAGCTAACGATGTAGGATCGGAACTGGTGCGCCTGCGCTTTCGACGCCGATAGGAAGATCTGGTTACGCCCGGTCTCGATTGCATCGATCAGCGCTTCGAAGGCGAAGTAATACGTCGCGCCGATCTGACGCGACTTCAGGATCATGCGGGTGCGCTGGCTCAGCGCGTTCCACCAGGTCTGTTGGTAATCGTAGAGGCCCTCAAGGAAGATGCGTTTCAGTTCGCCCGCCTGATCGGCGCTGAAGTGGTTCTTCTTCGGTTTCTTGCGCGGGCCAGCGTTGCGATTGCCGACCTTGTCGTTGAGGTCACCGGAATGGCCGCCGGGCTCTTCGTACCGGCGGACGCGCGCCAGGCTCTCGATCTGCCGGCTCAGCGCGTCCATCTCGACCAGATCCGCGCTGGTCTTTTTCTCCTTTGCGATCAGTGTCAGCAGCCGGATTTCCAGGCCGTCTTCGATCTTGCGGATCGACGGCGCATCGTCCCAGCGGTCGCGCTGCTTCCAGGCCTCGATCGTCGCGCGCGGAATGGGCCCGCCCTTGTCGCCGACGACGCCGTGCAGCGCGAACTCGTCCGCGATCTGGGTAATGCCCCAGCCACGCCAGTACAGGCTGCGCGCATGGCGGCGCGGATCGAATTGCCAGGCGGTCGCCGGTGCGCCGGGTTGGGGAAGGAATGGACCAGTCATCGCGGCGACCATGCCGCGCGATTTACCCCCCAAGCACCGCCATCCATTTGGCCGGGCGCCCGACCAAATGCAGCCCCTTGAGAGTGAGCGCCTGACCGTCCCTTTTGGCGCCATCAACGCCGCCGAACCTCAAGGGAACCGGACAGATCATGGCCAAGAGCAAGTTTTTCCGCGTCGCTGTCGTGGGCTTCACCGCGAGCGACGGTCGCAAGATCGAGGAGTCGTGGGTCAAGGACATCGTCTCGACCTTCAATGCCGAGACCTATCCGGTTCGCATCTCATGCGAGCACATCAAGGGCTTTAGCCCCGAGCCGCCGTTCAACTGCTACGGCAGCGTCACGGCGGTAAAGAGCCAGATCGACGACATCGTGGTCGATGGCACCACCGAACGTCGCTTGTCCCTCTATGCCCAGATCGAGCCAAACGACCAACTGCTGGCCATCAACAAGCGCGATCAGAAGAAATACACGTCGATCGAGGTGACCGAGGATTTCGGCGGTACCGGCAAAGCCGGTATGGTCGGCCTCGCCGTCACCGACAATCCCGCCTCGCTGGGCACCGAAGCGCTGAGCTTTTCCGCGCTCAAGCCTATGTTCGACGCGCGCAAGCAGAACCCAAACAACCTGTTCACCGCCGCCATCGAAACCGAAATCGTCATGGAGGCCGGCACTGACGGCGCTGGCGTTGCGGACGCGATCAAGGCCGGTTTCGCGGGCCTCGCCGCGATGTTCAGCCGCACCGAGCCGGAAAAGCCCAAGGAAGAATCCAAGCCAAAGCCGGCAAACGACAACGGCCTGGATATCACCGCCTTCAGCACAGCGCTGGGCGAACAGGTCGCCGCCGCCGTGAAGCCAGCGCTTGACGCGGCTCAGGCTGCGCAGATGGCCGTCGCAGCACTCTCGGCCAAGCTGGAAAACACCCCGCAGCAGGACTTCTCCCGCCAGATCGCGACGGGCGGCGGCGGCAACCTCTCGCACCTGACCGACTGCTGATCCGGTCCACCGCCCCCGTCATCCACCGGAGTACATCGCATGCAGACTTCCACCCGCCTGCTTCTTCACGCCTTTGTCGCCCAGGTCGCAAAGCTGAACGGCTTGCCCACTGGCCTCACCGCTACCCCTGGGCAACTGGCCGAATTCAACGTGGCGCCCGCGATCGAGCAGCGCCTTCAGGCCAAGTTGCGCCAGATCAGCGATTTCATGTCGCGCATCAACGTGATGCCTGTGGTCAACCAGCAAGGCAGTCGCGTCGGCGTCGGCGTGAACCGTTCGATGGCGAGCCGCTCCAACCGCGCAGCCGGCCATAAGCGTTCGCCGCAGGATATCACTGGGTCCGACCAGATCGACCAGTACCTCTGCAAAAAGACGGACTACGACTACGCCTGGTCTTACGAACTGCTCGACGCTTGGGCGCACCAGCCCGAATTTCAGCAGCTGTGCCGTGATGCCGTCCTGGCTCAGAAGGCCGAAGACGTCATGTGCATCGGCTTCAACGGCGTCGATGCCGCCGTAGAGACTGACCGCGACGAGTACCCGCTGCTGCAGGACGTCAACTACGGGTGGCTCTACAAAATCCGTCACTATGCCCCATCGCGGGTCATGACGCACGGTGCGCTCGACGCCAACAAGATCTACGTGTCGGACGAAGGGTCAGCGGACTACAAGAACCTCGACTCTCTCGTATTCGACGCCATCCATAACCTCATGCACGAGCGTTTCCGCACCGCGACGGACCTCGTCGTGATGGTGGGCAGCGATCTCGTCCACGAGAAGTACTTCAAGATCGTTGAGCAGGCCGGCGACGTGGCGACCGAACAGGTCGCGCGCGACGTCATCATGTCGAGCCGACAGTTGGGCGGCAAGCCTACGGTCCAGGTGCCGTTCTTCCCGGCGGGTTCCATGCTGATCACCAGCTTCAAGAACCTGTCCTACTATTGGCAGATCGGCACCGCCCGCCGCGCCATCCAGGACAACCCGGCGCTCGATCAGATCGATAACTTCGAGAGCATCAACGACGCCTTCATGGTCGAAGAGTACGGCAAGTGCGCCCTGCTCGAAGACATCCAGCTTGGTCCCAAGGCGTAAGCTTTGGGCCTTGGCCCGCCCTTTTCGCGCAGGAACGACAAATGACACCAGCACGTCAACACCGGGAGCGCATGGCCGCACTTGCCGCCACCGCCGCCGACCCGCAACTGGTCGCTTCCTCCGAAAAGGGCGGGCAGTTCATTCCCGCAAACATCGATCGTACCCCGGCGCAGATCTACCGAGAGCGTGCCGCCGCTACCGCGATCGTTTCCGCGCCGGTGGAAGCGGCGTCTCCGGCCGATCGCGTTGCAGCGCAGATCGTTTTGCGCCTCACCCACGATCTTCGTCGCCTGAAGGAAATCCGCCAGCGCGATCGGAAGGTCGCTGCCAAGCGCGAGATGCTGCCGGAATATGCCGCGTGGATCGAAGGACTGCTGGCTGCTGATGCCGGCGTCGGGACCGGCATCGCCGCCGAAGTCTTGCCCACGTACATGGTCTGGCTGATCGACGTGGGCTGCTATGCCGAGGCCCTCGACCTCGTCCCGTTCGTTCTGCGCCACGATGTCGCAATGCCCGCGCGCTACCAGCGCGATGCCCCGACCGTCATCATGGAAGAGATCGCCGACGCGGCCCTCGCTACGCAGAATGCCGGCAACGCCTTTCCGCTCGATATCCTCGAACACGTCGATGAACTCACCATCGGTCTCGACATCCACGACGAAGTCCGCGCCAAGCTTCTGAAGGCGATCGGCATCGAGCAGCTGCGCGCCGCCGAGGATCTTCCCGCTGACCAGGCCAAGGCATCGCTGGAAGCCACCCTCGCGACCCTGCGTACCGCTCAGGGTCACAACGACCGCATCGGCGTCAGGGACCGGATCAAGCGCGCCGAAAAGCTGCTGGCCGCCGTGCCAACGCCGGTTGCTGACACGAACACGGAACAGAGCGGCCCCGCACAGGCCGCCTAAGAAGCTCGCCCCCGGCGCTCAGGGGCGGATCGCGCGATGCGGGAGGCCTTCGGGCCATAGAGCCGCATCTCCCCGATCCTCACCCCTGTTAGCCGGTTGCGGAAAGGAACGATCGTCATGACCAGCTTCGTCGCCCTGCCAGGCGCCGCCGACGTTGCACAGCCGGCATCGCCCGAACGTCCGATCGTCAACGACGGCTTCTTCCCGGACATCGATCCCGCCGATGTGCGCGAAGCCGCACGCATCCCCACCAGCATCACCGCCGCACGCCTGCGCGCCGCGATCCTGGGCGCGATCATGACCGTGGAAATTGACGTGCGCGCCTATGCCGCCGCGTCGATCGCCGCCGGCCACGCGACCCTTGCCGCCGTCCCGGCGCCGCACTTGGACGGCCAAAGCGTACAACTGATCCGCTACCGCCGCGCCGTCGCGCTCTACGCCAAGGCCGAACTGGTCGAGCGCTACCGCGACTTCGATACCACCTCGGCGGGCGGCAACCAGGCCGACGAACTCACGCCCTCGATCGGCGAACTGCGCCGCGATGCCCAGCACGCCGTGCGCGATCTGGTTGGCCGAGGGCGGACCACGGTCGATCTGATCTGATGGCCGCCGCGCGCACTCTGACCGCCCAGCAAGGCGACATGCTCGATCTACTGCTCTGGCGCGATGCCGGCCTCGGGCCGGGCGAACTGACGCGCGTGCGCGATGCCAACCCCGGCCTTGCCGAACTCGAACCGATCCTTCCCCTGGGCACGAACGTCGTCGTGCCCGCGACCGACACCGCAGACGGCACCACCACGCGCGCCCTGCCGCTCATTCAACTTTGGAGCTGACCCATGGACCTGCGCACTTTCCTCCATGCTGCCGGCGAATGGGGCATCGAACTGCTCGGCTCGCTCACCCCGTCGCTGATCGGCGCCGCCGTTGCCCAGGCATGGAAGCCGGCGATGCCCTGGCGCCAGCGGATGCTGCAGTGGGTCGTGGGCTCGACCGTCAGCTACTACGCCACGCTCGCGATCATCGCCGTCACCGATTGGAACGGCTTCGTCGCCCAGTCGATCGCCTTCGGCATCGCCTTGCTGGCTTACGACGCCACGCCCCGCGTCGCCAAGGCCGCGATCGACGCCCTCACGAGCATCCCAGGCCGCCTCGCTGACCGCTTCCTCCCGAACAAGGACTGAATCATGACCGCTCGACAGATCGGCGCTGCCGGCGCCGCGCTCATCAAGACCTTCGAAAGCTGCAAGCTGACGGCCTACCGTTGCCCTGCCGGTGTTTGGACGATCGGCTACGGCTCGACCGGTCCCCACGTCAAACCCGGCATGACGATCTCACAGGATAAAGCGGAAAGCCTTTTCAAGGAGGATGTCGCCCGGTTCGAAGCGCGCGTGACGAAGGAAGCACCAGGCGCAACGCAGAACCAGTTCGACGCCATGGTCTCCTTCGCTTTCAACGTCGGCGAGGACGCCTTCCGCACCTCAACGCTGCTTCGTAAGCACAAGGCCGGCGACGTGGCGGGCGCCCGCGCCGAATTCGCCCGCTGGAACAAGGCCGATGGGAAGATCCAGAAGGGCCTGATCCGCAGGCGGGCCGCCGAAGCCGCCTTGTACGCGGCATGACGCTAGGCCTCAACCAGCTCGCCCTTGCCGGCGCGCTCGCCGCCTGCGTCGCCGGCATCGGCGGCTTCGCCTACGGAACCCGGATCGGCGCCGCCCAGGAACAGGCCGCGCAGAAACGCGCCGACGATGCCGCCGAGGAAACCCGCCAGAAGCTGCAACGCCAGATCGACGCCTCGGCGCAGCAACACCAGTCCGCCGAATATAGCCGCCAGGCCAACGTCCGGGAAATCCACCATGAAACCCAAAAGGTCATCGATCGCCCTGTCTATCGCAATGTCTGCGTCGATGCTGATGGCGTCGGCCTGCTCGACCGCGCCGCAGACGTCGCGAACGGGGCGCGTGTCAGCGGCGCTACTGGCGCCGCCGCCGGAACTGCCCAAAGTGCAGCGCGATAGCGCCGGCCAGATGACCGGTGCCCAAGCGTTGCCCAGCCTGACCGCGGTCTACGACGTCGCCGGCCAGATCCGCGCCGCCTATATCGAACTGCAAGCCGAAGTGCGCCTGGCGCTGGGGATTGACGATGCGCAAAGCCGATAGCCTGCGCGCCTGGCTCACCGCCTGCCTGCCCGCCGAATTCAAAGCAGACCCTGACCGCTTGCAGATCTATCTGGAAAGCGGCTCGATCTCGGCACGGCAATCGCACACCTTGTCATTCGTCTACGGTTACACGGTCAAGGCGCTGGTGACCGATTTCACCGGAAACCCGGATACGCTGATCGTCCCGATCCTGGCCTGGATCGAAAAGGAACAGCCGCAGCTACTGCGCCGGCAAGACAGCCAGCCCTTCACCTTCGAAGCCGAGATCCTCGACACCGAAAAGAGCGACATCGAGATCTCGATCGACCTGACCGAAAACGTCGTCGTCAAGCTTCGGGGCGACGGCAAGGGCTATGACCTTGAGCATCCGCCCGAACCCGACTTCACCGATGCTTTCGCGGGCGTATCCGCAACCTTCACCGATGCCTTTGCGGGCGACGGACCATTGCTGCTGAGTGAGGGCAGTTGATGGATGATCTCGCCGATCTGGAGCGCATTGCCGGCGCCATGTTGCGCAACCTGTCCAACGGCCAACGACGCATCGTCATGCGCAAGATGGCGCGCGACTTGGCCAACAGCCAGCGCCGCCGCATTGCCTCACAGCGTCAGCCTGACGGCTCGTCTTTCGCGCCGCGCAAGCCAAAGACTCCACCGATCTCCGGCCGTGGCGCTGCATGCTTCCTCTATCCGTCCGGTGGCGGCGGCGAACCACGCAAAGTCATCATGAAGAGCTTCACCTGGGGCACCGGGTCGATGATGATCGGCTACGACATCGAGGCTGGCGCGATCCGCTCTTTCGACCGCGACAAGATCGTGAAGTGGCTGCCGGTCCCGGAAGAACATCGCAATCGCGGCGGCGGTCGCTTGCGTCGTCGCGGCGGCCTGCGCCGACGGGCAATGTTCCGTCGCTTGTCGTCAGCCCGATTCCTCAGGAGCGGCATAGACGATCAAGGCTTCTGGGTCGGTTTCACCGGCAAGGTCTCGCAGATCGCCGATGTCCACCAGCGCGGCTTGCGCGATCGGCCGTCCCTGCGCGCCAAAGCCGTGTCTTACCCGAAACGCGAGTTGCTAGGAGACACGCCCGCCGACCGTGGATTACTACTCGATACCCTTTATAGTCACCTTGCAGCCGGCGTGTGACTAATCATCAAAGTCCGATTTCAAAAATCGATGTAGCTGCTGCGAGGGTTCGGCCAGTGCTTACGTAGATCGTGCTCTATCCGGCTAACCCAAGCCGTATCGGCGGCCGCAGCCTGGCCAGAATAGCCATTGCCTTGATCCCACGTCTCGAAACGGAACGCCAGTCCGTCGATATTTTCCGCTCCTACTTCGTCGGAAAGAAATGCAATCCCGTTCAATGTGACGCGTAGCTGGCGAAGTTGGCTGTCGTCTTTCGACGCAATTAGGTCCGCAACGTCCTGAGTGGTGTAAGGCTTAGTTAGATCAAGCATCCAATGCTCCTCGATAGGGCGAACGGCGATATGGGAAGCCTTTGCCGGATTGCGATCATGATTTGTCCATTTGGACAGCCGCCCAGCCAAATGCCGGGGGATGGCGCGTGTAGGGCACCCCGCCCGACATGGCCGGCATGGCCGATCCCACCTTCACTGCTGTCGATCTCTCGCGTCTGCCCGCGCCCGATCTCATTGAGGCGTTGGATTTCGAGACGATCCTGGCTGACGCTGTCGCGTACTTCAAAGCCGAGATGGCGAAGGTTGGCGTCACCTTCGAAAACCGCGATAGCGACCCGGCTACCAAGCTCCTGCAGACGTTTTCCTACCTGGCGCAATTGCTGCGCCAGCGCGTCAACGATGCCGCCCGTGGTGTCATGCCAGCCTATGCCGTCAATGGCGATCTCGACAATATCGCCGCGCTCTTCGGCGTCATGCGCAAAACCATCGTCGCAGCGGACCCTGCCCTGGGCACCGCCGCCGTTATGGAAAGCGACACGGAATTCCGGCGCCGCATGGTGCTTGCACCCGAAGGCTATTCGGTTGCCGGCCCCGAAGGTGCCTATCTGTTCCATGCTTTGTCCGCAGATGCCGAAGTGCTCGATGCGACGGCGACCAGTCCCGAACCGGGCCACGTTGTCGTGTCGCTACTGTCCCGCGAAGGCAACGGTGCCGCCTCTGCCCGCCTGATTGGAGTGGTGCAGGCATACCTTGCTGCCGACACCCGCCGACCACTGACGGACTTTGTCACCACCCAGTCGGCTGAAATCGTCCAATACGCCGTCGATTACGACTATACCACCTACAGCGGCCCCGATCAGACCCTTGTTGGCGCTTCGTCGCAAGCAGCCGTCGAAGCCTACGTCGCCGAGAGCCACCGCATCGGCCGGGACATCACCCGCTCGGCACTGTTCGCGGCTGCGCATGTCGAGGGCATGCAGAACGTCGTCCTCCGCTCACCGCCTGCAGACATCCCAATCAGTCGCACGCAGGCGCCCTATTGCACGGGCGTCACGGCGCGAGCGGCAGGCCTGGGCGAGTGACGTACCCCTCTATCCTTCCACCGGCCTCCACGGGGCTGGAAAAGGCGCTTGAGCAAGTCGCGGCCAGACTGGTCGACATGCCCGCGCCGATCCGCACGGTTTGGTCCGCGATGGATTGCCCGGTCGGCCACTTGCCTTGGCTGGCCTGGGGCCTCGCGATCAGTCACTGGAAGACGCACTGGACGGTTGAATACAAGCGCGCGGCCATCGCCGACGCGATCCCCTACCATCGTAGGAAGGGTACCCGCAAAGCGGTCGAGGAAGTCCTCGCGCGCTACCACCCGTCGTTCAAGATCGTCGAGTGGCATGAGGCCAATCCGCCCCGTGCGCCATACACTTTCGAAGTCCGCGCCCCGGCCGCCGAGATACCGACCAGCTTCCTGACAGCGGCGCTGGCCGAAGAGATAATCGCGGACGTAGCGATCGCCAAACCCGCCCGCGCGCACTTCGATTTCGTCCAGACGCTCGAGGTGCAGGGCCGCTTGTTCATGGCAGCCGGCGGTCTCGCCGGCTCGATGCATCGCGCTGATTACACCGTCAGCCATGACACGAGCCGCGACTGGAACGCGCTGCTGCTGACCGATCTCGGCGAACCAATCCGTACCGATGACGGCGCTTCCTACGTGGAGATGAACTGAGATGGCATCGCTCGCCCTTAAACTCACGGACGCCGGCCTTGCCTCCGTGCAGGGTGCATCCGGCTCTGATGCGGTAGTGATCGCAGAGCTTGGCTTGACCGCAAGCCCCTTCGAATACGCGCCGACACTCACCGGCCTGCCGGGCGAGTTCAAGCGTCTGGCGGTAACCTCGGGCATCGCTGCCTCGCCCACCGTGACCCACCTGACCGTCTACGACACATCGGCTGATGCCTGGTCGGCCAACGGGCTTGGCCTGTTCCTGTCGGATGGCACGCTATTTGCCGTCTACTCGGATGCTGCGCCGTTCCTCAACAAGTCCGGCTTGGCCTTTGCTTTGCTGGCGTTTGATATCTCGTTTGAGGCGGACCTTGCAGGCAATATCGCTTACGGCGATGCGACTTTCGCATATCCGCCTGCTACCGAACAAATGCGCGGCATCGCCGAAATCGCCACCCAGCAGGAAGTCGATGATGGCGCCGATGATGCCCGCTTCGTAACCCCCAAGAAGCTCTGGCAACGCCTGCAATCGATCATCCAATCCGTGACGGACGAGGTCGCTGCGAGAGTGAACGCAGTAACCCTGCTCTGGGCCGGGATTGCCAACGAGGCCGCCGCACGATCGAGTGGCGACGATGCGCTCAGCGGACGGATCGACATTGAGGCCGCTACGCGTTCGGCGGCAGACGTCGCGCTGGGCGGCAGGATCGATGCCGAAATCCAAGTGCGCAAGGGCGCGGACGATGGCCTGCAGGGGCAGGTCGATACTCTTCGTGGCCGTACCGTCACCGGCGACGGCCTGGTGTCCGGCGGCGGTGACTTGTCCGACAACCGCAAGCTGAAGGTAACCGAGGCCGATCCCGAAGACATCACGGCAGGCACGTCCGGCGACAAGGTTGTCACTCCGCGACGCCTCGGCCCTATCGCCATGCTGCTGGAGCAGAACGGCTTCATCCGGTTCTTCGGCTTCCAGCTTGCCTGGGGGCGCTTTACCGCCACCGGCAATGCATCGACCGCTGTATCGTTTGTGCAGCCTTTCCCGACTGCCTGTTTCGCAGTGTCGGGCGGTGGTTCGACCGGCGGCAGCGATGCCCAGGATAACTGGCCTCAGATCGAAACCGCGTCGATCTCTCGGACCGGCTTTACGGCCCAATCGGCGGCGGATGGCAACGTCGCGTGCAGCTACATCGCAGTGGGACGCTGACTATGGCGAAACTTTCCCAACTCGGCATTCCTCAGGCAGGGACCATTGCCGAACGCGAAGCGATCCCCATTGGCCTGCGCAAGCGTGGGCTGCGCTTCCTAGCGACCGATATCACCCCATGGCGCGAATTTGAGTGGCGCCTAGCCGGCGATCCTAGCGGGGCGCGGGGCGACGGCGCGTCACTTGCGAATGCCAATTGGGTTGGTCTGTTCACGGCGGCCGAAGAAAAGAACCTGGGCATTGGCTTCTTCGGCACGTTGCCGGCAGCGAACGTCGAAGGGCTGCAAACGTCGAACGCCGCGATCGACAGCATCGCCTCGATCAAGATTTCCGACTTCCGCGCTGTGGCCTTGTCGTCCGATGCCAGCGCCAAGGTGGAACTTTCCGCCCGTATTCGCGGGGTAAAGCCCGACAGCATGACGGTGGCGTGGGGCGGATATTCCATCCCGATCGACACGCTTCCTTTCTCGCCGCCGGACTGGGCAGCGACGAAGCCGCTGTTCGTCATCGGCAACAGCCTGAGCGACAGCTCCGAGGTGACGACGCGGTGGTCGCAGCTGCTCGCGCTGCAGCTGGGCGTCTCGCTTTACAGCGTTGCTCGCTATTCGTCCGACGCGCGCCAGGTCTTCCGCTGCGGCGCCAAGCCGATCTATCTGACGCTCCTCAACAACTTCCTGCGTGCTGCCGGCGCGGCACAAGGGATCACGGCGATCAACGGCTCTGCACCGAACGCCGATGCTGCCGAAAGCCCGCAATCGTTCCTCAACGAGGCCCCCGGTGCCACGGGGACGGCAAATTGCAGCATGGCCGGCACCATCATTGATGGCGCCAACACGCGTCGGGTCACCGTCTCCATCCCCAACGGTGGCAGCACGGACTACAGCATTGCTCAGGATGCTGGCGGGACCGCACTGAATCTTAGCGGTCCCGTCCTGTTCGTGCCGGATATCGCGGCGCAGCTCGCCACCTCTGACTTGGTGATCTGGCTAGGCAACAACTACGGCTTTAGCGGCGTTCCGAACAGCTACGGCGATTATACCAACCCGCAACTGTGGGTGGATTTGGCGGCCATCGTTGCCAAGTCCGCCGGCAACCGCGTGATGATCATCCCGATCATCCCCAGTGCAGACTGGGCACCCGGCAGCCAAGCCATGCTGGCCTATCAAGCGGCGAACGCGCGTACCAAAAGCTTGTATCCTTCGTACTGGCTTCTCGACACGACCGGTCGCGACCTCATCCAGCGGCTGCAGGCATCGGGCGATGGCTCTACCGAAGACAATGACGACATCGCCAAGGGCTGGACACCGCGCAGTCTGCGGCGTCGGGCGGATGGTTCCTACGACGCTCTGCACCTTAACGCCGCCGGCGATGCTGTGGTCAAGGCGTTCATGGTCGAGGCGCGCGCCCGTCAAACTCTTCCGCCCGCGCTCACTTTGGGCACGACGGTTACGCTGAAGGCGAGCGGGACCAACCCGCGCACCAGCGTTGCGATCACGTCCGAGCCCGCCGCTACGAAGGTAGAACTTGATCGCGGGCCGGTCGGCCAGGCCGTGAAGGCATCCGCCGCATCAAGCAGCCTGAAT
Source organism: Novosphingobium sp. Rr 2-17 (assembly GCF_000272475.1). Taxonomy (GTDB): domain Bacteria; phylum Pseudomonadota; class Alphaproteobacteria; order Sphingomonadales; family Sphingomonadaceae; genus Novosphingobium. The sequence continues at coordinate 152,273 of NZ_AKFJ01000118.1, forward strand.
ATCTGGAAGGATGCGCTGTTCCGGGCGTTGTACGACGCATATCCCGCCGGCTATCCAGCGGGCAATGCCGCTATGGCGCTGGATGGCAGCACCAAAGTGGCCAGCACTGCGGCGCTGACCTGGGACCAGACCGCATCGCCGTATGGCAACCCGGCGATCGTATGTGCGGGCACGAGCGGCCTGGACCTGTATCACTACACGTCTGACGGCATGATCAAGGCCGGGGATGACTTCAGCTTCCGGGTCGGTGTCATCGTGCCGATCGGCACCACTATCCGCTTCGCCGAGTACGTTCGCCAGGGGTTTGGCGGCACCATTCTGGCGTCCAAAGCCCTCACCGATGGCACGATGGATGTGGTCGGAACCGGTGCTTACACCGAGTTCGCTGTCCCCTATTTGACTGGTGCTACCGGCGGCACGGCCATTTTGTTGCGAGCGACCCGCTTGAGCGGTGCCGGATCGTTCACCGTCTGCGGGATCTCCCTGCAGCGGGGCCAGATCGCGCACCCCATGTCCGAGGATCGCGGTTCCGGGTACGTCGCGCGCAAAGCTCTCGCGCTTGCCACGTCGGCCAGTACCACCGCGATCGCCAATGCCACCCTGCTGGCGTCGCTGCTGGTGCCCAAAAAGAACCTGTTTAATGCGGCGGTCGCCACGACGGGGTACTTCATCAATTACAGCAACGGCGTTCCGACCGCGAACGCCAGTTACTATGCGTCGGACTTCATCCCTGTCACGGCGGGGCTGACCTATGCCTTCAGCGACCTGCGCCAGATCGCATGGTACGATGCGAACAAAGCCTATCTGTCGGGTTTCAACGGGCCAGCGACTGTGGGCACGCAAGTTGCGCCTGTGAACGCGGCTTACCTTCGCTGCAGCGTTAACACCTCTGCTTACGCGACATTCCAAGTAGAGGCGAATTCTTCCACAACGGCGTACGAAGCCTACAAGTTGGCCCTCAGCACTGCCTACTTGCCGACGCTCAGCGGGGGGATGTTCGCGGAAGGCAGCATTGCTGGCAGCAAGATCGCCGGCGGGCTGACCATCGATCAGATGGCCTTCGCTGTGAAATCGAAGAACCTGTTCAACATCAACGATGCCGGCAACGTGCTGGGCAGTTACGTCCAGTACACCAATGGCACGATTGCCGCGAACGCGACTTACAACGCCACGCACTTCATCGCGGTCACGCCTGGCACCACCTATACTGTCAGCTATTCCCACCAGCGCGCCTTTTACGATGGTAGCAAGACCTACGTCAGCGGCACCAATTCCGGGAACTCGGCCACGTTCGCCGTGCCTGCCGGGTGCTACTTTGTGCGCCTTACGGTCAATGTCGCGTCTTGGTCGAGCTTCCAGATGGAGGTTGGCAGCACGGCAACTTCGTTGGCCGCTTACGGCACCACGATCGATCCCAGCGTGTTGCCCGCCAACATCGCCGCGATCGGCACGCGCGTCGATAAGGCGCTGACGATCGATGGCGCGCTGCTGGTCAATCCCTTGCAGCCTGAGTTCCTACGCCATTTCCGCTACCGGTTGACCAAGCTGTCGCTCCCTACGCCAGAAGCGACGCTCCTGAGCTGCGTCGCTGGCGGCGATAGCTGGACGCATAACACGTCGCGCTGGATCGGCCCCTACACCGACAAGATGGTCGCCCGGTTCGGCGATGGCGGCATGGGCTTCACGAGCTTCGGCTTCCTGCAAAGCGGCAACGTCGCGCCGTGGACCAGTGGCAACCAGCCCACGTACCTGAACGGCAACGCTCGACCGGCCAAGTACCCATGCCGGATCTACGGCAACGTCGTCGGCACCTATTACACCGGTGCCGGACCGGACATCAGCATGGCGACGTTCACGGCCGCAGGCGATGCCGCGGAGATCACGTTCCCGGCGGGCCACCCTAACTCGGTCGCGCGATTGCTCTATATGGCGACGGCGGAAGCACAGGCCCGCTATACCGTCGATGGTGGCGCCAACTGGACCGCGCTGGATCTCAGCGTTGGTACGGCCGGCATTCTGGGAACTGCCTCCATCGCGGTTCCTGCTGGCGCCGGCATACTGCGCGTCGAATGGGTCGCGGGCACCTGCCTGATGAGCGGGGTCTTCGCGCGCGGCACGTCCGGCTTCCTGATGAGCAAGATCGCTTCCACCGGATCACGCGTCAGCCAGTTCTCAGGCGCGGCCGCCACAAGCTGGGAGAATGGCTTCGCCGCCCTGGAACCGCATGCGTTGATATATATGGATGGCACCAACTCGCAGGGCGCGAGCATGTCGGGTGCCGCTTGGGGCAGCGCCGTGCAGACATTCTTCACGCGGGCCAGAGCCAAGGTGCCCGGCATCGATCTGTTGCTGGCAGTACCGCCGGAAAATCAGCGCACCACGAACACCGTGGCGATGTCGGCCTACGACACGGAAGGTCGCCGGCTGAGCGTGACGATGCGGTTTTGCTACCACGGCATGCAGGGGGTGTTCGGCGATCCGACCAACCCCTTGGAGTACGGAGCGACAGGCGCTCTCGCGCTGATGGTGAGCGACCTTATCCACGCCGACCAAGCAACCGGCGGTCGATCGCTGGTGTCGGAATTTTACTGCACCACCACCCGAGGGCTTTGATCAGATGGAAGATGAAGCGCCGCCGACCGCTGCCGTGGCAACCAAGAACGCAGGTGATGCAGTACGTTACCGCGTCCTGCAAAACCCGATCAGCGCCCCCGACCAGGATTACGTCGCCGACGCGCTTGTCCTCGAGGATCACGCTCTGGGCATGCTCACGCTTGTCGTGACCCCAAAGCGTAGCGACCCGTTCCAGATCGGCCCCGTGCCCCACATCATCGACGCCGATCCTTCGACCAGCCATTTTTATTACTGGGAGGAAATCAGTGAGTGACGAAAACCCTTTCATCACGTTCGTTGTCGGTGCCGATCAGCCCAACAAGGAAGTATATCTGCCGGCGCTGGCCGAGCGCTACGCAGCTACGCGCACGCTCGATGCCTGGGCCGGAACGCCGTCATTGGAGCCAGGCGATCTCGTTCTGGTCGAGACAATGCCACAGGACATCGAAACAATTGGCGCCAATGTAATCCTGCTACCGCCGGTATCGCCTGGCGAACCCCAGCGCGGCGTCATGTTCCAGAAGGTATCTCTAGAAGACGCGCTCGCCGCTGTCGGCCTGGATTGACTTAAGCCGGCCATCCGCCAACCCATTCCCCCTCTACGGAAGGGGGCTTCGGATGTCCCCACATCCCAAAGCCAGCGAGCCTGCACTCGCACTCTGACGGGCACAGCGCCTGTCCCATCGAGTACCCTTCCGCGCTCAGGCGCGGGAGGGGCATCTTGCAGGAAATCCTACATGTCTACCGCTTTTGTTCCCGTTGCTCCCATCTCGCCTGCCGCTGGCTACATCGGCGGCAAGCGCAACTTGTCGAAGCGCATCTGCGCCATCATCGATCGCACCCCGCACACCAGTTATGCAGAACCGTTCGTCGGCATGGGCGGCATCTTCCTGCGCCGCACCCGCCGGCCACGCGCCGAGGCGATCAACGATATCTCCGGCGACGTCGTCACCTTGTTCCGCTGCCTGGCCGAGCACTACCCCTACGTTGTCGATCAACTGCGCTTCCGCGTCACGAGCCGCGCCGAGTTCCAGCGCTTGCTAGGCCAAGATCCCGATCGCCTGACCGATCTGCAGCGCGCCGTCCGCTTTCTCTACCTCCAGCGCCTGGCGTTCGGCGGCAAGGTGAATGGCCGCAACTTTGGCGTGGACGCGGCGGCACCGGCCCGCTTCGATGTCAGCAAGATCGAGCCGATGCTGGCCGACATCCACGATCGCTTGCAGTCCGTCGTCATCGAGCGCTTGCCCTATGCCGACTTCATCCGACGCTACGATCGCGAGGGCGCACTGTTTTACCTCGATCCGCCGTACTGGGCGTGCGAGACCGACTACGGCCCCGGCGTATTCGATCGTGACGACTTCGCCGCGCTGGCGACGCAGCTGGCGGGGATCAAGGGCAAGTTCTTGATGTCGCTAAACGACAATGGCGATGTCCGCTCCACCTTTGAAGGCTTCGTCATCACGCCGATCACCACGACGTATACCGTAGGCGCCAGGGCCACTCAGGCCAGCGAAGTCCTGATCAGCAACTTCGCGCTACCATGCGCCGATAGCTCTCGCCACAACATCTCTGCGGACAACGACCTCTAGCACCTTGCCCATGTTAATTTTGTATGCCACGCCCGTGGTCGCAGAAATTAACATGGGTGGCGAGATGCATCAGTATGTTGAGCAGATTATCTGGCAGATCGACGATGCGCCAGCAAAACTGAAAAGCATGGACTTGGAGCGCGACAAGCTGATACGCGCTGCCGCTGTAGCGATCGGGCAAGCAAACAATGTAACCCGAAATTTTGCATCGAACGCGTGGGGAACATTCGCTCACCACCATGGGCTGGCAGAACTTCGTAATCAGTTCGTTGGCCCGAAGTGGAAGATCGATCGCTCCGAGGGCATTGAATCGATAATCAACGACGTCAAGATGCTCAAGGTCACCTTTCAGAACGTTGATGTCGCGATGGGGGTCAACGATCCGAAGCCAAGGTCGCCTAAAGGGGCGGGCGCCGAACGTGCATGCGAAGGCAATTTGGCCCCCCTCTTCCCTGACGCACCGATATATGTGCCTGTCGTCTCCGACATATACGAGCTGTGGTCTCTAATGGTTGACGAAACCGGCAACCTCGAATTATCGCGGCCCGTGGTTCAAGACAAAACGTTTTCCATTTGTCGAGAGCGCATTTTGATCGCGACAGCAGATGATTGGATGGGCAGCGACCCCGCCCCGAGCAGCGGCACCGACGATGTCGCGGATGACTTCGATGTAAATGTCAGCCTCAAGCGGAAAATTTAGGTAAACTCATGTTCAATCCCAACAGACTGAGCCTCGCCAGAAAACGGCGGCGGTTGACCGGGAAAGGACTCTCCGAGATTTGCGGCCTGACTCCTGTTACAATTTCACGCCTGGAAAAAGGCTTGAATGAACCAGAACCAGAATCTCTAGAGAAGCTTGCACAGGCACTGCGCTATCCGGTCGAATTCTTTTTTGGTGATGACGTTGAGCAGATACCTGCTGAGGCAGTTAGTTTTCGCAGCCTCAAAAAGATGAGCGCGAAGGAACGGGAAGCTGCCATTGCCGCCGGAGGGCTTGGCCTTCTTGTTTCAGACTGGGTCGATGAACGTTTCAATCTCCCAAAGGTTGATTTCCCTGTTCTGGATCATATCGATGCCGAAGTGGCGGCTATCGAAACTCGCCAGTACTGGGCGTTGGGTGAGAAGCCTATTGGCAACATGATTAAATTAATGGAGTCCAAAGGAATTAGAGTTTTCTCACTCACTGAAAGAACGGCTCATGTTGACGCATATTCTTTCTGGAGGGACGAAATACCCTTTTCGTTCCTCAATAACTTTAAGACGCCTGAACACAGTATTTTTGATTGCTGCCATGAGCTTGGGCATCTGATACTCCACCGGCATCAAGGCCCAAAGCATCATCGGGGAGCGGAGTACGAAGCAAATAAATTTGCGTCTGCGTTTCTTATGCCGAGAAACGATGTGATCGCTCATATGCCCCGGTTTGTAACCGTGAATGACATTCTAAATAAAAAGTCTCGCTGGAGAGTTTCAGCAATGGCATTGGCCTATAGGTTGCGGGATATTGATATCATTTCAGATTGGCAGTATAGGTCAATTTGTATTGACCTATCCCAGCGGGGATATCGCAAGGGTGAACCTTCTGGGGTTGAGAGAGAAACGTCGGTTCTTTGGAAAAAAGTTCTTCACCAGCTCTGGTCTGAACGCCTTACAAAAGAGGATATTGCGGCTAGCGTCGGAATACCGTTCGATGAACTAGAGAGTTTACTGTTTGGTATTACTCAATCGCAAAACCTGGAACCTCGAGCGGTAGAATCCAGAGGTTTACGCCTAGTCTCATAATATTTCGGTTGTCGTGCCGGTTTGCCCCGCACCCCCGCATTTGGACAGCCGCCCAGCCAAATGCACCCCCGCGAAAGCCGCTGACACTCGCGCCATGGTCGCCCCATGGCGCGAAGTTCCGATCCTGAACAGCTAACCGGCGAAGTCATCCAGCTGGGCACCGTTGCGTCCGTGGACCACGGCGCGGCGACCTGCACCGTTGAGATCGGCGATCTCGTCACCGGCGATCTGCCGTGGCTTGCCGCCCGCGCCGGCAACGTGCGGATCTGGTCGTCGCCCTCAATCGGCGAACAATGCGCGGTCCTGTGCCCCGAAGGCGATCTCGCCAACGGCCTGGTCCTTCTGGGCGTCTGGTCGGACGCGAACCCGGCGCCGTCCGACGATCCTAACGTCGTCCTCATCGAATTTCCCGACGGCGCGGTGCTGTCCTACAACCACGCCACCCACGCGCTTTCCGCCGTGCTGCCCGCTGGCGGCACCGGCACGATCGACGCGCCCGGCGGCCTAACCATCAACGGTCCCGTCACGATCAACGATGATGTGTTCCTTAAGGGCACGCTCACCGCCTCCGAAGACGTCATCGCCGCCAGCATCAGCCTCAAAGGCCACAAGCACAGCAACGTCCAGGCCGGCGCCGCGCAAAGCGGCAGCCCCGTCTGATGGCCGGCATGTCCCGCACCACCGGCGCCGTTCTCGATGGCGTCGATCACATCGCCCAGTCCGTGCGCGATATCCTCGGCACGCGCAAAGGCTCGCGCCCTGGCCGCCGCGAATACGGCTCCGACGTGCCCGACCTGCTCGATCAGCCCCTCAACGGCAAGACGGTCCTCAAGATTTACGCCGCCACCGCGCTGGCGCTGTCCCGCTGGGAAGATCGCATCCGCGTAAAGCGCGTCAGCTTCGCGGTCGGCGACACCCAAGGCTCGGGCACCATCACCACCGAGGCGGTCCGCACCGACACCGCCACGTCCACCAGCACCACGATCGTCACTTCTCTCTAGCCGCAAGGACTGCCTCATGGCCTTCAAGCATGGAATCACCGTTACCGAGGTCAGCGCCGGCAGCCGCACGCTGACGGCTGTCTCCACCGCCGTCATCGGCCTGGTTGCCACCGGGGATGATGCCGATGCCGCCAGCTTCCCGCTGGATAAGCCGGTGCTGATCTCGGACATCGAAACCGCGATCGGCAAGGCCGGCGTCACCGGCACGCTCGCCAAATCGCTGCGCGCCATCGCCGACCACACCCGCCCGGTCCTGGTGGTCGTGCGCGTGGGCGAAGGCGCGGACGACGCCGCCACGGCCAGCAACGTCATCGGCACCACCACTGCCGAAGGGCAAAAGACCGGAATGCAGGCCCTGCTCGATGCCAAGGCTCTGCTCGGCGTGAAGCCCAAGATCCTCGGCGCACCCGGCATCGAAACCCAGGCCGTCACTGCCGCGATGCTCGTGATCGCGCAGAAGCTGCGTGCCTTCGTCTATGCCCGTGCGGTCGGCACCACGCTGGAAGCACGTCGGCTCTATCGCGCCAATTTCTCGGGCCGCGAACTGATGCTGCTAACCCCGGATCTGCTGGCTTGGGACACGACGTTGTCGGCCAATGCCGAAAGCTACGCCGTTGCCCGCGCCATGGGCCTGCGCGCCCTGATCGACGAGGAGACCGGCCCGCATAAGACGCTTTCGAACGTCGCCATCAAGGGCGTCGTCGGCGTCACCGAACCCTTGCGTTGGGACATTGAGGATCAGACCACCGAGGCCGCGCTCCTCAATGCCAAAGAAATCACCGCGGTCGTTCGCACCGATGATGGTTTTCGCTTCTGGGGCAACCGCACCACCGCAGAGGCGAACAGCGACTTCGTCTTCGAAAGCACCGTGCGCGTTGCGCAGTTGCTCACCGAAACCATCGTCCAGGGCATGCAGTGGGCCATCGATAAGCCGCTGACCCCGGCACTGGCCAAAGACATCATCGAGACCATCAACGGCTTCTTCCGCCAGTTGAAAGCGTCCGGCGTGATCCTCGGCGCCAACGCCTGGTACGAAGAGGCCAACAACGACACCGCCAGCCTCAAGGCCGGCAAGCTGCGCATCGACTACGATTACACCGTGCCGCCGCCGCTCGAAGACTTGGGCTTCAACCAGCGCATTACGGACAGCTACTTCGCGGACTTCGCGAGCCAGCTCGCCGAAGCGGCCTGACCGGCGCGCTCCCCCACCACTTCACCGAACATAGGAGCCCGCCATGGGAATGCTTCGCACCCTTAAAGACATGATGATGTTCAACGAAGGCCTGGCCTACCGGGGGGAGGCCAAGTCCGTTTCGCTGCCCACGCTCTCGCGCAAGATGGAAGGCACTCGGGCTGCCGGCATGAGCGGCGAACTGCAGATGGACATGGGAATGGAAGCTATGGAGCTTTCGTTCACTTGCACCGGCCCCATGCGCCAGGTTCTGCGCCAGTGGGGCACGACCACCGTGGACGGCATCTACATCCGCTTCGCCGGCAACTACCAGTCCGACGATACCGCCGAAATAGACACCGTCGAAGTGATCGTGCGCGGTCGCTTCAAGGAGATCGAGATGGGCGATCAGGAAGTCGGCGAAGCCAGCGAGTTCAAGACCACCATGGCGGTGGCCTACTTCAAGCTGGTCTGGAACGGTCGCACCGAGATCGAGATCGATCCGCTCAACATGATCGAAATCGTCGATGGCGTCGATCTGCTGGCCGAACGCCGCAACGCCCTCGGCCTCTTCTGATCCCTCTGGCCCGGCTTCGCGCCGGGCCGCCCCTTCCCATTCCTGAAATTCGGAGAACACCGTGTCTGAAGCCAACACCCCCGCACTGCGGACCGTCACCCTCGATTACCCCATCACCCGTGGCGAACAGACCATCACCGTCGTCCAAGTGCGCAAGCCGGCATCCGGCGAATTGCGCGATCTCTCGATGTCGGCACTCCTCAACCTCGATTACAACGCGCTGGAAAAGCTCCTTCCGCGCATCACGATGCCGCTGCTGTCGAAGAACGACATCTCCACGCTGCTCGACCCCGCCGATCTGACCCAGATGGCGACCGAGGTCATGGATTTTTTGCTGCCGAAGGGCGCGAAGGCGGCGCTCTCCCCCAACGCGTAGAAGACGCGATGGCGGACGTGGCGGTGGTCTTTCACTGGCCGCCCGCCGCCATGGAGGGAATGTCCCTTGCCGAATTGATGGGCTGGCGTGAGCGCGCGGCGAAGCGCTCGCATTCCCCCGACGCCAATGGAAATCGCGGGAACCGCTGATGTCTGACAGGAACCTTAGAATTCGCGTGCTCATGGAGGGCGCCGATCGCCTCACCCGGCCGATGCGCGATGCCGCCGCAGGTTCCACGCGCCTGGCGCAAAGCCTTCGCGCCACCCGTGACCAATTGAAGGGACTGCAGCGCGCCCAAGCGGACATCGGGCAGTTCCGCGAACTGCGCAGCGGAACCCGCGATCTCGAACGCCGGATGGCCGAAGCCCAGGCGCGTACCACGCAGTTGGGCCGCGCCATCGCCCAAACCAACAATCCCACCAAGGCGATGCGCCGGGAATTCGAACAGGCCCGCCGCGAATCGGAACGCCTGAACAACGAGCATCGCCAGCAGTCCACGCGCCTTCAGGAACTGCGCGGGCGCTTGTCGGCTGCCGGCGTGTCCACGCGCGACCTGGTTGCCGGCGAACGCCGCCTGCGCGATCAGATCCGCCAGACCTCGGAAAGCCTGCGCGAACAGGACCGCCGCCTGCAGGAAGTGACCGAGCGGTCACGCCGCTTCGCCGATGCCCGCAGCCGCTTCTCGAGCGTCCAGAGCACCGCGACTGGCCTTGCCGCTGGCGGAGCGGCGGCGATCGGCACCGGCATCACCATCGCCCGACCGCTGGAAGGCGCCGCCGAAGAGGCGATGCAGTTCGAATCATCGATGACGGACATCAACCAGAAGGTCGCGCAGGCGCGCGATGCTGGTCGTTCGATGGGGCTCGAAATGCGCAAGGCGGCGCTGACGGTCAACCAGATGCCGGCGGATCTGCAGAAGGGCGTCGATACCCTGACCGGCTTCGGCCTGGGCGCGCGCGACGCCGTCAACATGATGACGCCGATCGGTCGCGCCGCCACCGCCTACAAGGCGGAGATTGATGATCTCGGCAAGGCCACGTTCGCCGCGCATGATAACCTGAAGGTCGGCATCGATCAGACCGGCAAGTCACTCGATGTCATGGCCGCAGCCGGCAAGCGTGGCGCCTTCGAAGTCAAGGATATGGCGCAGTACTTCCCGGCGCTGACGGCCAGCATGCAGAGCCTGGGCGGCAAAGGCGTGCCCGCTGTCGCAGACTTGGCGGCAGCGCTGCAGATTACCCGCAAGGGCGCAGGCGATGCCTCCAGCGCCGCCAACAATCTCCAGAACCTGCTGTCAAAGATCAACGCGGAAGATACCACGAAGAACTTCGCGCAATTCGGCATCGATCTGCCCAAGGCGATGAAGAAGGCCGCCGCCGAAAGCCGCAGTCCGATTGAAGAAATCGTCCGCCTGACCCAGCAAGCCACCGGCGGCGACCAGTCGAAGCTGGCCAGCCTGTTCGGGGACATGCAGGTCCAGCAAGCGCTGCGCCCGCTGATGTCGGCTTTCGCGGAATACCAATCGATCCGCAGCGAAGCGCTCGCTGCCAATGGCACCGTGAACACCGACTTCGCTGACCGCATGAACGACACTGCGGAGAAGGTGAAACACGCCAAAATCCAAGCCAAAGACTTGGCGATCACGGTCGGCAATCAGCTATTGCCCGTCATCGCCTCTGGGTCTGAATTCGTGTCACGATGGGGCAGCAGACTGGCCGCAGTCGCGCAGCGGCACCCGCAGCTCACCCGCGCGGTGGCGGTGGGCACGGCAGCATTCGCAGCCCTCTTCCTTGTTCTAGGTGCTGGCGCGATCGTTCTTGCCGGCATAGTGGCGCCGATCGCCGTGCTCTCCGCCGCTGCCACCGCACTTGGAATTGGTATGCTGCCTTTGATTGGCATCGTTGCCGGCGTCGTGGCGGCAGTGGCGCTCTTGGCTGCCGGGGCTTATCTCATCTATGCCAACTGGGGCGCCATCTCCGGTTGGTTTGGGGCCTTGTGGGAAACCATCAAGGCGAAGTGCAGCAATGCGCTGTCCGTCATTATCCAGGGCTTCCTCAACTTCACCCCGCTTGGCTTACTGCTGCGCGCGTTCACGCCGGCGCTTTCGTACCTGCGCTCGCTGGATTTCGCCACGATTGGCAGAAACCTGATCCAAGGCCTCATCAACGGCGTCACTGGCATGTTGGGTGCCCTGAAATCGACGATCGTCAGCACGGCCAGTTCGGTCGCGAACTGGTTCAAGGAAAAGCTCGGCATCCACTCGCCTTCGCGCGTGTTCATGGGGCTTGGTGGCTACGTGATGGCCGGCCTCGACCAGGGCCTGGCGCAAAACGCCTCCGGGCCGCTCTCCCGGATCACCGAACTATCGGGCCAGATGACGCGCGCCCTAGTGGCCGGCACCGGCGTCGGTGCCATCGCCGCCGCATCGCCCGCAGCCGCGCAACCGGCAGGCCCGCCCGGCGCCGGATCGGCAGGAGCCGGGAACCACTACAGCATCAGCATCAAGGTCGAAGGCGGCGCCGCAGCGCAGGACATCGCCGATGCCGTGCGCAAAGCCATCGAACAGATCGAGCGCGATAGTCGCGGGCGCGCCTTCGATGACGGCAGCGGTTAAGAGGAAACGTCATGCACCTGATGGCTCTTGGCATGTACCTCTTCGAAATGGGCACGCTGCCCTTCGAAGACATGCAACGCAAAACCGATTGGCAGCATGCCCGCTCGGCCCGCGTCGGCGCGCGCGATGCCACCCAGTTCACCGGCCCCGGCAACGAAACCATCAGCCTGTCGGGCGCCGTCTACACCGAACTCACCGATGGCCGCGTCTCGCTGGACGATCTGCGCGCCATGGCGGACGAGGGCAACGCCTGGCCGTTGGTCGGCGGTGCCGGCGATGTCTATGGCAGCTTCGTCATCACCGCGATCGACGAACGCCACGCCTACCTGATGTCGGACGGCACCCCGCGCCGGATCGACTTCGGCGTGGATCTCCTGCGCGTCGATGATGATGCGGCGGCCAACAACACGGCCACGTCCGCATGACGGGTACGGCCAGCAACGTCGCGGACTGGCGCATTACCCTGGACGGCGCCGATCTCACCGATCGCCTGCGCCCGATCCTGATCTCGCTATCCCTGTCCGAAAAGCGCGGCGACGAGGCTGATCAGTTGGACATCGTCCTCGACGATACCAGCGGACGCCTTGCCATCCCGCCCGAGGGCGCGGTGCTGCGCTTGCAACTAGGCTGGCTGCGGGGCCGCGACGTCACCGTTGGCTTGATCGACAAAGGCAGCTTCAAGGTGGACGATGTTGCCCACGCCGGGCCGCCCGATCGCATTACCATCAAGGCCCGCGCGGCAGACTTCACGTCCCAGATCCGCAACCGCCGCGCCCATAGCTGGAAGAACACCACGCTTGGCACCGTGCTGACCGACGTTGCAGGCCGCAATAGCCTCACGCCCCGCATCGCGCCCGCGCTGGCGTCGATCGCGCTACCCACCATCAGCCAGAGCCGCGAAAGCGATATCGCGTTCCTGCGCCGCTTGGGGCGGGAAAACGATGCCGTCGCCACCATCAAGGACAAGCACCTGATCTTCGCGCCCAAGGGGGCCGGCCAAACCAGCAGCGGCCAGGCGCTACCAACCCTCACCATCACCCGCCGCGATGGCGACGGCCACAACTGGCAGCGCCAGAAACGCGATGGTCAGGAAGGCGTGTCCGCCACTTGGCATGACAAGAAGGCCGCGAAGAAGCAGACCGTCACCGTGGGCAAGGCCGATGGCGCGAAAAAGCTGCGCAAGATCCATCCAGACGAAGCATCGGCCAAACGCGCCGCCCTGGCCGAGCGCGACCGCATCAAACGCGCGCCGGCCACCTTAGACATGAAGCTCGCCTTGGGCCGCGCTGACGTGATCCCCGAGGCGCGCGTAACCGTCACGGGCTTCAAGCCTGAGATCGATGGCACCACCTGGCTGATTGCAGAGGTCACCCACCGGCTCGATAAGTCGGGCGGCTTCGGCACGGATATTAAAATGGAAACTGCGCCGTAAACCGGATCATGGTTTTAGGTAAGCGGTCAACATAAGTGACCGAATTTCCGATCACCCCCTACTATACCTTCGTAGATTGACTACGAGACCAAAAATTGCAATCCTAACCGCAACATTGAGCGTATTCGGAGGCTGAGATGGTTGCTGATACTGCTGAAGAGTACTTTGATCTAGTGCTTGATCCGTCTTCTAACATCGTAAAAACAAAGGCAGAACTTTCGGCTGCTTTAGATGACTTTGACGCTCCTAGCGGGGTGAAGTCCACCTTCGTAGAAACCGCGCGAATCGGCCCAAAAGGCGGCGTCGTCCACTTCGAATATCACGACCTTTGGCAGGTTCTTGGCGAAGATAATTTTTTCCTGTTTCTTGAGCGCCTCGGGATGTCGAGGAAGATGTTCGCTATCTTTGAAAACACTAATTGCAGTCCACATCCAATTGGCCAGTACGGCAGATGTGAAGGCAAGAGCTGGACATCATGCATTAGCGGACCTAACGGGTGTGCTTGAATCTCTTTGCGGCGATCGTAAGCGCCAAGGCATATGCCAGCTTAGCAGTGTTGCCACCGGGCCACTTCCCTTGCTGGCCTAGATCTCGGCAACCCGCCCCGTTTCACCTCAGAAGCGGCTGCCTTCGAAATGAAGCTGCCCCCCGCCGCGCCGACGTGCCCCCCCAGGCGCACGTGATGGTCACCGGCTTCAAGACCGAGATTGATGGCACCACCTAGTAAGTTTCAGACGTAATGCACCAACTCGATATGAGCGATCGAATTCAGGGCGGATTTCGAGATGGAGACAGCGGGTAGGTAGTAGCCTCAATGGATCTGCGCGTTAACATGCTCGACCAAGATTTCGCCAATCACTTTGCCCAGCGTTACCGGCACTGCATTGCCGATCAATCGACCCAAAGTTGCGAAGCTAACCCGTTCATCATCTGGAAGGAAAGAGTAACCTCTCGGGAAGCCTTGAAGCATAGCCGCTTCCCTAAGGCTAATTGCCCGATTTTGCTCCGGATGGCCGAAGCGGCCATTGCCGTAACCAAAGCACTGAGTTGTGATGGTAGGCGATGGCTCATCCCAAGCCATCCGTCCATACACCGATGGATACGTCGCTCCGCTATCTCGGACATGACACGCAGCTTTAAGGCTATCAGGCCAATCACGCCATGTTCCACCTGGCACTGACGCAAGTATTCGCTTCATGTTCATTTCGCTAAGAGTGCTGGCCCGATGCAGACGATCTTTCGGATCAGTCTGTCCAGCTTCCAGCCGAGGCAAATTGCCAATCTCTTCACGGACAGACTTCTGTTTGCGATCGAATTGAGGCAGATTAATTTCACCAAGTTTTGAAGCTATAAGTACAAGCCGCTTGCGAGTTTGAGGCAGCCCTATCATGCGGCATTCCACTACCTGCGCGTCAACGGAGTATCCCTTCAAGCTGGCCAATAGCTCTTGGTACACAGGCGCTCGCAAAAGCGGTGGTACATTTTCCATAGTGACGAGATCTGGTTGAACTTCTCTAATCAGTTCACCGAAACGCTCAACGAGCTTCCAATCATCCTTGCCGCCTCGATCAACGCGACCCTGCCCTGCACGTTTTGCCTTTTGCGAATATGTCGAAAAAGGTTGGCATGGTGCGCAGCCGGCCAAGAGTGACACGGTTCCGGGCACAAAACTTTGGGAGATGGTCTCAGCCGAAAGCGCGGACACATCAGCCTGAAGGAACTTCGCATCGTTGTTTTTCTCAAACGGATGCCGGGAGGCCGGATCGATATCCACCCCCAAACGAACATCAATTTTCGCCAGCGATAGACCGTGTGTCAGCCCACCGACGCCGCAAAACAGGTCTACCGCAGAAATCTTAGAAAAATCAGTCATATCACAGTGCAACTAAATGCAACTCATTCTCAACATGGTTATGAAAAGCGTCTGCCACATAGCCCATATAGTCCAAAACCACATCAGCAAGCTGGCGGATGTCAACAAGCATCATATCACTCGCCCCCTCCTCGAACGAGCGAGAGCCATGGGCAATCGCATTTCGACGAATGGCAAGAGCCTGCAAGGGCGTCTTGTCCCCATACCGAGCATTTTTTGCAATCCGTCGCAGCAAATCTGCGGGGAGATTCAGATTAACACTCATGCGCTTTGCAAAAATGCCAATCCTTTTGTCGTCCCATGTTCCTGAGGGCTTCTTGAGCGCGGATGGCCCCGGAATATGTGCCGCAAGCAACTGTGATGATGAGTGGTGTATAGATCTGAGCCGTCCATCCTCGCTGCTATCCGCCAGGCTGCCGATGGCGGATGCACGAAGCCATTCTCGCAATGAATCAGCCGTCCATCGCCTAGGATCAGCAGCAACTAGAGAGGCGGCTAAAAATTCCATAGCCTTACTCATGATTGACTCTTCAATATTGTACAGATGAACGAGCAATCCAGATTTTATTGTATTTATATGTCTTGTCGATAATACTACCGCGCCAACCGCACCATCAGAACCCAACATCATCCTTTGTTCTAATGCTGTCGCCAAATGGTAGTGAGCGTCAAATTCAACTTGCCGCTCATCCAGTGCTTCACGTAAAATCGTCATTGGCCAAGCACTATCGATCTTACCAGATCAATCCTGTCCTCGAGTTTTTTACGAACGTTGGCGCCATCCGAAACTACGATTCTATCAAATTCCTTTTCCTCCATTTTCACCGCAACCTCCGCAGCAGTCACTCCAACCTGCGGGGTTTCACGAACTGCCAAAGCGGTTCCTACAGCGATAGCCTCAAATCGAACGCGCGGAACAGTATTGGCCGTTGAGTTTTTACGAAATCCATTCGGAAAAAGGTTATTAACATTTACAAGCATATTGAGAAATTCAGCACGAAGATCGCTGACTATATTCGGGTCGGCAATAGCCTTTTCATTTGCTGAAGCTATATAAGCGTAAAGATATTTCTTTGGCCTATCTCGATAATTTGGAAAACGACCGTCAGGTGTATTCCATCCCTCAAGATACGCAAAAAAGCGCGTCACAAGTTCTTCACGCTCACGCTGATCTGCGGCCTTTTGCGACATAGGCGACATCGCAATAAATTCATTGCTTTCAGCCAATTCACGAATGAGTTCAGTCATCGGGCCTGGAAGTGATCCACGGCGAATTTCTGCTTCATTGGCGATTGTGCCCGACCGATTGATCCGCGCAAACATTTCAGCACGAGTTGCGGGGTCCGTCGCGGTATCCAGTACGATCGTCCGGATAGTCACATCCTCAAGCTTGTTTCTCCGGTCATTTGGTAGATCGTCGAAAGTGAATCCATTCAATTCAGGTACGAGAGCCAAATCGGACAAGCGCAATCCTTCTTTTAAAAAAGCACGGATAGCGCGCATCCTCTGAGAGCCGTCTACGATCTCCATCCTACCGTCTGCGGTCTGATAAAAAAATAAAAATGGAACCGGGAGACCGATCATAAGAGATTCAATGAATTCAGATTTCTGCTGATCTTTCCAGGCTAGCTTTCGCTGATATTTTGGAACAAAATATCTATCTGTTTCATCATTCTTAAAACGCGAAACATAAAGGGAAATAGGATACTCAGCGACAGAAAATTTTACCTGACGAGACACTGTCGAGATAGCGGCCTCAGCATCGATTTTTTCCTGCTGACTTGGAGCCTTATTTTTCGCCATCTTGATACCCTTAGTTTTCCGCGCCTTCGATCAGCGATCAAGCACTACGGAACCCGCGTATGGCCCTGACAATCCGCCTGTCTAGACGTATTTTTCTCGGCCTACATTTCCTCTTTCCTACACGCTCTGAAGTTGTCAGTCGGAACATAATGGGAACAAAAAGAGTTGGAAACTTGAGCGCGGGAAGCGTGAGATCGGAGCCGGGCTGCGAGTTTGCGTGCCCGGTTTGCACCGTCAGGTGCGCGACGTTGGCTGCAATTCGGATGAGCCTTCGTCGTCAGATAGATGACGCTCTTGGCGGTCAGTTGCTGCAAGCGCGACTTGATCGGGCACGAAAGGTCCAATTCCTGCGAAGCCAGTTGGAAGCCATCGAGCAAGAGTTTCTGCAGTCTCTTGCTTTGAAGCGTGCTCAGGCACCAAAGCCAACAGCCCTAGGAACATATCGCAGAGCGCAGCTTCACTAGGCAGTGCAATCGGCAGCGAAATATATTGAACCGGCGGCCTCGCAGCCTCAACCGCACGCGCTTCCGGTTCGGCCTCTGCATCCCTCAAGCCCGCAAGCTTCATGACCTCGGCAGGATCTACGCCGTGTTCGGCCAGGACCGCCGCTACACGTCGGGCAAACTCCAGCGGCAAATGCGGCTTTTTGAACGTGCTCATGGACTCATAGCGGGCATACGAACCGAAGGGCATGTCGAGTTCTTCAGCGATACGCCTAATGCTTAACTTGGGAACGGCAGCCTTGCGAAGCTCTTTGAGCCGAGAAGTTACGGAAGCCATAGGCCGACTATACGGAAAACCTGCACACAGTCTTGCTTCAGAATGTAGTTGATAGACGTTCAGCTTTCGCATACACAATGCGCATGCAACACGCAGACAACATATTCGCGATTTTCGGAGGCATCCGCCCGATGGCGCGCAAACTGGGCGAAGCGCCCGCCAACGTATCCGCATGGAAGACGCAAGGCCGCATTCCCGCACAGAAGCAGCCGCATGTTCTGGCCGTCGCCGTGAACCTTGGCCTGCCGGTCACTGCCGAAAATGTCGTGTTCCCCCTTGGTCGTCCTGATGCCGATGTAGCGGCGACCAACGCCCCCGTCGTTTGCGATCACCCCACCAAAGCGCAATGGAAGGACGCGGCATGAAGATCGACGAGTTCCTCACCCACGACGAGGGTCTCCGCCTGGAGTGCCTTCGCCTCGCGGTCGCTGCCGGAGATTCTCGGTTGGGTGGCATGTTCTACGAGTTCGTAGACAAAGGCACCCCGTTTCCTCCTGCCACCCAAGGCTTCATCTCCAAGGCCGCTGCAAAAGAATCGGATCTGCCGGGCCAAGTGGCTGCAATGCTACGCCGACATGAAGAGCGCGATGCGAAGGCGGCGTTTAGCGATGAGTAGGCAGGGCATTACAGCCGCCAGCTCTACCGTGCTTGGCACCTTCGCGGTTCGCAAGGGCAGTGACGAACAGGCCGCTTATCTCGGACTCGACCCGGCGTCCGTTTGCCCTGGCGAAAGCCAGGAGTTCGTCGGCATCGAACTCGACGCGCTTCGCAGCTATGCCGCTCGCGGTCTTATGATCCAGGTCCTTGCTGATCGAGGCGTGGTATTCCTCGACGGTCGCGGATTTGATGTCGCCATCGCAAATCTCACGAAAACGATCCTGGTTGGCTGCATTCGGCCACAGGACGGCAATACCGGCTATCTGTACGGAACTCTCCTTTCGTTGGTGTCTGGAAGCCCAGCGATAGCGCGGCGGGAAACGGCATGACTAAAGTCCGCGCCCCACTATCCTTCTCGCTCGCCATCACCACTGTCGCCGGCCTCATCGGTTGGCAGGCGGCGGCGAAGATCACCCGCCGTTCGGTTCGCACCGTCCGCCATTGGAGCGAGAGCGACCGCAAGGGCACGCCCACGCTCGATCAGGCCATCGCCCTCGATCAGGCCTACATGCGCGCTGGTGGCGATCATGCGCCGATCCGGGCGGCTTACGAATTGCAACTGGGCGTCGCTCTGGCAGACGTGATCGCCTGCCGCGCCGCGCTCGCACAAGACATCGCCCTGGCCACCCGCGAAAGCGGGGAGGCGCTCAGCCATTGCATTGAGGCCATGCAGCCCGGTGCATCCCCCGCCACGATCCATCGCGCCATTGCCGAAACCCAGGACGTAGACGCGCTTCTCCCGCGCCTCCTCGGACGGCTCAAAGCCCTTCTACCCGGCAATGGGGCCGGGCACGAAGCCACGGGGGAAATACGGTAATGTCGGGTCGTCCGGTCCAATTGCCACACGTCAACTGCCCGGCCTGCGGGGGCCGCGCTTTCGCGCGATCGGTGGGCAAGAACAGCCTGCTGTTTCGGGAAGTCTACTACACCTGCCGCAATCCCGATGCCTGCGGCCACCAATTCGTCGTCGAGATGGTGGCAAAGCGCACCACCAAGCCGAGCCGCTTTCCGGTGCTCAAGCACAAGCTGCCGATGACCAAATGGCACGAAGCCGCGAACGACCGCGCCGATAATGACGACGGCCCCCCGCCCGAACCTGTGACCAGCGCGATCGTCACCTAACCTGACGGCCGCGCTGGCCTGACCCTCCCGACCCCGTGATTTTCAACCCGGCTCGCTTCCGGGAACGCCCCTCCCTTGTCTTCAAACCGGAGCCAACCATGCGCCAGAGCCCCACCCCGCCACAGCCGCAGCCCCCGGCGCGAGCGTTCCTGTTCGTCTGCAGCGCCTGCGAAACCCCCGAATGCAGCCCGACCCCGGACCTGCCGAAGAACTGGGGCGCGGCGCCGATCGGCGAGAACACCCACGCCTACTGCCCCGAATGCGCAATCGATCTGCCCAAGGGCGAACTACAGTGACCGCCCCCGTCGACGTCCGCGCCATGCTGGCCCAGATCGAACGGGAAGAGGCCTTGGCCGAAGCGCGCGAACTGCACAAAGCGCAGCGCCGCCTTTCCAACCTCGCCGCCGCGTATGAGCGGATCGCCATGCCCGTGCTGGTCATCGCCGCGGCACTGCTCGGCGTGATCTGCGCGGGCGCCCAGGTCGCGATCTACCTGAGCGCGGCGGGCTAAGGCCGATGGGCGAGGCACACTTCGCGCACTTGTTCGTCGGCGATCCCACCCTCGCCAAGATCGAGCAGCTCGTGCGCTGCTGCGAACAGCGAAAAAGCCGCGCGTCGCAAAAGCTCGCCGCCGCCCAGGCCGAAATCGCTGCCGCCGAGGCCGCCTACGACCGGGCCATCGCCGCCCGTGTCACTTGGATCGAGACCAGCCCCGGCCCCGATCCCCAACTCATGATGCTGTGAAGGAACCAGACATGGCACAATCCAGTGACGATCGCCTGCG